>CAYLMM010000015.1:0-48495 GCA_964384825.1 uncultured Fibrobacteraceae bacterium
CAGGCGTTTCAGGCTGCTGACCTCGTAGCCCTTGCTCAGGCAGATCACCGGCACCCCGGCGCCCAGCGAACCGGTGCGCAGCCGCCCGCCCACCTCGCGGACGACCTGGCTGGGAACGACGACGAAGACCGCATCGGCCCCGGCGACCGCTTCGTCGAGGTCGAGGGTGGCGTTCATCGCCGCAGGCATCTTCATGTCGCCGAAATAATCGGGGTTGGTCCGGGTCTCGTTGATGGCGGCGACATGGGCGGGCTCGACGCCCCAGAGCGTCACCTCGTCCCAGCGGTCGGCCAGATGATGGCCGAAGGCGGTTCCCCAGCTGCCGGTTCCCAGAATGGCTGCTTTCATGACCGTGGCTCCTCGTCGGCCGATTCGGCATCGGATTCCGAAGCGGTTGATTCGAGCGGCTTCTCGGTTCCGTTCTGCAGCCGCTTGATGTTCGAGCGGTGCTTGTAGACGATCCAACCGCAGATGCCCAGGGTGAAGAAGAAGATCGTCTGTGAGAATTCGGCGGAGATGAACTCGAAGTAGGCCACGGCCAGCGGCAACGCCACCGCGGCGCAGAGGCTGGCCAGCGACACGATGCGCGTCACGCCCATCACGACGCCGAAGAAGATCGCGGCCACCAGCAAGGGATAGGGCGCCAGGACGAAATAAGCGCCGGTGGTGGTCGCTACGCCCTTGCCGCCGTGGAAGGAGACGAAGGGCGAGAAGGTGTGGCCGAGCATGGCGCTCGCGCCGGCCAGGATCCGCCAGAGGTCGGGCGTGAAGCGCAGCGGCAGGTTCTTGTCGTCCGGCCAGGCGGCTATGACCGCGGTGGCCAGCAGCACCGCGGCGGCGCCCTTGGCCATGTCCAGCGCTAGAGCCAGGGCTCCCCACCAGGGTCCCAGGTTGCGGAAAACGTTCGTGGCGCCGAGATTCCCGCTGCCGTGGCGCCGCAGATCGATGCCCTTGACCCGCTTGCCCAGAATGAAGCTGAACGGAATCGATCCGATCAGATAAGCCGCGATCAGCACCGCGAACATCCACATGATGACGGCCCCTCCTCGACGATCAGCGCTGCTTCAACTTGATGAAGACGCGGACGCCCTTGAAACCGTACGTCTCGCGCAACTGATTATTCAGATACCGCAAATAATTGCGGGCGAAGAACTTGGGATTGTTCACCGACAGGACGATCGTCGGCGGCTGCTTCTCGGCCTGGACCGCGTAATAGATCTTGCCGGTGCCGCCGCTCTGGAACCGGGGCGGCTGGCGTTTGATCACCGATTCGAAGAACTGGTTCAACTCCGAAGTGTCGATCCGCTTGGCCCGCTCCTGATGGACCTTCCAGACCATCTCCATCACCCGGCCGCTGCGCTGGCGGGTCAGGGCGCTCATGGTGAACCACGGCGCGTAGGTGAGGAAGGGCACCTCCTTGAGGAAGGCCTCCCAGACCCCGAGATGCGACTTGTGGTCCTTGACGACCAGATCCCACTTGTTGAACACGACGATGACGCCCTTGCCGCTGTCGTGGCACATGGCGGCGATGCGGGCGTCCTGGGCCACGGTCCCGGCCTCGGCGTCGATCATCAGGACGGCGACGTCGCAATCCTCGAGCGCGCGGATGGTCCGCATCGTGCTGAAGGCCTCGACCGCTTCGGTGACCCGGGCCTTGCGCCTCAGGCCGGCCGTATCGACCAGGCGGATCGTGCGGTCGTGCCAGCGGAGATCGGTATGGATGGCGTCGCGCGTGGTGCCGGGGATATCGCTGACCAGGGCCTCGGCGCGTCCGGTCAGCAGGTTCAGCATGCTGCTCTTGCCCACGTTGGGGCGGCCCACGATCGCGACCCGGCAATCGCAGGGCGTTTCCACGACGCGCGGCGGGAATCCGGTGATGATGCGGTCGAGCAGATCGCCGATATTATGCCCATGCAGAGCCGAGATCGCGATCGGCTCGCCCAGGCCCAGCCCGTAGAAATCGGCGACCGCCAGACGGTCGACCTCCTTCTCGATCTTGTTCACCGCCACCACGACAGGCTTGCCGCAACGGCGCAGATGCCGGGCGATGGCGTCGTCCCAGGTCGACAGTCCCCCCGATCCATCGACCATGAACACGACCGCGTCGGCCTCGTCGATGGCGTCGTGGGCGATCTTGGTGACCTGGGAATCGAAGGCCGAAACCTCTTCGCCGAAAGGCACGATGCCGCCGGTATCGAGCAGATAGAAGGCGTGGCCGCCCCAATCGGTGGGCGCGGCGATGCGATCCCGCGTCACTCCGGGGGTCTCGTGCACGACCGAACGCCTCTCCCCGACGATGCGGTTGAAAAGGGTCGATTTGCCGACGTTGGGGCGACCGACTATGACGACCGTGCGGCTGGACAAGACTCGATCTCCTTCAACAATGTCATGCAATCATCTATCAACAAAAGGGTTCCGCTTTTCCAGCGAAACCCGGACCTGGAAACTAGCCGATGGAGGTCCAGAAGTCAACAAAGCGCTCCTCGTCGGGCGCCGCCAGCTCGAATCCGGTATCCGCGGCGATCTGATCGATATCCAGGCCGTCGAGAGTCAGCCCGTCGCTGTTGAACATCCGCGGCGGCAGGACCACCGGACGCCCGGGTTCGACCGGCAGATCGGCCAGGGTCCGGCGGATGTCGCCCCCGGTCAGCAGGCCGGCGACCGTCACGCTCGAGCCGTAGAAGCTGTTCTCGACGCCGACGACATCGACCGCGGGCAGGCCGTCGCGCCGCAGGACGGGCAGCAACTCCCGCGCGAAGGCCTTTTCTCCCAGCTTTCCGGTCAGGATCGTGATCGGAGCCGTGGGCGCCTCGCCGTCCGCCAGGGCGCAGTCCAGGTCGTCCGACCAGGCCTCGCGCACGCTGTGGGTCAGGCCGATGCCGTTGTCCACCTGGGGGAAATCACCGTACTGGGCGGCCGGCGGGAAATCCTCTCCGGCCAGCAGGTAGAACTCGTCGCTCAGATGCACGAAAGCGGTGTCGCTCTCGCCCATGATCCGCTTCTGCCACTCTCCCACCGAATCGATGACCCCGCGGGCGATCTCCGGCGTGACCGGATCGAGATGGATCAGCCCCTCGCGATGCGCCGAAAGACCGACCGGCACCACGGCCAGCGATCCGACGCCCGGATGCAGGGAATACAGATCGGCGATGGTGCGATCGAGGATCTCGCCGTCGTTCCAGCCGGGGCAGAGAACGACCTGGGCGTGGACCTCGATCCCGTTGGCGGTCAATTCGCGCAGGATCTCCATCACGTCGATGCGGCGCTTGATGCCCAGCATCCGCGTGCGCACGTCGATGTCGGTGGCGTGGACCGAGACGTAGAGCGGCGTCATGCGCTGGCGGACGACCCGTTCCAGGCCGCGGCGGCCCAGCGAGGTCAGCGTGATGTAGTTGCCGTAGAGGAAGCTCAGCCGGTGGTCCTCGTCCTTGACGTAGATGCTCGGCCGCATGCCCTCGGGGTTCTGGTCGATGAAGCAGAAGACGCATTTGCACGAGCAGGTCTTGAACTCCATCGCCGCGAAGCAGGACATCACCTGATCGAGGGCGTGGGGTTCGAGCACCAGTTCGGTGATGTCCTCATCGGGAACGTCGCCGGGCTCGGCGCAGGCCTCGCCTCGGCGGTGGATGGTCAGGACCATCTTCTCGCCGCGGGGCATGTAATAGTAGAGATCCAGCAGATCCTCGACCGCGACGCCGTCCACCGCCGCTACGTAGTCGCCCTCGCGCCACCGGTGGGCCTTGTCCAGCGGCGACGGGAAGGGCTTCACCAATTCGATCACGTTACATCTCCCGGATGGAGGCGCCGATACGCCCAGAAGATCGCAAGGATACGCCGTCACGGCAAGAGTCGCGTCCGGAAAGGAAAAGCGGGCGCGACCCGAGGGCCGGCCCGCTGGAGCGTCGATATTGGAGCGGGCTACGGGGCTCGAACCCGCGACCACCAGCTTGGGAAGCTGGTGCTCTACCAACTGAGCTAAGCCCGCTCCGTGACCGGCAAGTTAATAGCAGGCGGCGACGGCTGTCAAGATCGGTCCGGAGCGGTCCGCGCGGCGGCGATGCATTCGTCCAGGGCCGACCGGACGGCGGCGTCGTCGGGCGTTCCGCAGGCCGCCGTATCGAGGCGCCGGAACCAGGTCCGCTGCCGCTTCGCGTACTGACGGGTGCGCAGGGCGATCTCGGCGGTCATGGACCGGATGTCCAGTTCGCCCCGCAGATGGGCGGCGACCTGGCTGTAGCCCAGGGTCCGCAGTCCGGGGCAATCGGCCGCGTGCCGGCGCAGCAACTCGCGGGTCTCCTCGATCCAGCCCCCGGCCAGCATCGCGCCCAGGCGCTTCTCGATGCGGCGGGCGAGCGCTTCGACCGGAAGGTCGAGCAGGATCAGCGGAAAGGAGAGCCCCAGGACCGGTTGCGGCCGGTGCTCGGCGATCAGGGCGCTCATCGGCCGGCCGGCGAGTCGCCCGATCTCCAGGGCCCGCCGGCTGCGGTAGCGGTCGCCGACCGGGATGCGGCGGCGGCTTTCGGGGTCCTCGACGCGCAGCAGACGGTCGACGGCGTCGTCGTCCAGGCCGTCGAGTTCGGCGCGGATCGCGGCCAGGCGCCGCGGATCCTCGGGCAGTTCGAAGAATCCCTCGCGCACCGCAGTCAGGTACATCCCGGCCCCGCCGACCAGCAGGGGAAAAGCGCCCCGCGACCGGATGTCCATGTAGACGCGCTGGAAATCGACGCGGAAGCGCTGGGCGGAATAGCGCTCTTCGGGCGGCACGAAATCGATCAGGTGATGCGGGCAGGCGGCCTGCTCGGCGGCCGTCGGCTGGGCGGTGCCGATGCGCAGGCCGCGGTAGATCTGGCGGCTGTCGAGGCTGATGACCTCGATCGGATGCCGCGCCGCCGCGTCGAGGATCAGGGAGGTCTTGCCCGCCGCGGTCGGACCGGCCAGGACGGGACAGATGGGAGCGCGCGACGATGCCATGCTCATCGCCTCCCGAAGCGCCGCTCCAGCTCCTCGAGGCTGTATTCGATCATCGTCGGCCGTCCGTGGGGGCAGGACAGGGGCAGATCGGTGGCGAAGAGCTTGTCGACCAGGTTCTGCATCTCCGGCACGGTCAGGCGGGCACCGGCCCGGATCGCGCCGTGGCAGGCGTAGCTGGCCAGCAGATCGTCGCTGTCCTCGTTGCGCCCGGTGCCGCTCTCGGCCAGATCATCGAGGATGTCCAGCAGCAGCTGCCCCTCGTTCCAGTTCTTCAACGACGAGGGTATGCCCTGGACGATCACCGACTGGCCGCCGAAAGGCTGGACCGCGAATCCCAGCCGGCCAAGCTCGTCGCTGTGATCCTGGAAGGCCTGCACCTGCTGGGGCGTGAGCTCGAGGGTCACCGGGAACAGCAGCTGCTGGACCGCGATGGCGAAGCTGCCGGCGGCCAGAGCCTTCTGCGCGTCGTTGTAGAGGACGCGCTCATGGCTGTTGTGCTGATCGATCAGGACCAGGCCGCTCTTGATCTGGGTCAGGATGTAGGTGCGGTGCAGCTGCCAGAACGGGGCCGGCCGCAGCGCGGCGTCGTCGCCGGCGGCCGATTGCGATTCGTCCTGCGCGGCGGAGAAAAGTCCGTTTTCGGCGGATGCGGCCGCGCCCGCGCCGCTGAAGAGGCTGCCCTGTCCCCCGGGCTGCAGAACCTCCGGCGCGGAGGCGGAGCCGGAGAACTGGCGCCGCAGATCCTCCTGATGGATCCGAGCCCGATTCGGATCGCTTTCATCGGTCCGGCCGCCGTCTGCGGCCGCATGGCCGGGCACCATCCTTCCACGCAGATCGAGCCCCTCCTGCAGGGCCCTCATCACCAGCGAGAAGATGCTGCGTTCGAGCATCAGCCGGACCTCGGTCTTGGCCGGATGGACGTTCACGTCGACCTCGCCCGAAGGAACGTCGATGAACAGGATCACCGCAGCATGGCGCCCCGGCGGGATCACCTCCCGGTAAGCGAGCGCGATCGCCTGCGCGAGGGCGGGACTGCGCACCGGCCGGCGGTTGACGTAAAGGAACTGCTGGATGCGGTTGGGGCGCGTGTAGGTGGGCCGGGAAGCCAGACCGCCGACCGCGATGCCGCCCTCCTCGGCCGAGAAACGGGCCATGTGCTCGACGACGTGGGAGCCGAGCAGATCGCGGGCGCGCTCGGTCAGGGCGTCGGCCGGCAGCAGATCCAGGACCGTCTCGCCGTCGCAGACCAGCCGCCAACGGACCTCGGGGCAGGCCAACGCGATGGAGGTGATCACCCCGACGACCGCCTTGCGTTCGGCGGCCGGGGTCTTGAGATACTTGCGGCGGGCCGGCGTGTTGTAGAAGAGATCCTCGATCGTGACGGTCGTCCCGACGTTGCGCGGAGCCGGTTCGCGGCGTTCGTTCACCGAGCCGGCGATGCGGATCATGCCGCCGACGTCCTCCTGCGCCGAACGCGAGGTCATCGTGCAGCGGCTGACCGAGGCGATGCTGGCCAGCGCCTCTCCCCTGAAGCCGAACGAGCCCACGTGCAGGATGTCGGCCGCCGAGACGATCTTGCTGGTCGCATGGCGCTCGAAGGCCAGCGGCAGTTCGCGGAATGGCACCCCGTGACCGTCGTCCTCGATCGAGATGTACGAGATGCCGCCCTCGCGGATCTGGACGCGGATGCTGCCCGCGCCTGCGTCCAGCGCGTTTTCGACCAGTTCCTTGACGACAGAGGCCGGCCGTTCGATGACCTCGCCGGCTGCGATGCGGTCGATCGAGGCGCTGTCGAGTATGCGAATGGGCTGGCGGTCGGTCGCTGGCATGGCTCTTTCCCGGGTATGGCGGAGGCTTCGTCGTGAAGCGGCGAAGCGCTAACATAACGTCCCTCTTGGGAAGCCGTCAATGGGCCGCAGCGGTTTGGGGCGGGAAAACGGTGGAGAACCCGCGACAGGCTCAGCGAGAGCGCTCCAGATCGCGGCGGGCGGCCTCGAACAGCTCGGCGGCGGCGGCGTGCGGGCCGGGATGGACCACGCGCCCGACGAGGATCTCGAGATCCTCGTCGCCGGCGACTTCCCGCAGCAGAGCGGCAACCCGGCGTTCCAGACGCGAAACCGACTGCGTCTCCTCGGGAGCCACCAGGGCCAGGGTGCCGTCCGCCAGGGGAATCACGATATCGGAAGAACGCACCAGCTCGCGCAGCGGGTTGACCGCCCGCTGGGCGTGGACCGGAGTCCAGACCGACCCGGCGGGACGGAAGAGCGACAGCGAGAAAGAAACGTGATACCGCTCGCTGCGATCCATCTCCTGCTGGAGCAGCGTTGTCAGCGGCAGTTCCTCGGAAGCCGAGGCGGGCGCGTCGTCCGGCGCCGGAACCGGGGAATCCGTCACGGCTGTCCTGGGGGCGAGAACCGTCGTTTCTGCGGATTTCCCGGCTGGGGCGATGGATTCCGCGCCCGCATCGAGTAGCGAGAGGAGATGTGCGGCGACATCCGCATCATCTTCGGTAAAACACGCGACATCAAGGAGATGGCGACGTTGCTTGCCGTGGAGGATCAATACGGGAGCCTCAGCCCCCGGGGACGGAACGGTCGCCAGGATCGTGTCGAGATCGCCTCCGGGCCGACCGTCGGCGCTCAGATCGATGGCCGACCAGCCGCGGTCGCGGGCCCTTTCGACCAGGGCGGCCAGCATCCCGTCCTCGGCGTCGTCTCGGGTCAGGGGCGTCCCGGCGGGGAATTCCCCGGCCGCGTCCCGATCCAGCAAGAGGGACCGCCGGGCGCCCGTCAGGCGCTCGATCCCGGCCAGGATCTCGTTTCTGGTTTCACCGGCGTCATCCCGCAGCCGGGTGCGGCGGATCAGCAGGCGGGCGACCCGTTCGCTCCGGGCGGCACGATCCCTGCGGCGAACCATTCGGCGCAGGTCGGCGACGCGTTCGGCCAGCATGGCGAGCATGGGCGCGCAGCCGCGGCGATAGGCGTCGGCGTCGCCCGGAAGGGCCGTTTCCAGGGTCAGAACGCCCTGCATGGGCACTCCCCCGAGCGGGAACGCGAAGCCGGCCCCCGCTCCCTTCCGGCCATCGCCTAATTCGCTCATGAAGAAGGCGTGTCCGGTGGCCAGAACCCTTTCGGCCGATTCTTCGAATCGGACCGCCTGCGAGTCGAGTCCGGGGGCCGAGTCCGAGACGGTCGCCAGGCTGCCGTCGTCGCGCAACACGCCCAGAGTCGCCGCATCGGCGCGGCAGGAGGCGCGCAACGCCGCCGTCCATCCCCGGAGGATCTCCTCGATCCCGGCTTCCGGCCGCATCGAGGATCGCAGCCGCAGTTCGAGTTCGGCCAGGGCGGCGCCCCGGGGCGGATCGGGCAGCAGACGATGCAGGATGGAGGCGCATTTCCGGCCGAAGGCCTCCCAGGCCCGCAGATGGATCGCGTCGGGCAAGGGATCGCCGGCGGCCAGTCCCAGCACGATGACCCCGGCGGCGAGCGGACCGCGCACGAGCGGTACCGCCAGCAGCGCCCCCTGCGGATCATCGGCCTTCTGACGGCCGGAGAACGACAACTCCGCATGACGGGAGGCGAAGGCCCTGCCGGCCGGACCGTCAACCGCATCAGCCTCGGGAGGCAGGCCGGCGACGTCGCCCGTCGCCGCGGCCGACTTCAGACGCCGGCGCGACGAGTCGGGCAGCATCATGCGGCCGCCTCCGGCCGCAGCCTGGGCCACGGCCAGTTCGAGTAGGCGCATGAGCATCGCGGCGGGCTCCAGGCCCTCGGCGAGTTCGATCAACGCGGCCGCGGAATCGGGGAATTCGGAAAGGATGCGGTCGCGATCCGCGGTCGCGGACCCGCCGACCGATCCGTCGCGATCGAGATGATGCAGCAGCTCGTTCGCGGGAACGACCGTCCATTCCCTTCCGGCTGCGAGCCGCGAGGCCTCGGCGACGACCTGGGGATCCGCGGCCGGCACGATCAAGGCCGAGGCGGGGCAGCGAACTGCCGCGGCATCGGCGACGACGTCGAAGCCGAGCACCTGCGCCAGGGCATCGACCCCGGAGCCGGCGCGCGGAGCGACCAGAACGCAGCGCGCCGCATCCCCCCGACCGGACAGACCGGTCAGCAGGGGGATCTCGCCCTCACCTGGTCGCAACAGGATCACATGCATCACGGCGGACCGCTTTCTCGACGCTCCGGTTCTTCCGACATCTCCATCATACCATCGGCTGCCGGGGCGCGCCCTTGACCGATTCGATGGTATGACGGACGGGGAAATCAGTCGCGGTCGAGCTGGCGGCGGATGCGCACCAGCCACATGAAGGCGTCGACGGGGCTGATGCGGTCGAGGTCGAGTTCGCGCAAGGCGGCCAGGGCGTCGCGCTCGTCGTCGGTGAACAGCGAAAGCTGCGCCGAAGCGCCGGCCTCGTCGGCGGCCAGCGAGAAGCCAGCAGGCGTCCGGGATCGGCTCTCTCGCGCGCGTTCGTCGTCGGACACCAGGGAATCCAGCAGGACCGCGGCCCGCTCGAGCACGGGCTCGGGAATCCCGGCCAGCCGCGCGACGTGGATGCCGTAGCTCTTGTCGCTGCGCCCGGGCTGGATGGTGTGCATGAAGATGATCCTGCCCTCCCACTCCTTGATCCCGAGCCGGATGTTCGCCAGCCGCGGCAACTGCTCGGCGAGGTTGGTCAGCTCATGGTAGTGGGTGGCGAAGATCGTCCGCGGGCGCGGCCCTTCATCGGCGTGCAGGAATTCGGTGATCGCCCAGGCCAGCGAGAGGCCGTCGTAGGTCGAGGTCCCGCGGCCGATCTCGTCGAGGATCACCAGACTGCGGCGGGTCATCTGATGCAGGATGCGCGCGGTCTCGCTCATCTCGGCGAAGAAGGTCGACATTCCGCGGGCCACGTTGTCGCTGGCACCGACGCGGGTGAAGATCCGGTCGGCGATGCCGATGCGGGCCGACTCGGCGGGCACGAAGCCGCCGGCCTGCGCCATCAGGGTGATCAGGGCTGCCTGTCGCAGGTAGGTCGACTTGCCGCCCATGTTCGGGCCGGTCAGCAGCAGGATCTGCCGCCGCTCGCAGTCGAGCCGGATCTCGTTGGGAATGAAATCCGAATCCAGCAGGCACTCCACCACCGGATGGCGGCCGCCGACGATGTCCAGGGCCAGCGAATCGTCGCATTCGGGCCGGCAGTAGTTCCGCTGCTCGGCCAGTTCGGCGAAGGCGAAGGCCAGATCGATCGCGGCCACCCGCGCGGCGGCTTCGCGGATCTCGGGCAGGGCCCCGGCGACGCGCGCCTGAAGTTCGGCGTAGAGGGAGGCCTCCAGTTCCGCGCCGCGCTCCTCGGCATCGAGTATGCGGATCTCGGCCTCCTTCAGCTCGTCGGTATGGAACCGGGCCGCATTGACCAGGGTCTGCTTCTGGACGTATTCGGCCGGCACCTTGTCCAGATGCTTGTTGGTGACCTCGAAAAAGTATCCGAAGACCTTGTTGAACCCGATCTTCAGGCTGCCGATGCCCGTTCGTTCGCGTTCGGCGTTCTGCAGCGACGCCAGATAGCCGCGGGTGTCGCGCGCGATGAGCCGGCAATCGTCCAGCTCCTTGTCGACGCCGTCGCGGATCACGCCTCCTGCGCGGGCCTGGGCCGGTGGATTCTCCGCCAACCGGTCCAGCAATCCCGCGGCCAGGGGCCCGAGATCGGGAATCGCTTCGGCCCAGGCGGCGGCGGGATGCTCTTCGCGTCCGGCCGCGGCGACCAGGGCCGCCACCTCCCCGACCGCGCGCAGCGACGAAGCCAGGCGTCGGGCCTGGGCCGGTCCCAGCCGCCCGCTCGAAGCCCGCGCCGACCAGCGTTCCAGATCGCCGATGCGGCCCAGAGCCCCGCGCACGGTCTGCCGCCAGGGACGATCGCGCACCGCGCCTTCGACGGCCCGATGCCACCGTCCCAGACGTTCGAGATCGGTCAGGGGTTCGGCCAGACGCCTTTCCAGCAGCCGTCGTCCGGCCGGAGTCACCGTGGCGTCGATATGATGGACCAGGGTGCCCTCGCCCCTCTCGCCGCGGAAGGTGCGGAAGACCTCCAGGTTGCGCAGGGTCTCCTCGTCGAGCAGCAGACGGTCGCCGCGGTCGGTGAAAGCGAGCGACGTCACCTGGCCGGGCCGCGCCAGGTTCAACGAACAGAGGTAACGCAGCACCGCTCCGGCCGCCCCGACGGCCAGCTCGCGGTCGGTCTGCGGTCCGAGACCGAAGGGATCGAGGGTTCGCGTCCCGAAGTGTTCGCAGAGGGTGTTCTCGGCAAAGGACGGATGGAACCAGTTGGCGCCGATCCTATTGAGCACGACCTCGGGCAGAACCGCGCGCCAGCGGGCGATCCGTTCGTCGGGCAGGGTCTCGGCCACGACCACCTCGCGCACCGGGTGGCGTTCGCAGAGCGAGGCGAGAGTGACCTCCTCCTGCCCGCAGCGGAACTCGCCGGTCGAGGCGTCGAGCAGGGCCCAGCCGTTCTCCGGTCCCGCCCCCGGCAGATAGGCCAGGCAATAATGGCCGGCCGCTCCGGCGACGAGCTCGGGGGCGGTGGCCGTGCCCGGGCTGATCACCTGGGTCACCTCGCGCTTGACCAGCCCCTTGGCCTGGGCCGGATCCTCGACCTGATCGCAGATCGCGACCGTCAGGCCGGCCTCGAGCAGACGGTGCAGGTAGGTGTCCAGGGCATGATGCGGCACGCCGGCCAGGGGCACCGGATGCTCGCTCTTGCGGTCGCGGGAAGTCAGCGTGACGTTGGCGACCCGGGCCAGGACCTCGGCGTCGTCGAAGAAGGTCTCGTAGAAATCGCCCATCCGGAACAGCAGCAAAGCCTCCGGATGCTGACGTTTGATCTCCAGATACTGCGCCAGCATGGGCGTCAGCTTCGGGCCGCCGGTCCCCTTGGCGCTCATGGATTCTCAGCCGCCTCGATGACCATCACCCGCAATCCGTGATCGCGTTGCAGCCTGTCGGCCTCGCGGCGGGCCTCGGCCCGGGTCACGAAGCTGCCGGCCCGCACCTTGTAGAGCATCTCGCCCTGCTGGTCGCGGACCGCCACGATCCGCAATCCGGGCAGCGTATCGCTCCACTCGGCGAGATAGGCCATGGCGCGGCTGCGGTCGGAGAAGGCGGCCAGCTGCAGGGCCATCCGCCGGTCATGCCCGGCCGGAGCGGGAGAAACCACGACCGCCGAATCGGCCGTCGCGGCCGAATCGTCGGCCTCTCGCTTCATCAGCTCCTCGATACGGGCGTATTCGAGCGACTGGGGATGATGCTCGGCGAGATCCCGGCGGATGTCCGCGGCGCGCTCGGGGTCGACGACGCGGTCCATCTCCCAGGCGGCCGCCAGCAGCGCGGGACTTGTGATCGGCTCGGCGGCCTGGCGCGCGGCCCGGTAATAGCGTTCTGCCAGGGCGCGATCCCCCTCCTCCTGGGCCAGCCGGCCGAGGAAGGTCCGCGCCCAGGCGTATTCGGGATCATCGGGACGAACCGAGGCGAAGGCCTCGCGGCTGCGGTCCAGACGCCCCTTGGCGCGTTCGGCCATGCCGCAGACCAGCCACGCGCCGCCGTCGCGACGTTCATCGGCGACGCCGGCCAGGGCGGCCAGGGCGGCGTCGGGCTCGATGCGGCCGAGCGCGATCCAGGCCTCGGCGATCATCAGGCGATCGGCCAGGGCAGGCGGGCAATCATCGCGCGCCCGGGCAGCGGCCAGAGCCGCGACGGCCTCGTCGGGCTCACGGGTCAAACGGAAACGCCAGTACAGGGAAGACAGGCTCTCGCCCCCGATCGCGGTCAGCGAATCGGCCGCGGCCGCGGCCGCATCGTAGCGGGCGGCGTGGAAGTCGGCCGCGACCTCGCTCCAATCGGCGGCGGAGCCGGGCGCCGCGACGACGACCGCCGACAGAAGGATCGCGAAAAGGATACTCGACAGGCTGGACAGACCGCGCAAGGGAGCCTCCAGATCAGCAGGATTCGGGAACCGGCTTCAGAGAGCCGAAGCTCCGGCATCGGGGACAGAACCAACGGGGACGTTCGAATCCGCAGCCGCATTCGCCGCAGCGCCATCCGGTCTCGCGAACCGGCAGGCTCAGACCGCGCCAGACGCGGGTGAAATCGCTGTCCGGCAGATCGTTGACCAGGATCCGCAGCAGGGGCGCGACGGCGTCGGGCGTCAGCCCCTTGTCGCCGACCCGGCTTTCGAGCAGCCGCACGGCCCGCTCGCGGTCGCCGATCTTCTCGTAGAGCAGGGCCAGGGTGATCGACAGCGAAACCGGCGCCTCGCCCTGGGCGCAGGCCGCTTCCAGGATCGGGATGGTGCGTTCGAAATGTCCGCTTTCCAGCAGGCAGGATTCGAGGGGCGCCAGCATCAGCGCCGCCGCGTCGGGCCGCTGCAGCAATCCCTCGGTCAACAGGGAGACGGCGGCCTGGAGATCGTCCGAGACACGGGCCGCCTCCGCGGCCGCGTGGATCCGTCGATGGGCGTTGGCGCCCTTCTCGTCGACCCCCCTGAGCAGGCGCCGGGCCCGGCCGGCGTCGTTTCCGGCCGAGGCGGACAGCGACCGGTCGAGTTGGAAAAGCTCCCAGCGGTCCCGCCATACCGGACGCGCCTCGGGATCGGACTTGCGCGAGGCGTCCTTCAGCACGCGCGCAGCCGCGTCGGCATCGCCCGAACCGAGTCGCTGCCGGAACCGCGCCAGCCAGTACCGCTCGCCGCCCGGTTCGCGGCGCTGCAGGGCGTCGAGGATTTCCCCGGCCTCGTCCCAGAGCTTCAGGTCGTTCAGATCCTCGGCCAGGGCCAGCACGATCGAAACCCGTTTTTCGGCCGAGATGTCCGAGCGCACCGTCAGCCCGCGATGCAAGGCTGCCGCCCGGCGGGGATCTCCCTTCAGGCGCAGCAGGTTGCCGAGCTGGAGATAGGGTTCGACGGCGGTCTTGTCGCGATCGATGGCTTCGCGCATCGCGGCCGCGGCTCCATCAAGGTCGCCGGCCAGCCAGAGCTCCAGGCCGTGGGTGTAGCTGTCCTCGCGCAAGGCCCGGCGGCCACGGCGGCGGCCGATCAGCCACAGCGCCAGCGCCGAGCCGGCCAGCACGCCGACGATCAGGGCGTAGGTGAGCCACTGGTCCATGCTAGTCCTCCTGCTCGTCGCCGTCGTTCAGATCGGACAACGGCAGGGTGCGCAACTCGCCGATCTCACGGTCGCGGTCGCGCAGGTCCTTCCCCAGCCGCCGCATCTGGACCCGGAGCTGGAACTCGCGGATCGAGGCGGCGATCAGGGCGGAGACCAGCCCCAGCAGGAAGGCGAGGATCAGCACGTAATAGAGGGGAATGTCCAGGAACTCGCGCCGGAAGAATCGGATGTCGACCGTCTGTCCGCTGTTCTGCGTGAAGAAGATCGCCAGCACGATCAGCACCAGCAACGAAAGGATGCCCTTGAAGATCCACACGGCTCTCACCTCGCCTCGTCCAGGGGCGCGCCCCGGAATGTCGTGGACTCGAAATCCTCGATCTCGACCGTGAGGCGGTCGCCCGGCTCATAGGCGCCGCCTTCGATCAGGACCTTGCGGTTGTTCATCGCCCGAGCGCTCCAGGCCGACCGCGGCCGTCGGGCGCGTCCCTCGATCACCACCGGCCAGCGGCGCCCCTTCTGGGCGGCGGCCGTCTTCTCCCAGACATTCTTCTGCAGATCCATCAGTTCCGCCAGACGTTCCTTCTTGACGGCCTCGGGCACGTCGTCGGGAAGCTTGGCGGCCGGCGTGCCGGGACGCGGCGAATACTTGAAATTGAAGGTCTGATCGTACTCGACGGCGCGGACAAGCTCAAGCGTCCGCCGAAAATCCTCGTCGGTCTCGCCGGGGAAGCCCACGATGAAGTCGCCGGAGAAGGTGACGTCCGCGATGTGGCGGCGGGAAAGCTCGACCATCCGCAGATAATCCGCCGCGGTGTAGAGGCGCTTCATGCGCTTCAGCACGCGATCGGATCCGCTCTGGGCCGGCACGTGCAGCCAGGGACAGACCTTGTCCAGCTCGCCGATGGCCCGGATCAGGTCCTCCCCCATGTCTCGCGGGTGGCCGGTCAGGAAACGGATCCTCTCGAGCCCCGGCACGCCGTGCACGGCCCGCAGCAATCCGGCGAAATCCGCCTCGTCGGTGCGGTAGGCGCTGACGTTCTGGCCCAGCAGGGTGACCTCGCGCCCGCCCGCGGCGACCACCGCTTCGATCTCGGTCACGATGGCGGCCAGGGGCTTGGCGCTCTGCGGTCCGCGGGTCTCGGGCACGATGCAGTAGGTGCAGCGGTAGTCGCAGCCCTTGTCGATGGTCACCAGATGGGAGTTGCGGGCCGGATAGGCCTCCGGCGGCGCCACGTAGAAGGCGTCGGCGCGGTGGCCGGTGGCGGAGCGTTCCGATCGCGGCGGAGCGGCCGGCAGCTCGGCGAGGATCCGCGGCAGGCGGTCGTAGCTGTCGACACCCACCACCAGGTCGGCATGGTTGACGCCGCCGAGCAGCTTGACACCGAGGCGTTCGGCCATGCAGCCCACGACGCCGATCCACCGCGGCAGTCCGATCTCGCGCCGCATCTTGCGCAGCTCGCCGATCCGGCTGATGACCTTGTGCTCGGCGTGCTCGCGCACCGAGCAGGTGTTCAGCAGCACCAGATCGGCGTCGGCGGCGGCCTCGACCCGGCGATAGCCTTCGGCCGACAGGATCCCGCCGATCGCGGCGGAATCGTAGACGTTCATCTGGCAGCCGTATGTCTCGATGTAGACCCGGCGCGGGTCCGCGGAGCCGACGCTCATGTCGTGCTTCCTTTCCGTCCGGATCGTCCCTCGATCGGAACCGCCCGGTCGGCGTACAGGGTCCCGTCGCGGAATCCGTCGGGGCGTACGACGACCGGCGTGCCGGCGGGCAGTCCCTTGGGCACCAGAACGGTCGCGTAGTTGTCGGTGGTGGCGTGGATCCAGTTCGGTTCGGGTTCGTCGGTCTCGACCACGGCCTCGCGCTCGGTGCCCACGAGGCCGGCCTCGAATTCGTGCCGCAGCCTGTGGCTCAGATCCCGCAGCTTGCGGGACCGGGCCGAAATCGTGTCGGGCGCCACCTGCTTCATCTTCGCCGCGGGGGTTCCCGGCCGGGGCGAGTACCGGAACACGTGCAGATAGGTGAAGGGCAATTCCTCGAGCAGGGCTTCGGTGGCCGCGAATTCCTCGTCCGTCTCGCCTGGGAAACCGACGATGACGTCGGCGCCGACGCCGAAACCGGGGCCGAGGGCCGCGATCCTGTCCATGGCCTCGCGCACCACCTGCACCCGGTAGGGCCGCCTCATCCGGGCCAGGACCGCGTCGTCGCCGCTCTGCAGCGAGACGTGCAGGTAGGGCCGCAGATTGTCGAACTCGCGGAACAGGTCGGTCAGATCGTCGCCCAGCTCGTTGGGATGGATGCTGCTGAGCCGGAATCGGAGATCGGGAAAGGCGGGCAGCAGTTCTCTCAGCAGGCCGGGCAATCCGTCGCGGCGGCCCAGATCGCGGGCGTAGCTGCCGAGATGGATGCCGGCCAGCACGATCTCGGGAAATCCCGCGTCGGCCAGCTTGGCGACCTGATGCAGCACCTGATCGACCGCCCGCGAACGTCCGGGGCCGCGGGCCTGCCAGATCAGGCAGTAGGCGCAACGCAGGTTGCAGCCGTCCTGCACCTTCACGAAGGCGCGGGAGCGGCCTGAGAATTCCTCGATCTCGCCTTCGGGAAAAATCGGATGCCGGGGATATTCAGCGACCTCCACCGGCCGCGTGCCATCGACCAGCACCCGCGGCAGCCATTCGCCGATGGTCGATTTCTCGAGATTGCCGAAGACGCCGTCCAGCTCCGGGATGGCGGCCAGGGCTTCGGGCTGGGTCTGGGCGTAGCAGCCGGTGACCACGACCCGCGCCTGCGGATGGCGCCGCTTGACCTGCCGCGCCATCTGGCGACATTTCTGGTCGGCCTTGAGCGTGACGGTGCAGCTGTTCAGGATGTAGACGTCGGCCTCGTCGCGCCAGGGCACGATCTCCCAGGTCCATCCTTCGGGCAGGGAGGCCTTCATGACCTCGGTATCGTATTGATTCAGACGGCAGCCCAGGGTGCTGAACGCGATCCGCACCCGGCGCGCCGCGGTCTCCTTGTCGATCATGATCCGTCCCGGGAAAGAGAACAGGGGTGGAAACGGCGTTCCACCCCTGCGCCGCTGACGGGCGGCCAAGTTCAAGACGTTTCTGAACGAAAGCGCCTAGCTCTTGGTCTCCTCGTCGTTTTCGGTCTCGCCTTCAGGCTTCTCGGCTTCGGCTTCCGACTCGACGGCTTCGGCCGGAGGCTCGTCGGCCTCAGGCTCGGGCTCGGCAGCTTCGGCCTTCGGCTCGTCGGCTTCGGCCTTCGGCTCGTCGACCTCGGGCTCGGGCTCGGGCTCGGCAGCTTCGGCCTCAGGCTCGTCGGCTTCGGCCTTCGGCTCGTCGGCTTCGGCCTTCGGCTCGTCGGCTTCGGCCTTCGGCTCGTCGGCCTCAGGCTTGGGCTCGGCAGCTTCGGCCGGATAGGAGTCATCCTTGGCGGGGTGCTGTCCACCCTGCTCGGCGGCCAGATCGGCCGCGACGACGTCCTCGAGCCTCGGATGAGCCTCGATGAAGGCGTCCAACTCCTCGCGCGGCTGCTCCTTGAAGTGCTCGGCGATCGACAGGACGATGCGGCGGTTCTCCGCATCCATCTTGATCACCCGCAGCGGGAAGGCCTCGCCCTCGCGGAAGTAGTACTGGGGCTTGTCCAGCTTCGGGATGCCCAGGTGACCGACCGGGACGAATCCCTCGAGCTGATCGGAGATCTCCACCACGATGCCGTGATCCAGCATGCGGATGGAGGTGCCTTCGACCTCGTGCCCGACTGGATAATCCGCGGCCAGGGTCGGCCAGGGGTTGTCCTGGAGCTGCTTGACGCCCAGGCTGATCCGGCGCTTGTCGGCGTCGATGTCCAGGATCTGCACCTGGATCATGTCGCCCTTCTTGACGATCTCCTTGGGGTGCCGCACGCGCTTGGTCCACGACATGTCGCTGATGTGGACCAGGCCGTCGATGCCCTCCTCGACCTCGACGAAGGCGCCGAAATCGGTGAGGTTGCGGACGCGACCCTCGATGATCGTTCCGACCGGATAGCGCTCGGTCAGGGTCAGCCACGGATCCGGCTCGCACTGCTTCAGACCGAGGGAGATCTTCTCGCTCTCCTTGTCGATCTTCAGGACCATCACCTCGACGGTATCGCCGATCGAGAGGATCTTGGACGGGTGCTTGATGTGCCGCGTCCAGGACATCTCGCTGATGTGGATCAGGCCTTCGATGCCCTGCTCCAGCTCGACGAAGGCGCCGTAGTTGGTGATGCTGACGACCTTGCCGCGGACGACCTCGCCCTCGGGGTACTTGGTCTCGACGTTCTCCCACGGATAGGCCTGCAGCTGCTTGAGGCCCAGCGAGATGCGCTCGCGCTCGCGGTCGAAGTCCAGGACCTTGACCTCGATCTCGTCGCCGATGTTCACGACCTCGCTCGGGTGCTTCACGCGGCCCCAGCTGATGTCGGTGATGTGGAGCAGGCCGTCGATGCCGCCCAGATCCACGAAGGCGCCGAAATCGGTGATGTTCTTGACGACGCCGGTGCGGACCTGATCCTTGTCCAGCTCGGCCATCAAGTTCTTCTTCTTCTCCTCGCGCTCGCGCTCGAGGACGATGCGGCGGCTGACAACGACATTGCGACGCCGCTTGTTCTTCTTGATGATCTGGCACTCGATCTCCTGATCGATCATCTGATCGAGATCGGGAACCTGCCGCAACGCGACCTGGGAGCCCGGCAGGAACGTATCCACGCCCCAGAGCTTGACCACCAGACCACCCTTGATCCGACGATCCACGGTGCCGTGGACGACTTCGCCGGTCTCGTGGGCCTGCTTGATCTTGTCCCAGACCTTCAGGAAGTCCGCGCGCTCCTTCGAGAGCACGACCAGACCGTCCTGGTTCTCCAGGTGCTCGAGGAAGACGTCGAATTCGTCGCCCTCGGTCACCGCGTCGGCGCCGAACTCGTCCAGCGGAATCACGCCTTCGCTCTTGAAGCCGATGTTCAGCAGGACCTCGTTCTCACGCACCTCGACGACACAGCCCTTCAGGATCTGACCCTCCTGGATCTCGTGGAGAGTCTCCTCGTACTGGTTCACCAGTTCGAGCATCTGATCCGCGCTGAGCATGCGCTCATCGTCATCCAGGTAATCCTGGTTGATGATCGACGCCGGATCGAGCTCGGTGGTGAGCTGGGGACCGGTGACGACCTTCGGGGCACGGGAATCATCGTTCTCCTCGTGCCACTTGCGACCCGGAAGGGGCCGGTTCTGGGAAGCGGCGTGCCGCTGCTCCCCGGTGGGATTGGGACTCATGAGTATCATCCTCCTAATAACACAGATTTACCCCACTTTGCAGTCGGGCATCTGCGGAATATACACCTGCAGGGGTCTGTTTGCAAGCCGCTCAGACCGGTTTTCGGCCGTTCCGACGGGCTTTTTCGGCGTGACGCAACTCCAGCAGCCGCGAGGTCTTGCGGGCGCAGACGACGCGCTGGCGTTCGGTGTCGGCCAGTTCCCATTCCGAAAGCGGGGTCTCGGCGACCGAACGGGCCAGCAATTCGGCGTAGATGCGTTCGAAAAGATGGGCCACGCGTCGCGAAATCGCGGGCGCATCGTGATCCCGCAGCAGGACCGACAAGGCCCGCAAACGCACAGGAGGAGCGATCCGCACCTCGAGCGGCGAGCGGCGGGAGCCGCCCAAAGTCACGTCGCGGGTGCCGCGCAGATGGATCGGCAGGGCGGCCGCACCGGAAGCCTGCATCAGCCGGCCGATCCCGGTGCGGACAGGGCCGGGCTCGGCGGGCGGACGGCGCATGCCTTCAGGGAAGAACAGCACGTTCGCGCCGGCGCGCAGCTTCTCCGAAGCGACTTCGAAGGCGGCGGCGTCGTTGATCGTCCGCTTGATCGGGATGCAATCCATCCAGCGGTAGATCCTTCCCATCAGCGGGTGGCGGAAGAGCTCCTCCTTGGCGACCGAATGGATGGGCGCGCGGCCGTCGAGGATGGCGGCCAGGATCGGAGGATCCCAGTTGCTGACGTGGTTGGGAGAGAAGATGACGCCCTCGCGCTGCCAGATATGCTCCCAGCCCAGCACCTTCATGCCGCAGAAACGCGCCACGGGCCGGAACAGGTTGTAGGTCAGCCTGTAGGCCGGCGGCAGTTCGTCGCGGCCGCGGGGCGCGGGACGCTGCTCGGCGATCACCCGGCGCACGGCCTCGCTGGTGGCCTCGATCTGCTCGGAGAAGGTCAATTCGCTGTTGTCGATCACAAGGGCGTCCGCCGCTACGGTCAGGGGGCTTTCGGCGCGGGTGCTGTCGTAGTAGTCGCGGGCGGCGATCTCGCGGGCGACATCGGCCCGTTCGATCTCGACGCCGCGGCGCCGGTGCTGGAGCCAGCGGCGTTCGACGCGGGCCTCGTGCGACGCGTCGAGATAGATCTTCACCGTGGCCAGGGGAAAGACGACCGATCCGATGTCGCGTCCCTCCATCACCACGCCTCGGGTGCGGCCGAACTCGCGCTGGCGCTCGACCATCATCTCGCGCACCGCGTGATGGGCCGAAACTTCCGAAACGGCGGCCTCGACGGCCGGCGTGCGGATGACGGTCGAGATGTCGCGGCCGTTCCAGAACACGTCGGTCTCGCGGCGGGTGGTGCGCAGGCGGAGCTCGGATCCGGAGAGCAGCGCGGCCAGCGACCCGGCGTCCCCGGGCGCGATCCCGGCGTCGAGGGCGGCCCAGGTCAGGGCCCGGTACATCGCGCCGCTGTCCACGTACATCAGGCCGAAACGTTCGGCCAGGGCGCGTGCGGTGGTGGACTTGCCGGAACCCGAAGGACCGTCGATCGCGACCACGGCGTCGGACGGAACTTCGCATTCGGCCATCAGGGAAGACGGTTCCAGCATGATCGAGCTCACGCTCCCGGGACGGGGCGTCCGGAGAGAGCGGAGGCCACGGCGCGGCAGCGATCCAGCATCTCGGCGAAGGCGTCCGGAGTCAGGGACTGGCGGCCGTCGCTGAGAGCGGCCGCGGGGTTCTCGTGCACCTCGACCAGCAGGCCGGCCGCGCCGGCTGCGATCGCCGCGCAGGCCAGATCCGGCACCAGCGCGGCATCGCCGGCCGCGTGGCTCGGATCCACGATGACCGGCAGATGGGTCAGACGGCGCAGGACCACGACCGAACCGAGGTCCAGGGTGTTTCGGGTCGAGGATTCGAAGGTGCGGATGCCGCGCTCGCAGAGCACCACATCGCGGCAGCCGGATTCCATCACGTATTCGGCTGCGCTGAGCCACTCGCCGACCGTGGTCATCATGCCGCGCTTGAGCAGCACGGGCTTGCCGACCGCGCCGGCCTCGCGCAGCAAAGGGAAGTTCTGGACCGAGCGGCTGCCGATCTGAAGCATGTCCGCGACCGCGGCGACCTGATCGATATCGCGCGGATCGAGGACCTCGGTCACGACCGGCAGGCCGGTTTCGGCGCGGGCCTCCGCCAGCAATTCGAGACCGGACTCGCCGAGACCCTGGAAATCGTAGGGGGACGTACGGGGCTTGAAGGCGCCGCCGCGCAGCAGATCGGCTCCGGAGGCCGCGACCGCGCGGGCGGTGCGCAGCAGGGAGCCGCCTTCCTCCACCGAGCAGGGACCCGCGGCGACGACCGGCCGGTCGCCGCCGAAGACCGCATCGCCGACGCGCACCAAGGTGCGCTCGCCGTTTTCACGGCGAACGGTGTGGCGTAATTTGACATCCGGCGAAAACAGGGTTCCCGCCGGATCACTGCGGGAGTCTGCGGTCACTCCAGAATCTCCTTGAGGGCCTTCAGGCACCGGCGGTTCTCCTCGGGCAACCCGACGCTGATCCGGATGGCGTCGTCGCCGAATCCGAATCCGCCCATGGGTCGTACGATCACTCCGCGCTGCAGCAGCTCCTGCGTCAACGCTCCTGCCCGGCCCGGGCAGGGAACCAGAATGAAATTCGTCTGCGAAGGAACCGGATCCAGCCCCAACTCCTTCAGCCCGGCATCGAGTTCCTCGAGCCACAGACGATTGTTCCGCGCCCTCTCGGCCACGGCCCCGTCATCCTGGAGGCAGGCCAGGACGGCGGCCTGGGCCAGGGAATTGACGTTGAACGGTTCGCGCGTCTTGTGCAGCTCGCCGATCAGTTCCGGGTGTCCGATACCATACCCCACCCGCAGCCCCGCGAGCGAGTGGATTTTCGAAAACGTCCGCAGGACCACCAGATTCGGGTGCTCGGCCATCATCGCGAGTGTCTGCGGATAATCGTCGGCGACAACGTACTCATAGTACGCCTCGTCCACAACGACGATCACATTGCCCGGCACGCGATCGAGCAGGGCCGCGAATTCGGCGGCCGTGTTGTAGGTTCCGGTGGGATTGTTCGGGTTGCAGACGATCATCATCTTGGTCCGCTGGTCGACCGCGTCGGCCATGGCCTGCAGGTCGTACTTGTAATCCGCGCCGAGCGGAACCGGCTTGCCGCATTCGAAATGGATGGTGGTGGTCAGGGGGTAGACCACGAAGCTCTTCTCGCTGAACACGACGTTCTCGCCCGGCGAGACCAGGGCGCGGATCATCATGTCCACGATCTCGTTGGAGCCGTTGCCCAGGATGATCGTCTCGGGCGCGACATCCAGATGCTCGGCGATGGCGTGGACGACCGCATAGGCGGACCCGTCGGGGTAGCGGTTCATGCCCGACGCGGCGGCGACGACAGCGGAGACGACCGCGGGCAGGGGGCCTTCGGGATTTTCGTTGCTGGCCAGCTTGACGATGCTCTCGAGTCCGAGTTCCCGCTGAACCTCGCTGACGGGTTTGCCGGGCTGGTACGGACGAGTCTTCAGGATTCCGGGCCGGAACAGAGTTCGAAAATCCATCATGTGCCTCCCTCGGGATTCGAGTCGGCGTCGCCGGCGGCGGCGCGATACAATTCATCCTGCTCTTCGGAAGTCAACCTGCGGAAACATCCCGGACGCAGCCGCCCCAGGCCGACCGGCCCGAAACCCGAACGGTGAAGGGCGGCGACCTCGGCGCCCACGGCGCTGAACATCCGGCGCACCTGGCGATTGCGTCCTTCGTGGATCTCGATG
Source organism: uncultured Fibrobacteraceae bacterium (assembly GCA_964384825.1). Classification (GTDB taxonomy): domain Bacteria; phylum Krumholzibacteriota; class Krumholzibacteriia; order LZORAL124-64-63; family LZORAL124-64-63; genus CAYLMM01. The sequence goes on from CAYLMM010000015.1 coordinate 23,197, forward strand.
GTCCACAGCCGCCCCGCCCCTCCCCGCGCGACGAGCCGCGCCGGCAGACACGGCCGTCCGTCGAGTTCGACGCCGCCGTCGGTCAGCAACGGACGCGCTTCGGCTGACAGCGGACGGTCCAGTTCGACCTCGTACCTCTTCCAGATGCCGCCCGAAGGCCGGCAGAGGGTCTGGGCGAGATCGCCGTCATCGGTCCAAAGGAGCAAGCCGGTCGTGTCGGCGTCAAGCCGTCCGACCGGAACAGAGGCGGGCGGCAGGCCTCCGCGCGCGCGGAACCCCGCGAGTCCCCGCTGGCCGCGCTGGGCCTTGAGGGTGCAGACGACGCCCAGGGGCTTGTGGAAGACGTGGACGGACCACGATTCGGGCAGGATGACCGGACGTCCGTCGATGGTGACCGCGGCGCCCGGCTCGACGCGCACGCCGAGTTTGCGCACGAGAACCCCGTCGATGCGCACGCGCCCGGCCTCGATGATCCGCTCCACGGCGCGGCGCGACCCCCAACCCGAACGGGCCAGATACCGGTTCAACCGCAAGGCGCGCTCATCATCCCGGGTCACGTTCCTCCTCGATGGGCTGCTCGTCGAACGGATCTCCGGCCGGCGCGTCGGCGGGCGGCTCATCGGCGGGTTCGGCTTCGGACGAATCTTCGGCCGGCGATTCTTCCTTCTCGACGACCACGACCTCGTCGCCACGGATCGAGACGGTCTCGAAATCCTCGTCGCCGATCGTCTCGCCGAGCTGTTCGGCGAAGGCCTTCAGCTCGTCGCGATCCTCGACGACCCGTTCGAGATCCGGCAGCTGCGGCAGCTGATGCAGGCCCTTCAATCCCATGTGGTCGAGGAATTCGCGGGTCGTGCCGTAGAGGATGGGGTTGCCGACGGTGTCGGCGCGGCCGAGCACCGTGATGAGGTTGCGCTCAATCAGGGTCGAGAGCACGCCGCTGGCCTGGACGCCGCGGATCTCCTCGATCTCCATGCGGGTGATCGGCTGGCGGTAGGCGATGATCGCCAGGACCTCGAGCGCCGCGCGCGACAGACGCACGTAACGCCGGCCGCGATAGAGCTGCTGGACGATCGGGGCGAACTCGGGACGGGTGGCGATCTGCCAGCCCCCTCCGAATTCGACGACCGAGAAGGCGTGCCCCTGTTCCTGCATCTCGGCGTTCAGCTCGTCGACCGCGGCGCGGATCTCCTTCGCGTCGCAATCGGGCAACAGCGACTTCAGGCGCTGGATCGTCAGCGGAGCGTCGGTGGCGAAGAGCAGGGCCTCGAGATCACGCTTCATACCGCCGCTCCCGCGCCGGCCGCGGCCGCGGCGGCCATGGGCTCGGCCTCGGCGTACTGCACCCAGATCGGACCGTTGACCTCGGTCTGGGTGGGCCGGATCCGTCCGCTCTTGGTCAGTTCCAGGATGGCGATGAAGGTGACCAGGACCTCCATCCTGATCGCATCGCCGGCGAAGAGCTCGTCGAAACGCACCACGCCCTGCTTGTCGATCAGGTCCAGGATCAGGTCGGTCTTCTGCTCGACCGTGAAGACCTCCCGCGCGACGTTGTGCACCGGTTCCTTGGTCACCCGGTCGTAGACGCCGGCCAGCGCGGACAGCAGATCGAAGATGCCCAGCCGCAGCTCGGGCGGCTCGGTGGATTCCTGCAGGAACGGGTAGCCGGTCTGCCGCATGTGGTAGCGGCTGCGGTCCTGTTCGAACTGGCGGAACTCGGCCGCGGCCTCCTTGAAGCGCTTGTACTCGAGCAGGCGGCGGACCAGCTCGGCGCGGGGGTCGTCCTCGTCCATCTCGTCATCGGGGGCCTGGATCGGCAGCAGCATCCTCGCCTTGATGCGCAGCAGAGTGGCGGCCATCACGATGAAGTCGCCCGCGTTGTCGAGCGACAGCATCTGGATCACCTCGAGGTACTTCAGGTACTGCTCGGTGATGCCCGCGATGGGGATGTCGTAGATGTCCACCTCGTCCTTCTGGATGAGGTAGAGCAGCAGGTCGAGCGGACCGTGGAAATCTTCCAGGTCGACGCGCCAGGCGTCGCTGTCCCGGAAATACGAGAGCTCGGGGGGCAGCTCGGCGATATCGGGGACGCCGGCCTTGGGCGCGGCGTCCTGGACCGGATTCTCGACGGGTCGGATCACGGCAAGCTCCCTCTCAGCCGACGTTCATGGCCGCGCGCACGGCTTCCATGGTGGCGCGGGCCGCATCGCGGGCGCGGCGGCATCCATCCTTAACCAGTTCGTCCACTTCGCCGGGATGGGCGACGAAGTGTTCGCGTCGATCGCGCAGAGGCGCGAAATGTTCGATCGCTCCCTCGGCCAGGCGCTTCTTGCAGTCGACGCAGCCCCGGGTCGCGGCGCGGCATTCGACCGCCGTCTGCTCGGCCTCCGCGGGCAGGAACTTCTGGTAGTACTGGTAGATCGCGCAGACCTCGGGCCGGCCGGGATCGCTGCGGCGCAGGCGCTGGGGGTCGGTGAACGCGGTCTTCAGCTTCTCGCGGATCGCCTCGGGCGAATCGGCGATCTCGATGGTGTTGCCCAGCGACTTGCTCATCCGCTTGCCGTCGACGCCGGGGAAGCGGGCGAACTTCGTCACCAGCCCCTCGGGCTCGGGGAAGACCTCGCCGAAATGATGGTTGAAGCGGCGGCCCAGCTCGCGGGTCAGCTCGATATGCGGCAGCTGGTCCTCTCCCACGGGCACGGCGTGCGCCCGGTAGATCAGGATGTCGGCGGCCTGCAGCACCGGATAACCCAGATGCCCGAAGCTGATCTCGCCCCCGAGGTTCAGGTCGCGCACCTGCTCCTTGAAGGTGGGATTACGCTCGAGACGCCCCTTGCTGATCATCATGCTCAGCAGCAGGAACAGCTCGGCGTGCTCCTTGATCTCGGACTGGATGAACAGCACCGACTTCTCGGGATCCAGACCGGCGGCCAGCCAGTCCAGCACCATCTCGCGGGAATTGCCCCGGATCTCGGCAGCCTTGTCCAGGGCGGTGGTCAGCACATGCCAGTCGGCCACCATGAAGAAGCACTGATAATCGTCCTGGAGACGGACCCAGTTCTCCAGAGCTCCGGTGTAGTTGCCCCAATGCAGGCGGCCGGTGGGCCGGTTGCCGCTGAGGATGATCTTCTCGGTCAAGGCGCTCCCTCGCACTCTGATGCGGATTCGGGCGGTATCGTCGCGGTTGGATGTGGCCGAAACATTACCATCGACCGCCCCCCTTGTCAAAGCCGGGTCGCCCGCTGAAAACGCCCGTTCAACGCGGCTTGCGGGCCCGCGGATGGGCGGATCGGTAAACCTCGGTCAGAAAGGCCCGGTCGACGTGGGTGTAGATCTCGGTGGTCGAGATGTCGGCGTGGCCGAGCAGTTCCTGGACCACCCGCAGATCGGCGCCGCCCTCGAGCAGATGGGTGGCGTAGGTATGACGCAGGGTATGCGGGGTCAGGCGCTCGGAGCGCAGGCCGGCGCCGGCGGCCAGGACCTTCAGCCTCTTCCATACCGAGACCCGGGACAGGCGTCCGCCGCGGCGGTTGACCAGCAGCGACGACCCGCCGCGCGGACCCAGCATCTCGGGCCGTCCGGCGTCCAGCCAGTCCCGGACCGCTTCGAGCGCCGGCGCCCCCACCGGCACGATGCGTTCCTTGCCGCCCTTGCCGCGGACGCGCAGGATGCCCTCGGCCCCGTCGAGGTCGGCGACATCCAGGCCGCAGAGCTCGCTCACCCGCAGGCCGCAGCCGTAGAGGATCTCCAGGATGACGCGGTCGCGCAGGCCGGCGGCGTCGGCGGAGTCCGGAACCGCCAGCAGACGCTCGACTTCGCCGCGGGTCAGCACGGCGGGCAGCTTGCGGCCGGATTTCGGGGCCAGCAGGGTCAGGGTGGGATCGCGGCGGCAGAACCCCTCCTCCACCGCGAAGGCGAAAAAGCCGCGCAGCGTCGAGATCAGACGCGCCCGCGACCGCGCGCCGAGGCCGCCGGCGACCGTGGTCAGGAACGATCGCAGCTGCGGCGCTCCGACCGCGGCGGGCGCGGCCAGATCCTCGCCGCGGCACCAGACGGCCAAGCGCCGCAGATCGCGCGCGTAGGCCTCGAGGCTGTTGGCGGCCAAACCCTTTTCGGCCGCGGCGTGGGCCAGGAAGGCCTCGACCGCCTCGTCCCAGCGCTCAGCCATCGTCGGGCCCCCTCTCGGCGGCGAAGAACTCCAGGATCCGACCCACGTCGGCCTTGTTCAGCCCCCGCACGGAGGCCAGATCCCCGGCGCCCGCGCGGCGCACCGCTTCCACGGAATCGAAATGATGCAGCAGGGCCAGCTTCTTCATCCGCCCGATGCCCGGTATGCGATCGAGGATCGAGGCGGTCATCTTCTGTTCGCGCAGCAGGCGGTGGTAGGTGATGGCGAAGCGGTGGGCCTCGTCGCGCACCCGCTGCAGCAGCTGCAGGGCCGCCGATCCCCGGGACAGATGCACCGGCGACGGCCCGCGCTCGCGGTGGATCTCCTCGTCGCGCTTGGCCAGGCCGATCAGCTCGACCTCGTGCAGCCCCAGCTCGGTCAGCACGCCGCGGGCCGAGGAAAGCTGCCCCTTCCCGCCGTCGACCATCACCAGATCCGCGGGCGGGACGCCCTTCTCCTGCAGCCGCGAGTAATACCGCCGGCAGACCTCGCGCATCGAGGCGAAATCATCGACGCCGTCGACAGTCTTGATCCGGAAGCGGCGGTACCGCGACTTCAGCGGCTTGCCGTGCTTGAAGAAGACCAGCGAGGCCACCGTCTCGCGGCCCTGGAAATTCGAGATGTCGAAGCACTCGATCGTCTCGGGCACGGTCCGCAGTTCGAGCGCCTCCTGGAGCTGCAGCAGTTCCCCGGGCGCGACGCTGCGGACGGTCATGCTGTCGCGCAGCTTGCGCTCGTTGAGCTTCCAGGTGGCGTTGTCCAAGGCCAGCTTCACCGCGTCGCGGCGGGGCCCGCGGCTCGGCACCGTCATCCTGACCCGCGATCCCCTCAGTTCGGCGAACCAGGTCTCCCACTGCTCGCGGCGAGGCAATTCGTGCGAGGTCAGCACCGCGGGCGGGATGTCGCCGGCCCGCGGATAGTACTCGCGCAGCAGTTGGGCCAGGAATCCCGCGGCCTCGCTTTCGAGCCGGTCCTCGAGCAGGAAATGATGGGTGGTCAGGATGCGCCCCCGACGTATCCGCAGGACCACGCCGCAGGCCTGGCGACCGTCGCGGACCACGGCGCAGGCGTCGACGTTCGCTGTCAACCCGTGGATGCGGCTCAACCCGCCGAGCGTCTTCTCCAGCAGACGCAGGCGGTCGCGGGCGGCCGCGGCCTGTTCGTAGTCGTAGGCTTCGGCGTGCTGCTCGATCTCCCGCTTGAGGCCCTCCAGGGCGCGCGGATCGGATCCATCCAGGAACCGCACCAGATCGCGGGCCCGGCGACGATAGGAATCGCGGCCGTCGAAACCGACGCAGGGCGCCGAGCAGCGCCCGATCTGATGGTCGAGGCAGGCGCGGGGCACCGTCTGTCCGGGCAGATCCAGCGAGCAGGTGCGCACCTGGAAGATCCGCAGGGCGTATTTCAGGGTCTCGCGCATGGCCCCGACGTTCGTGTAGGGGCCGAAATACCGGGCGCCGTCCCCTTCGATCCGCCGGACCACCTCGACGCGCGGGAAAGGCTCCTGCAGGGTGACCCGGATGTAGGGGTAGCGCTTGTCGTCCTTCAGCCGGATGTTGTACGGGGGTCGGTATTCCTTGATGAGCTGATCCTCGAGGACCAGGGCCTCCTGCTCGCTGCCGGTGACGATGTAATCGAAATCCCGGATACGGCGGACCAGCTGCTCGGTCTTGCGGTCCCGCTCTCCGGATTGGAAATAGGACCGCACCCGATGGTTGAGCCGGGTCGCCTTGCCGACGTAGAGGACCTTGCCCGATTCGTCCTTGTGCAGATACACGCCGGGGGCTTCCGGCAGCAGCGCCAATTTGGCCTGCAGCGGATCTCCGCCGTCATCGGTGCCCGGTCGCCTTGACATGTCCTGGGGTCCCTGTTAGATTCCCGCGGTTAGTGACGCATTTAAGGAGGACAGTCTTGCCGCATCACAAAAGTGCCAAGAAGCGAATGAAGACCAGCGCCCTGCGCCGGCTGGACAACCGCGAGAACCGCGCCGGGATGCGCTCGGCGGTCAAGAAGTTCCGTGGTCTGGTCGCCGCCGAGGAATGCAAGCCCGAGGATCTGCAGGCCATGTACTCCACTCTGGACGTGCAGGCCCGCAAGGGGGTCATCCCCCGCGCCCGCGCCGCGCGGCTGAAGTCCCGGCTCGCCTCCCTGGCCCAGAAGTAACGCGCCGCGTCGACATCTTCGGGGTCCGCCCAAGGGCGGGCCCCTTTTGTGCGCCCGGCGGTCGGATCATCCGCCCGCCAGCACGTCCTCCATCCCGAAGAGCCCCGTCTCCATCCCCGCCGCGAAACGGATCGCCGGCACCACGCCGCGCAAGAAAGCGCGCCGCGAATGGGCCCGGTGCGTCAGCTCGATGGTTTCCTCGTCGTCGCTGAAGATCCAGCGGTGCTCGCCCACGATCCCGCCGACGCGCACCGAATGCACCGGCACCTCGCCGCCGCCGCGCTTCGCCCGCCAGGCCGACGCCAGATGCTTGGCCGTGCCGCTCGGGCGGTCCTTCTTGTGCCGGTGATGGGTCTCGATCTGCTCGACCATGAATTCGGCCGGCAGGACCTCGGCCAGCCTTTCGAGCAGGATCTTCATGGTCGGCACGCCGATGCTGAAGTTCGCGGCGTGGACCACGGCGTGGGATCGGGCGTGTTCGCGGAGCGCCTCGGTCTGGGCCGGACCGAATCCCGTGGTCCCGCTGACGATCCGCGAACCGGTCTGCGCCGCGGCGTCGAGCAGGCCGTCCAGGGCCGCCGCCAAAGAGAAATCGACGATCACGCCGCCGGCGGGAATGGCCGCCGCCATCGCGTCCTGGCCGGTCAGGGGAAGCTCGGGATGGAAATCGCCGGCCGCACGCCCGCGGCCCGGCTCGGTGACCAGGGCGGCCAGCTGCAGGCCTTCCGTGTCGGCGACCAGATCGGCCACCAGCCTGCCCATCCGCCCCTCGGCTCCGTGCACGGTCACCGGGATCATCGCTCGGCCCCCGATTCGACCGCCAACAGATCGGCCAGGATCGTATCGTGCAGATGCGCCAGCCGTTCCCGGGTCTGCGGCAGGGGCGGCGCCAGGGGCAGCCGGGGCGCGCCGTCGCAGAGCCCCATCATCGCCAGCATCGCCTTGACCGGCACCGGATTGCTCTCGATGAAGCAGGCCTTCACCACCGGATCCATCTGGCGGAACATCCACCAGGCCTTGGCGATCTCGCCGTCGCGCCAGGCGTTCCACATTCCGACGGCCATCCGCGGCAGCAGGTTGCTCAGCACCGAGATGGCGCCGCGCGCGCCGAGTCCGAAGATCTGGAAATTCTGGCCGTCCTCGCCCGAGAAGACCTTCAGGTCGCAGAGTCCGATCAGGGTCTCGACCTGGTCGAGGTCGCCGCTGGCCTCCTTGACCGCCACGATGTTGGGTTCGTCCGCCAGGGAGGCCGCGGTCTCGGGCAGCATGTTCACGCCGGTGCGGCCGGGCACGTTGTAGAGCACCAGCGGGATCTCCACCGCGCGGGCCACGTTGCGGTAATGCGCCGCCAGGCCGTGCTGCTGCGGCTTGTTGTAGTAGGGCGTGATCAGCATCGCGGCGTCGGCGCCCCATTCCTTGACCAAGAGGGTCATCTCGATGGTGGTGCCGGTGGCGTTGGTGCCCGAACCGGCGACCACGGCGCAGCGGCCGCGGGCGGCCTCGGCGCAATGGCGCACCATCCACTCCCGCTCGCCGAGATCCAGGGTCGCGGCCTCGCCGGTGCAGCCGACCGGAACCAGCCCCGCCACGCCGGCCTCGATCTGCCGGGCGACCAGCTTCTCCCAGGCGTCCTTGTCCAGCGCGCCGTCCTTGAAGGGCGTCACCAGAGCCGTATAGATGCCGTCGGGCATCGTCCATATGCGTTCAGTCATCGATCTCGAACTCCCCGGTGAAAGCCGTTGCCGCCGGTCCGCGCAGACGCAGCCGGCACTGCCGTTCGTCGTCCCCGGTCTCGACGGTGATGGTCAACCGATACCCGCCCCGTGTCAACAGCGCGACCGGAGAATCGGTCATCCCGAGCCGCGTCAAGATCAGGGCGCTGGCCGAAGATCCGGTGCCGCAGGCCAGGGTCTCGGCCTCGACGCCCCGCTCGTAGGTGCGGATCAGGAACACGCCGTCGTCGCCGGTCCGGGGCTGGACCCAGTTCACGTTCACGCCGTGGGGCGCGAAAGCCGGATCGTGCCGCAGGGCCGAGCCCCATTTCGGCACGTCGACCGCCTCGACGTTCGACACCGGGATGACCAGATGCGGCACCCCGCTGTCGGCGTGATGGATGCGTCCGAAGGGATGCTCGCGCCGCGGCTCGACATCGAGACGGATATCGCGCGGCGGTGTCAATTCGACGTCCACCTCGTGGCCGATGAAACGGCCGCTGACCGGTCCCGAGCCGGTGAGGCAGGTTCCGCCCCGGTCGCCGATCAGGCCCAGACCGCGGGCGAAGGCGAAGACGCAGCGGGCGCCGTTGCCGCACATCGAGGCCTCTCCCCCGTCGGCGTTGTAGTAGGTCATGGCGAAATCGACGCCCGGTTCGTCGCAACGGTCGGCGACGATCAGGCCGTCGGCGCCCACTGCGGTGCGGCGGCGGCAGACGGCGGCGATGTGGCGCCGCTGCAGCTCCACGCCGGCGCGGCGCAGGTCGTCGCCGGCGACCATCACGAAATCGTTGCCGGCGCCGTGCATCTTGGTGAACGGGATCGCTGCGGACATGGTACCTCCGGCATCGAAATCGGGGGGCGGTTCAGGGTCCGGTCGCCGCGGACGTGTCGGGCGGCGCAGCGGCGGAAGCGCTGTCCGCGACGGCGGCGGCCGCGGTGTCGAACGACGCGGCGGCCATGGAATCGACGCTCGCGCGGACGCTCAGGGAATCGGCGACCGCGACGATCTTCGGCTGCGGCGCGGTCAGGCATTCGACCAGGGTCCCGGGGAAGAGCGGCGCGACGAACCGGGCCGGCAGGCCGGGTTCGACTTCGAGCGAATCGGCGACCGCATGGGGCTCCCAGACCCAGAGCAGGGTGTCGGGCATCAGGGACGAATCGGGCAGGGCGCCGAACAGGCTGTCCCGGTCGACATCGACGAAGCAGACGACCCGCACCAGGCCCGGTCCGGCGGGATCGAAAATCGTTGAGTCCCCGGGGGCGCAGAGGACCTGACCCTTCGGAGCCTTCCGGGACAGGGCCGGCACGAAACCGGTATCCTCCTCGGCGATGCCCAAAGGAAGGCCGAAGACCTCGCCGGTCCAGGGGCCGGGATCGACCGGGCCGCAGATCAGCCGGCCGGGCTCGCCGGGCGCGTAGATCGCCAGGGGTTCGAGTTCCACCCGCGGCGCCGCCGCGGTCAGCATCACGTCGTAGGGGAAGACGCGCCTGCCGTCCCTTTCGGAAGCCCGCATGTCGCCGTCCGAATCGGCGAAGGCCCGCAGCCGCCACGACTCGCCCGACGCGGGCAGCCAGGGCAGGATGAAGCGCCCCATGGAATCGGTGGCCGCACGACGCAGCAGGGGCTGGCGGATCAGGTCGATCGAATCGGGCGGCGTGTCGTAGAGCTCGACCACGGCGCCGGCCAGCGGCTTGCGGTCCATCACCAGCCAGCCGGAGATCTCCCCCGGCGGCAGGCTGTCCGCGGTCGCCAGCGGAAAGCTCCACGGACGGCCGGCGGAAACCTTGTGGTTGTCGGCCAGGCCGCTCGGCACCTCGACCACCAGCACCGTGTCGGCGGGAACGCTGTCGGCCAGGGTGATCCGCAGAACCCGGCGTCCGCTCCACTTCCCCTTCTCGATCTCCAGCGGCGGATAGAGATGGACCGCCTTGGCGAAGGGCACCGGATTCATCTTCTCGGAGAAGGCGAGTTCGATCTCGCGGAAGGGAGCCAGGCCGACCGCGCCGGAATCGGGATACGAACCGACCAGTTCGGGCGGCGTGATGTCGGCCGGACCGCCGCCCGGAGCCTCGATGGTGGCGCAGGCCGCGAACAGGCACGGGAGCAGGGCGAGGGCCAAGGCCCCCGCCCGCATCGCGTTTCCTCGCTGCCGCGCCGCGCCCATCAGTCCAGCAGCAGGGACACGATGGCCCGCTGGGCGTGCAGACGGTTCTCGGCCTCGTCGTAGACGGCCGAATGCGGTCCGTCCATGACCTCGTCGGTGATCTCCTCGCCGCGATGGGCGGGCAGGCAGTGCAGCACGATGTGCTCCGGATCCGCGGCCTGCAGCAGATCGGTCGTGATCTGGAAGGGCGCGAAGTCCTTGCGGCGCTTCACGGCCTCCTCCTCCTGGCCCATGCTGTAGAAGGCGTCGCTGTAGATCACGTGCGCTCCCTCGACCGCCTCGCGCGGATCGTGGGTGATCATGTACGAGGCGCCGGCGGCCTCGGCCTTGCGCAGGATCTCTTCATCGGGATCGTAGCCCTCGGGGCAGGCGAGGATGAAGTTGAAGGGGAAGCGGATGGCGGCGTTGAGCCAACTGTTGGCCAGGTTGTTGCCGTCTCCGACCATCACCAGGGTCCTGCCCTCGATGGTGCCGAGATGCTCCTCGACGGTCATGATGTCGGCCATCACCTGGCAGGGATGCAGCAGGTCGGTCAGGCCGTTGATCACCGGCACGGTCGCATGCTCGGCCAGCTCGTCGACCTCGTCGTTGTCGAACCAGCGGATCATGATCCCGTCCACGAACCGGCTCAGCACCTTCGCGACGTCCTTGACGGACTCGCGCTTGCCCATGCCGATCTCCTTGTCGGTCAGGTACAGCGACCCGCCGCCGAGCTGCCGGATGGCCAGCTCGAAGCTCACCCGCGTGCGCAGGCTGGGCTTGGCGAAGATGCAGGCCAGCTGGCGGTTCGGATGGGTGTGGGGCAATTCGTGAGCCCGCGCCAGCGGCTTCTGCTCCTTGGCCAGGTCGAGGATCCGACGCAGGTCCGCGGGCGTATGCTGATCGATCGCGAGGAAATCCTTCTTTCCGAGAGCCATCTTGCCTCCTTGGGCGGGTGTTTCCGGCCGCAGGCGCGCCGGGATTACAGGATATAGCGGCTGAGGTCTTCGTCCTTGACCACGCCGGACAGTCGGGAAACCACGAACTCGCGATCGACGACCACCTCGCCCGACACGACTTCCGGCACGTCGAACAGGACGTCGTCCAGAAGCTGGGCCATGATCGTCTGCAGCCGGCGGGCGCCGATGTTCTCCAGCCGCTTGTTCAGCTCGGCCGCGTAGGCGGCCAGGGAAGCCAGGGCGTCGTCGGTGAAGCTCAGCGTGCAACCGTCGACCGCCAGCAGCGACTGGTACTGGCGCACCAGCGAATTGTCCGGTTCCCTCAAGATGCGCAATAAATCCGCTTCTTCCAGATTATCCAGCTCGACCCGGATCGGGAAGCGCCCCTGGAGCTCGGGAATCATGTCGCTGGGCTTGCTCATGTGGAATGCGCCGGCGGCGATGAACAGCACGTGGTCGGTGTGCACCGGGCCGTATTTGGTCGAGATCGTGGCTCCCTCGACGATCGGCAGCAGGTCGCGCTGCACGCCCTCGCGGCTGACATCCGGCCCCGAACCGCCCCCGCCGGTCTTGCCGGCGATCTTGTCGATCTCGTCGACGAACACGATGCCGCCGTCCTCGACCAGCTGCAGGGCCTCCTGTACGAGCTGGTCCTGGTCCAGGCGCCGGTCGAGCTCCTGGTCGCGCAGCACCTGCCGCGCCTGCGACACGGGCATCGTCGATTCCTTGGTCTTCTTCGGGAAGAGCGATCCGAGCCCCTCGGAGAAGGCGGCGTCCATCTCCTCGCCGGCGGCGGTGAAGATGTTCGCGATCGGAACGCGCTGCTGCTCGGTGACCACGGTGACCTCGCGCGTCTCGAGCACGCCTTCCTGCAGCTGCTGGCGGATCTTCTCGCGGCTGCGGTGCCAGCGCTGCTCGCGTTCGGGATCGTCGCCGACCGCCAGCGGCGGGAAGAGGATGTCGATCAGCCGGTCCTCGACCGCGGTCTCGATCTCCTGCTCGATCCTCGCCTGCTTGCGCCGCCGCACCAGGGCGATGCCGTTCTCCACCAGGTCGCGCACGATCGAATCGACATCGCGCCCCACGTAGCCCTTCTCGGTGAAGCGCGTGGCCTCGACCTTCACGAAGGGCAGGTCGGAGATCATCGACAGGCGGCGGGCGATCTCGGTCTTCCCGACGCCGGTCGGCCCGATCATGATGATGTTGTTCGGGATCACCTCGCGCCTCAGTTCCGGCTCGAGACGCAGGCGGCGCCAGCGGTTGCGCAGGGTGATGGCGACCGCCCGCTTGGCGGCGTCCTGGCCGATGATGTGGCGGTCGAGCTGGCTGACGATGGCCCGGCACGACCAGCTCGCCGAACCTTCCTGGGGAATGATCGTCATTCCTGCTCCTCCCCGTCGGCGGCGGCCTGATCGAAGGTCAGGACCGTGATGTTGGCGTTGGTGTAGATGCAGATGTCCGCGGCGATCCGCAGGCTCTCGCGGCAGATCTCCTCGGCGCCGAGCGGCGTATGCGCCAGCAGCGCCCGCGCCGCCGCCAGAGCGTAGGGCGATCCCGAGCCCACCGCGACCACCTGGTCGTCCGACTCGATCACGTCGCCGTTGCCCGAAGCGATGAACAGATGTTCGCGGTCCATCACCACCAGCATCGCCTCGAGCTTGCGCAGGACCCTATCGGTGCGCCACTCGCGCGCCATCTCGACCGTCGCCCGGGGCAGATGACCCCGGTAGCGCTCGAGATGCCCCTCGAACTTCTCGAAGAGCGCGAAGGCGTCGGCCGCTCCGCCGGCGAACCCGGCCAGCACCCGCCCCTCGAAGACGCTGCGCACCTTGACCGCGCCGCCCTTGACCACGGTGTTGCCGAGCGTCACCTGGCCGTCGCTGCCGATCGCGCCCTCGCCGTCGCGTACGACGCCGAGCACGGTCGTCGCCCTGAAATCCATGTTCCGCTCCTGGGGCCGGTCCTCATTTCGAACGAGGATGGGCCCGGTTGAAGGCCTCCCGCAGCACGGCGCGGGAGAGATGGGTGTAGATCTGGGTCGTGGAGAGGTTCTCGTGTCCGAGAAGCTCCTGCACGATGCGGATGCCGGCGCCGCCGTCCAGCAGATGCGTGGCGAACGAATGCCGCAGCGTATGCGGAGAAACGCCCTTCATGCCGGCCAGGCGCCCCGCGTAATGGGCCACCCTGGCCTGGACGGTGCGCGGGCTGATGCGACGGTCGCCGCGCCCGGTGAAGACCGGCATGCGCGCCAGCGCCGCGGACGGAGCCCCGTCGCGGACCGCCAGCCAATCGGCCGGATCCAGCCGCGAGGCCAGATGATCGCCCAGGGCCGCGGAAGCGGCGCCCAACAAGGGCAGCTCGCGTTCCTTGTCGCCCTTGCCCAGCACCCGGACCCGTTCGCCGGGCAGATCGAGATCCCCGACATCCAAACCCACGGCCTCGGAAAGCCGCAGACCGAGCCCGTAGATCATCTCCAGCAGGGCGCGATCCCGCAGACCGATACGCCGGGTCGCGTCCGGCAGTTCCAGAAGCCCGGCGACCAACTCGGCGGTCAGGTCGCGCGGCAGCTTGCGTTCGCGGCCGCCGGAAGCGCCGCGCCCCAGGTTGCGAGGCGAAGCGTCGATCACGCCGGAAAGCTGCAGGAACCGGTAGAAGGCGCGCAACGCGGCCAGATGCCGGGCCACGGTGGCCTTGCTGCGTCCCGCCCGGCGCAGGGCGGCCAGATGGCCGCGCACAAGCAGTCGCTGCCGCTCGGATTCGCGCCAGAAGGAGGGATCGCGGGCCGGATCGCCGCCGGACTCCCCGGCATGGGCCAGGAAATCATCGATGTCGCGCCGGTACGACGCCACGGTGCGGGGACTGCTCCCCTTTTCGACGGCCAGATGATCCAGGAATGCCTGCCGCAGATCCAAGGTCCCTCCCCGGGTATGCGGCGAATCTATCACCGGTCACCTTCGCGGGCAAGCAGGCTGCGCAGGGGATCCAGGGCCAGGTACTCCCGGGTGCGGGCGGCGGCGCGTTCGCCGTAGGCCAGCTTGCGCTCGCGCTTGGCGCGGGGGCTGTCGACCAAAGGCGGCATCAGGCCGAAATTCACGTTCATCGGCGTGAGGCGGCCGCCGGTCCGGTCGAAGAGGAATCCGCCCAGCAGGGCGCCGATCATCGTCTCGCGGGGCCAGGCCGGCAGGGCCTCCCCGATGCGCTCTGCGGCCAGCATCCAGGCCGTGACCAGGCCCGAGGTCAGCGACTCGACATAGCCCTCGACGCCGGTGATCTGGCCGGCGAAACGGATGTGGGGGCGCTGCGGCAGGGCGAAGCGGCGGTCCAGAATCCGCGGCGTGTCGAGGTAGAAGTTGCGGTGCAGCTGGCCGTAGCGGACGAACTCGGCCTTCGCCAGACCCGGGATCATCCGCAGCACGCGCCGCTGCTCGCCCTGCTTGAGCCTGGTCTGGAAGCCCACCAGGCCGAAGAGGGTGCCCTCGCTGTTCTCCTGGCGCAGCTGGACGACCGCTGCGGGACGATTCCCGCTGCGCGGATCGCGCAGTCCGACCGGACGCAGCGGCCCGAAGGCGAGGGATTTCGGGCCCGAGGCGGCGATTTCCTCGATCGGCTGGCAGCCGGCGAACAGCTCCCCGCGATCGAAGGCGTGCACGTCGGCCCGCTCGGCGGTGACCAGAGCCTGATGGAAGGCCCGGTACTCGTCGCGGTCGAGCGGCGCGTTGAGATAGTCGGCGTCGCGCTTGCCGTAGCGCGAGGCCCGGAACAGGATGTCCGTATCGAGGGATTCCAGGGTGACCGTCGGCGCGACCGCGTCGAAGAAATGCAGACCCTCGCTGCCGGTGAGCCGGCCGATCTCTTCCTGCAGCGCCGGCGACGCCAGAGGACCCGCGGCGACGATCCAGTCCCCCCGGGAATCGTCATCGGGCAGGGCCGCGATCTCGTCGCGGACAACCTCGATTCCCGGCTCGGCGGCGATCATCCGCTCGACCTCGGCCGAGAACCGCTCGCGATCGACGGCCAGGGCGGCGCCGGCGGGCAGAGCCGAGGCGCGGGCGGCGTCCAGCAGGCGGCAGCCCAGCAGATCGAGCTCGGCCTTCAACACGCCCGAAGCCGTCGCGGAATCGATGCTCTTGAGGGAATTGCTGCAGACGATCTCGGCCAGGCCGCCGGTGCGGTGGGCCGGCGTGGCGGCGCCGGGACGCATCTCGTGCAGCACGACCGTCAATCCGAAACGGGCCAGCTGCAGGGCGGCCTCGCAGCCGGCCAGGCCGCCGCCGACCACATGCACGATTCGCGCGCGGCTCATGACTCCCTAGTCCAGCGTTTCGGCGCGACACTTGGGACAGACCAGCCGCCGTCCCCGGGCCTGGGAGAACTTCTCGACCAGATAGCCGTTGCCGCAGGCCTCGCAGGCCCGGGGCACGGGCTTGTCCCACGAGGTGAACTTGCAGTCGGGATAGTTCGTGCATCCGTAGAAGATCTTGCCCCGCTTGCTGCGCCGCTCGGTGACCTGGCCGTCGCAGCCCTCCTCGGGACAAGCCACGCCGATGGTGAACGGCCTGGTGAACTTGCAGTCGGGATATCCGCTGCAGGCCACGAACCGCCCGAAACGTCCCTTGCGCACCTGCAGCTGCTTGCCGCAGGTGGGGCATTGCTCGTCCAGCATCTCGATGTCGCCGGGCAGGGGCTGCGAGTACTTGCAGTCGGGATACTTCGGGCAGGAAAGGAACTTGCCGTTGCTGCCCCACTTCTCGACCAGCATCGCGCCGCAGCGCGGACACTCGATGTCGGTCTCCTTCTGCAGCGAGCTGCGCAGCTTGTCGCGGTCGGCCTCCATCTTGTCCAGTTCCTGGCGGAAGGGGCCGTAGAAATCCGAAATGACCGCGCCCCATTCCATCGCGCCGGATTCCACGCGGTCGAGCTCGTCCTCCATCTTCGCGGTGAACTCGACGGCGAAGAGATGCGGCAGGGCCTCGGCCAGCAGCTGCCAGACCTCGCGGCCCAGACGCGTGGGCTGGAAGGCGCCCTTCTCGCGCTCGACGTACTTGCGGTCGATCAGCGTCGAGATGATGCTCGCGTAAGTGCTCGGCCGGCCGATGCCGTGGGTCTCGAGCTCGCGCACCAGCGAGGCGTCGCGATAACGTCCCGGCGGCTGGGTGAAGTGCTGCTTCGGTTCGATCTCCCCGAGCTCCAGGGCGTCGCCCTCGGAAACATCGGGCAGGCGCGGATCGCTGTCCTTGTCGACGTCGGGCATGACGCGCAGGAAGCCCGGCGAGGTGATCACCGAACCGGTCGCGCGGAAGACGAGCCCCGCGTCGGGCGCGTCGCCCTCGGAAAGGCCGCGCACGTTGATGGTGGTCTGGTCGAAGAGCGCATCGGGCATCTGGCTGGCCATCGCGCGGCGCCAGATCAGGTCATAGAGACGCAGATGATCCTTGGCGAGCAGGCCGGAAACCGATTCCGGCGTGCGGGCGAAGGACGTGGGGCGGACGGCCTCGTGCGCGTCCTGGGCCTTCTTGCTGCTGCGGTAGCCGCGGCCTCCGGCGACGACCATCTGCTTGCCGAAGAGCTCGCCGATGACCTCGCTGGCCTCGGCGACGGCCTCGCGCGAGAGACGCACCGAATCGGTACGCATGTAGGTGATCAGGCCGGCCGGGCCCTCGGAGCCGAGATCCATGCCCTCGTAGAGCTGCTGGGCCAGGGTCATCGTCTTGCGGGCGGAGAAACCGAAGCGGCGGGCGGCCTCCTGCTGAAGCGTGCTGGTGATGAACGGGGGCTTGGGCGAACGCTTGCGCTGCTTGCGGACCACCTCGTCGATGCCGTAGGAGGCGTGCCGCGCGCGGGCGGCCACCTCGGCGGCGTCCTGTTCGCCGCCCAGGATCGTGGTGCCGTCGCTCTTGACACGCTTGCCGTCGATCGACACCAGGTCGGTGGAGATGACGTCGGCGCCGTGGCGGAAATCCCCGTGGACGGTCCAGTATTCCTCGCTGACGAAGGCCTCGATCTCGGCCTCGCGTTCGCAGACCAGACGCAGGGCGACGGTCTGCACGCGGCCGGCCGACAATCCCTTGAAGAACAGCGACCAGAGCTGCGGACTGACCTGGTAGCCAACCAGCCTGTCGAGGATGCGGCGGGCCTGCTGGGCCTGGACCTTCGGCTCGTCGATCTCGCCGGGATCCTCAAGGGCGCGCGCGATGGCGGCCTTGGTGATCTCGTTGAAGACGATGCGGTGGATCGGCTTGCCCGCGGGGGCGAGATGATTGGCGATATGCCAGGCGATCATCTCGCCCTCGCGGTCGAGGTCGGTGGCCAGCAGCACTTCGTCGCTCTTCTTGGCGGCCGACAGCAGCTCGGTGAGGATCTTCTTCTTGCCCCGGATCACCGTGTACTCGGGACTGAACCCGTTCTCGACATCCACGCCGAGCTTGGTCTTGGGCAGATCGATGACGTGGCCGACCGAAGCCTTCACGGTGTACTTGGAACCGAGATACTTCTGGATGGTCCGCGCCTTCGCAGGGCTCTCGACGATCAGGAGTCGCTTCATGCCGTGTCTCCTCGCGGACGAGCGGATCCAGGACGCGGCAAGACGTCCGCCGGGCTCGGCCGCAATCGCGGGGCGTTCAGTTCAGGGCCTCTCCCCCGTGAGGTGCGCGCGGCGCCGAGCCGCGTCCCGGGAAAGAGAAAATGAAGTTGTCCACCAGCTCGGCCAGCTCGCCGCGATCCAGCGGACCGGGATCGAGAACCGAAGCATAATGGATCAGCAATTCCATCTGCGACCGGGTGATCTGGCTGTTCCGGCACAATTCCAGCAGGTAGCCGCAGGCGGCGGGCGTCATGCTGGCCCGTTCCGAGGCGTCGAAATGGCGCAGACCTCGCCCGCTGCCCTCGTCGAGGACCGCGACCGAATGCGCCTCCATCAGCGCCTCTTCCAGGAAACGCCGCAGGGGATCCTGCAATTTCTCGAATTCATGGGCCACGTTGTTCGTCACTCCTGTCACGGGGCGGGAACGCTAACACAGCGACGCCGACTCGGCAAGTTCACCGGGGCCGGCGACGGCGTGTCGATCGGGCGAAGCGATCTCAGGCACCGCAACATTTCTTGTATTTCTTGCCGCTTCCGCAGGGGCAGGGGTCGTTGCGGCCGACCTTCGGCGCCTCGCGCTGCTGCGGCCTGCCGCCGCCCGGCGCCGGAGGGGGAACGACTCCGCCGGGCCCGGCCGCGGGGGCGGCCTGTTCGCCGGTCCCGCCAAGATAATCCATGCTCTCGTGGCTGGCCTTCATCTGCTCCGGCCGCGGCGCCTCGGGCTCCGGCCGCACCGCCAGCTCGGCCCGGAAGAACAGCCGCGCCGAATCCCGTTCGATGCTCTCGAGCAGCTCCTGGAACATCCGGAAGGACTCGGCCTTGTACTCGATCAGCGGATCGCGCTGGCCGTAGGACCTCAGGCCGATGCCGCTGCGCAGCAGCACCAGCTGATTCAGATGATCCTTCCAGTAGTCGTCGATGACCTGCAGCAGGACGTAACGCTCGAGCTGACGCGTGATGTCGGGTGTCAGGCGCTGCTCCTTGCCCTTGTACCGCTCCGAGGCGATCTGCTGCAGCCGCTCGAGCAGGGCCTGGTGGCCGATGGTCAGCCTCTCGTCGTCGTCGATCGACAGCGGCGTAAGGATGACCGACTGGAAATCGCGCTCGAGGGCCTCGAAATCCCAGAAATCATTGGCCCGGTCCTCGTCGGTATGCTCTGCCGCCATCCGCTCGACCGAGGCCGCGATGTGATCCTGCATCACCTCGGAAAGATCATGTTCGAGCAGGATGTCGCGGCGCAGCGAGTAGATCACCTCGCGCTGGCGGTTGACGACGTTGTCGTAGTCCAGCAGATGCTTCCGGATGTCGAAGTGCTGGGCCTCGACGCGCTGGGCGGCCTTCTCGATCGCGCGGGTGACCATCGGATGCGTGATGACCTCCCCTTCGGGCACGTTGAGACGGTCCATCACCTTGATCAGCCGCTCCGAGTTGAACAGCCGCATCAGGTCGTCCTCGAGCGAGAGGAAGAAGATCGAACTGCCCGGATCGCCCTGGCGGCCGGCGCGGCCGCGGAGCTGGCGATCGATGCGACGGCTGTCGTGGCGCTCGGTGCCGATGATCTGCAGACCCGCGGGCACGCCCTCGACCTCGGCCGCGTCCTTGTCGATCTCCTGGTCGGCCTCGAGCCCGACCAGCGACCTCAGGTCGATCTTGATGTCGGTGCCGCGGCCGGCCATGTTCGTCGCGATGGTCACCGCGCCGCGGCGTCCGGCCGCGGCCACGATCTCGGCCTCGCGCTTGTGCTGCTTGGCGTTCAGCACGTTGTGGTTGATGCCGCGCCTGGTCAGCAGGCGGCTCAGCAGCTCGCTGACCTCGACCGTCGTGGTTCCCACCAGCACCGGCAGCCCGAGCCCGTGCAGCTCCTCGACGTGGTCGATGATGGCGTTGTACTTCTCCTTCTTGGTCCGGTAGATGACGTCGTCGTAGTCGGCGCGCCGGACGGGTTCGTTGGTGGGAATGGCCACCACGTCGAGATCGTAGATCTCGTTGAACTCGCCCTCCTCGGTGACCGCGGTGCCGGTCATGCCGGCCAGCTTGTCGTACATCCGGAAGAAGTTCTGCAGGGTGACCGTGGCCAGGGTCTGGGTCTCCTTCTCGATCTTGACCCCTTCCTTGGCCTCCAGAGCCTGATGCAGGCCCTCGCTGAAGCGGCGTCCGACCATCGGCCGGCCGGTGAACTCGTCGACGATGACGATCTTCCCGTCCTGGATGATGTACTCGTCGTCGCGCTCGTAGAGGGTGTAGGCCCGCAGCAGCTGCTCGACGTTGCTGATCTGCTCGTTCTTCAGGGCGTACTCGCGCTCGGCGGCCTCGATCCTCTCGACGCGCTGCTGCTCGTCGAGCGACTCGTCGGACTGGATCTCGCCGACGGTGACCGCCAGATCGGGCAGCACGAAGAAGTCGGGCGCGTCCTGGGCCAGCAGCTCGCGGCCCTTCTCGGTGAAGTCGGCTGTGTTGTTCTTCTCCTCGACGACCAGCAGCAGCTCGGAATCGGCCTCCCACATCGCCTTGTCCCGCATGAAGGCGGCCTCGGTGCGCTGGATGATCTCGAGCACGCCGGGCACCTGCGACAGACGGCGGAAGCGCTTGTTCTTCGGCGCGCCGCGCTGGATGCGCAGCAGCTTGACGGCGGTCTCGTCGTCGATCTCGACGTCCTGGTCGATGTTGTGGGGATCGACGACCTTCTCGACCTCGGAAAGCCAGCCGTTGATCCGCCGGTTGTGCTGGCGGACGACCCTTTCCACGCGGGGCTTGAACTCCTCGAAACGGTGCGTGGACTTGGCGACCGCGCCGGAGATGATCAGCGGCGTCCGGGCCTCGTCGATCAGCACCGAGTCGACCTCGTCGACGATCGCGTAGTGGAAATCGCGCTGGACGAGCTGCTCGCGGTGGATGGCCATGTTGTCGCGCAGATAGTCGAAGCCGAACTCGTTGTTCGTGCCGTAGGTGACGTCGCAGTTGTAGGCGGCGCGCCTTTCGTCGGGCGTCATGTTCGAGACGATGTAGCCCACTTCCAGCCCCAGAAAGCGCAGCACGCCCCCCATCCATTCGGCGTCGCGCCGGGCCAGGTAGTCGTTGACCGTCACCAGATGCGCGCCGCGGCCGGGCAGGGCGTTCAGATACAGGGGCAGAACGGCGACCAGGGTCTTGCCCTCGCCTGTGGCCATCTCGGCGATCTTGCCCTGGTGCAGGGCGATGCCGCCGATGATCTGCACGTCGTAGGGCACCATGTCCCAGGCCTGCTCCTGCTCCCATACCGGCCACGAAGCCTTCCGCTCGGCGAGACGCCGGCAGGCCTCCCAGACCACGCCGAAGGCCTCGGGCAGCAGGTCGTCGACCGTCTCCTCGCCGGCCAGACGCTCGCGGAACTTGTCGGTCATGCCGCGCAGGGATTCGTCGTCGAGGTCGGCGTACTGTCCGCGGACCTCCTTCACCGTCTCCATGACCGGGCGCATCTTCTTGTAATCGCGAGCGGTCTTGCCCCCGAAGATCTTCTCGAGGAATTGCATCAAACCCATGAAATCGTCCTTGGCGGTCGGTTCAGCAGACCCAGGTCAGAATGAGCTGGATGGCCCCCGCCGTCACCGGCGGGATGGTGAGGTTGTCCCAGCGGCCCGGGGTCCATCGCTCCATGGCCGTGGCGGTCAGACCGCCGACCAGGAAGAGTTCGGGACGGAACCCCATGGTCAATATGATCATCAGGGCGGATACGACGAGGCAGGCCAGCGACCCGGCGATGGTCTTCTTGCCCCGCTTGATAACCACCGGCGCCCGCGAACCGGGCTCCTTCTCCAGCCCCAGCTGCCTGCGGGTGCGCGAGAAGGCCTGGCCGACGACCGCGGCGGCCGAATCGCCCCAGGCGAGGCAGAGGATGCCGGCGGCGGCCGGACCGGCCGGGAAGAGGAACGAGGTGATCGTGGCGCCGATCATCATGACCGAGGCGCCGGAGAGCCGGTGCCGCTCCTCGCGGCGGAAGATCAGCGGGAACGTCCGGTAGGCCCACAGCGCCCAGCGCCGCATGCCCAGTCGCGCCAGGTCGACCGCGATGACCAGCACCGCGAAGACGGCCAGGCCGGTGGTGGCCACAGGATCGTCCATCAGGTAGGTCCAGACCGCGAGCAGGGTCGAGCAGATGTGGACGCCCTTGCGCCCCCACTCGACGCTCTCCCGCCAGGAGAGATACTCGACGGTCGAATTATCTGCTTTGAACTGAGGTTTCATCTCGATTTTCACGGTTCCATCGAATCCGGTCGCGTTACGGAATCGGCTTCGGGGCCCCCGGGCGGCCATCCATTAAGTATCCAAACGTAAGCCTGACGGTCAATCAAAACCTGTTCCATGTATCGCCTGGTCTCGGCGTAGCCGGCCCAGGCCAGCAGGAATCCGCCATGGGATCCGGAGCCGATCTGCCGCCGCCAGCGCCGCGCGGGCCCCGGTCCCGCGTTGTATCCCGAAAGCGTCGCGTAGGGGTCGCGGTCGAATCGCGCGGCGTTCTCCCGCAGAAGCGAGATCCCCTTGCGCAGCGAAACGACCGGCCGGCGCCAGATCGGGGCTCCATCGACGAATCCCCGGCCCGGATAATGGAAAGGCATGATCTGCATCAGGCCCAGCGCGCCGGCGCGGGACCTGGCCGCCGCGTCGAAGAGCGATTCGCGGCGCGCGACCGCCAGCACCAGGGACGGATCCAGGCCGCCGGCGGCCAGCTCGGATGCCGTCGCCGCATCCGAGGGCAAAGGATGGGTCAGCAGCAGGCGCCGGCGCCAGTCCAGGCCGGGCATGGCCGCGCCGAACGCGGCGGCGATCTGCCCGCGTCCGTCGCCGAGGGCCAGCCCGATCCCGCAAAGCGCGAACCGGCGGATCGCGGGCGTCTCGCCGTCGCCTCCTCCCCGCCGCACGAGACGGGGCAGCGGGCTCGGCGCGTGGATGGCCTCCGCGCCGGCCAAGCGCTCCAGATCCCTGGTCTGGGCCCAATCCAGCAGGATGTCGCGATCGGACAATCCCGAGAGCCACTTGCCGAGCGCATCGCAACCGAGGCCGAAACGCGCCCGATGGGTGTCGGCGCGGCCGGCGGTGCGCACGGCGACGAGGAATGCCGCCTCGCTTCCGGCCGCCGGAAGCGTGTCTGCGAGACTGTCGGCCAAGGCGGCGCCCCAATCCAGCCAGGCCGACCAGGCCCTGGCCCGGGCCACGGCCAGGCGGCTGGCGAAACCGGCTCCGATCTCCATCCGAACCGGCCGTGCGCCGCCGCGGCGAACATCGAACCGCACCGCTTCGGGCCAGGAGCCGTCCGCCGTGCCGCCGCCGTTCAACGATTCCAGACGCTCGGCGTAGGGACGCCAAACAGCCGCATCGAGATGATCCTGCGCGATTCCCGCGACCCTGAGCGACTCGTCGGCCCGAGCGGAGGCCAAGGCCTGCACGGCGCAGCGATAGAACTGCAGGGCCAGCGGCCCGCCGGCGCCGCCTTCGGAGCCGGAGATCAGCAACTCGAGAGCCGCGTCCCGCTTTCCGTTCGTCAGCAGACGATCCGCCTCCAGCCCCAGCAACCGGGAACGATTGATCTTCAGCACGCCCGGTACCGAAGCCAGGCGCGCCACGTTCTGCGCCGTGCGCGGACCGTTGCCCCTCCTGGCCATCAGCCAGGCCCACTGGAACGTGACGTCGGCGACCG
Organism: uncultured Fibrobacteraceae bacterium; assembly: GCA_964384825.1. Lineage (GTDB taxonomy): Bacteria > Krumholzibacteriota > Krumholzibacteriia > LZORAL124-64-63 > LZORAL124-64-63 > CAYLMM01. The sequence goes on from CAYLMM010000015.1 coordinate 46,597, forward strand.
GCATCGGATGCTCTTCGAGGTAAAGGGTCATCCGAGGCCCGGCCCGCTCGCCGGCCGCGAAGGATTTCAGCCCCAGCGCGCAGGCGGCCTCGGCCGAGAATCCGGCCCGGTCGATCTCGCCGGCGTCCAGCGCGATCCGGGGCACCGCCAGCAGCCAACGGGCCAGATCGTCCGATCCGCAACCGGGCGGCAGCAAGGGGGCTCCGATCGCCCGGCGATGGGCCGTCCACAGCGCCCAGCCCGAGCGGGCGTCGGCGGCGCGCAAGGGCGGCAACTCGGCCCAGATCGTCGCGGTGTCGGCATCGTCCCGGACACCGGCGGCATCCATGGCCGCGCGTCGACGGACCGACATCAACAACATGCCGATCACGTCGCCGCGATCTTCGGCATGTTCGACCGCGGCATCGGTCAACCGGACGACGGATTCGCAATCTCCATCATTCCAAGCATTTCGGATATCGAGTTCAAGCAGATCCGCGGCGAGCCAGGTGGATTTCCGCTCGACCGCCGCGGCTCGACCGGCCACGGCCTCGGCCCGCGCGGCCAGCGTCTCGTACCGCCGCCGGACATCCCGGGCGTCCATCGCCCCGCGCAGCAGACGCCAACCGGTCAACCCGGCCGCGCGACGACGCCCGCCGTGGAAATAGGCCTGCGCCGCCTCCAACCAGGCCGAATCGGGCGCCGCCGGCGCGAAGAGATCGCGGGGCCAGGCGCCGTCCATCGGGATGTCGCCGGGATCGTCGTGGAGACCGACCAGGAACGCTTCACGGAAGGGATCCACCAGGGCCGACCCGAAGGCCTTCGGGACGGCCGACAGAGAGAGCGACAGGATCGTCATCAGAAGAATCCAACGAATTGCGCCGAGGCTCCGTCCCAGCGTCATCGAAGAATCACCACCTTCCGGAAAATCTCGCCTTCCGGCGTTTCGAGGCGCAGCAGATAGGTTCCGCCGGCCAGAAGCCGCCCGTCGCCGTCGCGGCCGTCCCAGTCGATCAGGATGCTGCCGACGCCGACGCGCCAGGCGCGCAGCCGTCGTCCGCGCACATCGTATACCGAAAGCCGTCCTTCGCCAGCGCCGTCGGGCCGGTCGATCAGCAGGCGCACGCCGTCGCGGGCGGGGTTCGGCCAGGGCGCGGCGAACAAGACCGGCTCGCCCGGTCCCCCGTCGACATGCCACGATACCGGACGGCAGGCGACCTCGACCGCCTCGGCGCCGAGAGCCCGGACACGCAGCGATCGACGGGAGTTCGCAGCCGGCAAGGGACCGATGCTAGCCAGCGGCATGGTGCGCTGATAACCCTGCATCCCCTGTTCGCCCCCGCCGGTCCAGATCTCGACCCAGGATTCCCCGCCGTCTTCGCTGGCGTCGATCGCGAAATCCGACACCTGCCCCCAGGGCCAGGTCCAGCCCAGGATGTCGTCGGCGGGATCGGCGACCAGGCCGGCGGCGAAGGCATCGTACGCGTCGGCGGCGGAAAGCAATTCGATCACCCTGATCGCCCAGCCGAAATCCCGCCATGCGCGATCGCTGGCCAGGCGCAGGCGCAAACGCCGGGGGGAAGCGTCGGCGGGCAGGTCGAAGACGTCGATCCGCCAGGGCCCGGCTCCATCCTCGGCGTCGCCGACAAAAGCGCCGCGTCCATGCAGGGCGCCGCGGGAGCCGGCGTCGACCGCCTGCGGGTAGCCGCCGCGGGGTTCGAGCGCAGCGACGAGCCCCGAAGCGTCCTCGATCTCGACGACCGCCCCGTCGGGGCCTTCGCCGACGCCTGTTCCGGCCACCCTTATCCGATGCACCAGACGCAGGCTGCGGCCTCCAGGCCGGAACCAGCCCGAAACCAGCGTCACGTCGGATCCGTTGGCGTAGACGGGCTGATCGACGACGCCCGGAGCCGTCGCCGC
>CAYLMM010000016.1:0-23896 GCA_964384825.1 uncultured Fibrobacteraceae bacterium
TCATCTACGGCTCGTCGACGATGTTCGTCTACACCACCGGCCACGGGGTGCACGGCTTCACCCTGGATCCGAGCATCGGCGAGTTCCTGCTCAGCCACGAGAACATCTCCACGCCCTTCAACGCGAAGATCTTCTCGGTCAACGAGGGCAACGAATCGGTCTGGAGCGATCCGGTGCGCGACGTGGTGCGTCAGCTCAAACGCGGCCGCGACGGCGCCGCGCCCGACACCCTCGAAGGCAAGCCGATGAGCGCCCGCTACGTCGGCTCGCTGGTCACGGACTTCCACCGCAACCTGCTGTACGGCGGCGTGTTCCTCTACCCCGCCACCTCGAAGCGCCCCGAGGGCAAGCTGCGCCTGCTGTACGAGGCCGCGCCGATGGCGATGATCGTCGAGAACGCCGGCGGCTACGCCAGCACCGGCAGCATGTCGATCCTGGATGTCGAGCCGCGCGAACTGCACCAGCGTGTTCCGCTGTACATCGGCTGCCGCGGCACCGTGCTGTGGATCGAGCAGATGCTCTGCGGTCCGGAGGCCGGCGGCTGCGTCTGACCGCCGCAACCGGAACGGGAAAAACGAAGGGGCCGGCTCATCGGAGCCGGCCCCTTCTTCGTATCGGTTCGCGTCGTCGCGGCGGAGCGACGGGCTATTCGTCCCGCGGTTCGGCCTGGGTGCCGACCTTCTCGACGATCAGCGCCAGGGCCGTATCGCGGCAGCGCGGCTTGTGGGTCACCCCGGCCGGAACGAGGATCGTGTCCCCCGCGGCCAGGTTGATGTAGGCGTGCTCCATCTCCAGCGAGATCTCGCCCTCGAGGATGTAGATGAACTCGTCGGCCTGGTGGGCGTGGCGCTCGTAGTCGCCCTCGTAGCGCACGACGAAGGCGTGGTGGCTGCCGTCCAGCACGGCCAGTTCCACCGGGCGGAAGGGCTGATCGAGATCGCGGGCGGTCTGCAGGGCCGCGCACTTGGTGGCCATGGCATCCCCTTTCGGCGCCGAACCTGTCGCCAGGCCGCGGCTGTGGTCACTCGACGGCCCCGAGACCCTGTTCGGCCAGCGCCGCGGTCTCGGTGCCGGGATACGTCGCGATCAGCTGTTCGAGCGTGGCCCGGCCGCCGGCCGCATCGCCCAGTTCGATCTGGCAGAAGCCGGCCTTCAGCATCGCATCGGGACGGCGTTCGGCGTCGGGATGGTCGGCCAGCAGGCGCTGGAAGCTGGCCAGGGCCTCCTGGTAGCGTCCCGCGCCGTAATCCAGGTCGCCGAGCCAGTACAGGGCGTCGTCGGCCAGTTCGGTGCGGCCGTACTTGCCGAGGAATTCCTCGAAACCGGTGCGCGCGGCGTCGGCGTTGCCGCGGCTGCGGTCGAGCATCGCGGCCTGGTAGATGGCCCGCCCCTCCTCGGGCAGCGACTCCAACGGCGCCACGTCGACATCGCCCGCGCCCAGGGCCTTGAACTCGCCGAGCGTCGGAACGCCCAGACGCGTGGCCAGCATGTCGACCCGGGCCGAGATGGTGCGCATGAACTCGTTGTTGTCCTCGAGCATCTGGGTCAGGTGGTCGACCTTGCTCTCTAGCTGGCCCATGCGGGCCAGGGTGCGGGCCTCGGTCGTGCGGCCGGCGCCGGTGTCGTGGCGCAGCAGGCCGTCGATGGCGGCCAGATCCTGACGGATCAGCTGCTGCTCGCGGCGGATCTTCTCGAGGTCGTCGCTGTTGCGGGCGACGCCGGTCTCGATCTGCTCGAATTGGGGGCTGCAGCCGGCCGCCAGGACGGCGGCCAGCAGCAGCGGCAGGGCGAATCGCATGATCTCGGACGCTCCTTACGGACGCGAGAAATGGGCGCGTCGGTTCAGGGCCCAGGCGCTCTCGTCGTGGCCGTGGGCGAAGGGATGCTCCTCGCCGTACGAGGTGATCCGCAGGCGGTCCTTGGCCACGCCCAGGGTCACCAGGTAGTCGCGCACCGCGATCGAGCGCTTCTCGCCCAGGGCGAGGTTGTACTCGACGGTGCCGCGCTCGTCGCAGTGGCCCTCGACGACATAGACGATGTCGGGATGCTCCATCATGATCCGCGCCGAGGCCTCGAGCGCGGCCATGGACTCGCCGTTCAGGGAATACTCGTCGAAGGCGAAGAACACGTCCTCGATGCCGTACTCCTGGGGCGCCATCGCCGCGAAGTCCTGCACCACCGGCTGCTCGGGAACCGTCTCGGCGGGCTCTTCGGGCACGACCTGCTGGTCGACCTGCTCGGCGGCTCCGGCGTCGATGGTCACGTCGTCGGTCAGTCCCTCGTCCTTGCCGCCGCAGCCGGCGATCATCAGGGTCGCGGCCGCAAGCATGCAGACCAGGGCGATAATGCGGATTCCGTCCTTCAGCGAACCCTTGGCAGTGGTCATGATATCCCTGCTCCTTTCGTGTTCCCCGTTCGGGTGATTCTGCGTTTCCGTGTTGCGCGCCCCCCTCACGGGGACCAATCGGCAGTCGTATCGGGCTCGGGACCGTCGGTCAATTGCCGCACGGTGCCCTCGGCGACATCCATGACGTAGAGCTTGAACACTCCCGTTCGATCCGAAGCGAAGACCAGATGCCTACCGTCGGGGGCCCAGCTCGGATCCTCGCAGTTGCGCCACCGCCCGTCGGTCAGCACGCGGCGGTTCTCGCCCGTCGCCTCGATCAGCACGAGCTGGGTCAGTTCGTGCTCGCGGCAGGCGTAGACGATCCGCTCGCCGTCCGGCGACCAGTCGGCGGAATCGTTGTACCGACCCTCGAAGGTCAGCCGCCGGCGGCCGGAACCGTCGGCATCCATGATATATAACTGGGGAGTGCCGGTCCTGTCACTCGTAAAAACGATGTCCCTGCCGCCCGGCGCCCAGCAGGGCGAGATCTCGATGGCGGGCGATATGGTCAGCCGGCGCTTGATCCGGCCCTGCAGATCCATGCGGTAGATCTCGTGCTGGCCGGTCTTGGACAGCGAAACCAGCAATTCCTTGCCCTCGGGGTGCCAGGCCGGGCCCAGATTCGATCCGGGCGTCTCGGCCAGCAGGCGGACCGAGCCGGTCGCGGTGTCGAGCATGTAGGTGCCCTGCTGTCCCTTGCGCCACGACATGAAGGCCACGTCGCGGCCCTTCGGCGACCAGGCCGGAAACAGGTTCAGCGTGCGGTTGGCGGTCAGTTTGAGGGGATTGCCGCCGTCGTAGTCGACGCACCAGATGTCGCGCCGGTCGCCGCTGCCGCGGGCGAAGACGATCTTCGTCAGGCTGATGCCCGGCTCGCCGCTCAGCAGCCGCACCACCTCGTCCACGAAGTGATGCGCCGAGGCGCGCAGCTGATTCTCCAGCGGGCGGTAGCGCTTGCCCAGCATCAGCTGGCGGCCGGGATACGAAAGCAGCTTCAGCGAAAGCACCGGCGCCGCCTCGGCCGCGGTGACCGCCGTTCCGGGCAGACGCCCCTCGAGCACGCCCTCGATGCCGAAGGACACCGCCGTGCTGTCGGCCGCGGCATCGTCGGGCCCCAGGGGCCGGAACAGTCCGCTGTAATGCAGATCGTCGCGCAGCACCTGCTCGAGCAGCTCGCCGGCCGCCTGCGAATCGCGCCCGCCGGAGAACACGTTCAACGGCTGGACCAGGATGTCGATCCTCTCCCAGGCCGTCTTCTCGGTGCCGAGGATGATCTCGGGATCGGCGGCGAAAGCGGGCGCCGCGGCGGCCAGCGCCAACGCTGCCGCCAGCGCGGCGGCCGCCGGCATCACGATGCTGTTCGATGAGCGCCGGCTGCGTACGAGGCGCGCGATGCGGGCGAAGATCTTCATTTCAGGCCCGACCTCAGGGTGAAGACGAAGGTGACTCCGATCGAACGGGCGGCGAATCCGCCGGGCAGCGGCGGGAACTTGCGCGCCGCCTTGACCGCCTGCAGGGCCTCGCGGTCGAACAGGGGGATCCCCGACGAGACGACCACCGTCTCGCGGGTGATGGTGCCGTCCTTCTCGATGAAGAAATGGACGGTGCAGACCCGGCTCGAGCGATCGCGGAAACCGAGCTGCTTGGGCTTCCACTGGCGGGCGATGCCGCCCTCGATCAGGCTGAAGTAGTACTGGTACGGGAACGGCTGATCCGTTCCGGTCACCTGGGAGCGCTCGGGAACGGGCGCGGGCTGCTCGACCGGTTCCTCGACGGGCTCGTCGGTCGTCTCGGGGCGCGGACGCTCGGGTTCGGGCTCCGGTTCGGGCTCGGGCTTCTCGCGCACCCGCTGCTGGCGCGGCTCGGCCTCGGGCAGCTTGGCCGGCTTTTCGCGTTCGGGCTGCCGGGGCTGCGGTTCGGGCTCGGGCTCGGGCTCGACGACCTGCGGCTGCTCGGGTTCGGGACGCGGCTGCTCCTGCGGCTGTTCGCGGATCCGCACGCGCAGCACCCTCTGGGGCGGACGCCGGGGCGGATCGACATAGGATCCGAGCCAGATCATGCCCGCCAGCAGCAGCACGTGCATCAGCAGCGAATGCGGCAGCCATCGCCTCACGGCGCACCCGTCTCGCCGATCTCCTGGTCGGCCACCAGGCTGAGGTTCAGGAAACCCAGCCTCTCGACGGCGGCCATCACCTTCAGGACGAATCCGTAGGGAAGCTCTTCATCGGCCCGCACGTACACCGGGATCGTCTCACGGTCCGGCAGATAGGTCGCGAGCCTCTCCTCCATCTGCGCCATCGTGACCGGATCCTCGGCGAAGAAGATCTGACGGTTCTTGGTGACGGTGATGATCGGCCCCTCCTCGACCACGACCTCGCGCGTCTCGGTCTCCGGCAGGTTCACCTCGATGCCGCCCTGGATGTACGGCGCGGTCAGCATGAAGATGATCAGCAGGCAGAGCGTCACGTCGACCAGCGATGTGATGTTGATCTCCGACAGGCTGCGATAGACCGACTTGCGACTCATCTGATGCGTTCCTTGTCGTGGATCTCGGGCCTGCGGGGCGGCCGGCGGCGCTGATGGCCGTTGCCCGCCTCCTCGGCGATCTCCTGTTCCATCACCGTGCGCAGCCGTTCGAGCTCGTTGCCGACCAGGTCGATCTTGCGCACGAACATGTTGTAGAACACGACCGCGGGGATGGCGGCCAGCAGGCCGGCGATGGTGGTGACCAGGGCCTCGGCGATGCCCGGCGCGACGACCGTCAGGTTGGCGCTGCGCATCGCGGCCATGTCCCAGAACGACTGCATGATGCCCCAGACCGTCCCCATCAGGCCCAGGAACGGGGCGATCGTCACGGTGGTCGAGAGGATGATCAGATAGCGTTCGAGGGATTCGACCTCGGCGTAGGCGATGCGTTCGGCGCCGCGGCGGACCTGGCTGACGCTGTCGGCGTCGGCGGTCTCGGTCCACATGTTGGCCAGCGGCAGCTGGGGGTTATCGGCGCACCAGCGGGCCATGCTCTCGGCGTCGAGATCGTCGTCGAGCCATTGGTCGCAGCGGTCCCAGAACTTGAGGTGCCCGCGGCGGATCGACGCCAGCAGGCGCGACTTGTCGAACATCACCGCCCAGGAAAGCACCGAAAGCACGAAGAGGGTCAGCAGGATCAGCTTTCCCAGCAGGGTCGTATCGAGCAGAAGTCCGAACAGGTCCTGCGGCCCCATGGCCGCCAGCGGCGTGGCGTGCAGCATCTCAGCTCCCTCTGTGCGGCGCGGACCCGGCGTCGTCGCCCCCGCGGCGGTAATCGCCGCTGCGGCCCCCGCTCTTGGCCTCCAGCCTCAGCGGACCGATGGTCATTTCGCGTTCCACGGCCTTGGCCATGTCGTAGATCGTCAGCAGGAAGACGGCCGCTCCGTGCAGCGCCTCCATCTCGATGCCCGTCCGGGCGTGGCAACGGGTGGTCACCGTCACCTCGACCGCGTACCGCTCGGGAACGAGCGTCCACTCAACCTCGACCCCGTCCAGCGGGATCGGATGGCAGAGCGGGATCGTCTCCCAGGTGCGCTTGACCCCCTGGATCGCGGCCAGCCGTGCGGTGACCAGGGCGTCGCCTTTCGGCAGATCGCCGTCGGCCAGCAGCGGATAGGCCCGCGGCCCGACGGTGATCACGCCGCTGGCGACGGCGCGGCGGTCGGTGGGCGTCTTGTCGCCCACATCGACCATCGTGGGCCGGCCCTGGGCGTCGAGGTGGGTCAGGGAATCCTTCGACCCGCGGCTGCTGTCGTCCATCGAACCTCCCGGGCCACCGGAATACAACGAAATCCGGCCGGGGAAGTTCCCTCGTTCCGGACCCCGGCGCGCCGCGGCGAGGCGACGATCCGTCAGGCCTGGTTGTGGAAATAGTTCTCGGCGAAAACCTCGTCGAAATCGAAACGGTCCGCGAAATCGGCGAGCGAGTCGTCCGGAGTCTTGCGCAGCAATCCGTCGTCCACGAGCTGGAACACGATATGTCCGAAATCCAGGGTGGAACACACCCCCCAGGCCTCGAAGACGTCGCCGGCCATCGGGCCGAAACGATCGGCGGCCAGTTCGCGGATCGCGTCCAGCAGCTCGCCGCCCGCCAGATGGCGCCGGGTGGAAAGGGCCCCGGCGGCCCGCTGCAGAGCCTCCATGACGAAGACGTACGCCTCGACGCGGTAGCTGCCGTGACGGTCGGCCACCTCTTCGATGCGATCGAGAATGCGGGATCGATTCGGCATGCGGCTCCTCCGCGTGAAACGCAGATCGACACGCCCCATAATTGGAAGACGGGGCCCCGCCTGTCAACAGCCAACCGCGCTCCGGCTGCGGTTCAGCGCGCAGGACCGGTTTCCAGCACCCGGCGGTAGAGCGAGGCGTAGCGGTCGCGGATCTCGGCGGTGGCGAAACGGGCGTTCACGTCGCGCCGGGCGGCCTCGGCCATCGCGGCGTGGGCCTCGGGGTCGCCCAGGATCCGCAGGGCGCAGGCGGTCATCGCCTCGGCGTCGAAGGGATCGCAGAGGAAGCTGTTGACGCCCGGGTCGATGAATTCGCCGGTCCCTCCCCGGTCGGTGGCGATCACCGGCGTGCCGCAGGCCATCGCCTCCAGGGCCACCAGCCCGAACGATTCGTGGCGCGAAGGCAGCAGGACCAGGTCGGCCAGCGGCAGCATCCTTTCCAGATCCTCGACCTGGCCCAGGAAAAGGATCCGGTCCAGGACGCCGAGCTCGGCCGCGCGCTGCTCGACCCGCGGCAGCTCCGGCCCCTCGCCCAGCAGCAGCAGGCGGGCCTCGGTCCGCTCGGCCACGCGGGCGAAGACATCCACCACCATCGGCGCGTTCTTCACCTCGCGGAAGTTCGAGGCGTGCAGCATCAACTTCTGGCCGGGCTCGGCGAAGCGGGCCCGCAGCGCGGGATCGGCGCGGGGACGGAAGCGCCGGCAGTCGACGAAGTTCGGGATCACCTCGATCGGGTTCTCGACGCCGAAGATCCGCTTCGTCTCGTCGCGCAGGAAGGCGCTGACGGCGGTCGTGGCGTCGCTCTGCTCGATCATGAACCGGGTGATGGCGAAATAGCCGGGCTTCTGCCCCACCAGGGTGATGTCGGTGCCGTGCAGCGTGGTGACGACCTTCAGCCGGTCGCGGCCCACCATCTCGCGGGCCAGAAAGGCGCTGGCCGCGTGCGGGATGGCGTAGTGGACGTGCAGGATGTCCAGGTCGTGATGACGGGCGACATCGCTCATCTTGGTGGCCAGCGACAGGGTGTAGGGCGCGTGCGTGAAGACCGGATAATGCTCCACGTCGACCTGGTGGAAGAAGACGTTGTCGGCGTATTCGCGCAGCCGCACCGGCAGGGCGCTGGTGATGAAATGCACCTCGTACCCGGCGGCGGCCAGGCTGAGGCCCAGCTCGCTGGCCACGATGCCGCTGCCCCCCTGCGATGGGTAGCAGGTGATGCCGATCTTCGGATTCGGGTTCACGTCCACACCTCCGGCGGCAGGTCGCCCAGCAGGGGCGCCGCATTCCCGCGCAGGGCCTCGGCGTGACGCACCCCGGCCCGCCATCCCCAGGAACGCGCCCTGCGCTCGATCTCCTGCATGAATTCGGCGTCGTTGATCATGGTGGCGCGCCTTCCGGGCCCGGAGGCGAACTGGCTGCGGTAGCATTCCAGGGCGGCGACCTTGGCTTCCCAGACATCGCTGACGTCGAACAGCGCGTCGGGCTTCTCGCCCAACCGGCAGACCCCGAAGACGGCCTCGCAGAGCCAGCCTCCGGCGGGATCGGGAACCGCCTCGCCCCCGTCCCAGATCCGCATGGCCGGCATGGCGCAGTCGTAGGCGGCCAGCCGGGCCATGAAGGCGGCCTTCTCGACCAGCGGCCCGACGGCCAGATGATCGGGATGCCGCCGGGGCGTGGGCGCCCACACCGTCCAGCGCGGCTTCAGGGCGCGGATCAGCGCGGTCACCGACGCCACCTGCCCGGGCTCGCCGACCGACAGGAAACCGTCGGGCAGTTCCAGCTGGGCCCGGCCGGCCAAACCCAGGATGCGCGAGGCCTCGGCGGCCTCGGCCCACCGCTCGTCGGGCGTGCCGTTGGAACCGAGTTCGCCGCGGGTCAGATCGACGACCCAGACCCTTCTTCCCCGGTCGGCCAGCAGGCGCAGGGTCCCGCCCAGCGCGATCTCGGCGTCGTCGGTATGCGGACAGATGCAGAGCAGATCGGCGTGATGCGGAGCGTCGTTCATGATGCCTCCATGATCCCGGCCGGCGGCGCGACCGTCAGCAGGTGATCGTCCCAGGCGGCGTCGTTTCCGGATCGGAAATGGGCGGATGCGGCCGTCAGGACCATGTCGACCCAGGCGTCGCCCCAGACGGCGGCGGCCCAGCCGGCCGCCAGCGTCCGTTCCTGCCTGCCGCCGGGGATCGCCTCCCAGGGCCCGGCCGCCAACAGGGCGCTGCGCCTTTCGGCGCGGCGGCGGCGGATCAGGGCGTCCCGCAACCGGGGCCGCCAGTCGCGGATCAGGCGGCGGGATTCGGCGACGGCGTCGTCGCCCGGCATCCCGGCCTCGGCGGCCAAGGCCGCGGCCAGCGCCTTGCCCATGGCGACCGAAACGGCCTCGGTCGCGGCGGCGGGATCGACGCTCTCGAGATCGGCCAGCGCGGCGTCGCGCTCCGGATCGACGGTCAACCTGGCGAAAAGTCGCGGCAACAGGGGCGCCCGCGGCAGCCCGAGAGCCGCATGGACCGGACGCAGCTGTTCGAGATAGGCCAGTTCGCCCGGTCCGACCACGACCCCCGCGGGGCGGAACAGGCGGTCCTGCACCAGCGAACGCAGCACTACGCCCGGCCGCAGATTTTCCGGCGGCAGGGAAGCCGCATCTTCCAGATCGGCGTCGCCGAGCCGCAGACGCCGCCCGCCATTCTTCAGATGGACGGGACGGGCCAGCGATTCGTCGGAAATCTGGGCGTGCCAGCCCGCGGCTTCCAGTTCCCGGCCCCGCTGCGACGCGGCCCGGGCCATCTCCGCGCGGCGATCGAGATATTCGCGATACAGGGACGCCGCCCGCGCGTGCAGCCGGGAGTCGTCTCCCGAGACCGCCAGCAGGCCTGAGCCGCGGAAGATCCTCAACAAGGCGGCGCGCTGCAGGCAACCCCAGGGGACCCCACCGGCGACGGCGTCGGTCCAGAGACGCGAAAGATCGGCGGCCAGCGGCCCGCGGCCGGCGTTCTCGGCCAGCCAGGCCGCCCCGCCGCGGGCCCATCGCGCCGAGGAAGCGGCCCCGACCATCTGGTCGGCGGCGCCTTCGGGCATCCGGGCCTTGAGGAAGCAGCCGCGGCGGAAGTCGAAGATGCGCGCGCCGAAAGCCTCGCGGCGATCATCGTCGTCGTCGCCGAACCAGTAGACCGGCACGGTCGGCAGGCCGGCCTCGGTCCGCATGCGAGCGGCGGCCACCGCGGCCGCGGCCTTGTAGATCGAATAGAGGGGGCCGCCCAGGAAACCGGGCTGCTGGCCGGTGATCACGATCTCGGCCTCGCCCCGGCGCAGGCGCCCGAGATTCGCCCTGGCCGCCGCCCGGGACGCCTCGTCGGGCATCGCCGCGGACAGATCTTCCCACCAGGGTCCGGTCCAGCCGTCATCGTTCCAGATGGGGGGCGGGCCGTCGCCGGAAGGGGATCCGGTCAGGAAACCGGTCCACGCCTCGGCTGCGGCCGGCATCAGATCGCCGCCCTCGCCGCGCAGCCAGGCGCCGAAGATCGCCGGAAATCCCGCTTGATCGGAAAGAGGCAACGATCGGATGGCCGTGGTCATGGCGCGTCTCCCCCCTTTTCGGATCGGACGGACTATGCGTCCTGCTTGACGTAGACCAGGATCCAGCGCTGCGACGATCCCGGGCGCAGGGGGGATCCGTCGTAGCCCCCCGCGGCCGCCCGGCGCCTCAAACCGTGCCGGCGGGCCATCGCGTCCAATTCGCCGGGCTCGAACAGGGCCACCTGCTCGGTGTAGCGCAATCCGTCGGGGGGCACGCCCAGCGCGGCGGCCTCGCCGACCCGCCCGGGCAGAGGCGTGATCTCGACGTCCTTCAGCACCCTCAGACGATCGGCGTCGAGACGGCGCGATTCCCGCGCCCGGCACGGGCCGATCCCCCGTTCGCGGACCGCTGGTCCGCCTCCGGCGAGCTCTTCGCGCACCCTCAGGCAGTCGAGATAATCCAGATACCAGGCCCCGCCGGGACGCAGCACGCGCCCGATCTCCTGCAGGATAGCATCGTGAGCCGCCAGACGCCCGAAATAGCCGAATGCCGTGAAAAGAGAGAGAACCGCGGCAAAGCTTCCATCGCGCAGGGGCAGCCGCCGCATGTCGCCGCGGACCAGGGGATACTCCGCCGCCGCGGCTCCGTTGCGGGCGGCCTCGCGCAGCAGGGGCGCCGACAGATCGAGCCCCGCCCCCCGGACGCCGCGCCGCGCCAGGAAGGGCAGATGGCGCCCGGCCCCGCAGCCCAGATCCAGCACCGGGCCCTCGCCCAACGGACGCAGCCGCTCCAACGCCGCGACGCAGGAGGCGGCCTCCTGCTCGTCGCGGTGGCTGTAGAGATGGAGATAGTGGGCGCCGAAAGCGGGAACGAACCATTCGCCGCCGGCCACCGCTAGGCCCCCCGGTTGGAATTCGGCCGGAGGGCCTGCAGGCCGGTGCCGATCCCGATCAGGGTATCGCGCGGCCCGTCCTCGGCCAGGGCCGGATAATCGAGCGAATGGTGCAGCCCGCGGCTCTCCCGCCTTTCGCGGGCGCAGAGCACGATCATCTCGGCGATCAGGGCGATGTTCCGCAGCTCGATCAGGTCGGATTCCAGCACCGAGGTGCGGTAGATCTGCTCGACGGTCGAACGGATGGCGCGGACCCGGCGCAGCGCGATGTCCAGCCGCGCGTTGGTGCGCACGATGCCCACGTAATCCCACATCACCTTGCGCACGACATCCCAGTCGTGTTCGAGGACCATGGCCTCGGGGCCGGTCTTCTCCTGCGAGGTGCAGGGATAGGGCAGCGGCGGGACCGGCGGCCGGCTTTCGTTGAAATAGGGATCCTCGGCGCCGACGACCGCGGCCGCGTGATCGGCGTAGAACAGGGCCTCGAGCAGGGAATTGCTGGCCAGACGGTTGCCGCCGTGCACTCCGCTGCAGGCCACCTCGCCGACGGCCAGCAGCCCGGGGATGTCGGTGCGGCCCTCCATGTCCACCCGCACACCCCCGCACATGTAGTGGGCCGCCGGCACCACAGGCACCGGTTCGCCCGCCATGTCGATGCCGAAACCGGCGCAGGTCGCGCAGAGATTCGGGAAGCGCTTCTCCACGTGGGCCCGGTCGAGATGGCGCAGATCGAGAAACGCGCTCGGATCGCCGGTCAGCTTCATCTCCTGGTCGATGCTGCGGGCCACCACGTCGCGCGGAGCGAGATCCTTCTGCGGATGGTAGCGCTCCATGAACCGCTCGCCGCGTCCGTTGATCAGATACGCCCCCTCCCCGCGCACCGCCTCGGAGATCAGGAAGCTCTTGGCCTCCGGATGGTAGAGGCAGGTCGGATGGAACTGCACGAACTCCAGGTTGGCCAGCGTCGCGCCGGCGCGGTAGGCCATCGCCAGTCCGTCGCCGGTGGCGATGTCGGGATTCGAGGTGTAGGCGTAGACCTTGCCGCAGCCGCCGGTGGCCAACACCACCATGTCGGCCAGATAGGGCCGCAGTTCGCCGCTGTCGCTGTCGAGGATCCAGCAGCCGACAACCCGGTCCGGATCGTCGATGTCGCGGCCCAGATCGCGGCCCCGGATCAGATCGACTCCCAGATGGTTCTCGTCGATGGTGATCGCCGGATCGGCCGCGCAGGCTTCGACCAGTCGCCGTTCGATCTCGCGGCCGGTCAGGTCGCCGGCGTGGACGATGCGGTTGCGGGAATGGCCTCCCTCGCGGCCCAGCGACAGGGCGTCGCCCTCGGCCTCGCGCGAGAAGTCCACGCCGTAGCCCTGCAGCCTCTCGATCAGGGCCGGGGCCGCGGCGACCATCGCCCGGATCACGTCTTCGCGGCAGAGGCCCGCGCCGGCGGTCATGGTGTCCTGGACGTGCAGGTCGAAATCGTCGAAGGGCGAGAGCACCGCGGCGATGCCGCCCTGGGCGTAGTTCGTGTTGCTTTCCTTGGATTCCTTCTTGGTGGCCACCCGGACCGTGCCGTGACGCGCCGCCAGCAGGGCGAACTGCAGTCCGGCGATACCCGTCCCGATCACCAGGCACCGGCTGTGGACCGGATCCGACGTCAGCATTTTCCTTCGCCATCCCTTTCCTGGTCCCGGCGGGCGACGCGCCCGTCGAGGATCTCGCGCACAAGATCGGACAGGGCGCCGCCGCCTGTCCAGCGCAACGTGAGTTCGACGACCCCGAGGTGGATGTCGCGGGGCCACAAGGGGCGCAACTTGACCCAATCCTTGGCCGTGGTCAACCAGGCCTCGACGCCGTGCCGACGGCCGCGGGCGAGGCAGGCGCGGACGAAGGGCGCATCGTAGCGGGCGTGGTCGTCGGCCCTGACCGCCAGCACCGGGGCGCGTCCGGCCAGACGGGCGCAATCGGCCTCGAAACCTTCCGGGCGGGCGATGCCCGAGATCACGCCGTAGGCGGCGGCGTCCGGAAGCGCGGCGCCGGCCGGCAACGACGTCTCGCGGACGAACCCCCGCACGACGCGGCCCGGCGGCGCCGCGGGCGGATCCCCGGCTCCGGCCAGCAGCCAGATCCGGGCCCGCTCGGCGCCGGAGGCCTCCTCGCGGTAGGGCCCCCAGGGAATCAGGCGCCCCGTTTCCGGCTTCGTCACGCCCCCATCGTCCCGCCAGCGATCGAGGATCAGGATGTCGCAGTGGCGGCCGACCTCCGCGGTCTGGTGACCGTCCTCGAGGATGATCACGTCCGGGTCGGGCCGCGCGGACAGGGCCAGATCGATCCCCGCGCGGCGCCGCGGGGCCTGCACCACCATCCACTCGGGCAATCGCGCGGCCATCAGGCGCGCCTCGTCGCCGCAACGCTCGTCGCCGGGATCGACGACCACCGCCCCGCCCATCGAACCGTAGCCGCGCGTCACGACGGCGCCGCGCAGTCCGCGCTCGGCCAGGCCGGCGGCCAGATCGATCGTCACCGGGGTCTTGCCGGTGCCGCCGACGGCCAGGTTGCCGACCGAGACCACGAAGGGGGAATCGCCGGGGACATCGCGCGAACGCAGGCGGCGGCCCAGCGCGCCGCGTACGAAGGGGGCGGTCACGGCCGCGGC
Source organism: uncultured Fibrobacteraceae bacterium (assembly GCA_964384825.1). Classification (GTDB taxonomy): domain Bacteria; phylum Krumholzibacteriota; class Krumholzibacteriia; order LZORAL124-64-63; family LZORAL124-64-63; genus CAYLMM01. Next base: position 13,696 of record CAYLMM010000016.1, read on the forward strand.
GGCATCGAGCCACGCCGAACGGGCCTTCTCCCAGCGGCGCCAGGCCCCCAGAACGCGCCGGGCCAGACCGGAACGGCGGTCCCACACCAGCGAGCGGGGGCCGTCGGGACCGTTCAGGGCGACCGAAAGCCGATCGCGCCAGACGGCGGTCTCGGCCGGCGTGGCTTCGGCGGGCACGCGCAACGGTTCGCCCTCCTCGACCAGGGTCCGTGTCAGCGGCAGAGGCACGATGGTGCGGTCCCAGGTCGCCAGCGACGCCTTCGGCCCGGTGCGGAAACGCAGGGGCACGATGGGCGCGCCGGATCTCTTCGACATCTGGATCACGCCCTCGTGCACGTTGCCGAAGGGGCCGCGCGGCCCGTCGACGGCGATCCCGGCGTTGATCCCCCGCTTCAACAGGGCCAGCTGGCGCAGGAAGGCGCGGCCGCCGGTCTCGCCGGTCGAGCCCCGCACGAAGGTGAAGCCCTCGCGCCGCAGCGTGCGGATCAGGATGTCGCCGTCGGCGCTCTCGCTGACCATCAACGAAGGGCGGGCCGATCGCACGTACAGCAGAGCGGGGATGATGTCGCGATGCAGGCAGGCGTAGATGACCGGCCGATCGGCGCGGGGACCGGCGCAACGGGGATCGAAGCGGAAAAGCGGCGCCAGGGCGCGGTAGAGCAGGGGTGCGAGGATCAGCTTGATGCGTTGCAGCGCGCTCACGGCCGCGCCGCCTTTCCGGCCGCGAACCTGGCGACTTCGGCCGCCGCCCGGTCCCAGAAGCCGCCCTCGCCCAGCATGGTCCGCAGCCGGTCGATCCGGTCGTCGAAGACCGCCCGGCGACGGCCGTCGCGCAGCCATCCCGACAGATCATCGGCCAGGGCTTCGGGAGTCGCCGCCTCCTGGACGAACTCGGGCACCGCATCCTTCCCCAGCACCAGGTTGGCCAGACCGATCCGGTCGATCCTCACCAGCCGGCGGCCGAGGAAGAAGTTGAAGGCCGACGTCCGGTAGACCAGGGCGTGGGGCACGTAGGCCAGGGCCGTCTCCAGCGAAGCCGTGCCGCTGCAGACCAGCGCCAGATCCAGCTGCGGCAGCAGGTCCGGCAGGCGATCCTCGCGGATCTCGAAGCCGGCTGCGGTCGCCGGGGCGAGCAGGCCGCGGTCGAGACCCGGCGCGGCGCTGACGATCGTGCGCAAAGGCCGTTCCAGTCCGGCGCGCAGCCGCTCGAGCACGGCGACGTAGACCGGCTTCAGGCGGGAGACCTCCTGGCGGCGGCTGCCCGGCAGCAGGCCGACGGTCAGCGGGGCGCCGACCTCGGCGAGGCGTTCCTCGCGCCGGCGCCGCAGGCGCACCGTAGCATCGCGGGGGTAGTCCTCCATCAGCGGATGCCCGAGATGAACGACATCTATCCCGCGGGCCGCGAAGAACTCGCGTTCGAAGGGCAGCACCGCGCCGACCCGGTCCACGCTGCGGCGCAGGTTGCCGATGCGCCAGCCGCCCCAGGCCCACAGCTGCGGCGCGATCAGATGGAACACCGGCACGCCGCGGGATCGCGCGGCGCGACCGAGAGCCAGGTTGAAGCCGGGGAAATCGACCGTCACGCAGAGATCCGGCGCGGTCGCGGCGAGATGCCGGGCGACCCGGCGCTTGGCCTCCAGGATCCTCGGCAGGGCCGTCAGGATCTCGCCGAAGCCCATCACCGCGATCGGTTCGGAAGGCTGGATGATCTCGACGCCGGCCTCGGCCAGCGCGGCCCCGCCCAGGGCGGAGAACCGCAGCCGGGGGTTGATCCGGCGCAGGGCCGCGACCAGGGCCGCGCCGTAGCGGTCGCCGCTCGCCTCTCCGCACGAAAGGAAGACATGGGCGGATCCGGACGTGATGTCGACGGACAAGAAAGTCTCCTTCGCACCGACGGCGGGACCGTTCGGCCCCGCCGTCCTTCGAGATCCGGGACCGTCGATCAGCGGACGATGCCGCGCTCCGAACGCCTGATGAAGGCCATCAGGTTCTCGATGTGGGTGTCCAGCCGACAGTCGGACGCGATGCGGTCGAGGGCCTGGCTGACGTTCAGGCCCGACCGGTACAGCAGCCGGTAGGCCTGCTTCAGGTTGCGCAGCGAGACCTCGTCGAAGCCGCGGCGCTTCAGGCCGACGCTGTTGACGCCGGCCACCTCGACCGGATTGCCCGCGACGCGGATGAACGGCGGCACGTCCTGGGGCAGGCGGCTGCCCCCGCCGACGAAGGAATGCTGGCCGATGCGCACGAACTGGTGCACGGGCGTCATCCCGCCGACGATCGCCCAATGCTCGACCTCGACGTGGCCGGCCAGGTTCACGGCGTTGGCCAGGATGCAGTGGTCCTGGATATGGCAGTTGTGGGCCACGTGGACGTAGGCCATCAGCATGTTGCCGTTGCCGATGCGCGTCTTGTCGCCTTCGCCGGTCGCGAGATGGACGGTCACGTATTCGCGGATCACGTTGTCGTCGCCGATCTCGACGTAGGTCATCTCGTCGCCGAACTTCAGATCCTGCGGCGCGGTTCCGATGACCGCCCCGTGGAAGATCCGGTTGTTGCGGCCGATGACCGTATGGCCGTCGATCAGGACCGAGGAGCCGATCACGCAGTCGGGGCCGATCTCGACGTCGGCGCCGATCACGGCGAAAGGTCCCACGGTGACGTTGTGCCCGATGCGCGCGTCCGGATGCACGACAGCCGAGGGATGAATCTCGGGCTGACGCAGGGGGCGCGGCCCGGAAGCCGTCGTGATATTGGGAGAACCCACAGTTTTCCTTCCTCGCTTGGACCGAAGTCAGCGGTCCACCACGGAGGACATCAGGTCGGCCTCGGCGACCTTGTCCCCGTCAACGTAAGCCGCGCCGTGCATCTTGCAGACGGGGCCGCGCAGCTTGAGCAATTCCAATTCGAAGCGCACCTGATCGCCGGGAACGACCGGCTTGCGGAACCGGGCGTTGTCGATCCCGGTGAAGTAGACCAGATTCTTGCCGGGCGTCCCGACGCTGCTCAGCAGCAGGACGCCGCCGACCTGGGCCATCGCCTCGGTCAGCAGCACCGCCGGCATGATGGGATACTCGGGGAAATGCCCCTGGAAGAAGGGCTCGTTGAACGAGACGTTCTTGATGCCGACCACCCGCTTGCCGCTCTCGAATTCCACGATGCGGTCCACCAGCAGGAAGGGATAGCGGTGCGGCATCAACTCCATGATCGAGCCGATGTCCCAATGCTCCGGATTGCGCGGCGGGTAGATCGGATTGGACCGGCGCTCGCGCTTGGCCAGATCGCGGACCAGGGCCACGTTGCAGTCGTGGCCGGAGTAGCGCGCGGTGACGTGCCCCTGGATGGACATGCCCAGCAGGCTGAGATCGCCGATCAGGTCGAGGATCTTGTGGCGGACGCATTCGTCGGGGAAACGCAGCCCCTCGGTGCTCAGCACCTCGCCGTTGTCGAAGACCAGCGCGTTGTCCAGGGTGCCGCCCCGGACCAGGCCCTGTTCGCGCAGCTTCTCGACATCGGCGCGCAGCGCGAAGGTGCGCGCCGACGCGATCTCCTTGCGGTAGACTTCGGGCCGGACGGCGAAGGTGGCCCGCTGCGTCCCGATCGCGGGCTCGTCGTAGGCGATCTCGAAGGTCACCAGGAACTCGTCGGCCGGTTCGACGGTCAGCTGCACGTCGCCGAAGCTCAACGAGATCGGCGTGCTCACCTTGTAGTAGGGAGCCGGCATGCCCTGGACCTCGACCCCCGCCTCGTCGAGCAGTTCGACGTAGGCCTGGACCGAACCGTCGGCGGGCTCGGGAGGCTCGTTGGCCGAGAGATCGACGTAGCAGTTGGTCACGCCCACGCCGGTCAGAGCCGACAGCACGTGTTCGACCGTGCTGACCTCGACCCCGTCCTTGGCGAGGGTGGTGTTGCGGGCGCCCGAGTGATCGGACGGAACATTCTCGACCACGGCCGGGATCTCGACCGCGCCTTCGGGACCGGGCACGGTGAAGACGATGCCGGTATTCAGGGGGGCGGGCCTGAAGGCGACGGTCACCTCGGCTCCGGTGTGCAGCCCCACGCCCGTCATCTCGACCTTTTTCGCCACGGTCCGCTGCAGAATCAGCACCTCTACCTCTCCTCCTCGGCCCGGTTCGCCTCCAGGGCCGCCTCGAGCTTGTCGAGGCGCTTGGCGAACTCGGGCAGCCGGTGGCTGAGAGCCACCAGCCGGAATGCGCGTTTGAAATCCACGGCCGGTATGCCGAAGACCGTCTGACCGGCGGCCACGTCCCGCGACAGGCCCGACTTGGCGCCCACCTTGACGCCGTCGCCCACGGTCAGATGATCCGCGCAGCCCACCTGGCCGCCCATGGTCACCTGGTCTCCGATGACGCAGCTGCCGGAAATTCCGGTCTGCGCCGAAAGGGCGCAATGGCGGCCCACGACCACGTTGTGGCCGATCTGGACCAGGTTGTCGATCTTCGTTCCGGCCTTGATCCGTGTCTCGCCGGTATTGGCGCGGTCGACGCAGGCGTTGGCGCCGATCTCGACGTCGTCTTCCAGGACCACGATCCCGATCTGGGGGATCTTGACCAGGCCCTCGGGCCCGGGAACGTATCCGAAACCGTCGCTGCCGATCACGCAGCCGGGATGCAGGATCACGCGGTCGCCGACCCGGGTGCGCTCGCGCACGGTCACCCGCGCGTAGAGCAGGCAGTCGCTTCCCAGCACGACGTCGGGTTCGACGACCGTCTGGGCCCCGATCCGGGTCCCCGCCCCGATCACGACTCCGGCGCCGATCACGACGCCCGGTCCGACGGCCACGCCCTCGCCGAGTTCGGCCGTCGGGTCGATCACCGCGGCGGGATGGATCCCGTCCGGGACCACGCGCGACGCCGGAACGGCGAAGCGGCCCAGCAGCCGGGCGAAGACCAGCCGCGGCTGTTCGGTGCGGATCGCCGGCAACGGGCACTCCACACCGGGACGCAGCACCACGGCCGAGGCTCCGGTCTCGCCGGCCCTGGCCTCGAGCTTGTGATCATCGACGTAGGTGATCTGGCCCGGCCCCGCATCGGCGAAACCGGCCGCTCCGTGGATCAGGGGATCGTCGCCCCCCTCCCACCCGATGCCCACCAAGGCCGCCAATTCACTCAACCGTAACGCATTGACGGACATGCCACCACCATTAAGCAAGGCCCCCGTCGCCATCCCGCAGGACAAGGAGGGGCCTAGGTTGTTATCCTCTAAACAGCCCCCCGAATTTGCGGGCGGGGGCTGTTGATGTCAACAGAAACATACCCCGGCGGGGCTACTCGCCGCCGCTGACCAGGGCGCTCAGGACCTTGTCGGTCAGATCGACGGCGTCGTCCACGTAGATCGTCGTCAGGGCTGCGGAATCGATGATGATCCCCCATCCCTCCTCCTTGCCGATGCGCTCGGTGATGGTCTTCACCTGATCGACGATCGGCTGGATCTTGGCCTTGTACTCGGCCTCGGCCTTGGAATCGGCGGACTTGCTGTACTCGAACAGCTCGTTGCGCATGTTCTCGAGCTCGCCGTAACGCGCCGCCAGGGCGTCCTCGCCCAGCAGCAGCTTCTGGCTCTCGAACTCCTCGACCATCCGCTGAAAGTCCTGCTGGCGATCCTTGATGTCCTTCTCGAGGCTGTTCAGGAACTGCTGGTACTGCTCCTGGGCGTCCTTGGCCGCACCGTATTCGTTGACGATACGCTCCGAATCGATGACGCCGAAGGGCATGCCCTGGTCGGCCGCGACGGCCGCGGGCGCGAAGGCCGACATGGCCAGAACCGCGGCGACGAGGACGAGGATAGCCGACAGTCCCTTGTTCAACATGGTGTTCATGACCTCTCCTTGGATCCTTCGGATCGACCTAGAAGAACGTTCCAAAATTGAAATGCGGCTCCCAGCCGGAGCCGTTGATGCGATCGAAACCATAGCCGTAGTCGAAGCCGATGGTGCCCATCATGGGAACCTCGACCCTGACTCCGAACCCGGCGCCCTTGCGCAGGTTCGCGAAATCCGCCTCGCCGAAGCTGTTCCAGGTGTCTCCCTGATCCAGGAAACCTAGCAATTGGACGGCCTTCGTCAAGGGATAGAGGACTTCCGTACTCATGATTGTGTAGAACCGGCCTCCGATGAAGCCGGGATTGCCGCGGGGCACGACCTCCAGGTCGCTGTACCCGCGCAGCCCGTAGGAGCGATTGCCGCCGAGACGGAACTTCTCGTAGTCGGGCACGTCGTCGGCGCCTTCGAGCCCGTGGATCAGCCCCATGCTGGTGCGCAGATGCAGGGCGAAACCGGCCGGCAGGCGGTGGTAGATCGAATGCGAAAGCAGATGCTTCTGGAAGTCGACGTCCGCGCCCAGGAAACCGCCCGCGAGCTCGACGCTGTAGCTGCTGCGCGAGCCCGACGAGGGGAAGAACGGGTTGTCGGTCGAGTTGCGGCTCAGCGAGAAGGTCAAAGCGCTCTTGCGGCGCGGCCAGTCGACCTGGTCGAGGCGCTCCCAGGGCAGCTCCGAGGTGCCGAGCAGCTCCTCGAGATTGTCGAGGTAGTTCACGTAGTCGGAGCTGAAGTCCGAGAGCTTGGTCTGCGAGTACTCGTAGCGGACCGCCGCCCGGCTGTACAGGGTTCCCGGAATGCGGCGCCCGATGCGCAGCGCGGCGCCCTTGACCCGGCTCTCGTAGAAGTCGTCGTAGTTGTAGGTGTAGCGGTCGAAGAGGTTCGCCCCCACCAGCGTCGGGGTTCCGCGGAACCAGGGCTCTGTGAAGTTCAGGTCGACGTAGCGCTGCCGCGATCCGAACTGCCAGGCGATGCCGATGTTCTGGCCGCGGCCCATGAAGTTGGTCTCGGCGACCTGGATGAAGCCCGAGGCCGAGGTCTGGGCGCTGTACGCCATGCCGAAGGAGAACTGCCCGGTCTGCTTCTCCTTCACCTCGTAGATCAGGTCGATGTCGCCCTCTTCGGCGGGCTGGAAATCGACCTGCACGTCCTCGAAGAAGCCGAGCTGGAACATGTTGCGCTGCGACAGCGAGACCCGGCTGTTGCTGAAGACGTCGCCCGGGAAGATCCGCATCTCGCGCAGCAGCACGTTGTCGAAGGTCTTGACGTTGTTGCGGATCGCGATGTCGCGGATGCGCGCCGGCTCGCCCTCGATGAAGCGGAAGGTGACGTTCACCACGTCGTCGCGGATCTCGCGCACGGGCTCGATGGTGATGTAGATGTATCCGGTGTCCCAGTAGAGCGAATGCAGGGTCTCGAGCGTGGCCTGGTAGTCGGACTCGCGGAAGATGTCGCCCTTCTCCAGCAGGATCAGATCGGCGACCGTCGCGTCGTCGTAGACCGTGTTCTCGCGCCAGTTGATGTCGCCGACCTTGTAAAGCTGGCCCTCCTCGACATGGAGGGTCAGGTCGATCTTCTTGCGCTGCTCGACGAACTCCTGGTCGACCGAGGTGATCGCGGCGTCGAGATAACCGTTGTCGCGGTAGAACGCGATGATCCGCTCCTGGTCCTCCTCGAACTGGTTCTTCTTGAAGGTGGCGCTCTTGAGGAAACCGCCGGTGCTCTGCTTCATCACCTTGCGCAGCTTCTTGGCCGAGAAGTTCTCGTTGCCCTCGAAGTCGATGGTGCGGGCCTTGACCTTGTCGCCCTCGTGCATGGTGACCACGACGGTCTCGAGGTTGTTGCCGTCGACGACCGAGGAGTCGAGGTCCGCGTCGACGTTGTAGTAGCCCTTCTCGTAGTAGAGCTCCTTCAGGGCGGCCAGCTCGCGGTTCAGGACGGCGGGATTGGCGAACTCGCCCACCGTGGGCGCGTAGGCCTCGGCCAGCTTGTCGTCCTTCACCTTCTCGTTGTCGCGGAACCGTATCTGCCGGATGCGGGGGAACTCCTGCAGATTGACGATCAACCGCACGCCCTCGGGCTCGATGCGGCGATAGACGTAGATGTCGGAGAACTTCCCGGTGGCGAAGAGCTTACGGATGGCGGCGGCGACCTGGTCCTTCGAGACCTCGCGCCCGGTCTCCAGACCCGACCAGGCCAATACCTGGCGGGGGCCGACCGTGCGCACGCCGACGACGTCGATCGCGAAGATCTCTTCGCCGGCGGCCCGGGCCTCGCCGAGGCAGGCGGACACCAGGGACAGGGCGATCAACCCGGCCATGAGCAATTTTCGCATAATCATGCAGCGATCCAGTTGGGTCGTGAAGAAAGCGACAAGCCCCAAAACCGAGGCATCCTAGCAGACGCCCCGCGCCGGTGGCAACTTCTTACGCCATGATCGCCCCCGATCCGACGGGAGCGATCCTTGGCCTAGGCCCGTTGTACCGAACGGGTCGGGGCCGGGTTCCACAATTTGGGGGCTGAAACGTCCGAACGCAAGAGCGGGCGGCGCCGAAGCGTCGCCCGCCCGCGTTCGATCCGGAGTCAGGAAGCGGGATTCTCGCCGGGCGCCGCCGGTGATCCCTCGGTTTCGGACGCCCCGGCGAGGGCACCGGAATCATCCGGTTCCGTGGCCAGGGGCATGGCGGCGAAGGTCAGCGCGCTTCCCTCGACCCCGACCGAAAGCCGGCAGTTGCTGGTCACGACGCCGCGCAGAAGCTGTTCGCTGAGCGGATCCTCGACGTACTTCTGGATCGCCCGGCGCAGGGGCCGCGCCCCGTGATCGGGGTCGAAACCCTCCCGGCAGAGGAAGGCCTTGGCGTCTTCGCTGAAATCGAACTCGATGGCCATGTTCCGCAGGCGCTTGTTCACGTCCCGCAGCATGATGTCGACGATCAGGCGCATGTCGTCGATATCGAGCGACCGGAAGAAGATCAACTCGTCCACGCGGTTGAGGAATTCCGGGCTGAAGGTGCGCTTGAGATCCTTGTCCACCACCGACCGGATCCGGTCCGCGGAGACGCCCTTGTCCTCGGAGCCGAAGCCCAGCGGCTTGCTGGCCTTGGCGTCGCGGCTGCCGACGTTCGAGGTCATGATCAGCACGGTGTTCTTGAAGTCGACCGTGTGGCCGAAGCTGTCGGTCAGCTGGCCGTCCTCGAGCACCTGCAGCAGGATGTTGAACACGTCGGGATGGGCCTTCTCGATCTCGTCGAGCAGGATCACCGAATACGGCTTGCGCCGCACCTTCTCGGTCAGCATGCCGCCCTCGTCGTAGCCGACGTAGCCGGGAGGCGCCCCGACCAGCCGCGACACCGAGAACTTCTCCATGTATTCCGACATGTCGACCCGCACCAGCGAGCTCTGATCGCCGAACATGAACTCCGCCAGCCGGCGGGCCACCTCGGTCTTGCCGACGCCGGTGGGGCCGAGGAACAGGAACGAACCGATCGGGCGCCGAGGGTCGCGCAGGCCGGCCCGGTTGCGACGGATGGCCTTGGACACGGCCGTGATCGCATCGGCCTGGCCGATGATCCACTCGCCCAGCTTCTCCTCCATCCGCAGCAGCTTCTGGGTCTCCTCCTCCTCGACCTCGGACACCGGGATGCCGGTCATCGACGCGATCACGCGGCAGACGAGCTTGGTGTCGACCGTCGCGGTGCGGTCGCCCTTCTCGTCGTTCCAGCTCTTCTTCATCTCCGAGAGCTGGCGCTTGAGCTCCTTCTCGTCGTCGCGGAAGCGGGCGGCCTTCTCGAATTCCTGGGCCTGGATCGCCGCCTCCTTCTCGCGGACGACCTCCTGGATCTCGCCCTCGATGTCGCGCAGGTCCGGCGGCACCACGGCCATCGACAGCCGCGCCCGCGAGCCGGCCTCGTCGATCACGTCGATGGCCTTGTCCGGCAGCGCCCGGCCCGAGATGTAACGGTTGGAGAGCCAGACCGCGGATCGGATCGCCTCGTCGGTGAACTCGGCCCGGTGGTGGGCCTCGTAGCGGTCGCGCAGGCCGAAGAGGATCTCGACGGTCTCCTCCTCGGTCGGCGGGTTGACGATGATCGACTGGAAGCGGCGCTCCAGGGCGCCGTCCTTCTCGATGAACTTGCGGTACTCGTCGAGGGTCGTGGCGCCGATGCACTGGATCTCGCCGCGGGCCAGGGCGGGCTTGAGCATGTTCGAGGCGTCGATAGCGCCCTCCGCCCCGCCGGCGCCGACGATCGTATGCAGCTCGTCGATGAACAGGATGATGTCCTCGGAATCGCGGATCTCGGCCATGATCTGCTTGAGGCGCTCCTCGAACTGGCCGCGGTACTTGGTTCCCGCCACGACGCTGGCCAG
>CAYLMM010000016.1:23906-43890 GCA_964384825.1 uncultured Fibrobacteraceae bacterium
TAGTGAACCACATGATTTTCAAACGGTTCAGACAGATCCAGGGTGATGATGTCCTTCTCGCGCAGCGGCCCGGGCACCTTGCCCTCGACGATGTGCTGGGCCAGCCCCTCCGCGATGGCGGTCTTGCCCACGCCCGGCTCGCCGATCAGCACCGGGTTGTTCTTCTTGCGCCGGCTCAGGACCTGGATGACCCGCTCGATCTCCTTGCTGCGCCCGATCGTGGGATCGAGCTTCCCGTCGCGGGCCATCTCGGTCAGGTCGCGGCCGAACTGGTCGAGCACCGGGGTCTCCTGCGGCTTCTTCTGCTTCTCCTGGGCCGGGCCGCGGCCGGAGGTGCCCAGCATCTTCATCACTTCGCGGCGGACCTTCTCGTGGTCGGCCCCGAGTTCGGCCAGCACGCGCGAGGCGACGCCCTCGCCCTCCTTGATCAGGGCCAGCAGCAGGTGCTCGGTGCCGACGTAGTTGTGGTTGTGGACGCGGGCCTCGTCGATCGACAGCTCGAGCACGCGCTTGGCGCGCGGAGTGAAGGGGATCTCGCCGATGGTGATCGTGCCGCTCTGCGGCGTGACGAGATCCTCGATGGCCTGGTGGATCTGGTCGAAGTCTATGCCGAGCCTCTGCAGCACCTTGGCCGCGATGCCCTCGCCCTCGCGGATGATGCCGAGCAGCAGGTGCTCGGTGCCGATATAGTCGTGCTGCATCCGGCCCGCCTCTTCGCGAGCCAGGAAAAGAACCTTGCGCACCCTCTGGGTAAAGCGGTCGTTCATTCGATCACTGCCTCCATGGATCGGTGGCCCCGTGGCGGATCGGAAACGGTCCGTCGCTCGCGGGACAATATAACGCACCCTCCGCGGGCGAACCACCACCCTGTGGCTCGCGTCCGCGTCCGGCGCCGGTCGCGCCTCATCTGATGATCGCCATCCGGAGGGGAAACTTGAGAACCCAGCGTCAAGGCAGCAGGCCGCGCAGCAGATCGGCCCGCAACCGGTCTTCCTCGCCCGCGGCCAGATCCCTGCCGGCGGCGACACGCAGGTGGGCGGGCCGGATCTTCGCCAGGATCCGGTTCAGGGTCGCCGCGGGGATGTCGGGCAACATCTCCATCGCCACTCCCAGGCGGACGCGACCGACCATTTCGAGGGCCTCGTCGAGACCGATCAGCCAACTGCCGCCGAGGATGCCGCGCGCCCTGCCGGCCATGTCCGCGATCCGCACGCCGCGGGCCTCGCGCAGGGATTCGCGCGCCAGCTTCTCGTAACGGACGATGCGCCCCATGTGGTGGGCGAAATCGGAGACCAGATCCTGCTCGCCGCGTCCCAGGGTGATCCGGCTGGAGATCTGGTAGAGGTCGCCGGCCACTCCGTCGGCGCCCTGGACCAGGGGCCGGGACGAATAACGCAGCTGGGCCAGCGATCCCATGATCCGATTGATGTCGCCGCCCTGGGCCAGGGCGGGCAGATGCAGCAGGACCGACAGGCGCAGGGCCGTGCCCACGTCGGCCGGGCAGGCGGTCAGGAACCCGAATTCCTCGGAATAGACGAACTGCAGGCCGGCCTCGAGCTCGCGCTCGACGGCCAGCACCGTCTCGGCGGCCCCGGATGGATCCAGGCCGGAACGCATGGCGTCGAGCCGCAGGTGATCCTCCTGGTTGATCACCGCGACCAGCCCCAGATCGGCCGACGCCGCCAGCGCCCTTTCACCGGTCTCGCGCAGCAGCTCGGGATCGCAGAGCAGGGCCTCGACCAGCCAGCGCCGCCGGGGATGCGGGCAGCCGCCCAGTTCGACCTCGGAACCGCCGACCCATCGCGCCGAGGCCATGACCGCGGATCCGATCTCCCTGCGCACCGCCGCCAGCTCCTCGATCGTCGCCGCGCCGACGAAGCGATGCCCCCTCAGGTTGCGCGAAAGCGATGCCCGCGTGGCGATCGCGATATCGGACATCGGGCCCGAACCGTCGAGCCAGGCGGCCTCTTTCAGCAGGATGTCGTCGAAAGCCATCGCTCAGTCCTCCCCGCCGCGATCTTCGCCGCCGGAACCGGTCACGCCGCCTGAGTCCCCGGCCTCTTCGACGCGCCCGACCCGCTCGGCTCCGCCTGCGGCCCCGAGTTCGTCGATCTCGCGCTGCAGCCGGCGGATCTCGTCGCGATGGGCGGCGGCCTGTTCGTAGGCCTCGCGGGCCACGGCGTCGTCGAGCAGGGACGCCAGACGGGCTATCTCGCGGCGATGCGATGCGTTCGGGCCCAGGATCGTGGGGATGCGCCCGGCGTGCCCGGTTCGGCCGTGATGGCGCCGCAACAGGGGATGGACCCATTCGCGGAAGACCTCGTAGCAGAGCGGACAACCGAGCAGCCCGGTCCGCAGCGCCACCGCGACGGTCCGGCCGCAGGCCGGACAGGGCGGATCCTTCACGACGCCGGAATGCAGCAGGCGTTCGGTCTCGGCGAGCAGATCGAGCGGCGGGCCGACGAAGCCGTCGGGGATCTCGCTGCCGCCGGAATCGGTACGGATCCCGCGTTCGGCGGCGCAATGGGCGCAGTACCAGCGTTCCTTCAGCGAGGCGGCGTCGGTCTCGACGACGTGGGCCACCGCGACCTCCGTTCCGCAGACCTGGCAGATCATCGGATTTCCCCGGGTTCGACGGCGCGGATGCCGGCGTCGCGGATCTCGAGGACCCGGTCGGCCCGGCGCGCCAGTTCCATGTCGTGGGTGACGATGACCAGCGAGCAGCTGGTCTCGTCGCGCAGTTCGAAGAGCAGGTCGGTCAGCCGGCGGCTCTTTTCGCGGTCGAGGTTGCCGAAGGGCTCGTCGGCCATCACGATCCGCGGCGTGTTCATGAAGGCGCGGGCCACCGCCACGCGCTGCTGCTCGCCGCCGGAGAGCTCGCCCGGCAGGTGGCTCGCCCGGTCGGCCATCCCCAACCGCTCGAGCAGGCCACGGGCCCGGTCCTCGGCGGCGGCGTCGAGCGGCCCGTGCATGCGCAGGGGGATCAGCAGGTTCTCCAGGGCCGAGAAGTCGGGCAGCAGGAAATGGAACTGGAAGACGAAGCCCAGATGATCGCGGCGCCACGAGGCCAGCCGGTCGGCCGACAGGTCCTGGATCGGCGTCCCTTCGTAGAGCACCTCGCCCGCCGAGGGCGCATCGAGGCAGCTGATCATGTTCAGCAGCGTGCTCTTGCCGGCGCCGCTGGGCCCGATCACCGAGACGGCCTCGCCGGCATCGAGATCGAAATCGCAGGCGCGCAGCACGGTCACCTCGCCGTGGGCGGGCGTGAAGATCTTGGTCAATCCGCGGGCTGCCAGCAGCTTGGTCATCGGTCCTCCCGGACGCGGTCCGGCCTAGGTGTAGCGGATGATCTCCATCGGCTTCATGCGGGCGGCCTCGCGGCTCGGCAGCAGGGTCGCCAGCAGGGTCACCGCCAGCGCCGCCGCCGCGACGATCAGGAAATCGGCCGTCTCGGGAAGCACCGGCACGTGGTCCACGAAGTAGACGTCGCCCGGCAGGCCGATGCCGACGCGTTCGAGGTAGACGGTGCCGAGCCAGCCGAGCACGGTGCCCAGCAGCACGCCCGCCCCTCCGACCAGCAGGCCGTCGAGCATGAAGATCCCCTGGATCTGGCGCTGCCTCGCCCCCATCGAGAGCATGATGCCGATCTCGCGGCTGCGTTCGCCGACCATCATCGTCAGGATGCCGACGATGTTGAAGGCGGCGACCACGAAGATCAGGCCCAGCAGCAGGAACATCACGACCTTCTCCAGGCGCACCCACTGGAAGAGGTTGGCGTTCAGCTCGATCCAGTCGTTGCAGTGGAAATGGAAGCGCCCGAGGGCCGACTCGATCCTTTCGGCCACCTCCGGCGCCCGCAGCATGTCGGCCACCTTGACCCCGATGCCCAGCGCCCCGTTCTCGGCGTAGCCGAAGAAATCGCGGGCCTCGTCCAGCGGCATGTAGACGAAGCGGCTGTCGAATTCGTAGAGGCCCGAGTCGAGCAGTCCGCGCAGCACGTAGCGGCGGCTGTCGGCCTTGACCCCGGACAGGTCCGAGAGGTCGCCGCTCGGCGCGGTCATCACCAGGGTGTCGCCCAGGGCCGCGTAGAGTCCGGCCGCCATCTCGACGCCCAGCACGATCCCCGGCGCGCCCTCCCCGCGCAGCGCCCGCAGCGACGACGCCCGCGGGAACAGCATTTCGGCCAACGGGGTCACGGTCTCCTGCAGGTCGGGATCGACGCCCCAGACCACCCCGGCCTGGTGGCGCGGGATGCCCGAGACGCCCGGCGACGAGACGATCACCTCCTGGCGCACGAAGGGCGCCACGCCGGTCACGCCTTCGACCGCGCCGATCCTGTCGATGGTCCCGCCCAGGTCGGTGAAGCCCTCGGGACGGCTGGTCAGGACGGTCACCATCGGCATGTTCTCGACGAAGGTGCGCCGCAGCTCGGCCTGGAAACCGTTGGAGATGGCCAGCGTCAGATCGAGCACCGCGACGCCGAGGGTGATGCCGATCACCGCGATGACCGCCGCCCGGTTCAGAAACCGCGAACGGCGGCGGCTCTTCAGGTACCGCAGCGCGATGTGGGAGATGAACCTCAACTGTCCTCCTCGCCCGCGCCGTCTCCCCCGTCGCCGCGCTCGTCGGGACGCATGGCCGGGAACAGCAGGACGTCGCGGATGGAGCTGCTGTCGGTCATCAGCATCACCAGCCGGTCGAGGCCGATGCCGATGCCGCCGGTCGGCGGCATGCCGACCTCCAGGGCCTCGATGTAGTCCTCGTCCATCATCTGGGCTTCCTGGTCGCCCTTGGCGCGCAGGTCCATCTGGGCCTCGAAGCGGCGGCGCTGCTCCTGGGAATCGTTCAGCTCGGAGAAGGAGTTGCAGACCTCGAAGCCGGCGATGAAGGCCTCGAAGCGCTCGACCAGCCCCTCTTCGCTGCGGTGCCACTTGGCCAGCGGCGACAGCTCGCGCGGATGATCGGTCACGAACACGGGCTGGATCAGGTCGGGCTCGACCAGTTCGCCGAACAGGGCGTCGAGGATCTTGTCGGCGCCCATCCCCTTCTCGACCGGCACCCCGAGACGCTCGGCCTCGGCGGCGACCGCATCGCGCTCCATCCCGCGGAAATCCACGCCCGTCTTCTCGCGCAGGCCCTCGAGGAAGGGCAGGCGGCGGAAGCCCTGCGAGAAATCGATCTCGGTCCCCTGGTAGACGATCTTGCCGTCCTCGCCGAAGCGGTCGACCAGGCGCAGGATCATCCGCTCGAAGAGGTCCATCATGTCGTTGTAGTCCCAGTAGGCCGCGTAGGCCTCGACCATGGTGAACTCGGGGTTGTGGGTCCGGTCCATGCCCTCGTTGCGGAAGTCCTTGCAGAACTCGAAGACCTTCTCCAGGCCGCCGACCACCAGCCGCTTGAGGTACAGCTCGTCGGCGATGCGCAGGTAGAGCGTCTGGTCCAGCGCGTTGTGATGGGTCTTGAAGGGACGGGCCGTGGCGCCGCCGTAGAGCGGCTGCAGCACGGGCGTCTCGACCTCCAGGAAGCCCTCGTCGACCAGGAAGCGGCGCACGTCGTCGAGGATCCCCGAACGGCGCCGGAAACGCTCGCGGGTGTCGAGATTCATGGCCAGGTCGAGATAGCGCTTGCGGCAGCGCAGCTCGAGGCTCATGTCGTGATACTTCTCCGGCAGCGGGCGCAGGGACTTGGTCAGCAGCGTGAAGTCGCGCACCTCGACGGTCAGCTCGCCGGTCTTGGTGCGGAACAGCGGCCCGGCCACCCCGATGATGTCGCCTACGTCGAGCAGACGCTTGGCGAAGCCGAAGCGCTCGTCGCCCAGGTCGTCCCGCTTGAAGTAGATCTGGATCTTCCCGTCCCCGTCGTAGAGCGGGATGAACATCGTGCGGCCGGCCTTGCGCTTGGTCATGATGCGGCCGGCGACGCGGACCTCCTCGCCCGAGGCGATCAGTTCCTCGGCGCGGGCGCGCAGCTCGTCGCTGCCGTGGGTCCGGTCGTAGCGATGCGGATAGGCCTCGACCTGCCCGGCGATCTCTTCGAGCTTGGCCAGCCGGCCCTCGATCAGGCGGTGGCGCTGCTTCTGCTTTCCCTTTTCGGACACTTGGTCTCTCCTCGGCTGGGCCCGGACCGCGGATCGCGGAAGCCGGCTCAGGATTCGGTCACGCGACTGGTCAGGCGCAGATAGGCGTCGATGAAGGCGTCGAGATCGCCGTCCAGCACGGCGCTCGAGTTGCCGGTTTCGTGTTCGGTGCGATGATCCTTCACCTTGGTGTACGGATGAAGGACGTAGGAACGGATCTGGCTGCCCCAGGCGATCTCCATCTTCTCCTTCTCGATCGCGTCGCGCTTCTTGCGCTCCTCCTCGAGCAGGCGGATGTAGAGCCGCGCGCGCAGCATCGTCATCGCGCTCTCGCGGTTGCGGTGCTGCGAACGCTCCGACTGGCACTGCACCACGATGCCGGTGGGCTCGTGGGTGATCCGGACGGCCGAATCGGTCTTGTTCACGTGCTGGCCGCCGGCGCCGCTGGCGCGGTAGGTGTCGACGCGCAGGTCGGCCTCGTTGATCTCGACCTCGACGTCGTTCTCGATCAACGGGTAGACGAAGACCGAGGCGAAGGAGGTGTGGCGGCGGCTCTGGGCGTCGAAGGGCGAGATCCGCACCAGCCGGTGCACGCCCGATTCGCTCTTGAGATAGCCGTACGAGAAGTCGCCCTGGATCTCCAGGGCCGCGCTCTTGATGCCGGCCTCGTCCCCGCCCTGCAGGTCGAGGGTGCGGTACTTGATGTCGTGGCGTTCGAGGTAGCGCACGTACATCCGCAGCAGCATCTCGGCCCAGTCCTGGCTTTCGGTGCCGCCGGCGCCGGGATGGATCTCCAGCAGCGCCCCGCGCGCGTCGTCGGGACCGCTGAGCAGGAACTGCGACTCGAGCCGGTCGAGATCGGCGCGCACCGATTCGACGCCCGCGGCCACCTCGGCGGCCGTCTCGGAATCGGATTCCTCGGCGGCCAGTTCGGCGAGCAGATGCAGCTCCTCGAGCCGCTCGGCGGCCGCGGTCACCGGGTCCAGCCAGATCTTGAGCGTCCGGACGCGCTTGAGCACCGTCTCGGCCGCCTCGCGGTCGGACCAGAATTCGGGATCGTTCTGCTTCTTCTGGAGATCGGCGTACTCGGCGCTCAGCTGGGGAAAGTCAAAGACCCTCCTTCAGCTGGTCGAGACGTTCGGTCTGGGCCGCGAGGGCCTCGAGCTGTTCCTTCATGTCCGCCTCCCCGACCGCCCCGCGGGCGGTGGCAGGATGCCGGGATGCCGGGCCAGCAGATCGTCGATCCGCCGCGCCAGCGCGTCCCGGTCGTCATCGTTGTGCAGAATCTCGTCGGCTTCGTCGAATCGAGGCAGCAGGGAGCGCTGGGCTTCGATGCGGGACCGCGCCGCCTCGGAGGGCATCCGGCCCGACGCGACCAGCCGCTCCAGGCGAACCTGCTCGGCGGCGACGACCGCGATCACCAGATCGATGCTCCCGACCGGCGGAAGCTGAAAGTACACGGCGGCCTCCAGGACCGCAAGAACCGGGTGGCCGGGCGTCTCGGCCGCCGCCAGGGCGTCCAGGCGTTCGCGCAGGCGAAGGACCAGGCGCGGATGGGTCGCGCCGTTGAGGCGGGCCAGCGCCCCGGGGTCGGCGAACACGATCCGGGCCACCGCCGGCCGGTCGATCCGGCCGCCGGGAGCGACGCCGGGCCCGAAGGCCGCCACCAGGGCGTCGCGCACGTCGGGCTCGTCGAGCACGGCGTGGCCCACGGCGTCGGCGTCGATCACCTCGGCGCCGCGTTCGGCCAGCAGACGCGTGGCCAGCGATTTTCCCGCGCCGATCGGCCCGGTCACGACCCAGGTCCTCATCCCGCCTCCTAGCCGTGCGCCGCGGCCCAGTCGGCGCCGGTGTGGACATCGACCGTCAGCGGCACCGAAAGCTCGACGGCGCCCTCCATCCCCTCGCGGACGAGCGATTCGACCTCGGCCAGTTCCTCCGGAGGGGCTTCGAGCAGCAGTTCGTCGTGCACCTGCAACAGGATCAGGGTCTTCAGGCCCCGCCGCCGCAGTTCGGCGTCGACGGCGATCATCGCCAGCTTCGCGATGTCGGCCGCGGTGCCCTGGATCGGCGTGTTGACCGCCATCCGCTCCGCGTTGCTGCGCAGCCGCCCGTTGCCCGAATGGATGTCCGGCAGGGGCCGGCGGCGGCCGAGCATGGTGCGGACCTCGCCCTCGGCGCGCGCCTCGGCCACCATCCTCTCGATGAATTCCTTCACCCGCGGATAGGTCTGGAAATAGCGGTCGATGAAGGCCTGCGCCTCGCGCCGGGGCATGCCCTCCTGGCGGGCCAGCGCCGTCGCGCCCATGCCGTAGACCACGCCGAAGTTCACCGCCTTGGCCCGCGACCGCATCGCCGGGGTCACCGCCTCCTCGTCGACCGAGTTGATCAGGGCCGCGGTGCGCCGGTGGACGTCGCCGCCGCGGCGGAAGGTCTCGCGCAGCTTCTCGTCGCCCGACAGATGGGCCAGCAGCCGCAGCTCGACCTGAGAATAATCGGCCGAGACGAAGACCCGGTCCGGCCCGCGCGGCACGAAGGCCCCGCGGATCAGGCGCCCGGCCTCCGAGCGGATCGGGATGTTCTGCAGGTTCGGATCCGAAGACGAGAGCCGTCCGGTGGCCGCCACCGCCTGGTTGAAGGAGGTGTGGATCAGGCCGGTCCGGGGATTGATCAGCTCCTTCAGCGCCAGCACGTAGGTGTTCTGCAGCTTCGCCAGGCCGCGGTGCTCGAGCATCATCCCCGGCAAGGGATGGGCGTCGCGCAGGGCCGTGAGGACCGATTCGTCGGTGCTCCAGCCGGTGGCCGTCTTCTTGACGGGCTTCAGCCCCAGACGATCGAAGAGGATGGCCGAAAGCTGCTTCGGGCTCTGGACGTTGAAGGACCCGCCGGCCGCCTCGTGGATGCGGATCTCGAGATCGGCGAGCTGCTTCGCGAACCGCTCCTGCAGTTCCGCCAGCACCTCGGGATCGACCCGGATGCCGTTGCGCTCCATGCGGAACAGGACCTCCTGCAGCGGCATCTCGACCTCGCGCAGCAGGCGGTCGAGCTCCGGCAGGTCGGCCAGCTCGGCGGCGAAGGCCCCTTGCAGGCGCAGGGTCATGTCGGCGTCCTCGGCGGCGTAGATGCCGAGCTTGCCGGGATCGACGGTCAGCACGTCCTTCTCCCGCGAACCGGCCGGGAACAGGGCCGCGAACGGGATCATCGTCTCGCCGAGGACCGTCTGCGCGAGGTCGTCGAGCTTCAGCGACGGCCGCGAGGGGTTCAGCACGTAGGCCGCCACCATGGTGTCGAAGCGGGGGCCGGCCAGGGGCATCCCGTGGCGGGTCAGGATCCACTGGTCGAACTTCAGGTTGTGCCCGATCTTCATCCGCCCGGGATCGGCCAGCAGCGGCGCCAGCTCCGGAGCGATCCACTGCAGATCGCTGTGCTCGGCGGGGCTGCTGAAGAGCTCGGCCTCGCCCTCGCGGCGCAGGGCCGGCACGTAGACCGCCTCGCCCGGACGCCAGGCCAGCGAAACCCCGGCCAGACGCGCCAGGTCGGGCCGCAGAGCCTCGGCCGCCCCGTCGAGGCCGGTGGTCTCGGTGTCGACAGCCAGCGCTGCGCCTTCGGGAACGGCTTCAACCCAATCATGCAAGCTCTTCTTGTCGTTCAAGATGCGATAATTGCGATCATCGTCGCCGCCGGCGTCCGCGACGGCTGCCTCGGCGGTCGCGCCCTTTTCACGGAGGGCGGGATCATCAACAGCGCGAGAGGCGGCATCCTCGCCGCCATCCCCGCCGCCGTCGCCGTAGAGCTTGGCGACGCGCCTGGCGAGCGTCAGGGCCCGCCGCAGGCCCAGTTCCTCGAGCAGGTCCGCGGCTTCGGGGCGAACCGGCAGGATCGTCCGCACCTCGTCCCAGTCGATGTCCATCTGCACGTGGTCCTCGATGGTGAACAGCCGGCGCGAAAGCAGGATCTGCTCGCGGTTCTGCTCGAGGATGTTCCGCACCCGGGGCGTGAGATCGGCGCCGTCCAGATCGGCCAACAGCTCGTCGAGCGATCCGTTCTCGCGGATCAGCTTGGCGGCGGTCTTCGGACCGATCCCCGGCGCGCCGGGGATGTTGTCGCTGGCGTCGCCCGAGAGGGCGAAGACGTCGATCAGGTCGCGGGGCTCCAGCCCCCAGTCGCGCCGCACGGCCTCGATGTCCACCTCGGTCAGTTCCTCGCCGCGGCGGCCGGGCTTGAGCATCCCGACGCGCTCGTCGATGCACTGCTGGAAATCCTTGTCTCCGGTGTAGAACCAGGCCCGTTCCACCACGCCCTCGGAAAGCCGGGCCATGGTGGCCATCAGGTCGTCGGCCTCGTAGCGCTGCTGTTCGAAGACCGGCACGCCCCAGGCTTTCAGCATCTCGCGCAGGCGCGGCAGCTGGGCGGCCATGTCCTCGGGCATAGGCTTGCGCGTGGCCTTGTAGTCGGAATAGATCTCGTTGCGGAAGGTGGGTCCCTTCATGTCCATCACCACCGCCAGATGGGTCGGACGGCGGCTCTCGATCAACCGCAGGATGCTGTTGAGAAAGCCGAAGACGACCGATGTCGCCTCGCCGGAGGGGCCGGTCAGGGGACGGGACGCGAAGGCGTAGTAGGCCCGGTAGATCAGGGCGGAGCCGTCGACAAGGATCAGCGACATGGAATCACCTTCCCGCGGACGAGACCCCGTACAGCCCCCGCTCCACGATGTAGTCCAGCACCGCCCCGGGCACCATGTCGCGGGGCAGGCGGCCGGCGGAGAGTTCGCGGCGCACCTCGGTGGCCGAGACGGGCATGTCGAAATCGCGGACCCGCTGGTGGAGGCCGGTCATCGCGGCCGGCGCGGGCGGCGCGCCGCGGCGCGCGAAAACCAGCAGCTCCGAGAGTTCAAGGATCCGCTCCTGGCGATGCCAGGACGGGAACGTGGCCAGGGCGTCGTCCCCTATCACCAGGCGCAGGGGCTCGTCCGGATCCGCAGCCACCAGCGCCTCGAGGCTGTCGACGGTGTAGCTGGGCTCCGGGCGGCGGATCTCCATGTCCAGCACCCGCACCGCCGGCATCCCCCGCAACGCGAGCCGGGCCATCTCCAGCCTGTCCTCGGGCGAAGCCTCGTGCCCCTTCTTAAGGGGCGACCGCGCCGCCGGCACGACCAGGACCTCGCCGCAGTAGGAACGCTCGATCAGGGTCCGGACAAGGGCGAGGTGCCCGTTGTGGAACGGGTCGAAGGTGCCGCCGTAGAACGCCGTGCTCATGGCTCGGCTTGCGGCCTGATCTCGGCCAGCAGGGAACGGGCCTCTTCGGCGTGGACGCTTTCGGGATGGTTCTGCAGCAGGGCCTCGAGGAAACCCGTGGCGGCCGTCGGCTGGTCGAGCTTCATGGCGGCCCGGGCGCGCTCCCAGTACACGCGATCGCGCAGGCGGCTGTCGGGCTCGGCGGCCAGGATCCTGTCCAGGGAGACGGCCACCGACTCCCATTTGCCCAGATGCCGGTAGACGTCGATCGCCTTGAGAACCTTCCGCACGGCGATGTCGCTGATCTCCAGCAGGTATTCCCGGGCCTGGGGCGCATGGATCGAGATCGGGTAACGCGCCAGGAATTCGCGGAACAGATCGCGCGCCACGAAGGCCTCGCCGATGTCGCGCTTGACGTGGCCGACCTGCTTGAAATGGGCCTCGGCCTCGAGGAACGCCGATTCCTCCAGCAGCGGGCTGGTCGGATACTCCTGCCGCAGGATCTGCAGTTCGACCGCCGCCATCGGATACTCCTTCATGGCGACGTAGCTGCGGGCCTTCTCCATCTGGGCCTGGGGCGCCATGCTGTCGCTGGGCGCGCGGCGCAGGAACTGGGCGAAGGCCTCGGTGGCCTCGCGATGCTGCCCGGACTCGTAGAAGCGGTGTCCGCGTTCGTAGGATCCGGCGGGATAGGGATTCGAGACGCCGCAGCCCGCGAACATCAGGCCCAGGACCGCGAACAGCGCGGCGACGACCGTCGCCGGAATCGGGGATGCGAAGCTGCGGATGCGGCCGTGCTGGCTCACGTTGACCTCCGGGCCGGATGGCCGGGAAAAAGGGGGCCGGGTTCAGCTCCCGGAATTGGCGAAATAGACGGTGATCAGGCCAGTCAGGGCGCCGATCACGACGATCTGCTCGAGCAGCCCCCGCCAGCCGCCCTCGGAAACCTCGGCGGCGGTGAAGGGATACATCTTGGATTCCACGTGATCCAGCAGATCCGAGGGCACGCGGTCGCCGAAGGTCCGCGACAGGCGCCGGTCGATCAGCATCCGGCCGGTCCGCTGCTCCAGCACCGTTACAATCACCGTCAGATCCAGTTCCCGATCCACCCACTGGCGCCAGAGTCCGAATCTGCGGCCGGCCGCGGGATAGGTCAGCGACAGATCCTCGACCGAGAAGCGGATCTCCAGATCGACGTCCGGCGCCTCGTAGGCGGCGCGCTGATCGGGCGGCAGGGAGCGGGATTCGTCGAGGAACAACCGATAGCCCCGCCGCGCGAGTTCGGCGTGGGCCACCGTCAGGAACAGGTCGGATTCCTCGCCGGCCGCCGCGGGCCGCAGGGAGACATCCATCGGACCGGGCGGCAGGACGGCGACCATCTCCTCGACGATCTCGCCCATCATGGCCTCCGAGAGCCACAGGTTGGTGCGCAGGGAATCCGGCGCCGCGCCCGTCGGGAAAGCGGCGGCGGCGGCCGGGGCGGAATCGGATTCCGCGGCCAGGGCGCAGGACGAAACCAACAGCAGGCAGGCGACTATGGTCAGGACGGTGCGCATGGACTTCCTTTCCCTCATGTCGGATCAGTCCGCATGTTCGGCGAGGACATCGTAGGGCGTGACGGCTGCGAACCTGCCCGGCAGCCACGCTCCGGGCCCGAGCCCCTCGCCCGGCAACAGGACGACGCCGTCGAGATCGTAGCCGAAATGCTCGCTGCGGGCGACAGCCACCGGCCCGGCGGCGAGCTCCGCGAGCAGCCGCCGCGGATCGACGCCGGCGGCCGCCTCGGCCTCCTCGGCGAGATCGGCGATCACGGGCTCCCACTCTTCGGCGGAATCGACGCGATCGACCACCAGATCGTGAACCCCTCCGAGACGCGTCCGTTGACGCTCCATGGCGAATCCGGCCTGCAGGTCGATGATCCGCGCCTCGCGATCGGCCGTCTCCTCGGGATCGGGCCGGTCGTCCATCTCCGCGCCGGGCGTTCCCGCCTCCGGAGAATAACGGTAGGTTCCGACGTGGTCAAACCGGACATCGGCCAGGAAATCGGCCAGTTCCTCGACGTCGTCCTCCTGCTCGCCGGGAAATCCCAGCAGCACCGTGGTCCGCAGCACCATGTCGGGCCGGTCGGAGCGCAGGGCGGCGAAGAAACGGCGCATGGCATCGACGTCGTGCGGCCGGTTCATCCGCTTCAGCATCGCCCGCGAAGCGTGCTGCACGGGCATGTCGACGTAGGGCGCGACGCGGGGCAGCTCCATCATGCGGCGGAAGCGGTCGGTGGGGATCAGGCCGGGATAGATGTAGAGCAGCCGGATCCGGCGCAATTCCTCGACCTGCGACAGTTCGGCGCAGAGATCATGGAGGTCGATGTCCGAACCGCGCCCGTAGTCGGAGGTGTTCTGGGCCACGAGCTGCAGCTCGCGCACCCCGCGCGCGGCCAGGTTGCGGGCCTCGGCGGCGATCTCGGCGATCGGCCGGTCGATCTGGCGGCCGCGGATCATCGGGATGCGGCAGAAGGCGCACTTGAAGTTGCAGCCCTCGGAGATCTTCATGAACGCGATGTGGGCCGGCGTCAGCAGGGGGCGGTCGCTCATCCCCTCGTAGCGCGCATCCTCGGGGCGGCCGATCGGCACCCGGTCCCGGGCCAGCTCCAGGGCGTCGACCACGGCGTCGAAGTTCCCCACGCCGCCGATGACGTCGACCTCGGGATAGTCGGCGGCGATGCGGTCGGCCTGCTCCTGGGCCAGGCATCCGGTCACCACCAGCCGGCGTCCGTCCTTGGCGGCGGCCATCTCGGCCACCGCGTCGAAGCTGTCGCGCCGCGCCGCCTCGATGAAGCCGCAGGTGTTCACGACCCAGACATCGGCCTCTTCGGGGGTGGCGGCGGCCCGTACGCCGCGGGCGGCGAAGCGCCCGAGCAGGGCCTCGGAATCGACCAGGTTCTTGTCGCAGCCGAGGGTCGTGATGTGCACGCGCAGGGTCACAGATCCTCCTCCGCGCCCTCGTTTTCGACATCGAGATCGTCGAGGGTCATCAGCACCTCGCGCGCCTTGCTGCCCACGAAGGGCCCGACCACCCCGGCCTGCTCCAGCAGGTCCATCAGCCGTCCGGCGCGGGCGTAGCCGACGCCCATCTTGCGCTGCAGCATCGAGGTCGACCCGTGCTGGGAGACGATGATGATCCGCTTGGCCTGCTCGAAGAGCGGATCGGACTCCACGGCGACCGGCCCGGCGACCGGCTCGTCGTCGCCCAGCGAGATGTGGCTGCAGACGTCCTTGTAATGGCGCCAGTGTTCGCTGACGGCCTCGCACTCGTCGATGTCCACGAAGGCGCCGTGCACGCGCACCGGCAGGGCGCGGCCGGGCTGCAGGTAGAGCATGTCGCCCCGGCCGAGCAGCTGTTCGGCGCCGTTGGCGTCGAGGATGGTCCGAGAATCGTTGCGCTGGATGACCCGGAACGCGATCCGGCACGGAATGTTGGCCTTGATCACGCCGGTCAGCACGTCGACGCTGGGCCGCTGGGTCGCCAGCACCAGGTGGATGCCCACCGCCCGGGCCTTCTGCGCCAGCCGGGTGATCGGCATCTCGATCTCCTGGCCGAGCTGGACCATCAGGTCGGCCAGCTCGTCCACGATGCACACGTAGTAGGGCATCGGCTCGTCGATGATCTCTCCGTTGCGGTCGACCAGCTCGCGGCGCGCGACCTTCTGGTTGTAGGCCTCGATGTTGCGCACCGAATGCCGGGCCAGACGCCGGTACCGGTGGTCCATCTGGGCCTCCATCCACTTCAGCGCGCGCAGTGCGTCCTTCGGATCGGTCACCACCGGCAGCAGCAGATGCGGGATGTCGTTGTAGACGTTCAGCTCGAGCATCTTCGGATCGATGAGCATCAGCCGCACCAGAGACGGGTCGCAGCGCAGCAGCATCGAGGTGATCATCGCGTTCACGCACACGCTCTTGCCGCTGCCGGTCGCGCCGGCGACCAGCAGATGCGGCTGGGCGGCCAGATCGATGCTCACCGGATCGCCGAATACGTCGCGGCCCAGGACCACCGACAGCGGCTTGTCCAGATTCTCGCCGGCGCCGGTGAAGACCTCCTTGAGGGTCACGATCTCGGCCTTGGGATTGGGGATCTCGATGCCCACGGCCGCCTTGCCCGGAATCGGCGCCTCCATGCGGATCGAGCGGGCCTTCATCGCCAGCGCCAGGTCGTCGGTCCGCTGGACGATGGCGTTGACCCTCACTCCGGAAGCGGGCTGGTACTCGTAGGTGGTCACCACCGGGCCGGGCCGCACGTCGACCACCTTTCCCTCGACCCCGAAGGAGCGCAGGGTGTCCTCGAGCAGGTCGGCCGAGGCGTGCAGGGCGTCTTCGGTGATCGGGCTGGCGCCGTTGACCGGATCGCGCAGCAGGTCCACCGAGGGCAGCGGAATGCCGGCCGGATCGCCGGCGACGCCGTGATCGGCCTCTGGGAAGGATTCGGCGGAAACGCCGCGTTCGGCCGTGCGCACCGCGCTGCCCCCGCGGCCGCGGGTCGCGGTGACCACGACGTCCTGCTGCGGCTCGGGGCCGGGCGCGGCGGCCGGAGCGGCCGCGACGGGATCGGGCACCAGATGCACCTTGCGTTCGGGCAGGGGCGCGGGGTCGGGATGGGAGGCGCCCGCGGCGGCCGGCGCGGGAGCGGCGGCGGCGCGGATCGCGGCGGGTCCGGAATCCGCGGCGCGCTCGGCGCGCCAGGCGACGAGATCTTCCCAGACCCCGCGCCAGAAATCCACGATCCACAGCAGCATCCGCCACGGCAGCCGGACCACCGCCAACAGAGCCCGGCCGATCCACGAGACGATCGGATCGAGACGGACCAGCAGGGGCCCGAGCCAGGGCCGCAGGACGACGGTCACGGCGGTCACAAGCAGGAATGTCAGGAAGATCATGCCGCCCCAGCGGCCGAACAGGGCATGGAAACCGCGCGCCAGCCAGTAGCCGCCGGCGCCGCTCCACAGGGCGGCGTCGGATTCGGCCAGCGGGCCATGGGGCTGGCCGATCCAGGCCGCCGAAGCCAGCCACAGCGGCAGCAGACGCAGGGCCACCGCGCCGCCCCGCTCGGACCTTCCGATCAGGGCGTTGCCGCCGCGCAGGGCCAGCAGCACCGGCACCCCCCAGCACCAGAAGGCGCCGCAGGCGGCCAGCAGCACGAAGGCGAACACCGCCCCCACCGGGCCGGCGGGATTGTGCATGCGGACGATGTCGGGCGTCTCCCATCCCTGCAGCGCCGGCCACCAAGGAGCGGCTTCGCCGGTCAGGGCCAGGGCCAGGTAGGCCGCCAGCGCCAGCTGGAGCAACCCGCCCAACCGGGCCGACCTCCACCAAGGTTCGTTCGTTTTCCTACGCTTTTTCGGCTTCGGCACGGGCGCTGATCGCCTCCTTCAACTGCTCCAGTTCATCGTCCAGGAACCGGGTCGTGGCTTCGCCGGCCAGAAACGCCGGATGGTCCAGCAGTTCGAGATGGAAGGGAATCGACGTCGGGACGCCGTCGATGACGCATTCGGAGAGCGCGCGACGCATCCGACGCACGGCCTCGTCGCGGTCGCGGCCGTGGGTGATGATCTTGCCCAGCAGGGAATCGTAGTGCGGCGGCACGACGTAGCCCGCGTAGACGTGGGAATCGATGCGCACGCCGGGTCCGCCGGGCGCGTGGAAGCCGCGGATCAGCCCCGGCGAGGGCAGGAAGTTGCGGGCGGGATCCTCGGCGTTGATCCGGCATTCGATGGCGTGCCCCCGGACCTCGACCTCGTCCTGCGCGATGGTCAGCTTCCCGCCGGCCGCGATCGCGATCTGCCACTGCACCAGGTCGATGTCGGTGACCATCTCGGTCACCGTATGCTCGACCTGGATGCGGGTGTTCATCTCCATGAAGTAGAACGAGCCGTCCTCGTCGAGCAGGAACTCGACCGTGCCCGCGGAATGGTAGCCCACCTTGCGGGTCAGCTTCACCGCGGCATCGCCCATGCGCGCGCGCAGGTCGGCGTCGACCGCCGGCGACGGGGATTCCTCGATCAGCTTCTGATGGCGGCGCTGGATCGAGCAGTCGCGCTCGCCGAGGTGGATCGCGTTGCCGAAGGTGTCGGCCAGGATCTGGATCTCGACGTGGCGCGGATTGGTCAGGTAGCGCTCGACGTAGACCCCGTCGTTGCCGAAGGCGGCCCCGGCCTCGGCGCGGGCGGTGCCGTAGACCCGGCGCAGCTCCTGCTCGTCGGCGGCCACCCGCATACCCTTGCCGCCGCCGCCGGCGCTGGCCTTGACGATCACCGGATAGCCCGCCTCGTCGGCGAAGGCGACGGCCTCTTCGAGGGTCCCGATCTCGCCGGGGCTGCCCGGAACGACCGGCACGCCCGCCTCGGTCGCTGTGCGGCGCGCGACGGCCTTGTCCCCCATCCTGCGGATGACCGCGGCAGGCGGTCCGATCCAGACGAACCCGTTCTCGGCGCATATCTCGGCGAAATCGGCGTTCTCGGCCAGGAATCCGTATCCGGGATGGATGGCTTCGGCGCCGGTCAGTTCGGCGGCGGCCACCAGGTTGGGCACGTTCAGATAGCTCTCGGCGCTGGTGCGGCGCCCGACGCAGACCGATTCGTCGGCGTATTTGACGTGCAGGGCGTCGAGATCGGCCTCGGAATGGACCGCCACCGACTCCACGCCCATTTCACGGCAGGCGCGCATGATCCGCAGGGCGATCTCGCCCCGGTTGGCGACCAGGATCTTTTTGAACATGCGTCACTCTCCGTAGGAATGCCTGAAGATGCGGAATCCCTATTCTCGGGCCGCCGGGGGTAAATGGCAAGCCCTGGTTGGCCCGCAATACGCAGGGCGCCCCCCGTACGGGAGGCGCCCTTTCCGGAACCGCGATACGGCGGGATCAGTCGGGCTCGATCAGGAAGATCACGGCCTCGGCCTCCACCGGCCCGCCGTTCTCCACGAGGATCTCCCGGATCACGCCGCCGAAATCGGCCTCGATCTCGTTCATGACCTTCATGGCCTCGATGATGCAGAGCGTCTGGCCCGGGGCGACCCGCGAACCCACGTCCACGAAGGGCGGAGCCTCGGGCGAGGGAGACCGGTAGAAGGTGCCGACGATCGGCGAGCGCATTTCGCGCAGGCCGTCGCGGGCGGGATCGGCGGCGGGGCCGGCCGATGCCGCGGCCGGAGCCGCTGCGGCCGCGACCGGAGAGGCAGCCGGAAGCGCTACCCCCTGCGGATGCTTCCGGATGCGCACCGAGCCGTCGTCGCCGGAGATCTCCAGCTCGTCGATGGCGCTCTGTTCGACCAGGCGGATCAATTCGCGCACGCGATCGAGATCCATGTTCCCTCCCCCGCCGGGATCGCCGCGGCCGGGCCGCGGACCGGCATCGTTCAGACGCGTCCCAGGTACTTTCCGGTGCGGGTGTCGACCTTGACGACCTCGCCCTCTTCGATGAACAGCGGCACCTGGACGATCAGGCCGGTCTCCAGGGTCGCCGGCTTGGATCCGCCCTGGGCCGTGTCGCCGCGCAGACCGGGGTCGGTCTGGGTGATCTTCAACTCCACGGTGACCGGCGGCTCGACGGTGATCGGATTGCCCTCGCGCAGCAGCATGCTGACCATCTCGCTCTCCTTGACGAACTTGGTCAGGTCGCCCAGGGTGTCGGCCGGCAGCGAGATCTGCTCGTAGGTCTCCATGCTCATGAAGGTCAGGAAATCGCCGTCCTGGTACAGGAACTGGTAATCGCGCCGTTCGAGGCGGACCTCCTCGACCTTCTCGCCGGCGCGGAACGTCTCCTCGACGACCTTGCCGCTCTCGACCTGCTTGAGCTTGGTCCGCACGAAGGCGGGGCCCTTGCCCGGCTTCACGTGCTGGAACTCGACGATCGTCCACAGGTTGTTCTTGTGGTTCAGGACCATGCCGGTGCGGAAATCACTGGTATCTGCCACGAAGCCTCTCCTTGCTCGTTATGCGGCGCCGCGGCGCCTCGGGCCTGATCAGGGCGCAATTGCCCCGAATTGATAACATCCGGTCCGGGGATTGGCAACGGCGCTTCCGCCGCGCCGGATCTGGTCAGGGGCCGTCGCCGCCGCGGGCCGCCGACAACGCGGCGGCGCCGGTCAGCGCCAGGCGGTACCCCGTCGGGCCGAAGCCCTGGACGGTGGCGGTGACCACGTCCGAGATCAGATTCCGCCGCCGGAACGATTCGCGTCCCGCCGGCAAGGTCAGATGCAGTTCGACGACCGGCACCGGCACCATCAGCAACGCGTCGCGCAGGGCGACCGACGTGTGGGTGTAGGCGGCCGGATTGATGACCACCGCATCGCTGCGTTCGCCGCATTCGTGCACCAGGCGCACCAGATCGCCCTCGCCGTCGACCTGATGGATCTCCAGCTCGACATCCAGTTCGGCGGCCCAGTCGCGGCACATGGCGGTCAGCTCGGCCCAGGACGTCGTTCCGTAGGTCTCGGGCTCGCGTTCGCCGAGACGGTCGAGATTCGGTCCGTTGAGCATGGCGATGCGCATCGGGCTACTCCCCCCGGGCTTCACGCTCGAGCCAGGCCTCGAATCGCAAAAGATTACCGGATTCGGCTCAAACGGCCGATTTTTCGCCGTCCTTTTCGCCCGACGGGGGAGGCGGCGCCGCCACGCCCCCGAG
>CAYLMM010000017.1:0-43117 GCA_964384825.1 uncultured Fibrobacteraceae bacterium
TGGCCGTGCATCCAGTTGATCATGTAGCCGCCGTAGCTGGCGCCCGCGGCCACGACCTTGCTCCCGTCGAGCCAGCCGTAGCGCTCCAGCGCGGCGTCGAGGCCCTTTTCCAGATCCTCCAGCGGCCGGTCGCCCCAGTGGCCGCTGATCGCGTCGCAGAAATCCTGGCCGTAGCCGGTCGAGCCGTGGAAATCGACGGCCACGGTCGCGAAGCCGGCGCCGACGTAGGCCTGGGGATTCCAGCGGTAGTGGAAGTCGTTGCCGAAGCTGCCCTGGGGCCCGCCGTGGACCAGGAAGGTCAGCGGCCAGGTCTGCCCGGCGGCGGCCTTCTCTTCGGTCCAGTCGTAGGGCTTGACCAGGTAGGCGTAGACGGTTTCGCCGTTCCAGCCCTCGAAGGTGAACTGCTCGGGCTCGCCCATCAGGCAGTCGGCCAGCTTCGCGTCGTTCAGACGGGTCAGGCGCCGCTCCTCGCCCTTGAAGGCGTAGATCTCGTTGGGGCCGCGCAGGTGGTTCTTGGTGTAGACCAGGGTCTTGCCGGCCAGATCCAGCGAACCGTTGCTGCCGTCGCGCACCAGCAGCTTCGTCTTGCCGCTCTTCACGTCCATCGAGAAGATCGACCTCTGGCCCAGGTAGCCGGCGATCATGTACAGGGTCTTGCCGTTCCGCGACCAGACCAGGCCGTGCGGGCTGAGGTCGAGACCGTCGTGGATCAGGTCCACATGTACGGCGTTGCCCTCCGGCCAATCGCTCAGGACGATCTGGAACCTGTCGGCCTCGAAGCCGGGACGCGTCATGGCCAGGTAGGCCATGGTCTTGCCGTCCGGGGAGAACAGGGGTGTGGTGTCCCAGGCCTCGTTGGCCTCGGTCAGGCAGGCGAATTCGCCGGAGCCGTCGG
Organism: uncultured Fibrobacteraceae bacterium; assembly: GCA_964384825.1. Taxonomy (GTDB): domain Bacteria; phylum Krumholzibacteriota; class Krumholzibacteriia; order LZORAL124-64-63; family LZORAL124-64-63; genus CAYLMM01. Next base: position 896 of record CAYLMM010000017.1, read on the forward strand.
TCGGCGCGGCGTAGAGGTCGTAGTCGGTGCTCCAGGCGGCCTCGCTGCCTTCCTTGATCTTGGCGGTGAAGACCAGCGTCTTGCCGTCGGCGGAGAACGCGAATTCCTCGCTGCCGCCCCAGGGCTGGGTCGGGGTGTCGGCGTCCAGGCCGGGAGTCAGGTCGAGCGGCTCGGCGCCGGGATCGTGGGGAGACCAGATGAAGACGTGGCTGCGCTTGCCGTCCTCCCAGTGGTCCCAGTGCCGGAACATGAGCTCGTCGTAGATCATGCCGGTGGATTTCCTGGCGGCCAGCTCCGCATCGCGGGCGACCGTCTCGGCGACGGTCATGTCGGGGTAGACATCCATCGTGAACGCCAGCGACCGCAGCTGGGGGACGACCTCGAGGTTGCCCACGTCCAGGGGCAGGTCGGTGATCCGGACGGCCTCGCCGCCGCTCGGGTCGATCTTCCAGACCTGGGCCGATCCGCCGCGCGTGGACAGGAAGAACAGGGTTCCGTCCATGCACCAGCGCGGGTTCCAGTCGGCGGCCGGGTCGGAGGTGAGCCGGCGGACGTTGTCGCCGTCGATGTCGGCCAGCCAGATGTCGGTGCGTCCGCGGTCGGCCTCGAGGTCGGTGCCGCGCACAGTGAAGGCGACGGTTTCGCCGTCGGGCGAGACCCGGGGGCCGCCGATGCGGTCCATGGCGAGCATGTCGTGCACCGAGAAGGGGTGCGGCGCGGCCGGGGCTTCGGCCGCCGCCGCCGAGGCCGACACCAGCAGCAGGGCGATCAGGGGAAACATCCAGGAACGTAGGCGCACGATGACATCCTCCCGGTTCGGACGGGTTCAGGGGTTCACGGATCCAGGGAAATATAACGGTTCGCGGCGGTCGGCGGCAGGGAAAGATCGTCGGCGCGGGCGGGGCGGGATCATTTCACGAGGGTCACGACCCGGCGCGCGACCGAACCCGCGCCGTCGACCATCCTGACGAAATAGACGCCGCTGGGGACCGGACGGCCCGAGCCGTCGGTTCCGCGCCAGGTCGCGGAGCCGGAAGCGGGCGCGTCCTCGCGATCGACCAGCACGTCGACGAGCCGGCCGCGCAGGTCGTAGACGGCCATCCGCAGACGCCCGGCCCCGGACATCCGCCAGCTGATCGAAGTGGCCGGATTGAAGGGGTTGGGATGGGCCGAGAGGATCGGGGCCGCGACCGGCACGAGCGTGCCCGGATCCACCGCGGTCATGACGTTGCCGGTGTCCCAGGTGATCGCATCGATCCAGAAGCCGGTGCCCTGGTTGTTCTCGTCGGAGGCGAAGTTGATCGAGAACTTCAGGGGCTGATCCTTGAAGGCCGTCAGGTCGAAGACGGCGCCCTGCCAGCCTCCGCCGTCGCCCGACCAGCCGGGCTGGAAGTCGAGGGCCGAGACGTAGGCGTCGCTGTAGAGGCTCAGCGGCGTCACGAGCTGCCATTCGCCGCCGACGCTGACGGTCAGGTTGGCGCCGTCGAAACCCGGCTCGGTTTCGCACCAGTAGTGGAAGCTCAGCCGGAGCGAGTCGGCGTCCGAGAAGTCGTACGACGGGGAGATGAGCGATCCGGAGCCCAGGTTCGAGTAGTCGCCCGCCTGCCCGACGCCCCAGCAGTAGTCGGGGCTCTCGCCGAAACCGGAGCCGGGACCGCGGTAGGGCAGGCTCCAGGCCCAGATCGACGTCGAGACGGTGAAGTCGCCCTGCGAGAGATTGAAGTCCTGGCTGACGGTCGGCATTTCCTGGAAGATCTCGCAGATGTTGTTCTGCGCGAGGCGCGTATCGACCATCGCGACATCCGCGCCGTAGCCGGCGAGATTGTCGAACCGCACGGTGTAGGTCACGCCGCGGGGGATGGCCGCGAAGACGAATCCGCCGTAGATGTCGGTGGTCCTGGGGGGCACGCCGGTGCCGAGAATGGAGACGCGGACGTCCTCGATCGGGGCGCCCCCCGGGTCCTTGACCCGGCCCTGGATGTTCACCGAGGGCAGGCGCAGCAGGGTCACGTCCAGGCCCACGGTGCCGCCGGCCGGGATGAAGGTCGCGACCGAATCGGGATGGAAGTAGAACGACGAGAAGCGCAGGGTCGCGTCGCCGGCCAGCGCGGACAGGCTGAACATGCCGCTCGCGTCGGTGACCGTGCCGCCGCCCTGATCGGCGATGACGACCTGGATGTCGGACAGCGGAGCCCCGCTGGCGAAGTCGCGGACCACCCCGGAGACGCGCCCCGATCCGACCAGGGCGGCGCTGCGGGCGGCCACGATGTCGGGCCGGGTGCCGACCTCCTGATAGCCGACCGAGGGGGTTCCGGTCTGGTTCAGGAAATGGCGCGCGAGTTGGGATGTCAGCGTGAAGCCCAGCTCCTCGCGGACCATGCCCTGGAGGCAGAGGATCGCGCCGGCGACCAGGCCGGCGGCGCTGGACGTGCCGGAGAAGGACGACGTGTACCACATGCTCTGCGGGTAGGTCGGCGGGCCCTGCAGCGAGCCGTAGCCGGCCGTGGTCACGTTGTTGCCCCAGGAGTTCACGTCGATCCGGCTGCCGAAGTTGGTGAACGACGAAGGGTTGTTGGGCTGGTCGGTGGCGCCGACGAGGATCGCGCCGGAATCGCGGATGTCGCGGTTGAAGAGGTCTTCGTAGCTGGGACTGTCGAGGTTCTGCTCGCCGTTGCCTCCCGCCTCGCAGACCACGTAACCGGCCGCGGTGGCGACCTGGATGGCGTCGAAGGTGTCCCGCCAGTATTCCATCGGCAGGTAGCCGAACTGGCCGACCCCGTTGGCGAAGGGGCCCGGGGCGTGCAGCTCGATCAGGATCACGTCGCCGGGCGAGAGTTCCATGGTGGCGACCAGGATGGCGTCGGCCGCGGAGTAGTAGGCCACCGCCACGCCCCCCGCCTGGCTGCCGGGCGCCACGCCGCGCACGCCGATGTCGTTGTCGATGCCCACGATCTCGGCGACCACCGCGGTGCCGTGGTCGATCCACTCGATCTCGTCGATGAAGCCGCCGGAGGCGTGGAACGGCGACGGGATGTCCTCGTGCGCCCAGTACCATCCGCCCTCGATGTCGATCACCCGGGAGCCGGTTCCCGTGCCGCCGGGATACGCCTCGGCCAGCAGGACGTTCATTCCGTTCGGCGGCGTGCCCAGGTAGCCCTGGTAGGGCTGGAAGTTGCCTGATTCGAGCAGGACGACGGGCTCGCCGGGATCGCGCGGCGGCGGTTCGTAGGTTTCGGTGAAGGCGTCGAAGCCGAGCGCGGCGGGAACCGCCTTCGGCTCGAGATAGGCGGTTTCGATGTCGGGAGAGGCCAGCAGTTCGGCCAGCAGTTCGAGCAGGCGTCCGCGGTCCGACGCGGGGATACCGGGATCGAGCCGGGCGTAGCGGTTCAGGTCGGGCAGCGCGCGCCCCGATCGGGACTCGGCCGCGATCCGGATGGCGTCGACCTTCGCCGGGGAGGCGGAGAAATGGCGCTGGAGATCACGCCCAGGAGCGATCCGGGCCAGCAGGCTGCGGACGCGGCCGGCGCGGACCTGCGGGTCGCCCACGGCCGCGGCGGTGGTCCGTCCCACGGCGGCGTCGGTGGCCAGACCGGCGGGCCCGACGGTCAATCCGGATTCGGCGGCGAACTTGATCACGATGCGGCCCGAGGGGGCCGGCGTCTGGGCGTCCAGGACCGCGGCGATCCGATCCGGCGGAACGTCCGCGGCCGCTGACACGGCCGGGACCGCCGTCGTCGCCAGAAGCAGGATCAAGCCCAGGGTCCGAAGTCTCATGATCGGTTCCTTGCGGGATGTCGGGGGTCATCTCCGTGAGCTCGATTCGGAAGCTCGTTGGATCAGTGTACGGAGAACCTTCCCCCGCGGGCAAACGCCGTCCGGTTTTCGGAGCGCCTTCCTCCAGTTATCTACGTACACAATCTCTCGCCGGTTGCCTTCGATCGCCAGATATGCGGACCGTCCGTTGACCGGCGGGGCGTGGGATGCGACATTGGTCGTCGGGGCCGATCCGGCCCTCCGGCGAGCCGAAACGGGCGGAATCCGGAATCCGGCATCAGCAAGGAAGGAATGGCATGGAGACTCGCGAGAAACTGGCCGCTCTGCGGAATCTCATGAAGAAGAACGGCGCCGACGCCTATTACGTCCCGAGCGTGGATGCTCATCAGAGCGAGTACGTGCCGGCATGCTGGCGGCGCCGGGCCTGGTTGAGCGGATTCACCGGATCCGCGGGCGACGTGGTGGTCACCATGAGCAAGGCGGTTCTCTGGACAGACGGCCGCTATTTCCTGCAGGCCTCCGACCAGCTCGCGGATTCGGGCATCGACCTGATGAAGATGGGACAGCCCGGAGTGCCCTCGCTGATCGAATGGACCGGCGCGGCGCTGCGCAAGGGGCAGGTCCTGGGCGTGGATCCCCGCGTCCTGTCGGTCTCCGCGGCCGGGGACTTCATCGACGGTTTCGACGCCGCCGGCGTGGAGGTCCGCTTCATCGAGCAGAATCTGGTCGACGCGATCTGGGCCGACCGGCCCGAGCCCTCGACCGCGCCGCTGCGGATCCACGCCGACCGCTTCGCCGGAGAGCCGGTCAAGGACAAGCTGACCCGCCTGCGGGCCTGGATGAAGACCATCGGGGTGCGGGCCCACGTGCTCGGCGCCCTCGACCAGATCGCCTGGCTCTTCAACATCCGCAGCAACGACGTGGACTACAATCCCCTGGCGGTCTCCTACGCCGTGATCACCGAGCGGGGCGCGACCCTGTACGTCGATCCGCGCAAGGTGAACGCCCGTGTCCGCGCCCGCCTGAAGGGCAAGGTCGCGTTGCGTCCCTACGACGCGGTCGGCGCCGGGCTGGCGGACATCGCGCGCCGGGGATGGAGCGTGCTGATCGATCCGGACACCGTGAACCAGTGGGTCCTGGAGCAGCTGCGCGGCGCCCCGACGGTCACCGGGCCCTCGCCGGTGACGGCGATGAAGTCGGTCAAGAACCCCGTCCAGATCGCCGGCACCAAGGCCGCCCACGTGCGCGACGGCGTGGCGATGGTGAAGTTCCTGAAGTGGCTCGAGCAGGCGGTTCCGGCCGGCGGGCACACCGAGCTTTCGGTCGCCGCCAAGCTGCGCGACCTGCGGGCCGAAGGCGAGAACTTCCAGGATCTGAGCTTCGGCACGATCAGCGCCTACGGACCCAACGGGGCGATCATCCACTACGAGCCGACCCCGGAGACCGACGCGAAAATGAAGCCTCGCGGGCTCTACCTGGTCGACTCGGGCGGCCAGTATCTCGACGGGACGACCGACATCACCCGCACGGTGGCCCTGGGGGAGACGACCGCCGCGATGCGCCGGGCCTTCACCGCGGTGCTGAAGGGCAACATCAACCTGACCCGCACGCCGTTCCCCGAGGGCTGGTCCGGCGGGCGGCTCGAGGTCCTGGCGCGGCAGGCCCTGTGGATGTCGGGCCTGAACTACAACCACGGCACCGGCCACGGCGTGGGCCACTACCTGAACGTGCACGAGGGCCCGATGGCGATCAGCTTCCGCGACCACGGCAACGTGCCGATGCGGCCGGGGCAGCTGCTGTCGATCGAGCCGGGGCATTACGAGGCCGGCAAGTTCGGCGTCCGGCTGGAGAACCTGGCCTTCGTGGCCGAGGCGCCGGATCTGGGCGCCCCCGGGGAGAAATGGTGCCGCTGGGACGTGGTCACCCTCTGCCCCTTCGATCTCTCGCTGGTCGAGAAGAGCCTGCTGCAGCCCGACGAGATCGCCTGGCTGAACAGCTATCACAAGCGGGTCTACCGCGAGCTCTCGCCGCATCTGGACCGGGCCCACAAGACCTGGCTGAAGAAGGCGACGCGCGCGATCTGACCTTCCGCCGGGCGGCCGCGACGCGCGGCCGCCCGGACCTTCCCCCGGAGCAGCAGTGGACATCCTCGCATCCCGCACCGGAGAACTCATGGCCGTCGCGGCGGCCCTGATCTGGGGCTTCGGCGTGACGGCGTTTACCGGCGCCTCGCGCCGATCCGACCCCTTCGCGGTGAGCTTCGCCCGGCTGCCGCTGGGATTGCTGCTGCTGGGCGCTTCCTTCGCGGTGCTCAACGGACGCCTCTGGCCCGCCGGAGTCGACGTCGGCACCCATCTCTGGCTCGGGCTGAGCGGCCTTCTGGGACTGACCGTCGGCGACAGCTTCCTGTTCTACGCGTCGTCGACCATCGGGCCGCGCCGCGCCACGTTGATGCTGACCACCGCGCCCTTGTTCACGACCGTGACCGCCTGGGTCCTTCTCGGCGAAAAGCTGGGCCCGATGGCGCTGGGCGGGATCGCGGTGATCATCGCGGGCGTGGTGCTGGCGGTGTCCGGCCGCGACCAGGGCGGCGGACCTTTCCGCGATCTGCCCCGGCCGGTGCTGCGCCGCGGACTGGCGGCGGGACTGCTCTGCGGTCTGGGGACCGGGCTGGGGAACACCTGCGCGAAGGTCGGGATGGGCGGGATGGATCCGCTGGGGGCCACCTATGTCCGCATGGCCTGGGCCGCGCTCACGATGGCGGTCTTCGTGGCGCTGAATCCGCGGCTGCGCCGGGCCTTGCCTACGCTCCTGCGGCGTCCGGTGGCCGGGCCGCTGGCCGCCGGGGTGGTGCTGGGACCCTTCGTGGGCATGTGGCTGGCCATCGCGTCTCTGAAGCATACCGACGCCGGGGTGGCGACCGTCCTGCTGAACACCACGCCGATCACCGTGCTGCTGCCGTCGTGGATCTTCTACCGCGACCGCCCGACGCCGCGATCGATCCTGGGCGTCCTGGTGGCCGTCGGGGGCGGCCTGCTGCTCTTCCTGCGCTAGTTCCGCGCGGCGGGGTTTTCCGGTGGGGCTGCCTGGCGGATTCCCCCGCATCGGAATCCGGTTTGGCATCCCCTCAATCCGAACAGGCGATCTTCATCTTCTTCGCGGCGGCGCGGAAGGCCTTCAGGTCGTCGTCGGAGAAGAGGATGAACCGGATCTCGGCGAAGGCGTCGGGATGGGCGGCGACGAACTCCTCGGCCGCCGCCAGCGCCACGGCCGACGCCTGGGCGACCGGATAGCCGTAGACGCCGGTGCTGATCGAGGGGAAGGCGATGGTTCCGCCGCCGCGTTCGGCGGCCGCGGCCAGGCTGCTGCGGTAGGCCGAGGCGAGCTTGCGGTCCTCGGCCCGGTGGCCGCCGTACCATACGGGCCCGACGGTGTGCACCACGAACCGGGCCGGCAGGTCGCCGGCGGTGGTCAGGACCGCCTCGCCGGTGGGGCAGCCGCCCCGCTCGGCGCGGATCCGGTCGCATTCGGCCATGATCGCCGGACCGCCGGCATGGTGGATGGCGCCGTCGACTCCGCCGCCCCCGCGCAGGCCCGAGTTGGCCGCGTTGACGATGAAGTCGCATTCCTGCTCGGTGATGTCCCCTCTGCGGATCACGATGGCCGTCGTCATGGCGCTCCCTTCCGCCGGCGCGCCCGGAGCGGAGGCTCAGCCGGCCGAATTCCCGGAATCCCCGGAATCCCCCTGGACGAGATGGACCGTGCGCGTCGGGAAGGCGATCGACAGGCCCAGTTCCTCGACGATGTCCATGATCGCCAGGTTCACGTCCTGCTTCACCTGCAGGTGCTCGGCCCAATCGGTCGAGACCGAGAAATAGTACACGAAGAGGTCGAGGCTCGACGCGCCGAAATCGGTGAATTTCACGAGCATGAATTCCTGATGGACGTCGTCGCGCGACCGCAGCATCGCCTCGACGCGCTCGACCAGCGTGCGCATGCGGCCGGGGGTGGTGTCGTAGGTCACGCCCACGGTCATCTTCACCCGCCGTTTCGGCATCAGCGAGTGGTTCTCGACCGTGGCGTTGGCCAGCTGCTGGTTGGGGATCGAGACGACCGTCTTGCCGAAGGTGCGGATGCGGGTCGAGCGCAGCCCGATCTCCTCGACCACCCCGTCGGCGTCGTCGGTGGTGACCCAGTCGCCGGTCCGGAACGGCTTGTCGATCAGGATGGTGACCGAGCCGAAGACGTTGGCGATGGTGTCCTTGGCCGCCAGGGCGAAGGCCAGACCGCCGATGCCCAGGCCGGCGAGCAGCCCCGAGACCGAATAGCCGAGCGACTGGACGACCAGCACGAAGGCCATGATCGCCACCAGCACCTTGGCCGCCTTGCGCATCAGCGGCACGATCTGGTCGTCGAGCGGCGACTCGGTGCGCCGGGCGAGGTCCATCATGCCGATCGAAGCCGCGTCGGCCAGCCGGAACAGGGCCACGCCCACCGCCAGGATCATCAGCACGCGGAAGATCTCGTCGCCGAGAGAGACCAGGTCGGGGCGGGGTGCGGCCAGCACCCGGAACGCCAGCCAAACGCCGGCCATCACCGCGATGAAGCCCAGCGGGCCGACGACCGCCCTGGCCGCCACGTCGTCGGCCTCGGTGCGGGTCTTCTCGGCCCAGATCCGCAGCCGGCGCCCGACCACCGTGACCACGATCGCGCGCAGGATCAGCCCTCCGGCCAGCAGCAGGAAACCGGTCGCCAGTTCGCCGATGGTCCAGGGTCCGGCGGTACGTTCCAGCAGGGATGTCAGGTTCGCCAAGTCCGCTACCTCCCTCGGGTCGGGTCAGTTCAGGGCGCCGCAGGCGGCGAGCATCTCGCCGGCGGTGGCCGTCAGGGCGGCCGTTTCGGTGGAATCGCCTCCGGCCGCGGCCAGATGGGCGAGGAATGCAGGGGCCTGGGCCTGCAGGAGCTCCGGCGGCGCGACCATCAGGCCGGGATCGTAGAAGAAGGGCAGCCGCCGGTGCGAGACCTTCATCGTGGCGAGCAGCGATCGGCGGGCCTGCTCGTGGCGGCCGTAGGCGATGTCGGTCAAAGCGTCGTAGGCCATCGCCTGGGGCAACGGCCCCCAGATCTTCAGCCGGACTCCGGTGTCGACCAGCACCAGCGAACCGATGGCCTTGTCGGTCAAGGTGGTGCTCCAGCGGCAGCGCGGACCGCCGGACATCAGCAGCCGCGGACCCAGGCCGCCGCCGAGGGCCGTGTACAGCGGCGTGGGGCGGGGCAGCCCGGGCAGGGTCGCCCGGACCGCTCCGGTCGTCGGGATCGAGGGCTGGAACAGGATGACCCGGTCCCAGGGACCTTCGGGCAGCGATTCCAGGGTGCGGGCCGCCTCCCAGCCGATGGCCGCGCCGCGCACGGCGGGGTCGGCGGGCAGGCCCGAGGCGTCCCGGGCCTTGATCCTCACCTGCGTGTGCCCGATGCCCAGGGCGAAGGCGAGCGCGGCGGACAGGACCACCGTCGCGGTGCGGATCGGGATGCGGTGGCGGATCGGCAGGCAGCCGATGCTCAGGGCGAAGCCGGCGGTCGCCGGCAGGGCCGTCTGCGGCGCGCGGTCCGGCGCCAGCAGCAGCGCCGGGACCAGCGAGAGCAGGCTCGCGGCCAGGAAGTAGGCGATCCGGCGGTCGAGGCGTCGCAGCGAGCGGACGGCGACTCCCAGCCACACGATCCAGACGGCGGTTCCGATGAACAGCCTTGCCGCGCCGGAGCTCTGCGGGAATCCGAGACGGGGATCGATCAGCCACCATCCGGATTCCGGCAAGCTGGCCGCCGCGTGTCCGGGGGAGAGCAGGGGATGGGCGGAGGCGGGAGCGATGCCCGGCCGGTCCAGCAGCAGGACCGTGGCCGCGACGGCGGCCGCGGTCAGCACGGCGGTCGCGGCCGACCGTCCGCGGCGCAGGCGACGGTCGCCGAAGGCGGCCGCCCCCGCGCAGATCAGGGGCAGGCAGAGGGCGTTCTCGTTGCTGAAGATCGCCATGATCCCCATCAGGACCGCGTACACGAGCCGCCGTCCCCCGCCGGCCAGAAGCGCGTCGATCGCGGCCAGGATCAGGAAGGCTCCGAGCAGTTCCTGGATCCCGTCGCCCCGGTAGAGGGGCGTGAAGGCCAGGGGTGTGACGGCGTAGATCAGTCCGGCGAACAGCCGGCCCCAGGGGCCGAGACCGCTGCGGCCGGCGATCCGCACCACCATGGCCGCGGCGCCGCCGTGCAGCAGCATGCGCGTCCATGTCCAGGGATCGGTGGATAGGCCGAAAAGGGGAAGGAGACCTTCCCAGTAGAGGGTCCGGCTGAGGAACCGGGCCGCGCCCGCGCCGGCGGAGTCCAGGCCGGCGGCGCGGGCGAGCAGCGTCCAGTCCTCGCCGTTCCAGTATCCTCCGAGCGAAGGCAGGCGCCCGAGAACGGCGACCGCCATGGCGATCCAGGCCGCGGTCGAGGTCCAGGCGCGGCGGCCGGAATCCGCGGGCGGCGATTCGGAGGGGGATGCGCTGTTGCGGGCGATCGACGACAAGGGATATGCCTCCGCGGCGCGTCCCGGACGACGGCCCGGCGGAAAGGCCGCTGCCGTCGCGGGGACCCTGTGATAGAGTTCCGTCCCGAACGGCAACATTAACCGGCGGCGGCCCGGGCGGCAATCCCGCAGCTCGGCGCGAAGCGGTTCCGCCGCGGTCGAACAGGAGTCGTGATGGCGGAAACGGCCGCGGCGGCGGGCGCCTGGATCCTCTACATCGTCTGGGGCGCCGTGCTGATCGTCAGCTCGCTGCTGGTCTATCTGGGGCTCGGCGGCAACTTCATCCTGCTGGGCCTGGCGCTGATCTGGGCGTTGGCCACCGGGTTCGCGACCATCGGCTGGACCCTGCTGGGCGTCCTGCTGGGGCTGGCTCTGCTGGGCGAGGGGATCGAGTCGGTGCTCGGGATCGTCTACGTGGCCCGCAAGGGAGCCGGCCGCGAAGGGGTGGCCGGGGCCTTCGTCGGCGGATTGGCCGGAGCCGCCCTGGGCAGCCCCTTGATGCCGGTGATCGGCACGGTCCTGGGCAGCTTCGTCGGGGCCTTCCTGGGGGCGGTGGCCGGGGAATACCTGCGCCGGCGCAATCTGGAGCCCAGCCTGCGGGTGGGCGGCCACGCCTTCGTCGGCAAGATGGCCGCCATCTTCGTCAAGCACGCCCTGGGCCTGGTGATGATCGCCCTGATCCTGCGGGCAACCTGGCCGGGATAGGTCCGATGCGCTCCTAGCGGGCTCCGGCCTTGCCGTAGGCCATCTGCCGGTTCGCGCCCACGCCCCAGCCTTCGCGTCCCACCGCGATCAGGCCTAGCGAGTATTCCTCGGGAAACATCGCACAGCCGCGGCGGACCGCTTCGCGGGCGGTCATGCCGTTTTCCATCAGCACGTAGACCGTGCGGGCCATCATCGAGCGGATGATCTGTTCGCCGAAGCCGGTGCAGGCCACCGCTCCGTCGGGTCCCGCGTAGCAGCCGCAGCCGTAGATGGGCACGTCGCCGACCCGGCCGTCCAAGGTGATCGACGTGCCGCCGGTGGACAGGGCCACCGCGAAGGCGCCGTCGGCCGCGCGGGTCACCGCCCCGATGGTGTCGCCGGTTTCCGGCCCCGGCGCGGCGGCCATGGGGGGCAGCGTGTCGGCCGGCGTGGGAATCGGAGCGGGGTAGTTCCAGGCCTTGCGCCAGTCGAAATTCCTGTAGTCGATGCTGGTTTCGCCGCGCAGCAGCCGGGCAATGCGTCGGCGGTGCTTGGCTTCGGCTTCGGGACACGACGGGATCTCGTCGGCGAAGCCCATGGCGTGGGCGAAGCGGGTCGCCCCGTCTCCGGCCAGCAGCCGGTGCGGCGTTTCGTAGACTTCGCGTGCCACCAGGACCGGATTGCGCACCCGTTCGATCACGGCCACCGCGGCGAATCTGCCGTCGCCGGACATCAGCGCCGCATCCATCTGGATGGTGCGGCCGTCGAGCCGGATGTTGGCGCCGGTGCCGGCGTTGAACCGGGGATCGTTCTCCAGGGCCACCGCGGCGGCCACCGCGGCTTCCAGGGCCGGGGCCCCGGCGCCCAGACTGGCCGCGCCGGTGTCGGCGGCCAAGCGGCATCCGTCGGCCAACTCGGGCGGCGAACCGACGCCGCCGTGGGTCACGACCAGCAGGCCGTCGGCGACGGCGCTGCCGGCCCAGGTCGCCGGCTCCGGGCCCGGACCGTCGTCGGGGTTTCGGCCGCAGCCCGCCAGCGACAGGCAGAACAGCGCCGGGACGATGAGCAGGGTCCTCGCGGCGCGACGGCGGATCGTTGTTTTTCGGATGTTCATGACGTTCTCCCTGAGTGCCCGGCCGGCGCCGGGCGGGATTGTTCCATGGGCCGCGCCGATTCTAGAACGCGCCGGCCGCCGGGGTCAAATCCATCCCCCGGAAAATATCCGGCAGGGATTGCTTAAATTTTCCATTTCATTTCAACTTAACGTGTTGTGAAGCCGTTGGCTTGACGTGTCTTCGGACGCGGCCTAAAATGGGGTCCGCCCAAAGCCGCTCAAGGAACCTTGATTCAACATCGAGGCATCGTAGCGGTATGTGTTCGATTCTCGCCGACACTTTCCGCCGGGTCCGCCTTTGCGCCGCGTTCGCTGCGCCGGCCGTCTGCGCCCTGCTGCAAACCTTCCCCGCCGAAGCCGCCGACCTGCCTGTCGGCGCGGGCGATCCGGAGGAAGGTCTTCCCTACCGTTTCGTTGTCGAGGATCGGTTCTACGGTCCCTCCATATTCGGAGGCGGCTTGGATCCGAGCCTGGATCTGGCCGATCTCGACGGCGATGCGCTCGACGAGATCATCGTCGCCTACAAACCGGGAATCGAGGCTCTCCGGCATGCGGAGGGCCGGAACTACGATCTCTGGCAGCACAACATCCCTCCATCCCACAGCTGGCGTTTGCCCTGCGCCATGGTCTGCGGCGCTTTCGATCTGGACGGAAGCGGATCCCCGACCGTGGTGGCCATGATCCGTCGAGAGGACGGATCGGACTGGCGGATCCGGGCCCTGGCCGCCGAGGATGGCCGGTTGATCGATGAAGTCGCGCTTCCCGAAGGCATGGATCACCGTCGCGATGGAATCCGGGGAGTCAATTACAAGGTGCTGGGGATGTTCGACGTGCCGACCCCGGACGGCCCGCGCCGCGCGTACGCGGTGGTCGCCGGGACGGGCTACGACCTCGAGCCGCGGGGCGCCCTGGCGGTGGCGACCGGAACCGGCGAGGTCCTCTGGCGCTTCGAGGCGGGTCCGGTGCCGCGGATTTCGAACGCCAAGCTGATCGACCTCGACGGCGACGGGGGATCGGACATCCTGTATGTCGGCTTCGCGGTCGGAAATCTCGGCGGCCGCAAGATCGGAGGATACGGCGACGACGTCGCGCGGGTGATCGCGGTGCGCGGCGGCGACGGGACCATGCTCTGGACGCACGCCCTTTTCGAAGGTTCCTGCGGTGGGCATCTGGATGTCGCCGACCTCGATCGCGACGGCCGGCTGGATGTCGTGGTGGGGAGCCACCATGCCGCCGCCACCGGCAACGTGGTGCGCATTCTCGACGCCGCCGAAGGTTTTCTCCGCGCCGAGATTCCCGTGATGGGGGGGGTGACCGGAGTCGGAGCGGATACGACGTCGGGCCTGACTCCGCGGGCCCTGGTCTCGACCACGGTCGGCATCTCGAGCTTCGAATTCGACGGTACGGACATGACCCTGGCCGCGTCCGCGCCGACCGAAGGGAATCTGGTGCTGGGCCTGGTCGATGATCTGCTGCCGCGGCCGGGCGCCGAGGCCGTCGTCTGTTCCGACCTCGGTCGGTGCCTGCTGCTGGACCGGAACCTGGACGTCCTGGCGTTCCGGAGCGATGCCGATCTGACCAGGATTTCCAGCAGCGTGAAGCGGCGACGCCTGGCCGACGGGATTCCCCGGATCCTCTGCCTGACACGATCCGACCAGAGCGCCTCGCTCCAGATGCGCATCGAACCCGTGCCCGCCGCCGTCCGGCCCTGGTGGATGCTGGCGGCCATCCCGGTCTTCGGCGCCGCCATGGCTCTGGTTCGCCGCCTGCGCCGGCGCAGGCTTTCGTCGGCCGGCATCCGCGAAACCCGGCTGCACCTGCTGTCGCGTCTGGAACTTTCGAACCACGGGGCGATCGGCGCCCTGAAATCCCTGCGTCGGCTGGTCTGGCTGCTCGAGGCTTTCCTGCACGGCGGCGGCGAACCCTTGCGCGCCCGCATCGAAAGCCTGGCGCGCGAGATTCTCGACATCTCACTTCCCGACCTGACGGGCGTGCTGGAGACCGTCACCGCCGAGATCGCTCCCTGGCAGCGGGTGGTCCAGGCCAAGGAGGCGCTGGCGTTGATCCGCGTCCGCGTCGATCAGGCGGCGGGCGACGGCGTCTCGGACGAATCGGCGGTCTTCCTGCTCGCCGACCTGAAGGTGGCGGTCGCCGACGCCGAACGCGCCCTGCAGGAAATCCGCGCGGCGGTCGGATGCCATTTCCAGGCGGATCTGCCCGGGGCCCTGAACCGCGTCCTGGCCAACCTGGCGTCCGAATTGCGCGCCCACGGGGTGGCCGTGGCCCACTCCGAGTCCTGCGACGAAGCGCCCCTCTGCCGCATCGATCCGGGCGAGCTGGGCTTCCTGCTCGAGAACCTGGTCGCCAACTCGATCCGGGCGATGGAGGGCTCGTCCGAGCGGCGCATCGATTTCGATTGCGAAGCCGAGGGCGGGATGGTGGCCATCGAAGTCAACGATTCCGGCTGCGGCATTCCCCACGACGACTGGGAGCGGATCCTCGAGACTCGCTACAGCACCGCCGGCGGCGGGATGGGGCTGCCGCGCAGCCGCGAGATCCTGCGCAAGTACGACGGCCGGATCTTCGTGAAGGACAGCAGCCCCGGCCGCGGCACGACGATGCGCGTCGAAGTGCCTGCCGCCGGGACGGGCGATCGGCGGCTCGGCAGGAAGGAAGCAGACGGATGATCCGGTTCGCCCGCCGCTATGGTTCGCGCATCCGTCCCGAGCCCTCGTTCGCCGCTTTCCTGCTGGTGCTGGCTGTTTTGCTGCCCCGGGTGACGGGCGGCGACGTGCCGGTCGTGCGGATCGATATACCGGCCGACAGGCTTCCCTATCGCGCGGTGATCGCCGATTCCGACAAGAACCCCTACTACATCGATCACGAATGGTCCTCGAGCCGACGTTCCTTCGCGCTGGGCGATTCCGGAGCGGTTTTCGAGGCCTATGCCGTAAGGGCCGGCATCGTGCTCGACCGCTATGTCGGAGGCGAGAACCGCAGCCTCTGGCAATTCAATCTGCCGGTGCCCTTCTGCTGGCGCCCGGTCAGCGGGATGATCGACGGCGCCTGGGACGTCGACGGCGACGGTGATCGCGAGATCCTGGTCACCTCCTGCACCGAGGACCGCCGGCACTGGCGGATCTGGGCCCTGGACGCCGTCGAAGGAAGGCCGGTTGCGATCGCCGATCTCCGGGGCGGTCCCGACCGGCGGCCCGACGGGGTCTGGGATGGCCGCTTCATGGTCGTCGATGTCCAGTCCGTTCCGACTCCGCGCGGCGAGAAGACGGCGCTGATTCTCGGCGTGGACGCCGGTTTCGACATCGAGCCGCGCGGCCTGATGGCGGTCGATCCCTTCGGCGGCGAAGTGCTCTGGCGCCTGCTGGCCGGGCCTCCGGCGCAGAACGCGCAGTTCGGGGCCGTGGATCTGGACGGCGACGGAGCGCGGGAGATCCTCTGGACGGGCAACGCCGTGCACAACATGGGCCAAGAGAAGCTCGGCGGCTGGAGCGACGATGTCGGGGCGCTGTTCGTGGCCGACCGGACCGGCAGGATGAGGTGGGCGCGCGTCCTGATCCGGGACAAGGGTTCGTCGTGGCCGGCTGTCGCGGATCTGGACGGGGACGGCCGGCCCGAGGTGATCGTCGGCACCGCCGCCCACACGGCCGCGATCAACGACCTGGCGGTGTTCGAGGGCGCCGACGGGCGCGAAATGGCGCGGTTCCGGGTCGGCGGCAAGATCTGCGGGGTCGGCGCCCTTTCCGCGGTCGCGGATCGTCCGGGGCGGATCTACGCCGTGACCCAGGCCGGAAGGGTCATGGCCTGGGAATGGACCGACGCCGGGTTGAGGTTGGTGAGGGAGGCGCACGGTTCGGAAAAATCCGTGCTGGTGGCCGTCGCCGACATCCTCCCGGAGCCCGGCTGCGAACTCGTCATCTGGGAGCAGAGAAGCAGGGCGCGCGTGCTCGGAGCGGATCTCAGACCCCTGGGCGTTTTCACGTCGCCGGACCTGGTCCTGGAAATTTCGCAGGACTGCATCATGGCCGAAGAGGACGGCCCCCCTTCGATCCTCTGCCTGAACCGCAACAACGGCACGACGCTGATGCTGCGTTTCATCCCCGCCCCGGACGGTTCCCCATGGATGCTCTACGCCCTCGCGCCGCTGCTGGGCGCGGCCGGCGCGGCGGTGGCCCTGGCGCGTCGCCGCCGCCGCCGCAGTTCGCCGGCCACCCTGCGCGATCTGCGCCTGCAGCTGCTGGGGCGGCTGGAGCTTTCGGGGCACAAGGCGATCGGATCGCTCAAGCCCCTGCGCCGCGCGCTGTGGCTGCTCTCGGCGATGGCGTCCGAGGCGGGCGAGGCCGCGACCTGCCGCGAACGTTTCGAGGCGATCTGCGGCGTCTTCGAAACCGAGACCGTGTCCGAGCTGAGAGCCACCGCCGAGCTCTGCGCCATCGCCGGCCTGGACAGGGAATGCGAACGTCCGGTCCGGACGCTCGATCGGTTGCGGAGCCGCATCGGGAAGCTGGTCCGCGGGGGATGCGTCCCGGCCGAAATGCGCGAATCCCTGACCGGCATCCGGCGCGACGCCGAGCGGCTCGAAGCCGATCTGCAGGATCTGCGCCGGACCGTGGCCGGATTCTTCCGCTGCGACGTTGCGGCCGTCGCCCGGGCCGTGCTGGCGGATTGGGCCGAAACCTGCGCCGAGGCCGGCGTTTCGGCCGAGGTCCGGGTCGAGGGCGGGCCGCCGGTCGCCCGCTGCGATCCCGGCGAGATGGAATTCATCCTCGACAACCTGGTCGGCAACGCCGTGCGGGCCATGGCCGGCGCCGAAGAGCGGCGCCTGTCGCTGACCTTCGGCGCGGATTCGGGCATGGTGCTGGGCGAGGTGGCCGACACCGGCTGCGGCATCGTGCCGGACGACTGGGAGTCGGTCATGGAATCGCGGGCCAGCGACCGCGACGGCGGCGGCATGGGTCTGCCCCGCAGCCGTTCCCTCTTGCGCAAATACGAGGGCCGGCTTTATATCCGCAGCAGCGAACTCGGCCGCGGCACGGTGATCGGCCTGGAGATCCCCGCCGCCGGGAACTGACCCCGAACGTCCCGAACCCGGAGGACGCCATGACCGACCGGATCGCATCGTTCCGCGCCCATCGCGAGAAGATGAACCGGCGCATCCTTGACGAGGGCACGCTGGTGACCAGGCGGTTTTTCAATCTCGATACCCGCTGCTACGAGGCCGGCGCTCTGGACGTGCGCACCAAGGAGCTGCTGGGATTGACCGCCTCGCTGGTCCTGCGCTGCGACGATTGCGTCGCCTACCATCTGATCCGCTGCGTCGAGGAGGGGTCGGGCCGCGCCGAGATGGTCGAGGCCCTGGACGTGGGGCTGATCGTCGGCGGCTCGATCGTGATTCCGCATCTGCGGCGCGCGCACGAGATTCTGGACGAGCTGCTGGACGAAGCCTAGAGATCGGGCGGCCGCCGCGACAGCAGTTCGCGGTAGCAGCGGGCCCGGTAGAAGATGTTGCGGACGTAGTCGACGGTCTCGCTGCCGCGGTAGTAGCCGTAGCGGGTGGTGGGATAATGCCGGCGCTCCTGCTTGCGCTGCAGCCCGATCTCGACGTTCCCCCACCATCTGTCCGGATCCAGGCCCGCCTCCATCGCCAGCAGGCGGGCGTCGTTCAGATGCCCGCGGCCGCTGTGGTAGGCGGCCAGGGTCAGGGCCAGGCGGTCCAGCGAATCGAGATAGGCGAACCCCCGGAATATCTCCGCCAGCAGCTTCACCCCGGACTGGATGTTCCATTCCGGGGTCAAAACCTCGGTCGAATCCAGATCGGTGAAGCGGGGCAGCACCTGCATCAGGCCCATCGCGCCGGCGTCGCTCCGCGCGCTCGGCTTGAAACGCGATTCCTCGTACATCAGCGCGGTGACCAGCACCCAGTCAAGTCCGGCGTGGCGGCATTCCCGGCGCACCAGATCGTCCCAGGGCGAGAGGCGGCCGCTCTTGTCGGGGCGGCGCTCGTGCTGGCGGTAGTAGCGCACCTGCCGGGGATCGATGAAGTAGCGTTGTTCGAGGATTCCGTAGATGCGGCTGCGGCGCGGCGCGGTCGCCAGCATCTTGAACTGGCGGCCGAGGTAGCGGTCGGCCGCGGCCCGCAGATCGGGGCTGTTGCGGCGCAGCAGCCAGACCGTCGGCCGGATGTCGGTCAGGGCGGGGCCGAGCCGCGCGCCCGGGTGGGACGGCAGCGAGGCCCGCGCGACGTTCTCGTTGGCGACCGTGGCCGGGATCTCGCCGCGGGCGACCATGCCGATCAGGTCGTCCTCCGACAGCAGCCGCCGCGCCTTGACGATCTTCAGGCGCAGATGCCGCCGGTTGCGCAGCTCGCGCAGGGTGGCCAGGATATGCGAGTGGGCGGGCACGTGGACGGTCATCCCGTCCAGGGCGTCCAAGGCGTCCAGGGTGTCGGGCCGGGCGTCGCCGGCGGGCAGCACGAGCCTCTCGCGCGTGTAGCCGTAGGGCATCGAGGCCGCGCCGTAGGATTGCAGATGGGGGCTCTTGGTCAGGCCCATCGCCACCATGTCGCCGGCGCCCTCGTTCAGCAGGGTGAAGGGATCCTCGCCGGCGGCCGGGATCACGACCTCGCAGCGCAGGCCGAGCGAGTGGGCGAAGGAGCGGGCCAGCTCGAATTCGAAACCGACCTCGTCCCCGTCGAAGATCAGGTAGTTGGTGGGGCCCGGTTCGGTGATCACGCGCAGAACGCCCTCGGCGCGGACCAGATCCAGGTCGCGCTGCACGGTGGGGGCGGCCGCGGCCGGCAGCATCCCGCCGCCGGGGGAGCCGCCGCCGTTGGCGATGGGGTCCCCGCAGCCGCCGACTCCCGCGACCAGGCCGGCGAAGAGACCGACGGTCGCCAGCAGGGCCGCCGCAGCAAGCGGCGTCCTGCGCGGCGGTCGGCGCCGGCGGTCTGATCGGTGTGCGTTGCGAAGGATCATGGCGCTGATGGTACCCGGTCGGAAGCCCTTGTCAATCTTCCGCCTGCGTGCGGCGGAGGCGGCGGGCGGCTCCGGCGCTCCCGGCGAAGCTCGGCGAAAAACGGGTCGCAAGTTTAACCCCTTGAAACAATAGCAAGTTACGCGCCGGTATTTCTTGGGATTTCGAAATGTCTCTTTCTCGTGACGCCTTTCCGGCGGATATTATCTAAAATATGCTTCTTATAAGTTCATTGCCGGAAGGATGTTCCCTTGCCGGCCGCCGTGGCCGGCAAGGTTGTTCCAGGATCATTCGTCAGGAGCCCCGATGAAACGCTCTCGCCTGTTCTTCGGATCGATATTCGCCTTGATGGCGATTCTGCCCGCCATGATTCCCGCGCCCGCCGCCGCGGCCGGGCCGATCGGCCTGCCCGACGCCATCGCGGCGGACGTCGCATCCGGCGCCCTGGATCGCGACGACGCCCTGCTCTACGGCTTCCGCTACGTCTTCGCCAAGGACAGGCTGCCGGCCGCCTACAAGTCGGCTCCCGGGCGCCCGCTGAAATGCGTCACGCCGATGATCGCGGAATTCCTGCGCCGGGAAGCGGACCTGTCGCCGAAGCTGGCCCTCGAGATCCGCTCGTACATCGAGCGCGAGCCGGCTCCCGACGCGACCGCCTCGACCTTCATCAGCCCGG
Source organism: uncultured Fibrobacteraceae bacterium (assembly GCA_964384825.1). GTDB lineage: Bacteria > Krumholzibacteriota > Krumholzibacteriia > LZORAL124-64-63 > LZORAL124-64-63 > CAYLMM01. The sequence goes on from CAYLMM010000017.1 coordinate 20,690, forward strand.
GCGGGAAGTTCCGTTTCACCTATCTGACGACCGGGACGAACGCGGTGCCCTCGACCGACACCGATCCGGCCAACGGCGTGCCCGATTTCGTCGACCGCTGCGCCTCCTACCTGGATTATTCCTGGGATCTGGAGGTCGACCAGTACGGCTTCGAGGCTCCCCCGATCGGGTCGGGCTATTACGAGATCTCGTTCGAGTCGATGGATTCCTACGGCTACACCACGGTGGTCAACGGATCCCAGACGCGCATCGTGCTGCACAACAACTTCCAGGACTTCCCCGCGAACGACGATCCCGAGGGCAACGACCGGGGCGCCGCGAAGGTGACCTGCGCCCACGAGTTCAAGCACGCCACCCAGATCGTCGGCAGCGGCTGGAGCGAGGGCGGCTGGGTCGAGGTCGACGCCACCTGGATGGAGGACATCGCCTACGACCAGGTCAACGACTACTACAACTACCTCGGGTCGGGCAGCCCGATCAGCGCGCCCACCGCGTCGCTCGATTCCGGCTCGACCGGCACCGGCTCCTACGACGACTGCGTCTGGCAGCATTGGATGAGCGAGACCTGGGGCGTCGACTTCATCCGCGAGTACTGGAGCCGCCGCATCGGCCACACCACCGAGGCGGTCCTGGACAGCTACGACTACGTCCTGCAGAACCACGGATCTTCGATCGCGGACGGCTACGCGGTCTTCGCCGCATGGAACCACGCCACCGGCGGACGGGCGGTGCCGGGCGTCGGCTACGGCGAGGCCGCCGACTATCCCCAGGGCCCGGCGACCTACTCCGCCGCGTCCTATCCCGCCGAGTTCACTGGCTCGACGGCCCACCTGGCCGCCAACCTCGTGGTCTGCAGCGGCCTGAGCGGCGAGGTCGGCTCGTTCTCGGTGGCCTTCGACGGCCAGGATGACGCGGTGATGTCGGTGGCCGCGGTCATCACCCGCCTCGACGGGACCGGCGTCATCGAGACCATCCCCCTGGACGCGGACAACGATGCCGAGGCGCTGCTGTCGGTGCCCCTGGAAGAGATCGCCACGGTCGGCCTGGCGGTGACCAATTCCGCCAAATCGGGCCTGGACGCGCTCTGGACCGTGACGGTCGACGAGGCGCCCTACGTGCCGCAGCCGGTGCTCACGCTGGATGTCGAATCGATGACCCAGACTCTGGCGCCGGACGGGACCGCCGGACAGGAGCTGACGATCGGCAACGCCGGCGAGGCGGGCTCGGTGCTGGACTACCGGATCCTGCCGATGGAACCCATGCCGGCGGGCAAGGGCTACGCCCCGGCCAGCGTCTCCGGCTCGACGATCTCGGCCGTCGACGCGCGCTATCTGCCGGGCGGCGAGACGACCCTGACCCTGAAGCTGATCAACGACAGCCCCGACGACGAATGGCTGACCGACGCCACGCTGGCGGTTCCGGCCGGAGTCTCGATCACCGCCGCCTCCGACTTCACCGGCGGCACCTACGGGTCGCTGGTCTGGAACGGCGAGACGGGCGACGGGGTCACCGCGACGTGGCACGGCGACACCGGCGATCCGAACTACTACGGCGTGATCGTGATGGGGCAGCAGGCGCTCGGGGCGCTCACGATCTCGGTTCCCGCCGGCACCTCCGGCCCCTTGACCCTGAGCTACACGATCACCGGCGACCAGTACGGCGCCAGCCCCCATTCGGTCGGCGGCACGTTCACGCTGCAGCCGCGCGATCCGGAGATCGAACTGACCGCGCCGGCCGCGGACGAGTATCTGGCCGTCGGGCAGGCCGCGCAGCTGACCTGGACGGCCTCGCAGCTGGCGACCGTCGATCTCGATCTGAGCCGCGACGGCGGGGCCACCTGGGAATCGATCGCCGCCGGCGAGCCCAACGACGGCTCCTACGACTGGACGGTCACCGCGCCCGCGTCCGGAACCTGCCGGATCCGCGTGTCCTCGACCGACGATTCGGTTTCCGACATCGGGCCGGGATCCTTCGCCGTCTACGCGCCCGTGCCCTGGCTGACCGCCGCGCCCGCCGAGGGCCAGGTGGCCGAGGGCGGGTCGCAGGCCGTGGCTGTGGACTTCGACGCCGCCGGCCTGGCGACGGGCGACTATCCGGCGACCCTGCTGGTGCTTCCCGACGGGATGGCCGCCCGGTCTGTGGGGGTCGTGCTGACGGTCGCCGATACCGGCACCGACGTGCCCGGCCGCCCGGACTTCGCCCTGCGCGGAGCGGCTCCCAACCCGTTCAACCCGCTGACGGTGATCAGCTACTCGCTGGACGCTGCCGGCCCGATGCGCCTGGATGTCCTGGATGCCCGCGGGCGGCTGGTGCGCATCCTCGAATCCGGCGTCCGCGAGGCCGGAACCCACGACGTCCGCTGGGACGGCCGCGACGGTTCGGGCCGCCGGGTCGCCTCGGGCGTCTACCTCGTGCGGCTGCGCTCCGGCGGAAACGACGCGACCGGCAAGATGACCCTGGCCCGCTGACCGGGCGCCGGGTCGACGACCGCGCGGGGCGGAGGTTCCGACCTCCGCCCCGCCTGTATCCGGGCGTATCCGGGGCTCCGGCCCGCCGTCGTGGAAATCGGGCTTGCGCCTCGGCACCGGAGATAGTGTACTTCCCGGACGGGAGGTGACGCCTTGGACGACGTGCGCGCCCACACCGGCATCCTGGTGGCCGATCTCCTGCTGCCCCACGCCGGTTCCCTGAAGGAGAGGCGCCGCGCCCTGCGGGCGGTGGTCCAGCGGCTGCGCAATCGCGAATTCTCGGTGGCCCAGGTGGGTCCCGCGGATCTGCATCAGCGGGCTTTCCTGGCCGTGACGGCCGTCTCGGGTTCCGCCTCGGAGCTGGCCGGGATGCTGGACGTCGCCGAAAGGATCCTCTTCGCTTCGGAGTTCGAGGTCGCCGCGGTGCACCGCGACGGGTCGCTCCTGGCCTTTCCCTCGACCGGAGCCTGAAGAATCGCATCGATCGCCCGGGGCCGGCCGCCGGGGCCGGTTTCCGCGGGCCGCGTCGAAGGCCGGGAGCCGGAATCTCCCTGATCGACAAGGAGGATCGCCGTGCCGATCATCGATCTGAGCCACGTCCTGCGGACGGGGATGGATGTCTTTCCGGGCGACCGGAAGCCCGAATTCCCGCGTCTTTCCGAGCACGGCGAAGGGAATCACCAGTCCTCGGCCATGAACACCGGATGCCACGTCGGCACCCATATCGACACGCCGCTGCATTTCCTGCCGGACCGTCCCGGCCTGGACCAGATGCCGGCGGATCGTTTCATCGGACGCGCCGCGGCGATCGACGCCCCGGCGGGCGTCGTGCCGGCCGAGGTCGCGGCGGGGATCGATCTGGGGCCGGTGGATTTCCTGATCCTGCGCACCGGATGGGAAAACCGCTGGGGGACGCCCGGCTACTACCGGGACTGGCCGTATCTGCATCCCGATCTGGCGCGGCATCTGGCCGACGCCGGGCTGAAGGGCGTGGGCATCGATTCGCCCAGCGTGGATCCCCTGTCCGGAGGCCCCGTGCACGGGATCCTGGCCGCGGCCGGGATGATCAACGTGGAGAACCTGGCCAATCTGGGCGCCCTGCCGGCGGGGATCTTCGATTTCATGGCCCTGCCGCTGAAGCTGGCCGGCGCCGAGGGTTCGCCCGTGCGCGCGGTGGCCCTGGTCTGAATCGCGGAGAGGAAGAGGATTCTTGACGCTGCTTGCCGCCCTGCTGCTTTTCATCGCCGGAGTCGTGTTGCTGGTCGCCGGCGCGTGGGCCCTGGTCGGGGGCGGCGCCCGCCTGGCGCGCCTGCTGGGCGTCTCGTCGCTGGTCGTCGGGTTGACGGTCGTGGCCTGGGGCACGTCGGCGCCGGAGCTGGTGGTCTCGCTGGTGGCCGCCCTGCGCGGCAGCTCCGACCTGATGCTGGGCAACGTCATCGGTTCGAACCTCGCCAACATCGGCCTGATCCTGGGCGTGGCCGCGCTGATGCTGCCGCCCGGATTCGGGCCCGGCCTGTGGCGTTTCGAGATCCCGGCGCTGCTGATCGGCACCGGGGTCTTCGCCGCCCTCTGCCTCGACGGCGCCCTGGGACGCGGCGACGGCCTGCTGCTGATGGCGCTGTTCGCGATCTTCACGCTCTGGACCTTCCGCCGGGCGCGCGAGGATGGCGCGCGGCGCGGCGGCGCCGGCCCGGACGCGGACGGCCGGGGCATCATGATCTCGACGCTGCTGGTGCTCGGCGGCTGCGCCGGCCTGGTGGGCGGCAGCCATCTGATCGTGGAATCGGCGACCGAGATCGCCCGGCGTTTCGGCGTCACGGAGATGGTGATCGGCGTGTCGCTGGTGGCGGTGGGCACGAGCCTGCCCGAGCTGGCCACGACCGTGGCCGCCGCCCTGCGCCGCGACAGCGGGATCGCCCTGGGCAACATCGTCGGATCGAACCTGTTCAACCTGCTGGCGGTGGCCGGGCCCGCCGCCGCGCTCAGGCCCGTCGGCGATACGACCGGCCTGTTCGGGCGCCATCTGCCGGGGCTGATGGCCGTGACCATCGCCCTGCCGCTTCTGATGCTGGGACGCAGCCGCATCGGCCGCGTCGCCGGAGTCGTTCTGCTGTCGCTCTACGCCGGGCTGCTGGTCTGGTGGATGGGCCTGTTGCCGTGACCCGCGCTGGAAAGGGACGAGCCTTGGCCGAAGAAACGAACAACGACCGGAACAACGGAAACGATGATTCCGACGGGGGGCGGCCCTATCCCGAGGGCGCCCGCGGTCTGGCGCGGATGATCGCCAAGGCGGGGTACGCCTCGCGCCGGCAGGCCGAGGAGATGGTCCGCTCCGGCAGGGTCGAGGTGGATCGGCGGCGCGTGCTCGATCCCTTCATGCCGGTGGGGCCCGACGCCGCGATCATCATCGACGGCCAGCCCGTGGTCGAGATCATCCGCCAGTACTTCGCCTTCCACAAGCCGCCCGCGGTCGCCACGTCGACCCACGGCGGCAAGCGGACGCGGCTGATCACCGAGTTCTTCCCGAACGACGTGCCGAGCCTGCGCTGCGCCGGCCGGCTCGACGCCAGCACCACCGGCCTGCTGCTGATCTCGAACGACAGCTCGTGGAACGCCAATGCGGCGGGCGGCTGCGGCTTCGAGAAGGAGTTCCTGGTGACCGTCTCGGGATCTGTGGCCGAGGCCGAGATCGGGGTGATCGCGGCCGGCATGACCCTGCCGAAGGTCGGAACGCTGCATCCCACCCTGGCGGCCCTCGAGGCCCGGGAGGAGAAGAGCAGCGTCGTACGGCTGGCTTTGAACGAGGGGAAGGTCCGCCAGGTCCGCCACCTGTTCACCGCCCTGCGCCACGACATCCTGGCCATCCACCGGGTGCGGATCGGACCGGTCAGCCTCGGCGAGCTGGCCGAGGGGCATCTGCGGCCGCTGAGCGCGATCGAGATCGCGGCGATCCGCGACGCCCGACGCGTCGGCTGACTGTCCTGACCGTTTCCGGCGCCCCGCGCGAAGGTGGAAGGCCCTGCGCGAAGACGGCCCGCCCCGGAGATTCCGGAGCGGGCCGTTTCTTCGCGCGGCGGGATGCGCTCAGGTCAGAGCAGCCCCACCATGTCGTTGAACTCGCGGATCCTCTCGTCCCACAGGTCCGCCTCGGCGAACATCGGGGGCCAGAAGTCCCGGTCCCAGAGCCGGCGCAGGTCTTCGACGTCCTTGGCCTGCTGCTCGACCCAGGTGAAGTACTTGAAGTTGTGGATCTGCTTGCGGTCCTTGTAGCCCAGTTCCTTCACGTGATCGGCTTCTGTCCCGAGCAGCCAGCGGGCGAAATCGGCCGCGGCGCGGACCTCGGTGTAGTCGCCGAACTCCTGCCGGTGCTCGACCATGCGGGATTCGTACATCTCCATCGAGTCGGTCAGCGAGGTGAAGATCACGTCCTTGCCGTCCATCTCGTAGTACTTGGCGGTCTTGATCGCCGACACGAGGTTGCTGATGCTGGAGATGCCCAGCAGATGCAGCTGGCCGGTCAACTCGGCGGGTATGCCGTTGCTCTCGAGGTAGGCGAGGCCGACCGGGTCGTTGAACAGGCGCATCAGGTCCATGCACTGCTGGTCGTCGACCGCGACCACGAAATCGGTGTTGCGCGGGTTGTGGATCCAGGGCACGTGCTTGTCGCCGATGCCCTCGATGCGGTGCCCGCCGAAGCCGCAGCGCAGCAGCGTCGGGCACTGCAGGGCCTCGCTGGCGGCGACGATCAGGTCGGGATGCAGGGTGCGCAGGTAGTCGCCGGCGGCGATGGTGCCCGCCGAGCCGGTGGCCGACACGTACGAGGCCAGCCGCTCGCCCGGCCGCGCGATCTTCTGGTAGATCTCCTGGATGATCCCGCCGGTCATGTGGTAGTGCCACTGCGCGTTGCCGAACTCGTCGAACTGGTTGAAGATCACGCATTCGGGCCGGGTGCGCCGGATCTCCCAGCACTTGTCGTAGATCTCCTTGACGTTCGATTCGCAGCCCGGGGTGGCGATGACCTCGCCGGCCACGCTCTTGAGCCACTCGAAGCGTTCGCGGCTCATCTCCTCGGGCAGGATCGCGATCGAGTCGCAGGCCAGCAGATGCGAATCGAAGGCGCCGCCGCGGCAGTAGTTGCCGGTGCTCGGCCAGACGGCCTTCTGGGTCGTGGGATCGAAGGCGCCGGTGATCAGCCGCGGCACCAGGCAGCCGTAGGCCGCGCCCACCTTGTGCGCCCCGGTCGGGAACCACTTGCCCACCAGCCCGATGATCCGGCAGTCGACGCCGGTCAGCTCGGGCGGGAATTCCATCCAGTTGCCCTGGTTGTACAGGCCCGTTTCGTGGTCGTTCTTCCAGGTGATGCGGAACAGGTTCAAGGGGTCGATATCCCACAGTCCGACGCTCTCGAGCTTCTTCTTGATCTTCCCGGGAACCAGCGTCGGATCCTTCATCTCGGCCATCGTCGGGATGATGATGTTGCGCTCGCGGCAGCGCTCGGCGGCCTTGCGCCGCACTTCCTCGTTGATGATGGGCAGTTTGTCCACGGTCTCGCCTTCACTTTCTCGAAAGTTCATCTATAATATGTCAACCGACATCGAAACCATGCTTCCGACGATCAGCGGATTCCTTTAAAAGTGATCGCCGGTCCCGCTACGGTCAACCCCGGGCTGTCATCCCGGTGTTTCCAGGAGGATCCGAGTGATGGAAATCGCGACCACGCCCACCATGGTTCGGGATGTCTATGACCGCACCCGCGAGCGCCTGGCGATCGTGCGCGACCGTCTCGACCGCCCTCTGACCCTGGCCGAGAAGGTGTTCTTCGGCCACCTCGACGATCCGCAGGGGCAGCCGCTGGAGCGCGGCGAGGCCACCCTGGCGCTGCGGCCGGACCGGGTCGCGATGCAGGACGCCACCGCCCAGATGGCCATCCTGCAGTTCATGCAGGCCGGCCGCGACCGCACCGCGGTGCCGACCACCGTGCACTGCGACCACCTGCTGCTGGCGCACAAGGGCGTCGTCCACGACAAGGCTCACGCCATGGACGCCAACCGCGAGGTCTACGATTTCCTCAGCTCGGCGGCCGCCCGCTACGGCATGGGTTTCTGGAAACCCGGATCGGGAATCATCCACCAGATCGTGCTGGAAAACTACGCTTTTCCCGGCGGGCTGATCATCGGCACCGACAGCCACACGCCCAACGGCGGCGGGCTGGCGATGGCGGCCTGCGGCGTCGGCGGGGCCGACGCGGTCGACGTGATGGTGGGCATGCCCTGGGAGGTGAAGCATCCGAAGCTGATCGGGGTGAGGCTGACCGGGGCGCCGAGCGGCTGGACCGCGCCCAAGGACGTCATCCTGAAGCTCTGCGGCATCCTGACGGTCAAGGGCGGCACCAACGCCGTGGTGGAGTACTTCGGGCCCGGCTGCGAGGCCCTGAGCTGCACCGGCAAGGCCACCATCACCAACATGGGGGCCGAGCTGGGCGCGACCACCAGCATCTTCCCCTACGACCGGCGGATGGGGGACTACCTGCGCGGCACCGGGCGCGCCGAGCTGGCCGAGCTGGCCGACGCCGAGGCCGATCTGCTGATCGCCGATCGGGAGGTCGCGGCCGATCCGGAAACGTACTACGACCGCATCGTGGAGATCGACCTGTCGGCCCTGGAACCGCACGTGGTGGGGCCGCATTCGCCGGACGTCGCCCGGCCGACCGGCGCGATGGCCGCCGACGTGGAGAAGCACGGCTACCCCGAGCAGTTGACCGCGGCGCTGATCGGCAGCTGCACCAACTCGTCGTACGAGGACATCTGCCGCGCGGCCGACGTGGCGCGGCAGGCCAAGGCCAAGGGACTGAAGATGCGCTCCCCGCTGTGGATCTCGCCGGGATCGGACCAGATCTACGAGACGATCCGCCGCGACGGGCAGCTGGCCGAGCTGGAAGGGATCGGCGCCAAGGTGCTGACCAACGCCTGCGGCCCCTGCATCGGCCAGTGGAAGCGCGACGACGTGCTCGAGGGCGAGCCGAACTCGATCATCACCTCGTTCAACCGGAACTTCCGCAAGCGCAACGACGGCAACCCCGAGACCCACGCCTTCATCGCCAGCCCCGAGGTGGTGATGGCCTACGGCCTGGCCGGGACGCTGAAGTTCAATCCGGTGAGCGATCCGCTGCTCAGCGGCATGGGCGAGGCGGTGAAGCTGGATCCCCCGGCCGAGGCCGACGACCTGCCCCCCGACGGATTCGTCGTCGCGGCCGAGGGCTATCAGGCTCCGCCGCAGGACGCGTCCGCCGTCGAGGTGGCCGTCGATCCCGCCAGCGAGCGCCTGGCCCTGCTCGAACCCTTCGCCCCCTGGCACGGCGGCGACTTCGAGGATCTGCCGGTGCTGATCAAGGCCCTGGGCAAGTGCACGACCGACCACATCTCGATGGCCGGGCCGTGGCTGAAGTACCGCGGCCACCTCGACCGCATCAGCGACAACATGCTGATCGGGGCCGAGAACGCCTTCAACAGGCGGATCAACAGCGTGAAGGACCAGCTCTCGGGCGGCTACGGGCCGGTGCCCGCGGTGGCGCGCCGCTACAAGGCCGCCGGCCGGCGCTGGGTGGTCTTCGGCGACGAGAACTACGGCGAGGGCTCGTCGCGCGAGCACGCCGCGATGGAGCCCCGGCACCTGGGCTGCGCCGCGGTGATCGTGCGCAGCTTCGCCCGCATCCACGAGACCAACCTGAAGAAGCAGGGCATCCTGCCGCTGACCTTCGCCGATCCGGCCGACTACGACCGCGTGCGCGAGGACGACCGCGTCGCGATCCGCGGCCTGGCCGACCTGGCTCCCGGCGCGCCGCTGACCGTCGAGCTGACCCGCGACGACGGCGGAGTCGAATCCTTCGCCGCGGCCCACACCATGACCGCCGAGCAGATCGAGTGGTTCCGGGCGGGGTCGGCGTTGAACCGGATTCGGGGGGGGTAGGGAGCGGGGGGGCATTTCCATTTCCTCGCACTTCGCCCATCCGCTAGAATTCCCACGCGAAGTCCCGCCCTGTTCCCGGCCTGATGGGGGTGCCATGACTCTGTTGCGTTTGCGGTCGCCGGCCTTTCTCGTCGCCGGCTTCGCCCTGCTCGCCTTAGCTCCCGCCTTCGCCGACGACCCGCCGCCGCCGGCATCCCTCGACCGCTTCGATATCCGGCGCGACCAGTTGTACGATTGCGGCCTGGGCTACGGCCTGGTGAAGGTGATCGTCAGTCCCGACGGCGGTCGCGCCGCCCTGGTGGCCGAAAGCAGGAAGCAGTACGTCTGGATCGAGGGCGTGGGCAAGGTGGGAACCTACCAGCACGTGATCGACGTCGCCTTCAGCCCCGACGGCCGGCGCTACGCCTGGCTCGCCTACGACGACGGGAATGTGCTGGCCTTCGTCGACGGCCGGCGGATCGGGAAATACGCCTACGTGATGGACGAGGAGATCCGGTTCAGCCCCGACGGGAAACGTTACGGCTACATCGTCGCCGAGAACGACAAGGGATTCTTCGGCGACAGAGGCGGCGTGGCGACCGGGTTCTACGCCGTGATCGACGGCGTGGCGGGCGAGCCCTTCGGCTTCCTGCCCCGCGACGGCCAGAGCGCGGCGCTGACCTTCAGCCCCGACGGCGCGCGCGTCGTCCACTTCGCCGGCCGGGGCGACCGGTGCTGGGCCGTGATCGACGGCGAGCCCGGCCCCTGCTTCGACGAGCTGCCGCTCGACCCGGTGTTCACGGCCGACGGTTCGCTCTGCGCCTACGTCGGCGTCCGCGACGGCGAGCATTACGTGATGGTCGAGGACCGGATGTACGGGCCCTACCCGGAGGTGCCCGATCTGGTCGCCTCGCCGATGGGGCGCGATCTGGCGTTCTCGGTGCGCGGGCCGAACAGCACGGGCTACATGATGCTGAACGGCCGTCCCCAAGGGGCGTACGCGGCCGTTCGCGGTCCCCGTTTCGACCCGGCGGAAGGAAGGCTGGCGTACTGGGCCTCGGATCTGGTCACCGAAAAGTCTTTCGTGGTCTGCGATTCGTTGCGCAGCGAGCCGGCGTACAGCACCTCGTCGCCCTGGTTCGGCGACGACGGCTCGCTGTTCTACGACGTGATCACCGACGTCTCCGGAACCCGCCGGACCTTCCATGTGGACGGCCGCGAGATCGCCCGGGGCGCCGGCAGCTTCGAACATCGATTCATCGACGCTTCGCGCGCCGGCGGACGCACGGCCTGCGGCTGGACCGGCGAAGACGACCGGATGCATGTGGTCGTCGACGGCGTCGAGTACGACGGCCAGTCCTTCTGCCCGGCCGTGTGGTTCAGCCCCGACGGCGGGCGTTTCGCGTTCTTCAGCGTCTCGCCCGAGGGCCAGTCGGTGGTGGTCGACGGCGAGCGGCAGGCGGTCTTCGAGCGCATCGGCAAGATTCCCATATTCAGCCCTGACGGGCGCGACGTGGCCTATGTCGCCCGCGACGATCGTAAGAAGTGGCGCATCGTGGTCAACGGCGCCGTCGGCGAGCCGCTGGACGGCTACCTGAACTCCGGCTTCGGCTTCCGGCCCGACGGATCGCTGGCCTGCTACGTGGTCGATCTGCCGGACAAGCTGCTGCGCTTCACCCTGCGGCCGCGGCCCTGAACCGGCGGCGCCCCGTTTCGCAGCGGCGCGGCGCCCGAATCGTGAATCCCGAACCCGCCCGATCCGGAGGGGACATGAAACGAATCGGATCATCGATGTCGGTGCTGGGGATGGTTGGGATCCTGTTGGCCGCGATTCCCGGCCTGGCCCAGGAACCGGCCGCCGCGGGGGAGCGGACCCCGGGCGGGTGGACGGTCGCGCGGGAACTCCTGCTCGAAGGCGGCGACGAGGACATCACGCGGGTCTTCGTCTGCGAGGATCGCAGCCGCGTCGCGGTGACCCTGGAACGCGACGAACGGACCCGGGTCTGGGCCGAGGGACTGGGCTACGGCGACCGCAAGCGCGTCTTCCGCGAACTGACCTTCAGCCCCGGCGGCGAGCGGGTCGGCTGGACCGAGGGCCAGGGCGGAGACGTGGACGTCGTGGTCGACGGCGAGAAGATCGGATCCTACGGCATGGTGGTGAACGACCGCGTGGTGTTCAGCCCCGACGGCCGCCGCTACGGTTTCCTGCGGGCCGACGTGAAGGACGGCGAGGCCCGCAACTGGTACGCGATGATCGACGGCCGGCGGAGCGAACGCTACGACAACATGGCCGCCCATCCCGAGGCGCCGCCGATCGTGTTCAGCCCCGACGGCGAGCACGCGATCTACTTCGCCGGCCGCGGCGGCCGCAACTTCGCGGTGCTGGACGGCGAACGCGGCCCGGAATTCGACGGCACGGCCGGGTTCCCGCTTTTCACTCCCGACGGGACCGAGGTCCTCTATCTCGGCGTCCGCGATGACCAGTGGTATGCGGTGGTCAACAGCGAGCTGCACGGCCCCTTCGACTTCATCCGCGATCCGGCGGTCTCGGCGACCGGCGAATTCGCCTACGCGGTCGAGCGGGACGGGCGCGAGAGCATCGTGCGCGACCACGAGGCGGTCGATACGCACGTCGTCGCCCGGGCTCCGGTCTTCAGCCCGGACGGGTCTAGGCTGGCCTACGCGGTCCAGGATTCTTCCCACGGCGATTCGTACATCGTCTGCGACGGCGTCGCCCGACCCGCGGCGATCAACAGCCGGGTGCCGGCCTTTACCGCCGACGGAGTCCTGTACTGGGACGCTTGCGTGGACTCCACGGGCCTGAACCTGGCGGTGATGATCGAGGGGCGCGAGGCGTTGAGGATCGGCGGGCTGCTGGACTTCGTCCATGTGACCTTCGCCCCCGGCGGCGAAAGGTTCGCCTGCGCCTGGCGCGCGGACATCGACACGATGCGGGTGGTCGTCGACGGGGTGGAATATTCGGATCAGCCCTTCGCCGGGCCGGTCGTGTTCTCGCCGGACGGCGGTCGCTTCGCCTTCCGCACGGTCGGCGATGACGGGGCCGGCCTGAACGTCGACGGGGAATACGGACCGCCGCTCGGGGTCTTCGTCTCCGATCCGGTCTTCAGCCCCGACGGGCGCAGCGTGGCCTGCGTCGCGGCCGGATCGCGGGGCGACGAGGCCTTGGTGGTCGACGGAATCAAGGGGGAGAGCTACGAGCGGATCCGCCCTCGCGAGCCGGTGTTCGAGGCCGACGGCGCGCTGATCTGCTACGCCGTCGACCATCGGAACGATCTGTACCGGATCACTTTGCGGCGGGGGAATCCCTGAGCGCGTCCGCGCCGGTTCAGGATGCGGCGGCCCGCAGCTTCTCGTGCACCGCCATGGCCGCGTCCAGCGCCTCGGTCGAACAGACGCCGTGGTCGTAGGGCTTGGTCGTCGGCGAACGCAGGGTGGCGGCGCCGGCGATCAGGGCGTCGGGATCGGCCAGCCCGACGTGGTCGGCGATTCGCCCGAGCACCTTCCGGCCGTCGGCCAGCAATCCCTCGAAATCCACGAACATCATCGTCGGGTCGCGCCGCTCGAGCAGGTGGGCGTAGGCGGTGGTCCAGTACCGGACCCAGAATTCCGGATCGACCGCCGCCGGCTCGATCGGGCCCTCCATGCGGCCGTCGAAGTCGATCGGCCGGAAGTTTCCGCCGAACTCGAAATGCCCCAGCCAGCGCATGTACTTCCGCGAGAAGGCATCCTCGTCGTGGCGGTCGAGGAACTGCCGGTGCTGCTTCATCAGCGAGCTGGCGTGCGCCAGGGGATGGCGGAAGGGGATCAAAAACCGGCCGTCGGGACAGATCTTCCGCAGCAGCCCGAGCCGCGAGATGTTCGCGTTGTTCTTCGAGAGGTAGCGGGCGCGGACTTCATCTCCCGCGGCGGTCTCGCCGCCGTCCAGCAGGGCGCATTTGGCCACGGCCTTGCGGAAGACCGCGGCGAATTCGCGCGAGTAGTGCTTTTCGGCCAGTGGCAGCAGCCGGTCGGGCCGCACGTAGTCCTTGCGCTTGTGGGCCAGCCAGATGACCTCCTCGAAGGCCTCGGGACTGTCGAACGAGACGCTCATCCCGTCGCCGTGGGCGCGCTCGCGGCTGACGGCTTTCTTCCGGAAGGAATGCGAGATCCGGTCCCACAGCAGCGGCGCCAGGATGAAGGGCATCTGCCGGTAGGTGAAGGTGGCGAATTCGCCGGTGGCGTGCAGCAGGCCCAGCACCAGAGTCGTGCCGGCCCGCGGCAGCCCGGTCACGAAGACCTCGCCGCCCGTGCGCGCGGCTTCGATCCGCTTGCGGAAGAGGTCGTTCTCCAGGTCGCCGAGGACGATCTGCAGCCAGGGCGCCGCGAAGGCGAATTCGTGGATCAGGCGATCGAGCAGGCTATAGTCGTTTTGCGATGACATTGCGGATCCATACGTAACAGGTGGCGGCCGCGGTCATGGCCACGATGATCAGCGGCGAAAGCATCATGCCGAGGAATTCCTCGCGCGGCAGCCGCAGCAAGGCCGCCAGGACGAAGAACAGGACGGCCATCCCGAGCGCCAGCAACAGGAACTTGGCCGTGAAGGCGCCGGTGGTCTTCAGCAGCGCCAGCGAGCAGCGCCGCATGATCGTTTCCTTCTGCAGGTCGGTCAGATCGGTCGACTTCACCGCCGCGAGCGCCTCGCGCGAATGTTCCAGGGTGACGCCCACGTGCGAGCCCAGGCGCAGCAGCCGGAAGAACTCGACGAAGGCCACGCACATCGCCAGCAGGCCGAGGTGGATCATTCCTCTTCGCCCGTGTCGGCGCGTTCGCTGCGCATCTTGCGGATCAATCTTTTGAGGGGATACCAGACCACGCCCAGGATCGCCAGCAGGACCGCCAGCACGGCGCCGAAGAAGGCGCCGACCGCGCCGAGCCCGAGGCCCGGTCCGACGTAGGCCAGCGCATCGCCGGCGCAGCAGAGCAGAAGCAGGAATGTCGTCAGCAGGCACAGGCGCATGGGGGTCTCCTAGTGCTGGTAGGCTTCCCATTCCATCATGTGGTCGAAGTGATCGGCCGGCACCCATGCCGCGTTGGCGACATGGGCGTTGATGCCGGGATGATCCGGCAAAACGTTGTTGAATTCAAATACTATGGTTCCGGTCGGCGAAACCTGCAGGATCCGCCCCTCGTCCGGCACGGTGATCAGCACGTTGCCGCCGGGCAGGTTCTGGTGGGTGCCCATGGAATCGGAGTAGAAACGGACTCCGCCCTGGCGCAGTTCGTTCCTCAGTTCCCCGGTGCGCGGATCGATGACCGTGATCTCCGAACGACCGTTGCCAGAGTTGTTGTTGAAGACCGAAATCCGGCCGTCGGGGCGGAAGTCCGGATCGTGCTGCTGGACCCAGGGCCCGTTGCTCCACCACTTCAGGCGCAGGGATTCCGGATCGAGGACCGCCACCAGGTTGACGTTGCGGAAGCTGAGCAGCAGGTCGCCGGCGGCGAACTGCGGGAAGGCCGGGGCCAAGCCGGACGAAAGCTCCTCGATGTCGTTGGGATGGAAGATGTCTATCCCGTCCTGGTTGGCGTTCATCGGTCCGAAATGACGGAAGGGATGATCGCGGCGCAGGCCGAAGACGATCGGGGCCGGGTCCGGGCCCTTGACGACGTCGTTCACCAGGTCGATCTCCCGCAGCGTTTCGCCGTTCTCGGGATCGAACTTCACCAGGTACTGGTAGTGGCCGTAGGCGCTTCCCTCGCCGCGCCAGGTCCAGAGCCCGCCGTCCTCGGCGCGGTCGAGCGAATGGTGGAACACGCCCTCTTTGACCCAGATCGGATCCCCGTCGAGCCCGATGCGCGCCAGGACGTCGCCGTGGTCGAAATTCAGGATCAGCGATCCGTCCGGCATCACGGCCAGCCCGTGGGGTTCGTCGCCGCCGTTGGACGGCCCGTCGGGATCCATCGCGTCGTAGTCGATGGGCCAGGCGTGGCGCAGGACGCCCTGGTCGTCATAGAGCCAGGCGGCGTAGCGGCCGCCGGGATCGTCCCAGCCCAGCAAGACGTAGTACCCCGGCTGCAGGGCCTCGGGATCGTAGATCCGGATCCTCTCGCGGGAGGCGTCCGGCGCCGCGGACCGGTAGAGGTTCGTCGGCGCGATCCGCCCGTACCGGACCAGGGATTTGACGATCGTCTTGCCCGACATCATCGGACCGTAGGGCCATTTCCCGTAGGAGCCGACGGCGAAGCCGTAGAGGAAGAACGCCCCCAGGGCGATCAGGGCGATCGAGAGGAAGAAGATCCGTCTGGCGTTTCTTTCCGACATCCGATCGCCCCTCCGTTTCAGCGGCAGGTGTTTTGCGTCACCGGGCCAGCACCAGCTTGTGGGTGCGGCTCTGGGCGCCGGCTTCGAGCCTGGCGAAATAGACTCCCGAAGAGACGTCCTGCCCCCGGTCGTCGCGGCCGTTCCATCTCACCTGGTGCTCGCCCTCTGCGCGGATGCCTACCTCCAGCAAGGCCACCTGTTTGCCGCGGGCGTCGAAGATCGCCAGCCGGACGTTCGTCCGCTCGGACAGGGTGTACGAGACCGTCGTGGCCGGATTGAAGGGGTTGGGATGGTTGCCCAGGGTCAGCAGGGGCCGCGGGGCGTCTCCCGGCACGTCGCTGATCTTGCCGGTGATCGTGAAGCTGCGGGCCGAACTGGGCGGCAGATCGCATTCCACGTAGCAGACCTGCACCGCGTCGCCGATGTCGCGCTGGACCAGCACGCCGTCGGTCAGCAGGAAGTCGTTGAACTGCGCCGGCATCACGAACTTCACCAGAGCGTGGTCGAACCTCTCGCTCATGGTGTTGACCACCGTGGCCGAGACCTCGTCGGCGGTGCCGTCGTTGACCGGGGAGTAGCTGATCCGCAGGTCCGATCCGGTCGATCCGGAACTCAGGGTCGGCCGCACGTCCAGCGTCACGCCGTCGACGTTCACCAGGCGGAAGGCCCGGTCCCCGTCGCAGACGTTGTCGGTGAGGTATTCCACGCCGGTCTGGCGGTCGTAGTGGACGTGGCCGCCGAGGGCCAGCTCGACTCCCAGCTGCGAGAGCTTCAGCTCCTCGCCGAAGTCGTAGTGGTAGAACAGCACCTGGCGCGCGCTGCCCGAGGCGGCGGCCAGGTCGTTGTCCAGCCAGTCCATCTGGTTGGCCGTGAAGCTCTCGTAGCCGTAGATCGACTCGCGCCACATGTCGTAGTTGTCGTAGGCCTCGAGTCCGGTGAAGTGGATCGGGCCGTAGTCGAAGCTGTAGTTCTGGGTGAACTCGGGGGCGCCCGGGGGCGGCGAATCGAGCCGCTTCCAGCCGAAGAAGCGCCACCAGTCGCGCCGCGCGGTGCCGGCCGGCGGCGGCGTGTCGTTCCAGCCGCCGAGGTCGTGGTTGCCGGCGACCATGAACACCGGCACCTCGAATTCGGTCAGGATGCCCTGCGCGCGCGAGTAGTAGCGGCGCGAGAGGAAGTCCTCGAGCTCGCCCTCGTTGACCAGGTCGCCGGTCAGCAGCACGAATTCGGGATGGATCAGATTGACGTCCCGGATGACCTCGCGCATGTCGTCCATCTCGGTGCTGTCGGTATCGGCGCCGCTCTGGTAGTAGTACTTGTGGGTCGGCATGTGGGGGTCGGTCACATGGATGAACGACCAGGAATCGCGGAACGATTCGATCACGCTCACCGCGTTGACCGTCCGGTCGAGGATCCCCCCGTCGGCCGCCACGTTCAGGTCGTAGAGCTCGAAGACCTCGACCTCGGGCACGACCGCCCGCAGCCGCCACCACAGGGTGGACGGCGAATAGGACGCCGAAACCATCTCAAGGGGCACCGTGCGTTCCCCGAAGGTCAGCCACGCCGACCAGCCGGTGGTCAGCGGATCGGCCTCGCAGTCGATGTCCAGCGTGTCGCCCGGCGTCAGGATGGTCGGGATGTTCAGCAGGGGTTTCTGGATGACCGTCAGCGTATCGCCCAGATCGTACTGGGCTGAGGCGGGCGCGGCGAAAATGCCCAGGGTCAGCAGCATGAGAACTGCGGCCCGGACCGGTGCGCAGAGGCGAGATCTCGACATGGGCTTCCTTTCCTGGGACACATGGACGTCAATCGCACAATGATAACATTATTTGTGATGTATGATAAGGGAAAGCCGCCTGCCCCGATCCGGGGGATGGGCGAAGCGCAGCGCTGCGGGCCTTCGTTCCGGCCGCGTATGGCTACCAGGGCCGGCGCGGCGGGCGTTCGCCCCGCTCGTGGGCCTCGTTGACCCGCAGGGCGTTGCCGTGGAATTCCCTGCCGTCGAGGGCCAGGATGGCGGACTCGACCGCCTGGTCGTCCATCTCCACGAAACCGAAGCCCCGCGGCTCGCCGGTGATCCGGTCGGTGACCAGCGTGACATCGTGGACCGGGCCGTGGACGGAAAAGAGCAGGCGGATCTGCTCGGCGTCGGTCGTCTCGGGCAGGTTGCCCACGTAGATCGTCTTGACCATCTCTCGACACTCCCGGAGGTGGATGGGCCCGGACGCTGCGGGCGGAATCGTGTCGCTGTCCGGCGCTCCCGGACGGCCGCCCGCGACGAGAATATCACCGTCCCGGCGGCCGGTAAAGGGCACGGGATGCCGTCGCGGGGTTTTTGTGCCATAATTCCCGACGGTACCCGGAGCCTGGACGATGTCCGCTGCAATGGAGGAAGACCATGGCTCGCGATTGGGAAGACATCCGCTACCGCGGCGACGCCGCCGACGTGCAGGAGCTTTTCGACACCTACCGCGTCGGCGACTACCTCGACACCTTCGAGGAGAACCGCCGCCGCCGCGATCTGGGGATGCGCGAACGGCTGCTGAAGCACGGCATCCGGCTGACCGAACGTCTGTCGCCGCGGATCTTCCGGCTCTTCGAGGAGGTCTGCGCCGCGCTGGAAATCGAGAGCCGGGCCGAGGTCTTCTGCCTGCCCGACCGCGAGATGAACGCCTTCGCTATGCTCGACGTCACCGACGAGGGGACCGAATCGCTGATCGGGATCACCGCCGGGGCCCTCGAGGGTCTCGAGGACGCCGAGATCGAGTTCGTCCTCGGCCACGAGCTGGGCCACTTCCTCTACGGCCACAACCGGATGAACGCCCTGCTGTCGGTCGACGAGGACAACCCGGCCGCAACCGTGCTGCCACCCTTCGGCGAGAGCCTGTTCCTGCGCTGGCGCAAGAAGGCCGAGGTCAGCTCCGACCGCGCCGGGCTGCTCGCCTGCCGCGATTTCCGGTCGGCGGCCCGCGCCCTGCTGAAGGTGACCTTCGGCCTGAGCGAGAAGAACCTCAACCTCGAGGTCGACGACCTGGTGGCCCAGATCGACGAGATCAGCGGTTCGCCCGAGATGATCGAGGAGGCCTTCGCCTCCCATCCTCTGCTGCCGATCCGCCTGAAGGCGCTGGAGCTCTTCTCCCGTTCGGAGAGGGCGAGGCGCAACGGCTGCCTGCTCGACGGCGACGCCGTTTCCGACGCCGAGCTCGAGAAGCAGGTCGACGATCTGATCCGTCTGACCCGCCGCTATCCCGCGCGGCCCCTGCACGAGGCGATGATGCGGGTGCTGGCGCTCGGCGGCGCCCTGGTGCTCGGCGCCGACAGCGAGGTGAACGACGAGGAGGTCAAGGTCCTGGTCCAACTGCTGCACGGCGTGTTCACCGACGAGCCCGAGAAGGAGATCGTCACCGATCGCGAAGAGGTCGACCGGCGCCTGCCTCCGGCCGCCGCGCTGGTGCTCGAGGAGGGCGACCCCGGCCAGAAGGCCTTCCTGCTGCAGAACCTGACCCGCATCGCCATGGCCGACGGCGCCCTGATGGACGCCGAGAGCGACCAGATCCTGAAGCTGGCCGGGATGATCGGCATTCCCGAACGCGAGGCCTACGCGATGATGGTGTCGGTCGTGCAGTCGGGCGGCTTCAGCACCGACATCAAGCTCAACCGGATCGCCGGCCGCTTCCGCCGCTCCTTCCTGCGCGACGAGGGGGGGCGGCCGAAGTGAGCGGTTTTTCGCCCGCCGGACCGGCCCCCGCCGGCGCCGGCGGCATCGCCACGATTCTCGACTCCATCGCCGACGGGGTCTTCACCGTCGGACCGGACTGGCGGATCACGTCGTTCAACCGGGCGGCCGAGCTGATCCTCGGCATCTCCCGCGACGAGGCCATGGGGCAGCCCTGTTGCGACGTCTTCCGGGCGTCGGTCTGCGAGACCGATTGCTGCTTGCGCCGCACCATCGAGACCGGCGATCCGGTCGTCGGCCAGACCATCTACATCATCGATTCGGGCGGCCGGCGCGTCCCGATCTCGATCTCGACCGCATTGCTGCGCGACGAACGGGGCAAGGTGATCGGCGGCGTCGAGACCTTCCGCGATCTCGGCCAGGTCACCGAGCTGAGGCGGGAGTTGGAGGGCGATGCCGCGTTTTCCGACATCGTGACCCAGAGCCCGGCGATGGATGCGGTGCTGGGGCTGTTGCCGCGGGTGGCCGCATCGGATTCCACGCTGCTGATCACCGGCGAGAGCGGCACCGGCAAGGAGCTGATCGCGCGGACGGTGCACAACATCGGCCCGCGCCGCGACGGCCCCTTCGTGGCGGTCAACGTGGCCGCCCTGCCCGACACGCTGCTCGAATCCGAGCTCTTCGGCCACCGGGCCGGCGCCTTCACCGGCGCGGTGCGCGATCGCGAGGGGCGCTTCGGATCGGCCCGCGGCGGCACCCTGTTTCTCGACGAGATCGGGGACGTCTCGCCAGCCATGCAGGTGAGGCTGCTGCGGGTGCTGCAGGAGAGGACCTACGTCCCGGTCGGCGGGGCCGTGGCCGAACGGACCGACGCCCGGGTGATCGCCGCCACCAATCGCGACCTGCGCGCCCTGGCAGCTTCCGGCCGTTTCCGCGAGGATCTGTTCTACCGCCTCGATGTCGTGGGGGTGGAGCTGCCCTCTTTGCGGGAGCGTCGCGAGGACGTGCCCCTGCTGGTGGATCATTTCATCGATCGGCTGAACCGCATCCAGGGGCGGAACGTCCGGGGAGCGGCCCAGGAGACCCTGGCGCTGCTCGCCCTGCACGATTTTCCTGGCAACATCCGCGAACTGCGCAACATCATCGAACACGCCTTCGCTCTCTGCACCGGGGAGTGGCTGCGGCCGGAGCATCTGCCGGCCAATCTGCGCAACGGGGCCTCGATGGCCGATGGGGCGGCGCCCCGCACCCTCGACGAGATGGAGAAGTGGGTCATCGAGCGGACCCTGCGGCGCTGCGGATGGCATCGCCAGGCCGCCGCCGACGCGCTCGGCATCCACAAGACCACCCTTTTCCGCAAGATCGCGGCGCTCGGCGTCGAGCTTCCCGAGCAGGATGGCCGCAGCCAGCGGCGCACGTAGTGTCGCATTTACGCTACTATAAAATCTTTCTTTATCGACACGATATGCGACCCTGCTGAATTCCGACCTGATCCCCCGCCTCGGAAAAACCAATGCAAAATGCTGTAGTCAAACGACTTGATTCGAAAATGCGACATTCTCGTTTTTGGGCACGTGAAATGCGGTAGAGGAGGCGGAGGATTGATATGAAAGTTGCTGTCACCATCTGGGGCGATCGTGTTTCCCCGGTCTTCGACGAGGCCCGCCGGCTCTTGCTGGTGGATTTCGATCAGACCCGGGAGACGGCGCGCACCGAGATTCCCCTGCCGGACGAATCTCCCGCCGCCCGCATCGCCGCGGTGATCGGCTGCGGAGCCGAAGCGCTGCTCTGCGGCGCCGTGTCGCAGCCGGTTCTCGCCATGCTGGAGGGGACGGGGCTGCGGGTGATCCCGTTTCTGGCCGGGCCGGTGGACGAACTGCTTCCCGCCTGGCTCGAGGGGCGCCTGCTGACCACGGCTTTCGGAATGCCCGGATGCCGGGGCGGACGCGGCTGCGGCCGGATGTGCCGCGGCGGGCGCGGCGGCGGCCGGGGACGGAACGCCGGAGCGCCGGCGGGACCCGGCGGCGGCCGTCCGGGCCGGGGAATGGGACAAGGCCGGGGAATGGGACAAGGACAGGGCCCGGATCAGGGCCCAGGACGCGGAAGAGGCGGTCGCGGCGGAGGCCGCGGCGGCGGAAAGGGAAACCAATGAAGTTGATCGTCACTGCGCAGGGACCGGACATGAACAGCCCGGTGGACCCGCGATTCGGAAGGGCCAAGTGCTTCGTCGAGGTCGATACCGAGACCGGCGCGCACGAGGTCATCGACAACGCCCAGAATCTCGACGCCCTGCAGGGCGCCGGCGTCCAGGCGGCCCAGAACGTGGTCGCCCGCTCGCCCGAGGCCCTGCTGACCGGGCACTGCGGACCGAAGGCTTTCCGGGTCCTGCAGACCGCGGGCGTGAAGATCTGCGTCGAGGTGAAAGGGACGGTGGCCGAGGCCGTCGCCGCCTACCAGGCGGGCGACCTCCAGGCCGTCGCTTCGCCCGACGTCGAGGGACACTGGGTCTAGATGATGTGATCGGATCCGGCCTCGAGCCTGGATCCGGAAAGGAGGCAGTCATGCCGAGCGGAGATCGAACAGGACCGATGGGTCAGGGACCGCGGACAGGACGCGGCATGGGTTATTGCAACGGCTACGATGTTCCGGGTTATGCGAATCCGGGACCGGGCCTGGGGCTCGGACGCGGATTCGGCGGCGGTTTCGGCCGCGGCCGGGGCATGGGCCGGGGCATGGGTCGCGGCATGGGCTGGGGCCGGGGAGCTTATCCCGCGCCGGTCGCCGCGCCCGAGGCGCCCCGGACCGCCGCGCCGGCGGCCGACCAGACCGCCGCGCTGCGGGAGAGCCTCGACGGCGTGCAGCGCGTGCTCGCCGAACTGAAGAATCGTCTCGACGCCCTCGAGGGCCGGGACAAGTAGGAATAATCGAAAGGTGGCGGAGAGATGATCCGCAGGAATGAAATCCAGGCCCGCGGCCGCGGAGGCGGCGGCGGGGGCGGTGGAATGGGTCGCGGCGGCGGC
>CAYLMM010000018.1:0-41873 GCA_964384825.1 uncultured Fibrobacteraceae bacterium
AACCCCCAACCACCTCATTACAAGTGAGGAGCTCTACCAATTGAGCTACGCCAGCCCGTGCGCAAACGCACCGCCGGAACGCGGAACCATTCCCTTTCGTCGCGCTCGAAGCGCGGCGATGGTGGACTCCGCTATCGTTCCGGCAACAGGAATCCAGACGGACCCGGCAATATATACGGTCCCCTCCAAAAGTGTCAAGCCAAAAAAGGACGCCTACTTGCCCGTCCCGGCCCCTTTCCGGACCACCGTCCCCCGGGGACCGTCCTCGACGGCGAAACCGCGGCCGGTGATTTCGTCACGCAGGGCGTCCGCCCGGGCCCAATCGCGTTCCTTGCGGGCGGCGTCGCGCCGGGAGGCCAATTCCAGGACTTCCGCCGGGATCTCCCCGCCGGCGCTCTCGGCCAGCCCCGCCAGGCCGCCGGGATGCAGCCCCAGCAGATCGATGCCCAGGGCGAAGAAATCGCGCGCCGTGCCCACCGGACCGGGATCCAGCACCCCCGGGCCGGCTTCGGCGTAGTACTGGTTCAGATCCTTGACCAGGCCGAAGAGGGTCCCGATGGCTCCGGCGGAGTTGAAATCGTCGTCCATCGCGGCCATGAAGCGGCGTTCGAGATCCTGGACCGCCTTGGCCAGGACCTCGCCCTGGGGCGAAACCAGGCCCTCGGGCACGGGATCGGGGGTTTCCTCGAGCCGCCGCACCAGCTTGGCGGCCCCGCGCCGGAGCCGGTCGAAGGCGGCCTCGGCCTCCCGCAGGCGATCCTCGCTGTAATCGATCTGGCTGCGGAAATGGGCGTTCAGCAGAAAGAAGCGGATCACCTCGGGCGGGAAGATCTCCAGCACGTCCTCCATCGCGAAGAAGTTGCCGTCGGATTTCGACATCTTCTTGTCGCCCAGGTAGAGCAAGCCGTTGTGCAACCAGTAATTTACGAATTTGTGGCCGGTTCCGCAGCAGGACTGGGCCCGTTCGTTCTCGTGATGCGGGAAGAGCAGGTCGCGGCCGCCGCCGTGGAAATCGAAATGATCGCCCAGGTATTTCGTCGACATCACCGAGCACTCGATGTGCCAGCCCGGCCGGCCGGGGCCCCAGGGCGAATCCCAGGCCGGCTCGCCCTCCTTGGCCCTTTTCCAGAGGGCGAAATCGAGGGGATCGCGCTTGTTCTCGCCCACGTCGACGCGCACGCCGCTGCGCATGTCGTCGACATCGCGCCCCGAGAGCGCCCCGTAGTCGCCGAAGGAGCGGACGTTGAAATAGACGTCCCCCTGCTCGGCATAGGCGTTCCCCTTCTCGATCAGCCCCTCGACGAAGGCGACGATCTCCGGGATGTGCTCGGTGGCCAGCGGGTAGATGTGCGCCGGCTGGATGTTCAGGGCCGCCGCATGCTCGTGATAGAGCGCGATGTTGCGGTCGGCGACGGTCCGGTAGTCGACGCCTTCCTGGTTCGCCCGCGCGATGATCTTGTCGTCGATGTCGGTGAAGTTCTGGACGTGGGTCACCTCGTAGCCGAGGTGCTCCAGGTAGCGCCGGACCATGTCGCAGGCGACGAAGGCGAACATATGTCCCACATGCGGCTTGTCCTGGACCGTCATCCCGCAGACGTACATCCCCACCTTCCCGGGGCGAACGGGTTCGAAGGGGCGCTTGGTCCGTGTCATGTGATCGTAGACGTGCAGAGACATGTCGTTCTCCTCGTTGTTCGGAATCAGGCTCCGTCTTCTTTCCCGCCGGCGATTCCGCGGGGGGCCAGGGCGTCCAGGCAGACGTCCTCGAGCATCTCGGCGAACCCGATCCCGACTGCGGCCGCCGCCTTGGGGACGAGGCTGGTCGCGGTCATGCCGGGAATGGTGTTGATCTCCAGGCAGGAATAGGTATCTCCATCCAGGCGAAAGTCAACCCTGGCCAGGCCCCGGCAGCCGAGCAGGTCGTAGAGGCGCAGGGCGTCGTCGCTGATCCGCTCGTAGACCGGGGAGTGCACCGGCGCGGGCACCAGGTACTCGCTGGCCCCCTCGGTGTACTTGTTCCCGTAATCGTAGAAGCCCGAGCGGGGCCGGATCTCCAGCAGGGGCAGGCGCCGGCCCAGGAAGATCGCAGCGGTCAGTTCGCGCCCCGGTACATAGCGTTCGATCAGCACGTCGCGGCCCCCCTCGGCGGCGGCGGCGTAGGCGGCGTCGAAATCCACGGCCGACTTCACGATGGCGACCCCGACGCTCGACCCGTCGGCGTCGGGCTTGATCACCAGCGGGAATCCGAGCTCGGCGGCCGCCCGGCGCCGCACGTGGTCCAGCGAGAGCGGAGCCTCGGCATCGCCTTCGGCCGGGCCGTCGGGCATGCCGGCGAGGCGGCCGCGGGCCTGGACCAGCAGCCAGTCGGGAGTCGGGATGCCGGCCCCGCGCATCAGGCGCTTGGCCGTGGACTTGCGCATGGCCACCGCTCCGGCCAGCGGCCCGGAGAGAGCGTAGGGCAGGCCTCGCATCTCCAGGACCGCCTGCAGACGACCGTCCTCTCCCGCGCCGCCGTGCAGGGCGGGGAAGATCAGATCCGCGCCCTCGAGCTGCGGCGAGGTCACCGCCTCGGCGAAGGTCTCCAGGACCACCTGCCGCACTTCGTGGCCGCGGCCGGCCAGGGCCTCGGCGACGGCCCGGCCCGAAGCCAGGGAAATCTCACGTTCGGGGGAATCCCCCCCCATCAGAACGACGATGCGCACACCAGCCTCCATGGTTCCTGCGACGCCGGCGAAACCTTCGCCCGCCGGCGGTTCAATCCTCGATCGGGAGCAGAAGGGCCGCCGCCTGGGCGGTCACGCACTCGCCGCGGCCTTCGGGACCCAGCCCCTCGCCGCGGGTTCCCTTGACCGAAACGGTTCCGGGATCGATGTCCAGGACCGCGGCCATCGCCCGTCTCATTTCCTCGATCCGCGGGGCGAGGCGGGGACGTTCGGTCACGACCGTGACGTCGATGTTGCCGACCCGCCAGCCGGCAGCCGTCACCGCCGCCGCGGCGCGGGCCAGCAGATCGCGGCTGTCGGCTCCGGCGAAGGCCGGATCGGTGTCGGGGAAATGCGAGCCGATGTCACCGAGAGCTGCCGCTCCGAGCAATGCGTCGACCACCGCGTGGATGACCGCGTCGCCGTCGGAATGCCCCAGCGGCCCCACCGGGCAGTCGGAAAAGAGCACGCCGCCGAGCACGCAGGGGCGTCCGGCGACCAGCCGATGGCGGTCCCAGCCGATTCCGATCCTCACCATCTCTCCTCACTTCAGACGGACGTCGTCGATCTGGACGGTCGTAGGCCCTTCCATGCGGGCAAGATATAGCACCAGGGAGTCGATGTCGTCCAATCGGAATGTCCGGCCCTCGACACCGGCGGCGGCCGACGCGAGATCCAGCTCGCAGTCCGTCCAGCGCCGGCCGACCCGCCAGACGCGCCCGCAGTGGAGCCCGTCGGCGCGGCTGCCGAAATCGTCGAGGCGTGCGCCGAGAACCGCCCCGGCGGCGCCGACCGAGCGGGCCGAGAAGACCAGGGTCCGGTATCGGCTCCAATCGCGGGGCAGGCCGCGGATCACGCCGCCGGGATAGTAGTCCCCCGGCCGGCCGGCGATCTCCATCACGCCGCCCCGGTCCGGGACTTCGACGAACTCCAGGCCGCCGTCGCCGCGGACGTTCTGCGACCAGGCATCACGTTCCCAGCGGTTCTCGAAATCGGCCACCAGGGGGAAGCGCGCCCGGACGCGGGCCTCGCCGTAGGCCTGGGCGGGCAACCGGCGCAGGTTCCAGGGCACCAGGGACGCCAGGACCACAAGGGCGATCAGCCAGAAGCGCGACCCGCCGGCCCGCCAGCGGATCCAGCCCACGGCCGCGGCGGCTCCGGCGAGATCGAAACCCGCGTCCTGCAGCCGCGCGGAGCGGCCGACGAAACCCTGCAGGAACTCGCAGCCGGCGATCAGAAGGAACGCGACGGCCGCGGCCGCGAAGGGCCGCCCGGCGAGCCGTCCGCGCCGGTGGAGCCAGAGGGTCAGCAGCAGCGGCAGCAGGAAATGGGCCGTCTCGCCCATCTTCCGCAGAATGCGCATCCGAGCCAGTTCACCCGGAATCGGGACGATGAAGGGGACCACCAGGATCACCGCCGCCGCCGCGATCCACGCCGCGGCGGGAATCCGGAGCCGGGCGGCGGCTTCGCGCTCAGACATCGGAGTCCCCGCCGGCGATGCGGCAGATCGAGAACCGGTACTTGCCGGAAGGCTCGCGGGCGATGGCGTCGACCGGATGCAGCCGGACATCCACCCCCGCACCCAGGGCGTCGCGCAGGGCGGCGACCAGGTCCCGCTCCGTGTCCCCGGCGTAGCCTTCGCCCTCGACCAGATTGACATCCACGACATCGCGCCGGGTCTGGACTATCTGCATCTGCTCGAGGCCGGGCAGCCGCGTCAGCGTGTTCTCGATCAGGGAGATGCCCGCGACCCGCGACCCGTCCTCGGCCACCAGGAAATCCGCCACCCGCCCGGTGACCGCCGCCAGCAGCGCGGTCGGACGGCCGCAGGGGCAGGGCTCGGCGGCCAGGACGCCGCGATCGCCCACCTCGTACCTCAGCATGGGCATGCCGAAATTGGTCAGGTCGGTCACCACGATCCGGCCGTCCTCGCCCGGTGCGCAGGGCGAGCCGTCGTCGCGGAGGACCTCGACCCAGACATGCTCCTCGTTCAGATGGAGCCCCGCGTGGCGCTCGCATTCGCAGGCGATCAGGCTGACTTCCTCGCAGCCGTAGCGGTTGGTCGCCGGCACGTCGAAGACCTCTTCGATGACCTTCCGCTCGTGATCGAGCAGCATCATGCTGGTGGCCACCACGCCCTCGGGGCGCAGCCGGATCCCTCGCTCGCGGAGCATCGTCGCCAGCAGGTAGATGGAATGGGCGTGGCCGTAGAGCAGGGTCGGCCGCAGGCTGCGCCAACGATCGGCGAATTCCTCCACCGCCGGACCGTCGAGCTTCATGGTGTCGAGCTGGATCGATCGGTCCTTCAGCAGACGCCGCAGCCTCCCCTTCCAGGTGGACGGCGCGTGCGGATTTCCCCACACCGCGGCGACCGGTCCGCCGAGGCGCCAGCCGCTCCAGGTGTCGGCCAGCAGCGCGGCTCCGGCGCGCCTCTGGACGCCGCGCCGGTCGCAGTAGACCAGCAGGGCCGTGCCGGTGGAACCGCCGGTGCGGGCGGCCACCAGTTCGCCTCCGCCGTGGCCCGGCGCGATCAGGTCGTCCAGATGTTCGCGGACATCGGCCTTGGTCAGCAGGGGCAGCGATGCCAGATCGGCGATGCCGCGCACCTGCGCCGGATCGATGCCGGCCTTAGCGAAGCGGGCCCGCCAGAACGGGGAGCGCGCGGCGGCGTGGGCGGCGACGATCCGCAGCCGCGCGCTGCGTCGGGTTTCGAGTTCGGCCCGGGGTCCGAACTGCCGCCGGCGCAGCTTCCGGTAGACGCGCAGGCGTTCCGATCCCTCGTAGAGATCCCACAGGGGTTCGAAGACCTTCGCGACCAGAACGTCCGGAATGCGCACGGGGTCCCCTTTCGGGTTCAGGTCCTGGGCTGCCACACCACGAGACGGTCTCCCCGCAGGAAGCGCAGGAAGGCCACGCCCGCGGCCGCGTTCACCAGACAGAGATAGTACGGCAGGCCCAGAGGCGAAGGCATTCCGCGGCGGCGCGCGAGATGACCGGCCCAAGCCAGCAGGTAGAACAGCCCCTGGCACGCGAGCAGGATGGTCCAGAAGCCCCCCTCGGAAAGCAGGGCCAGGTTCGCGATCAGCAGCGGCGCCTGGATGACCGGAGCCAGGTAGCGCAGCCACTTGTGCGAGAAGAGCTGCATGCTGAAGACGCCGTGGCGGAAGGGATTCAGAAGGCCGGCCATGTCCTTCAGGCCGTGCCAGGCGCGCAGCGACACCCGCACCCGCATGCGGAATTCGTCGCCGGCGACGGCCAGGGCGTCCTCGTAGAGCAGCGCCTTCGGCGCGAAGACGACCCGGCGGCCCGCGCCGGCCACCTGGAGCGGGAGGACCAGATCCGGCAGCTGGTCGGGGCGCATCGGGCGGTAGAGCCCGGCCCTGACCGCGTCGATCCCTCCGTCCACGCCGACGATCGAACCGACGCCGGTCTCCAGGCGCCGCAGCAGGTTCTCGTACCGCATGTAGGCCGAGCAGCCCTCGCCGGTCAGCGATCCGTCGGCCGCGCGGTAGACCATCCGGCCGGTCGCGTAGCCCACCTCCGGATCGGCGAAGACCGCCACGAGCTCGCGCAGGGCGTCCGGGGCGTAGAGGGAATTGGCGTCGCTGAACACGAGGATCTCGCCGCGGGCCTCGCCGACGGCCATGTTCAGGGCCGCGGTCTTGCCGGCGCGGGGATCCTGGCGCAGCAGGCGGACCCGCCCCGGCTCGGCGTCGGCCAGGGCGGCCACGGCCTCGTCGGTGCCGTCGTCCGATCCGTCGGAGACGACCAGGACCTCCAGCCGGTCGGCGGGATAGTCCAGCGCCAGCTTGTTGCGGACCGTCGCGTCGATATGCCGGATCTCGTTGCGGGCCGAGATCAGGATCGAGACGGAGGGCTCGCCCGGCGCGGAGGCTACCGGCCGCCGCCGCGCCGCCGCCAGCAGGGCGCAGAGCAGCGGATAGCCGAAGTAGACATAGGCCAGCGCGGCCAACGCTGCGACCGTGATGATCTTCGCCGCGGTCATCCTCCACCCTTCCCGCCGACCGAATCAGGCGATGTAGTCGCCGCTGCCCTCGTGACTGATGACGCGCGCCGGCACCCCGGCCACCACCGCGTTCGGATCGGTGTCGCTATTGACCACCGCGTTGGCTCCGACCACCGTGCCGTCGCCCAGCCGGATCGGCCCGAAGATCTTCGCCCCGGGCGCGATGTAGACGCGGTCGCCGATCGTCGGCACCCCCCAGCGCCCCTCGCGCCGCCCCAGACCGATGGTCACCTCGTGGGAGATGTTGCAGTTCCGCCCGATGACCGCCTGCGGATGCAGGAAGATCTGCCCCCAGTGACCCAGGTACAGCCCGGGGCCGATCGTGGTGTCGGGCTTGATGTTGATGCCGGTGGCCATCTGCACCCATTTCCACCAGATGTGATAGAAGAACATCACGAGCTGGTGCAGCCCGGGCGGCAGGCGATGGCGCTGGAGATGGTTTCCGGCCCGGTAGCAGACCAGGGCCCACACCCCCTGCTCGAAAAGCAGCAGCCGCGGCAGCGAGGCCGTATGGCCGTGGCTGCGCAGGCGGACGAAATCGGCTTTCAGGTTCTCGAGCATCTCAGTGCCTCCCTGCCGGAGCCGCGGCTTCCGCCAGGGCCGTCCGGTAGTATTCCTGGTGCGCGGCGACGCAGCGGTCCCAGCCGAAACCGTCGGTCGCCGCGGCGCGCGCGCGCCGGGCCATGGCCGATCGCGCCGCCGGGTCGTCGAGCAGCCTTCCGATCGCCGCGGCGAGCGCGCCGCCGTCGCCGGGGGGAACCAGCAGACCCGTCTCGCCGTCGCGCACGGCCTCGGTGGTGCCGCCGACCGCGGTCGCCGCCACCGCGCATCCGGCCAGCATGTATTCGAGCACGGCGTTGGCGAATCCCTCGGAATCGGAGCAGTTCACCCCGACGGCGAACGAGGCCAGCAAGGGCCCGACGTCGACGACGGCGCCGTGGAACCGCACCCTGCCGGCCAGGCCCTCCCGCGCGACCCTTCGCTCCAGCCCCGGACGCAGGCGCCCCTCTCCCACCAGATGCCAGGTCGCCTCCGGATGATCGGCGGCCAGCCGCACGGCCGCATCGAGAAAGATGTCGGGCCGCTTCACTTCGCGGTTCAGGTTGCCGACCAGGACCACCGCCGGCTCCGCATCGCCGGCGTGATCGATGAAGGGCACGGCCGCGGGGTCGATGCCGTTGGGGATCACCCGGAACCGCGGCAGGGCCAGTCCGTCCCTGCCGGCGAAATGGTCGCGGATCGCTCCGGAGTTCGCCAGGAATCCGGTGGCCAGCGGATGGATGCGGCGCATCAGGAATTCCCAGGCCGGCGTCCGCCAGAAACCGAGATCCCGCAGCGAGATGATGCGCACCGGGACGCCGGCCCGGCGGGCGGCCAGCATCCCCACCACCGCGGAGTCCTGGAAGAAGGTCTGGACCACGGCGATGTCGTTGCGCTTCAGGTGATCCGCCAGACGGCCGATTCCCCTGATGCCTCCCGGCCGCAGCAGGGAGCCGAGACCCAGGTCCGTCGTTTCCGCATCGACCGAGTCGATCAGATCCCCCCCCCCGCGCAGCGTGCAGAGATGGGGACGGAAACGGCTCCGGTCCAGGCGCCGGATCAGGCCGGCCAGCTGGAGCTCGGTGCCGCCGCGGTCCAGACGGTCGATGCAGTAGAGGATCCCGATCGGGTCCACGGTCTCTCCCGGATGGACGGAGGGGCGCGGGACGCGGAAACGATCGCGCCCGGTTTCACGGTCGACAAATACCGCGGGCAAGGTTACCACTTAGAAGCCGAAGGCGGCAAACGGACAATGCCGACGAGATTCACGCGGAACGGGACGGAGACATGACCGCATCCCCCCTGGTCACGGTGGTCACCGCCGCCTACAACATGGCGCGCACCCTGCCGCTGACCGTCGATTCCATCCTGGACCAGACCCACCCCCGGGTGGAGATCGTCGTGGTGGACGACGGTTCGACCGACGACACGCCCGAGGTGCTGGCGGCCTACGCCGACGATCCGCGCGTCCGGGTCTTCCGGCAGGAGAACGCCGGCCAGACCGTGGCCAAGAACCGCGCCCTGCGCGAGGCCCGCGGCGACTTCATCGGATTCTGCGACGCGGACGACATCTGGGTGCCCGACAAGCTGGAGCGGCAGCTTCCGCTCTTCGATCCCGAGGGCCGCATCGCCGTGGTCTACGGCGGGTTCGACGTGATCGACGGCGACGGAGCCTATCTGCGGACGCCATCCTTCCCCCATCCGACAGGCCGGATCACCGGCAAATTGCTGGCCGACAACTTCGTCCATTTCCCCACCGCCCTGGTGCGGCGGGAAGTCATCGAGGCCGCGGGCGGATTCGACGAATCGCTGACCATGGGCATCGACTACGACCTGTGGCTGCGGATCTCGGTCGACCACGACTTCGCCTACGCGCCGGGCGTGCTGGTGCATTACCGGGTCTGGGACGGACAGATGTCGCGCCGCCGGGCCGAACGTTTCGACAACGCGTTCCGCCTCATGCAGCGGTTCCTCGAACGCCACCCCGGCAGCGTCACCGCGGCCGAACGCCGCGCCGCGTGGGCCCACACCTACGTCTCGCACGGGCTCTGGCTCGCCGGCGAAGGGCGCCGCGTCGAGGCCGCACGCGACTTCCTGCGGGCCGCACGCCTGCATCCCTGGAGCCGACGCCTCTGGCTCTGCGCCGCGAACCTGGCCCTGGGAAGGATCCCCGAACGATGAGCAGCGATCGATGAGCAGCCGCGACACCTTCCGCCACGCCGCCGTCTACAGCGCGGCCTCGCTGCTGGCGAAGTTCACCGGCTTCATCATGCTGCCCTTCTACGCCCACCTGCTGAAGGGCGCCGGCTACGGCGTGATCGGCATGCTCGACGCGGCCGCCAACTTCCTGCTGAGCCTGTTCTCGGTCGGGATCAGCGGCGGCCTGACCCGCTTCTACCACGAGCAGGAATCCGAGCGCGACCGCGGCCGGGTGATCAGCACGGGGCTGGCGATCCTCTGGGCGGTGAACCTCTCGGTCGTCGGCGTGCTGGTGATCTTCGCCCGTCCGGTCAGCGGCCTGCTGCTCGGCGACGCCGGCTACGCGCCCGAGTTCGTGCTGGCCATGACGGCCTTCATCCTCGAGCTCACCGGACAGGCGGCCGGCGCCTACCTGGTGATCAGGCGCCGCTCGGCGATCTTCTCCTCGATCAGCCTGATGCGGCTGGTCGTGGGCCTGTCGCTGAACATCTACCTGATCGTGGTGCTGGAGATGGGGCTGCGGGGCTACTTCCTCAGCTCGGCGGTGACCGGCCTGCTCTCGTCGGCGATCTTCCACTTCATCGCCCTGAAGAACTGCGGCTGGGGCTTCGACCGCCGGATCGCCCGCGACCTGTTGCGTTTCCAGTTGCCGCTGGTGCCGGGAAACGTCGTCTCGTTCGTCTCGCGCCAGGTCGAGCGGGTGCTGCTGCGGTTCATGATCGACCTCGAGAGCGTGGGAATCCTGAGCATGGGCGGCCGTTTCCCCGCGCTGATCCCGATGCTCATCACCCAGCCCTTCATGAAGTCGTGGAACACGCGGCGGGTCGAGATCGCCGAGCGTCCCGGCGCGCCGGACGAGATCGGCCGGATGTTCACGAAGTTCCTGATGCTGGCGGTCTTCATCGGATTGGTGCTGGCGGTCGACGCCGACCTGCTGATCAGGATCCTGACCCCGCCCGAGTTCTGGCCCGCCTCGCGCATCGCCCGCATCGAGATCGTCTCGCTGCTGCTGGCCGGCAGCTACTACCATCTGATGTTCGGCCTCTACTACCGGAAGCGGACCCACGAGATCTCGCGCATCCGCGTGACGACGTCGTTGCTGAAGATCGGGCTGAGCTGGTACCTCATCCGGCACTGGGGCATCTACGGCGCCGCCTGGTCCGGCTGCTTCATCTGGGGGGTGACGAACGTCTGGGCCGGCGTCAAGGCCCATCGACTGTATCCGATCCGAATCGAGACCGGCCGCATCGCGACGATCGTGCTCGTCGCCGCGGGCCTGGACCTGGCGCTCGGCCGGATCGACCTGGGCGGCACCGGCCTCTACGCCTGGCTCGCGGGGGATCTCCTGCCCTCCGTGCCCCCCCTGATCGACGCCTCGCCCCTCGGCGGATACAAGGACGGCAAGATCGCGGCCGCCCTGGTCCTGAAAACGCCCCTGATCGCCCTGTTGATCCTCAAGACCCTTCTGAGCTGCTCCTATCTGCTGATTTTCCCTCTACTGCACGTTCCGACCCGGGAAAAGCTGCTGCGCGGCCTGCGACGTTTTTCCTGAGTCGACCGGCCCGCTACTTGCATCCGAGGAAATTGGTCGGAAATCGTGACAAATCACGATCCATTCTGTATAGTAGGACGCTGTCAATGCCGACCCCGAGGGTCGGGCGCTGCATGGGAGAGATCAACTTGATGAATCGCAACCGGCTCCTGGCCTTGGCCTGCCTCTGGGCGTGTCTGATCACCTCGGCCGCCTTCGCCCTGCAGGACATCATAGACGATGTCTGGCACCTTCCTGCCGATATGATCCATTCCGGAGACCGCGTGACGGTGGCCTGGAGCATCCTCGGCGCTCCCGCCGATTCGGTCCGCATCGACTTCAACGACGGTTTCGCGCTGACGGCGGGCCCCGGAGAGACCTCCGCCGAGCACGTCTACCTCGACCCGGGCGCCTACGACCTGGACCTGACGGCCTGGCGCGACGGGGTGTCCGATTCCCGACGGTTGCGCGAATTCACCCGGGTGGAACCGCGACCCTATTGCGGAAACAACATGATGTTTCTGCATCATTCGACCGGACGCTACATACTCCGGGACGCCGGAGTGCGCAGCATCGTCGAGAGCGAGATCGGGGCCAAGAACGGATCGGTCCGGTTCTGGGACCACGACTACCACAGCGGCAACATCTTCACCGGCATCATCGATCCCGACAGCACGGTCCACAAGACGTGGAGCTACGGTTGGCAGGCCAACTACATCACCCCGGCCGGCTACCAGACGATCTTCTGCACCGACGTGGCCTTCCGCGACTCGCTCTTCTCGCGCCACGACGTGATCGCCTTCAAGAACGACCACAGCACCGGCGACATCGCCACCGACGCGCAGCTCGCCGAATACAAGCAGCTGGCCCTGGAGATCCGCGACGTCTTCGACGCGCATCCGGAGAAGCTCTTCATCTACCTCTCCGGCCCGCCGCGCAGGCCCGAGGATTCCCGCGGCCCCGGCCAGGCCGACCGCGCCCGGGAATTCTACCGCTGGCTCGGCAGCCCCGAATACGTCAACGGGCATCCGAACCTCGTGTTCTTCGACCTCTTCGATCTGCTGGCCTCTGCCGACGATCCCGCCGACCCCGAGCGCAACATGCTGCGCCCGGAATACCGCGTCGGCTCGGACGGCAGCACCGACAGCCATCCCAACACCCTGGCCAACGTCACCATCGGCCCGATCCTGGCCGACTTCTTCAGCCGCATGATCACGCCCCAGCAGACCACCGGCGTCGGCGACGGTCCGCTCGTGCCGGCGCTGTCGCCGACGGCGTCCCTGCTGCCCAACGCCCCCAACCCCTTCAACCCGATCACGGTCCTGCGGTACGAGATGCACCGCCCCGGACTGGTGAGCCTGCAGGTTTTTGACTTGTCCGGCCGGCGGATCCGGGTCATTCTGGAGCCCACCCACCAGGATGCGGGGATGCACACCATCCGGTGGGACGGGCGCGACGGGCAAGGAAGGGCCCTGCCGTCGGGCGTCTACATCACCAAGCTCGACGCCGGGGGCGGCATCGATTCCCGGCGGGTGACTCTCGTTCGCTGAGAACGGCCGGGACAACGCATGCTGCAAATCCTCAAAGCGGTCTACCGCTCGCTGAAGACCACCGAGGGCCGCCTCGCCTGGTTGTATTCGCTGGTCCGCAACACGCCCGGATCCTACGGCTTCCTGCTGCGCGCCCGCGTCATGCGCCCCCATTTCGGCGCGGCCGGCAAGAGCCTGCGCATCCACGAAGGCGTCCGCTTCCGCAACCCGCACAAGATGAGGATCGGTTCGCGCGTCACCCTCGGCGTGGATGACTTCCTGCAGGCGGCGGGCGGCATCTCGATCGGCGACGACACCATCCTGGCGCCCGGGGTGAAGATCTGGTCGACCAACCACGTCTTCGCCGATCCCGACCGGCCGATCCGCGAGCAGGGCTACGAGTACCGCGAGGTGGTCGTCGGGTCCAACGTCTGGATCGGCTCGGACGCCTTCATAATGCCCGGCACGACCCTCGGCGACGGCTGCATCGTTTCGGCCGGCTCGGTCGTGGGCGCCAAGAAGTACCCCCCCCTGACCATCCTGGCGGGCAATCCGGCCCGAGTCATCGGATCCAGAAAAAAACGGGAAGACGGCGAGGACCGGGAGTCCTGAGCGCGCGGGGCGCGCCGCCGCGGAGCGCGTGAGACGGGTCGGAATCCGCCGCGGAGGATGAATCCGCCCGGGCCGGCCTAGATCGCGGCCCCGGCGTAGATCCGGGCGTACGCCGCGGTCATGGCCTCGAGTGTGAAGCGTTCGCGCTGGTCGGCGGCCGCGGCGGCGCCGAGCCGGCGGGCCGCGGCGGGATCGTCGACCAGGCGGGCGCAGGCCGCCGCGATCGACACCGGGTCGCGGGGCGGCAGGAGCCATCCGGTCTCGCCGTCGCGGATCACCTCGGCCGGACCGCCCACGCGCGAGACCAGCGCCGGCGTGCCGAGGGACATCGCCTCGAGCAGGGTGTAGGGCAGACCCTCGTGCAGCGAGGGCATCAGCAGGGCGTCGGCGTGCGCGAGGAAGGCCATGGCGTCGCTGCGGAAACCGAGGAACCGGACGCGGTCGGCCGGAACATCGCGCCGAGCGGCCCGCTCGAGCCTTTCGCGCGCGGGGCCGGAACCGATCACCAGCAGACGCAGGCGCGCCGGCCAGTCCGGCATGGCGGCCGCGGCCAACGCGTACTCGATGCCCTTGACCGCGGTGACGCGGCCCAGGATCACCGCGTAGGCCGCCTCGGGCGGCATCTCGTCCGGACGCGCGAAGGCCTCCCGGTCCAGAGGGGCGATGCCGTTGGGCACGACGTCGCCCGCCAGTCCCCGGTGCCGCCGCCCGCAACGCCGCCGCAGATCGTCGGTGACGTAGCAGACCCGGGCGCCCAGCCGGCGCGAAGCCCAGTCCTCCAGGGCGACGTTCAACCGCAGACGCAGGCCCCGGACCAGACGGCCGGCCATCGGCTCAACCAGGCCGTGCTCGGTCTTGACCACCGCCAAGGGACGCCGCCGGCGCGCCGCCAGGCAGGTCGCCACCGCGCGGTAGCCGTGGGCGTGGACCAGGGAGATGCCTTGTTCCTCGAGGATCCCGGCCAGTTGACGGGCGGGGGCCGGATCGTAGCGGTGCCGCGAGGCGAGGACCGTCGTCGGCAGGCCCGCGGCGCGGGACCGCGCGGCCAATTCGGCGTCGTGGAAGAGGATCACCGGCGGCGGCGACGCCGCGGATTCCGCAAGCTCGCCGGCCAGCCCCAGGACGTGCCGCTCGACGCCGCCGAAGAGCTCGCCGGCGGCGAGGATGGCGACGCGGGGATGTGCGGACGGAATCATGAGCCGGCGACAGGACGCCCCGGCTGGCCAGGCGGCCCCTCATCGGAAGCGTATTCGATGACGATGGTGTCGATGCCGGTCATATCGGCGGCATCGGTCACCGTGACCGTGATCGTATTGGTTCCGGGATCCAAAGCCAGATCCGCGACCGACCAGGAAGTCCAGTCGCCGGAAACGTTGGTGGCCGTTCCGCCGCCGCCGCCAAGCCGGCTCCATGTGATCCCGGTTATGGCCGAGGGGCCGTCCGCATTGCCGGCCAATTCCACGGTCCCGACATCGGACGCGTACGAGGAACTGGAGGTCGGAAACAGGATGTTCACTTCGGGAGGCGGGGTGCCGCCGCCGGAAACCGTGACCGGCAGCCCGTTGCTGTTTGCGACTCCGTTCTCGTCCACCACGTAGAGGTAAACCTGTTGTCCGTCGGCGAACGTACCCTGGTTGACCTGGAAACTGATCTCGTTCGCGGTCCAGGTCCGCGGAATCTGGATCTCCTTATGCGTGGAGGCGGCCCATGTCGAGGCATTGCCGAGTTCGATCCGCGCCTTGGTGATGTCGACGTAGAGCTCGTCCCAGTAGAAATCCATGCTGGGCTTGGGATCGCCCCGGTCGAGGGCGAAATACGACATCAGATAGACGTTGTTGTAGCGGCAATCCGAGTTCCTCATCACGCCGGAGAAGGACGCCCATTCCTGCCCGTCGCGAAACACTTCGTATACGCCGTCGGCGACCCCGACGGTGCCCATGTCCATGTAGGACTCCAGACGGTGCCAGGCGTCGGAGTAGAGATCACCCCGCAGGCCCCAGTCCTGTCCGATATCGGTGCCGTCGCAATCGGCGATGTACATGTGCCCGGAACCGTTGATCGGATAGAGATCGGTACGCCCGTTGGGAACCTTCCACTCTCCGGGGTTGCCGCCGCGGTAGGAGATGAGCTTGGTGTTACGCGTGGGGGCGCCGTAGGTGGTATTGTAGAACCACCCGGAAATGTAGATGGGCGTGTCGGGCAGCCGGACCAGACCGAGCGTGCAGTTGTAGTTGCCGTCGCCGAAAAATTGATGGGCCGCCTTCGACCCGGCGGTCCGGACCCGTTCGCTGGAATATTTCGGATAGTAGCCCGAAAGATTGGACCAGGTGTACCAATCGGCTACGCGATCGTTTTCCACGCCGCTGTCGAAATCATCCCACATCAGCGGAGCAGCGGGCACTTTTACCCCGAATCCCGATCCGTTCAGAGTGACGACTCCCTTGTGCAGTAGCGGTGCGCTGACATCGTTCACTTCGGGCTGAGCGAAGGAAGATGCACAAAGTCCGGACAATAGCCCTGCGACAATCGCAACTACCAGCTTGGGTTTCATGGCAGCTCCCCACTTGAATTGACCAGATTCCGGAAATCAAAGGTACCTCGGTCGACTTTGCAATCCTCGTGCCTGAAAAAGGCATGATCAAGGAGGACATCGCGTCGCCGGATGCTTACAAATTTAGTCTCGGTTCAAAAATGACCCCTTGCTTCCCAAGCCGCAAGCTCTGAACGTATTTTGTCCATCCGTTCGTCCCAAAACTTTGTCAAATCGACTTTCAGACCTTCAATTTCGCTGCTTAGACGTCCTTTATCCGCCAAAGCTATCCGAATCGCAACTGCGATGCCGTCGGCATCATTTTCCGTCGGCACAACCCCGCGGGAGAAATATTCAAGCAGATCTTCCTGGTTCGAGAGAACCAGCGGCTTGCCTGCGGCCACCGCCTCATAAGCGCCACAGAGCAGGATGTGCGGCTTGGTCGTCAGCACGACGACCACATCGCAGGCCCCCAGCTGCATTTGGAAGTCCCTATCGGACAAAAAGCCGGTGAAAGTCAAATTCGGCGGTGCGGACTCCCTTGCCGAAGCGCTCAATTTGCCCTCATCGCCGGTGACCCGGACATCGACACCCGGTCCGAGAATGCGCGCCGCTTCGATGAATTCGGCAGTCGGCTCGTCAGGGCTGTGGGACGCCACGAAAACGACCGTCGGCCGATCCGGATGCGGCGCCTCGGCAGCAAAGGGAAGATTCGGAATCTTATCCGGCAGCACGACCCCGCGACCGCCGTCGCCATCCACCAGGTCACGGAGAAATTCGTTGGTCACGATCGTCAAATCAGCCCGGGGCAACGAATAACGACTCAGGAAATGGAAGATCCTGTACTTCGCGGAACGGGAGCCGGAAGTCTCGAGCTTGAAATTGGAGTGACGGTCGACCACCAACTTGTAGCCCAGAAGAGGCTTGAGCAGGGCAGCCAAGGCCGCCAAAACGACCGAGGGGTTCTGGACGATCAGCACGGGGGGCCGGCGGACGATCAGCAGAACGCACGTCTTGAAGGAAAGCCAGATGATCCGCAGGAGGTACGGGGCGCGAAAAGTCCACTGCCTCAGATCGACTCCCAGTTCGGCTGCGAGTTCGGTCGTTCGGCGCTGTTTTTCCCAGGCGATCCAGATCCCGTTCATCGCTCGCCTTCCTGTGTGTCGTCCGGATCCGAATCGGGCAGGTAGGGCACGAAGCAGGTGAACTTGCGCTCCAGGTTCGCCGGGACCGATTCGGGGAACTCGACCGTGCAGGCGATCTCCCCTTTCAGGTCCCCGGCCGTTCCCTCCACGATCGACCGCTCGATGCGCAGCTTGAGATCGTCGCCGGCCCCGGGCGCGAGCACGATCAGCACCCTGACCCTGTCGGCCGCCTCCTGGACCACGAAGTAGCGCCGGATGTCGACGCCCGACTCCATCAGGCCCACCACGGCGTAGGGGAAGATGGCCGAATGGATCTTCCGGCCCGCGGGCGTCACCAGGTAGCGCTCGCGGTTGCGTCCGTGGACCTCCTTCAGCAGGGGCAGGCCCCGGCC
The DNA here is from genome assembly GCA_964384825.1 of uncultured Fibrobacteraceae bacterium. GTDB lineage: Bacteria > Krumholzibacteriota > Krumholzibacteriia > LZORAL124-64-63 > LZORAL124-64-63 > CAYLMM01. The sequence goes on from CAYLMM010000018.1 coordinate 17,208, forward strand.
GCAGGAACAGGCCCCGTCAGCCAGGGTCACCACGTCGCCCAGACGGTAGCGCAGCAGGGGCATGAAGGCGTTGTTCAGGTCGGTGACCAGGATCTCGCCGGTGCGGCCGTCGCCCCCGGGTTCGGGTTCGACCTCGACCAGCACGTTCTCCGACATCAGATGGTGCCCGCCGGCCGGGCATTCGAAGCTGATGATGTCCACCTCGCTGCAGCCGTATTCCGCCAAAACGGGGCAGCCGAAGAGACCCGCGAGACGGCGCTGTTCGGGGGCCAGGATCGACTCGGCCGTGCAGACGACGGCCTTCAGCCCCCATCGGTCCGGCCGTAGGCCCCGGTCGACGGCGGCGTCGGCCAGATCCGAAAGCATGGTGCTGTAGCCGTAGGCGTAATCGGCCCGGGAGCGGCCGAGCGAACGCAGCAGCGCGTCCACGGCCGGTGGAACGAGGTCCGCGGGATGGATCATCCGCCGGTTGAGCAGGGCGGCGTACAGGGCGGCGGCCGACCCGCCGGATGGCGACGGCCGCCCCCAGCAGCGCAGCTCGCGGTCGCCGGGCCGGATCCCGTACCAGGCCAGCGCCCGCATGCGCGCGGCGTGGACGTGGGCCCCCGCCGTGCCGTCCGCCAGGACCCGCAGGGGCACGCCCGAGGTGCCGGCGGTCTTGCGCGCGTGGACGTCGCGGCGGCGGCCGGCGCCGGGGGCCAACTCGGCGGCCAGGTCGCGGACGTCGTTCTTTTCCATCGGGGGCAGCCGGCCGAAGTCGTCGAAATCGTCGATCCGGTCCAGGCCGGCCCGCTCCATCCGCCGGCGATGGAATCCGGTGCCGCGCGCCGCGGCCAGGATCCGCTGCAGCTTGCGCCACTGGAGCTCGCGCAGCTGTCCGGGTGTGAACCACTGGCTGCGTTCGAGATCGGCGCGCACCCCGAAGGGCCACTCCCCCCTGAGGGCGTAGGCGGCCGGCAGCACCATCCCGCGAGTCAGCAGTCGGCTCATACAGCCTCGGCCTCCTCGGCGCAGAGGGCGGCGTAACGCTCGCCCGCCCGGCGCGTGCTGTGGGCGATGTCCAGCAGGCTGACCGCCAGGCCCGCCGCGAACCACCAGTAGATCTCGTAGAGGTCCATGCCGAACATCCCGAGCGCCAGCCGCACCACGATGAAGCCGTAGGCCGCGGTGCAGACGGCCGCCAGGAATTCCAGGTTGCGGACGTGGTCGACCAGCGACCGGCGCAGCGGCGCCGGCAGATCCGGGCCGCGGGCCAGGGGGGCCAGCAGGGCGATCTGGCGGCGGAACCGGCCCCGCGCCCTGCGCAGCGTGCGGATGATGGCGTAGACCAGGAACAGGAAGATGACCAGCCCCTGCACGCCGAGATTGGTGCCCACCTCGAGATAGAGGTTGTGGGTGTCCTGGGCGCGGCCGAAGGTATCGCGCCGCACCTTCTGGAACGAGGCCACCCCCACCCCCGACGGATGGGCCGCGAAGATCTCCACCGCGTCCTTGAGGATCTGGATGCGGGCCTCCTTGGAATGCCCTTCGGCCTCCTGCCCGTTGATGCTCTTGAACCGCTCGACGTACTGCTCGGGCACCAGCGGCAGGGCCGCGATCCCCAGCGCCGCGGCCACCAGCAGCCAGCGCATCTTCTTGGCCGACTGGCTCCACCAGAACAGCAGGAACACGAAGAAGGCCACGTACGCGGTGCGCGATCCCGAGTAGAGGATGCAGATGGTCGCGGTGGCCAGCGGCCCCAGCAGCGCGATCTTCAGCCACCACCGCTTGACCACCGGGATCAGGAAGACGCTGAACGGGATCAGCCCCATCGCCACCCCGCCGAGGCTGTTGGGATGCCGGTAGATCGGCACCGCCCCGTGCAGCCGCATCACGCCCTGGTTCTCCCAGATCAGGCCGCCCGTCAGGGCGCCGCGGGAGGCCTCGAGCGTCACGTAGAAACAGGCCAGGATGAACGCGAAGAGGAAGCGGTTCATGTTCCGCGGCGAACGGACCAGGGTGGCGACGAACAGGGTCAGCATGGCGAACTTGACGACCCGGTTCACGAAGACCGTGTTGGCCGCTTCGGGATCGGCGGCGAACGGAAGCTGGACGAGCATGGCCAGGAACAGCAGGGCGATTCCCCAGGCCACGTCCCTGGCGCCGCGCGGCCGGTTCTCGCCGGTGGACAGGATGAACACGCAGGCGATCGAGAGCAGGGCGCCGAGCAGGAACTCGAAACGGATGGTCGCGAAGATCTCGCGCCGGGCGCCCCACTGCATGTACTTGGCCAGCACGAAGGCCAGGAACATCAGCGTCAGCGCCGTATGCGGTTCGTAGTAGAGCCCCCTGGCGAAGGCCCGGGGACTGAACTTCCGCTCCCCGGCGATGCTCATGTCCCTCACGGCTTCACCCCCATCCCTAGCGACCGCCGTCGCCGCGCATGTCCGCGACGGCCGCCTCGAGCGTCGGCAGGAAGGCCCGGGCCGCCTGCTCGTTGCCCTCGCGGCTCGGATGGCTGTCGCGGCCGCCGCGGGTCGGATAGGCCGACCAGTTCCCCGCGCCGCCGCCGGTCAGGACATCGTAGTAGTCGAAAACCGCCGCGTTGGCGCCCTCGTATTCCGCCAGCCAGCCCGCTTCGGGGTCGGCGAGCCAGTCGTTGAACTCCCGGGCCCAATCGGCCGAACGGGGAGCCGGCTTGAGCATCCCCTTGATCTTCTGCTTCAGCCCGCGCGGCTTCGGCTCGGCCCGCGGCGGTGCGGTGAAGGCCACGAACAGCACGTTGGGATTTTCGGCGAAGGTCTTCAGCAGCGACCGGTAGGCGGCCTTGGCGTTGGCCACGGTCAGCTCGCCGGAATCGGGGTCGCCGGGTTCCGCGCCGGGACCGGTGAAATCGTTGTTCGGATAGCAGGACTTGAAGACCACCACGTGGTTGCGGCGGTCGTCGGGGTAGAGATCGTCCTGCCGGTCGGTGCGCAGCAGCTCGTCCATGTGGCCGGTGAACTTCCGCCGCCAGTGCCGGATGTCGGTGTCGGCGCCCAGGCGGGACTCGTAGGAGAGCTCGTGGACCTCGTAGCCCGCTGACGCGAGCATTCCCCGCAGGCCGCCCCCGTTGGGATGGCTGTCGTAGATGCAGCGTTCGCCCGTTCCCCTCTCGCCCCCCTGCGCCGCGCCGGGTTCGGCCAGCAGCTGGCCGCCGCACGAATGATGGATGAACAGCAGGCGCACGGTCTCGCCAGCCGCGGGAAACGGTGTCCTCGGATTCTCCGCCATGCCGCACCCTCCGCCGAAAGCCGCCGCGGCGGCGGCCATCATTCCCAGCGCCAGAATCGCTCCGGTGATCGTCTTCAAGGTCGTCCCTCCCGACCGGATGGCCCGTGATTCGTTTGAGGACAAGATGATAAACCCGGAAGGCGGCCGTTGGCCACCACGGTTCCCGGCCCGGCCCGCCCCCTCCCCCCGGGATGAGAATCGGGATTTTCATTATCGCCGGGATCGCATATCCTGAGCGCATCGGTTCGCAGTCTCCGCCCGTTCGCTCGAACAGGAGGTCATCATGCCCCGAACATGGAAGTCCCTCACCCTGCTCTTCGCCATCCTGCTCGCCGCCGGCCTGATCGCCGGCTGCAGCGACGACGACCCCTCCGGCCCGGTCGACGACGCCGCCCCGTTGATCACCGACATCGATCCATCCATGGACGAGGTCTCCGTATCGATGGATGAGCCCGTTCGGATCCGGTTCAACGAGATCATGGACACCGTCGCGACCGAAGCCGCCGTCACCCTGTCTCACGGCACGGTCACGTCCGCGGACTGGGACGACGACGACAAGATGCTGATCCTGACCCATACTCCATGGTCCCAGGGCGAACACGTCACGGTGACCGTCGGCACCGAGGCCGCCGACCTGGCGGGCAACGTCCTGGAAGCCGACTACGTCTGCTCGTTCTGGGTCCGGCAGGAGACCTTCGAAGTGCTGGCGATCGATCCCCCCTCCGGCTCGACCGGAGTGATGCGCAATCCGGTCGTCAAGATCCTGTTTTCCAGCAGTTGGCTGAACTACACCTCGCTGGAGAACGCCACGACGATCTCGGACTCCCCGATTCCGATGAAGGCGACCTACCCGGTCGAGTTCAGCGGCGCCGAAGGCGATTGGGTGCAGATGAGCTTCGACCAGACCCTGCCGCCGTCCACCACGTTCTACGGCCTGATCAACACCAGCGCCCAGGACGGGATGGGAACCCATCTCGAGAGTCCCTTCATGTTCCAGTTCACCACCGGCACCGATGCCGACACCACGCCGCCCGAGCTGCTGGACGTCTGGCCCGAGAGCGGATCGGTCATCGACCGCTACACGCCCTACATCCAGTTCACCTTCAGCGAACCGGTGGACCTGGACAGCTTCGAGTTCAAGGGTTGCAGCGCGGTGTTCTACATCATGATCATGGAGATGGGCGAGCCGCAGATGCTCGAGGGCGGCGCGGTGATGCGGCTGCCCCTGCCGAACCCCCTGCCGCCCGGCCATCGCCTGGAAGTGCTGTTCGATGAATTCGCCGACATCTTCGGCAACACCCAGACGGACGATCTGGACTACGGCGTGACCGTCGAGGGCACGCCCGACTACTATCCGGCGACCGACGGACTGAAGTACGGAATGTATGTCCGAGAAATGGAAGGCACGATCGGCAATCAGACTCCGACCTGGACCCACGATTACGACGAGTACTACCGCATAGACACCCAGACCGGCGACGAATTCCTGCTGAAGCTCTTCCCGAGCTACGAATACCTCGATTCCCACGAATGGGATATCTACAGCAAGACCGGTTCGGCGATCCTCATCCACGGGTTCCATGAGGGTTATCCCATGCCGCCCGTCAAGGTCGACATGGAGGAACAGGACATCCTGTTCGACGACCCGCTGACCTGGCTCAAGCTGCCGCCCAGGGTCACGTCCTGGACGGAGTCGACCACCTTCATCGAGCCGGACTCCGAGATGACGGCCGACCTCGACGTCGAGGGACGGATCATCGAGAAGATCGACGAACTGCACCTCGATGTCTCCAAGGCCGGCCTGCCCGCCATCTTCTCTTCCTCGGACAAGGCGGACATGGGGATCTACTGGACCGATTGCTGGAAGGCGGTCATCGAGCACACGATCTCCGCCGACGGCACGACCTTCATCGCCGGCTCCGATACCGTGTGGTACGCGCCCAACATCGGGCCGGTGCGCCAGCATTCGTACGAAGAGGAATACGAGGGCGACGGCGGCGAATGGGAAGATATCTACAAAACCTGGTTCCCTGTCGGGGAGGAAATCCGCTAGACCCGGTTTCGACCGGCAACGGGGCGGGCGTCAAAGGGCGCCCGCCCTATTTCATTGTATTCAAATGGGATATGATGATGATTTCCATTTCGGAATTCCGGATGATGGCATAATATCGCACCAGCCCGTCATGAATTCATCAGCAGTAAGCCAGGAGGAGATCATGTCCCGGACATGGAAGTCGCTCGCGTTTCTTTTCGCCCTGCTGCTCGCCGCCGGCATCGTGGCCGGCTGCAGCGACGATGACGACCCCGGCGCCCCGGCCGATACGGCCGCGCCGATGATCACCGACCTTTCGCCGCATCCCGACGAGACCGAAGTCGCCCTGGGCGAGCCGATCCGGATCATGTTCGACGGCGAGATGGACGCCGAATCGGTCGAGCGGAACATCTCGGTCACGCAGACCACGATCACCGCGATGTCCTGGTCCTCCGGAACCGACACCCTGACCATCGAGCACGGAAGCTGGGCGCGGGGACTCAGGATCGACGTGCTGATCGACGGGCAGATCGCCGACGCGGCCGGCAACGTCATGGACAACGACATCCCCTACCGCTTCTACACGACCACCCCCGGGGTGGACCTGCTGGACGTCGTGCTGCCCGAACCGGTCGGCGGCGGAATCGTGCTCAATCCCGCGATCACGATGATCTTCAACGCCGAGATGAACACCTACTCGCTGCAGACCAACACCCAGGTGACCGACACGACGGCCAAGACCGTCTACCCGGCGACCTTCGAGAGCGGCATGGGCAGCCAGATGATCATGCGCTTCGACGACGTGCTGCCCGCGGAGACGACCTTCGAAGTGAACATCTCCCAGGACGCGACCAGCGACGACGGCCGGCAGCTGGCGTCCGCGAAACGGTTCCAGTTCACGACCGGGACCGTCGAGGACATCGATCCGCCGCACCTGGTCTCGATCTGGCCCGAGAGCGGTTCGACCATCGCCGCGAGCACGCCCTACATGAAGTTCGTCTTCGACGAGGCGGTCGATCTGGAATCGTTCTGGTTCAGTTCCGCGAACGTGGCGATGGTCATGCAGGTCAACAGCGGCATGCCTTATCTGTCGCCCGACGGGACCGAGCTGTTCATCGCCTTCGGCGGCGGCGGTCTGGCGCCGGGCTCCGCCATGGAGATGGTCATCGACGAGTACGCCGACATCTTCGGCAACATCCAGTACCAGGACATCGTGTTCGAGGCGACCGTCGAGGGCGAACCCGACCACTACCCCGCCGAAGACGGCCAGATCCTGAGCTATTACGAGACGTGGACCAAGGGTACGACCGGTTCGCAGTTCGTGGAGTCCTACGGCGACAACCGGAACTACATCAAGTACTCCGCCCAGGGCGGCGGCATCTACAATCTCGAGGAGTACCACGAGCTGCCCATGACCACGAGCCGCAGCTGGGACATCGTCCAGAAGACCGCTTCGGATGTCAGGCTGCTGGGATTCCACGACTACGATGAAGTCGTCGGGAAGGCGGATCCGGAATACGTCGAATACGACGTGATCTTCGACGATCCCCTGACCTGGCTGAAGCTGCCGATGCGGACCTGTTCCTGGACCGACGCGACGACCACCACCGACAACGACCAGAACACTTTCACGATCGATATCGAGGGCGAGATCCTGGGGGAGACGGACCGGATGCCGCTCGTGCCGATCATGATGAAGGACTCGGAATACCGGTCCCCCCTGCTCCGGTCCGGGACCCGTACCGGCGGACCCGAATTCTACTGGAAGGACCTCTGGGCGACGGTGATCAACCACACCATTTCCCAGGACGGAGAAACCTTCGTCACCGGCGTCGACTCGATCTGGTATTCGCCGGCGTTCGGGCCGGTGATCATCCGGTCCTACGAAGAGGACGGCGGCCGATGGTCCCGTTCGGAAGCCATCTGCTTTCCCTTCGCGGGCGAGAATTAGAGCCGGCCGAAGGGACGGACCGAAGAACGAAGGGGGCGCCGCGGGGCGCCCCCTTTCCTTGCCTCGAAGCGGGAGGCGTCTCAGGCGCCGCGCAGCCGGTGCGAGCCGAAATAGCGCATCGCGCCGGCCCAGAGGCAGAATCCCATGCAGACGTAGGGGGCGATCAGGAAGACCGGGGGCACGAAACGGCGCAGGCTGACGCCCATGGCGATCATCACGATCACCATCAGCCAGCTGCGCCAGGGGAAAACGCCGAAAACGCAGGACTTCTCGGGCCTTCCGGCGAGGCGTTCGAGATTGCGTTCGGCCAGGGGCAGGAAGGCCCGGTGAGCCAGCCACCACGCGGCCGCCGCGCCGACCAGGACCAGCGACAGGGCGCGCGAGGCGGGCAGCAGGCTCAGCCACAGCGCGGCCCGCACCAGCAGCATCGCGCCCACCGCGGTCCAGGTTGCGCCGGCTACCCAGCGCAGCCAGGCGCGAGGCACCGACGGAGCCAGCGTCGTCAGCAGCCGGTTCATCATTCCCCGATCAGGATGTGATGGTGGCGCTTCTTGCCGGCCTGCAGGGCGATCCGGCCGTCGCGAACGTCCGCGGGCGCGAGATGGCGCATCTCATCGGAGACCTTCTCGCCGTTGACCTTGATGCCCCCCTGGCGGATCAGCCGCCGCGCCTCGCCCTTGCTCTTGGCCAGGCCGCAGTCGGCCAGCGCGTCGATCAGAGGCAGGCCGTCGCCGGCCAGATCGGCGGCCGGACGGCTGCTCGAGGGCACGGCAGCGGCGTCGCCTCCGCCCCCGAACAGGGCGGCGGCGGCCTTCTCGGCGGCGGCGGCCTCGGCCTCGCCGTGCAGCATCCGGGTCACCTCGAAGGCCAGCACGCGCTTGGCCTCGCGGATATCGGCGCCGGTCAGGGCGGCCAGGCGCCGCACCTCGTCCATCGGAAGCAGGGTGTAGAGCTTCAGGAAACGCTCGACGTCGGCGTCGTCGACGTTCACCCAGTACTGGAAGAAGTCGTAGGGGCTGGTGCGCTTCGCGTCGAGCCAGACGGCGCCCGCCGCGGTCTTGCCCATCTTCGCCCCGCTCGCGGTGGTCAGCAGCGGGAAGGTGAGGCCGAAGACCTCCTGCCGGTTCACCCGCCGGGTCAGGTCGATGCCCGAGACGATGTTGCCCCACTGGTCGTCGCCGCCCATCTGCAGGCGGCAGCCGTGCTCGCGGTTGAGGACCGAGAAATCGTAGGCCTGCAGGATCTGGTAGTTGAACTCGATGAAGGTCATGCCGGTCTCGAGCCGCTGCTTCACCGACTCGCGCGAGAGCATCACGTTGACCGAGAAATGGCGGCCGACCTCGCGCAGGAAATCGAGGTAGCTCCAGTCCTTCAGCCAGTCGGCGTTGTTCAGCAGCAGACCGTCGCCCGGGCCGTCGCCGAAGCGGATGAAGTGCGAAAGCTGGGCCCGGATGCCCTCGAGATTCTCTTCGATCCGCTCGAGGGTCATCATCTTGCGCAGCTCGGTCTTGCCGCTGGGATCGCCGACCATCGCGGTGCCGCCGCCGGCGATGGCGATCGGGCGGTGGCCGTGGCGCTGGAGGTGGACCAGGCCCATGATCGGCAGCATGCTGCCGATGTGCAGCGAATCGGCGGTGGGATCGAAACCGATGTAGCCGGTGACCGCTTCGGAGGCCAGCAGTTCGCGCAGGGCCGCCTCGTCGGTGCACTGCCGGAAGAAACCGCGCTCCTTGAGGGCGGGCAGGAAATCGGCGCGGGGCAGGGTCGTCCGGTTCTGGTCGTTCATGATGTCACTCCCGGGCCGGCTCTTCGCCGGCCGCGTCGTCGTTCGGTTCGGGCAGGGCGATTCCGGGCAGATTCCGGGCTCGCCGCAACAATTCGGGCAAGGGGGCCTCGCCCAGCAGGCGGACCAGCTCGTCGGCCAACCGCCAGGCCACGACCGATTCGGCGATCACCCCGGCCGCCGGCACGATGCAGGTATCGGACCGGACATAGGCCGCGACCTGCGGTTCGCCGCCGTCCATGTCGACAGTCCGCAGGCCCTCGCGCTGGGTGGCGATCGGCTTGACGTGGCCGCGAACGCGCAGCGGCATCCCGTTGGTCACGCCTCCCTCGAGACCGCCGGCGCGGTTGGTTTCGCGCCGCACGGATCCCGGCCCGGATCCGGGCAGGATCTCGTCGTGGGCCTCGCGGCCGGTGCGGCGGGCGACCGCCAGGGCCTCGCCGAAAGCGACCGCCTTGACCGCCGGGATGCCGGCCAGGTCGGCGGCCAGCATGGCGTCCAGGCGCCGGTCCGGATGGGCGTAGGTGCCCAGGCCCACCGGCAGTCCGAAGGCCGCGACCTCGAAGACGCCGCCGAGGGTGGTGCCGGCCTCCGCCGCGGCGTCGATCGCGGCGATCATCCGCTGTTCGGCCTCGGCGTCGACGCAGCGCAGGGGCGTGCCGGCCGCGACCGCCCGAAGCGCGTCGGCCTCGCGGTCGGCGATCGCGTCGGGACCGGCCTCGACGTCGCCCACGGCGACCACGTGGCTCAGGATCTCGATGCCGAAAGGCGCCAGCAGCTGCTTCGCGCAGGCCCCGACCGCGGTCAGCATGGCCGTGGAGCGGGCGCTGGCCCGTTCGGCCGCCGGAGCGCAGTCGTCGTAGCCGTAGCGCAGGCGTCCGGCATAATCGGCGTGGCCGGGCCGCGGCGCCGTCCACTCGGTCAGCGGCCGGTTGCGGCGAACCTTGTGATCGGTGTTCTCGATCACCAGCGCCAGCGGCGTGCCCAGGGTGCGTCCGGCGAGCATCCCGGCCGGGATCCCGACCGCGTCCTGTTCGATCCTCTGGGCGCGGAACCCCCGCCCGTGCCCCTCGAGACGCCTCTTCAGATCACGATCGATCAGGGCGGCGTCCAGGTGCACGCCCGCGGGAAAACCCTCGATCACGCCCACCAGCGCCGGTCCGTGGCTTTCTCCCGCCGTGAGGTACCGCATCAGGAACCGTTCCCTTCCCGCAGATCGCGCCAGATGTCGAAGAAGCCGGGAAAAGATACTGCCACGCAGTCGGTATCGTCCAGTTCGGTCTCGCAGCCGGCGCCCAGGGCGGCCACCGCCAGGGCCATCGCGATGCGGTGATCGCCGCCGGTGGCCAGCCTCAGCCGCCGCCTTCCCTGGCCGGGACGCACCGGACCGGTGATGGTGAATCCGTCGGGGGCCTCGATGGCCGGGATCCCGAAGGCGCGCAGCGAGGATACGATCGCGGCGATCCGGTCCGATTCCTTGGATCTCAGCTCCGCGGCGCCCGAGACCACCGACACCCCCTCGGCGGCCGCGGCCAGGACGGCCAGGATCGGCAGCTCGTCGATCAGCCCGGGCACCTCGTCGGCCGCGATGCGATAGCCCCGCAACGGGGCGTGGCGGACGGTCACGTCGCCGACGGGCTCCCAACCGTCGCCGGAGGGAGCCACCGTGATGTCGGCTCCCATCCTTTCCATCACCCTGAGGAAACCGATGCGGGTCGGATTGAGCAGCATCCCGCGGGCGACGACCTCCGAGCCGGGGATCATCGCCGCGGCGACCAGCGCGAAAGCGGCCGAGGAGGGATCCCCGGGCACGGTCACGTCGAAGGGGCGCAACGGTCCGGTCGCGAGCAGGGCCACGCGTCCGCCGCCGTCGCCGGCACTCTCGACCGTGGCCCCCATCAGCCGCAGCAGGCGTTCGGTGTGATCGCGGGACGAGCCGCAGCCTTCGATGAGGACCGGCTCGGCCGATGCCAGCCCCGCCAGCAGCAGGGCCGACTTGGCCTGGGCCGAAGGCACCGCCAGCCGGCAGGATCCGCCGCGCAGGGGACGGCCTTCGATCTCCAGGGGCAGGCGGCCGGCGCGTTTCAGGGTGATCGTTCTGGCGCCCAGCCGGCGCAGGGGGCGCAGGACGCGGCCCATGGGACGGCGCCGCAACGAGGCGTCCCCGTCGAGTCGGACGCGCGCCTCGCGGCCGGCGAGCAGGCCGATCAGCAGGCGGGCGGTGGTGCCGCTGTTGCCGCAATCGATCTCCAGCGCGGGCATGTCGGCCGCGGGAGACTGCGACCCGCGGGCCCCGGGAAACCCTCCCGGCGCGATCCTCAGGTCCCCGTCGGCGAAAACGGCATCGGCGCCGAGCGCACGGACGGCATCGAGGCTGCGCCGCGTATCCTGGGCGTCGAGCCAGCCGCGCGCCACGCAGGGCCCGGAAGCCAGGGGCCCCAGAAGTGCCGCCCGGTGGGAGATGGACTTGTCGCCCGGCAGGCGGATCGCGCCGCGCAGGGGCGTGGATAACGGTTCGAGGATGATGCTCATCGCCGGTTTCCCCTTTCACGCGACGGCGGCTGCAACGTAACCAACCTCCGGCGCGGGGGTCAACCCTTGTCACCTGGGCGGCGGATGCATATGATGCCGCCCACCATGGACCAGCGCATCCCACAGCCCGCGGCGACGCCGCCACCCGACCGCTCCCTGCGCAGCGCCCTGCGGGTGTTCCACGGGCGCGAGATCATCGGCCTGGCCACCCCCACCATCCTGGCCATGCTCTCGCAGACGCTGATGTGGACGGTCGACACCATCTTCCTGGGACACGTCTCGAGCCTGGCGCTGGCCGCCGCCGGCCTCGGCGGCATCCTGACCTGGGCCTCGTACAGCCTGTTCAACAACCTGAGCCGGATCAGCTCCACGTTCGTCTCGCAGGCCCACGGCCGCAACGACGACAGCGCCGTGGGCGACTACACCTGGCAGACCCTCTACCTGGCCCTGGCGGCCGGCGTCGTCCTGATGGCGTTGGGCTGGCGCAGCGACATCCTGCTGGGGCTGACCGGCAATCCCGCCGACGTCCAGGCCCAGGCCCACCTCTACATCAAGTGGCGCACCGCCAGCGCCGTCTTCACCCAGGTCGGATTCACCCTGATGGGCTTCTTCCAGGGCCGCCGGCAGGTGCGGATCCCGATGTGGGCGGGCATCATCGGCAACAGCCTCAACGCGGTGCTGGACCTCTGGCTGATCTTCGGCTGGTCGGGCGTCGAGATCTTCGGCGTACGGCTTTTCGCAGTCCCGGCGATGGGCGTGGTCGGCGCCGCGGTGGCCACCAGCATCGGCGTCGCGGTCAGCACGCTGCTGCTGGCCGCCTGCATGATCCTGCCGGCCGAGAACCGCCGCCGGTTCCGCATCCACCTGCCCCGCCGGCCGGATTTCGCGATCATGCGCCGGCTGGTGCGGGTGGGGGCTCCGTCGGCCGCAGAGGGCTTCGTCGAGATGGGAGGCTTCGCGGCCTTCACTGTGCTGATCGGACGGACCGGCGAGATCCAGCTGGCCGCCACCCACATCACCGTGCAGCTGATCTCGTTCTCGTTCATGCCGATGTGGGGCCTGACGATCGCCGGATCGGTGCTGACCGGCAACTGGGTCGGCGCCGGCGACCCCGAAACGGCCGCGCGCTACGCCCGGCAGGTCTACAAGCTGGGCATGTACTACTGCCTGGCGATCGCGGCCGCGCTGCTGGTCTTCCGCACCGGCATCTACCGCATCTTCACCCCCGACCCGCAGATCCTGGCCTACGCCTCGGGCCTGGTGATCGCGGCCGCCTGTTTCCAGTTCGGCGACGGGATGCGCATGGTCTCGAGCGGGATCCTGACCGGCGCCGGCGACACCCGGCCGATCATGCTGGTCAGCCTGGGCGTGGGCTGGGGCGTCTTCATCCCGCTGACCTGGGCGCTGATCGAGAGGATGGGCGGCTCGGTGGTCGGCGCCTGGTTCGGCGGCGCCGTCTGCTACGCCCTTCAGGGAACGTTGCTCTACCTGCGCTTCCGCTCGGATCGGTGGCGACGGGTCGAAGTCTTCAGTTGATAGCCGCCGGGCACCCCGGACATCCGGGGGGAGAACGCGCTGCACGACCGGAAAAAAACGGGCCTCCCATCGTGCGGGAGGCCCGTTCGTTATTCGATTCCGACGGCGATCAGTCGGCGGCCTTGGCCGCCTTGGGCGTGGCGTTCCAGACGCGGATCGCCAGGATCAGCCCCAGCGCGGCCATCGGCACCATCGCCAGGGGCCAGGCCCGCCAGTTGGCCGGGTTGGTGGCTTCGCCCACGATGTGACCGGCCGCATCGAGCTGCTCCTTGGGCAGCACGATCGCGTAGGTGAACGACATGACCGCGGTGCCGAGATAGACGAAACCGTCGATGATCCCCACGGCGATGCCGGCGTTGCGGCTGCCGCCGAAGTCCATGCTGGCGGTGCCCGAGAGCATGCCGTGCACGCCGATCACCGCCATCGACATCAACACCACCAGCCAGCCCACGAAGGACTGCTGGTAGGTGAAGGTCAGCACCAGGGCGCCGAGCAGCATCACGCCGTAGAGCACCGCGGCGACCGGCCCGCGCCGCGACTTGAACACGTGGTCGCTGATCGTGCCGGCCACCACGCCGCCGAGGATGCCGGCGCAGCAGAGCAGCAGGCCCCAGTTGTCGTAGACGAAGCTCGACTTCAGGCCCAGGATCGAGTCGGTCTGGCTGGCGAAGGTGCGGTACCACTGCATGATCGCCTGGCGCAGGAAGCCGCTGCAGAACTCGATCAGCGCGATGGTGACGATGATCGGATTGCTCAGCATCATCTTGAAGACCTTCAGCGGTCCCATGCGCGGGCCGTCGTCGCCCGAGGTGGCGTCGGCGGTGTCGAAGTCCTCGTGTCCGGCCTCGCTCGGCAGGTTGCGCACCACGAACACGTCGATCGTCCAGAAGATCGCCAGCAGGATCGCCGGCATCAGGAAGACCCAGGCCAGGCCCATGCCGTTGAGGATCATGTAGCCGAGGTCGAAGGCGAAGTAGATGCCCAGCGAGATCAGGATGCCGAAGATGGCGCCGAAGACCCCCCGCTCGCGCACGTGGAACCACGACGAGTTGACCTTGACGATGGCCACCGCGCCGAAGCTCTGGAAGTACATGTTGGCGGCGTAGAGCACCGAGAAGACCAGCACGAAGTTCGCCGCCAGGAAGCCGTAGAGTGGGCCCTGGTTGAGCAGCGAGAGGGTTGCCAATCCCATCAGCAGGTTCATCAGCAGGGCGCCGCCCGCGCCGACCAGGATCGAGAAGCGGCCGCCGTAACGGTCGGTGAGCGGCCCGTTGATCAGGAAGGAGAACCCGTAGATTATCGTGCCCACGCCGAAGATCACGCCGAAGGCCTCGTTGCCCATCAGGGCCTGGCCGTCGGAACCCTGCATGCTCTCGAAGGCGAACTTGCTGACCTTCAGGTTGTAGCGTCCCATGTAGAGCAGGGCGTAGGTCAGCCCCAGAGGCAGCCAGTTCATCACGCGGCGGCGGATGTAGGCCTTGCTGTGCCCCACTTCGATCTTCGGCAGCCGCGCGATGACGATCGCCACGACCACCAGCAGGATCAGGATGGGAGAGAATTTTTCGAGCCAGACGGGCATCTCGAACTCCTTCATGTTACGCGTGCGACGTCGCCGGATGGCATTCCCCGGATCCTAGACCTGCGGCGTGCCTGGCGCCACCGGAAATCGACTCAGCGGATTCCGTGCTCGCGCTTGTATTCCGCCCAATTCTCCTTCAAGGCAACGAACGCCTCCAGGTCGGGACAGAGCAAGAACGGATTGGTGCGCCGCTGGTGACCGATCGTCGAATGGGGCATGGTCCCTTCGCCCCCGTAGTAGTCGTGGCCCGGGAAGACGAGGGTCTCGTCGGGCAGTGTCATCACCCGGTGCAGCGAATCCCACTGCTGCGACGCCGACGAACCGGGAAAGAACGGCCCGGTGCCGCCGACCTTGCCGCAGAACAGCAGATCGCCGGTGCAGAGACGGCCGGCGCAGAGCCAGCAGAGATGTCCGGGCGCGTGGCCGGGGGTCAGCAGGGCCTCGACCGAGGTCTCCCCCAGGGCGCAGGTCCCGCCGTCGTCGACGGTGACGGCCCCGGCGACCTCCGCTCCCGGTCCGGCCAGGATCCGCGCTCCGGTCAGTTCGGCCAGGCGCCCGGCCCCGCCGACGTGATCGGAATGCCCGTGCGTGATCAGGATGAAGCCGATCTCCAGGCCGCGGCCGCGGGCCAGTTCGGCCAGGGCGTCGGGTTCGAACCCGGGATCGACCACCGCCCCCGCGCCGCAGGCGCGGTCGCCGATCAGATAGCCGAAGTTGCGGTCGCCGCCCGGCTGCGCCTGCAGAAACACAGTCGTCTCGTTGGAATGGTCGTTAAGGATCATCCTCGCTCTCCTCGACAGCGTCGCCGGGCCGTCGCGGCCGCGGCGGTCAGAGCCCCACAACCAGCCCCAGGTGGACGCCCCACCAGAGATCGCGATCGTCGGCCAGGATCCTCACGCCCTGCTCTTCGTTCTCCAGCAGGACCCTGTCGGCGGGATAGCCCTCGAGATGGAAACCGAACTCCAGCAGCCGGACCCGCCGGCCCAGCGGACTGAGATTCCAGCGCAGGCCCGCGCCCGCGGTCCAGCCCCAGTCCTGGAGCTCGCGAACGGCCGTCCCGGAACGGTAGATGCCGTCGTAGCCCAGGAAGACCTGGCCGCCCCAGCGCAGGGAACGCATGTAGAATCCGCCGCCGCCGGTCAGGTAGGCATCCAGACGGGGCTTCAGGGCGGTCCGGACCTCGAGGCCGGCCTCGACGGCGTAGAGGGCCGAATGGCCGTTGCCGGCGATCTTTTCGAAATCGTCGGGGATGTCGCCGTAGGCGTACTGGAAGCCGAACCAGGGCATGAAATGGTCGCCCAGCGTGCGGCCGATCTGCAGGACGGCCATCGCCTGGTCGGTGAAGTAGTCGCCGAACACGGTCGTGCTGCTCTTGTAGCCCAGTTCGAAACGGGCGAGCCAGCGGCCGGAGATCACGACGGTTTCGGCCGCAGCCGGAGAAGCGGGCGCCGGCAGGAGCGTGCGTTCGGGCAGCGGCGCCTCCGGCCAGACCCGGCGGCGGCGCGCCGGCGGCGCGACGGCGGTGTCGGCAGGCGCCGGTACTGGATCGGGCGCCGCGGCCACGGCGGTATCGGACGCCGCGGCGGCGGTTCCGCCGCCCGCGGAAGCGTCGGGCGGGGCGGCGGCCGCTCCGCCCGCCAGGATCCTGTCGATCCGCGCCCGCCAAGCCCGCCAGGAGGCGGTCGGAACGTTGCGCTCCCGCACCGCGGGACCGTCCGCGCCGCGCAGTTCCAGGCGAACGAGATACCCGCCCCACGGGGCGGACCTCAACACGGCGCTCCGCAGATCCGGAAGATCCGGAAAGAGACCGAAGCGGGCGGCCTCGTCGGCGGTGATGGTGTCGCCTACCGCGGGATGCAGGGCGATCGCGGCCGGCTCCGACGCCCCGGCCGCGCAGCCGGCCGCCGCCAGAACGATCCAGAACGCTGTCCATGCGGTTCTCGAATTCATCATGACGCCAGGATAAGGGAGGAACCGCCGGAGGCGCCAGAACGGACTTGCCGATCGAACTTGCCCGCCGCCCGATCATACCTTACCGTGATCGCTCCCGACGAGCCGCCGGGGTCCCGCTGCCGCGGCCCGCCCCGGAGGACCCCTGGTGGAACCCCTGGAGGAACCGAAGATGTCCGCTGCCGACGCCGGAAACAACGCCCCCCGACCCGATTTCCCCCGCGCCGAGCTTCTGGTGCCCGTCCTGTGGGAGATCGTCGCCCGCTGGCACGACCACTCCGGCGAGATCGCCGACTGGGACGAGGCCGTCGCGGCCTTCCCGCCCCGGCACGAGGCCTGGGCCGGCCTGGCGGAACGCATCCAGCTGATCAACACCTTCCAGTGGCACGAGGAGGATCGCAGTCGGGCCCACGGCGCCGGCGACCGGATCCTGGCCGCGGTCAAGCGCTCGATCGACGCCTCCAACTCCCGCCGCGTCAAGTCCGTGGAGATCTTCGACGCCCACATCGACCGGAGCCTCGCCGACGTCGGCCTGGCCAACCCCGACGCGCCGCTGCACTCGGAGTCCGCGGGCAGCATCGTCGACCGCCTGTCGGTCCTGCTGCTGAAGATGTGGCATACCGAGGAGGGGATGTCCGAAGCGCAGGACCGGGACGCCCGCGAAGGCCTGGCCGGCAGGCTGAACGGTCTGAGGGAGCAGGTCGAGGACCTGGCCGGATGCCTCGACCGCCTCTTCGACGACGTGGCCGCCGGGCGGACCCGCATCAAGCTCTACCGCCAGGTCAAGGTCTACCGCGATCCCGAAACGGGCCGCTATCTTTCCGATCTGGACTGATCCCGCCTGCGCAGGATGTACCAGGCCTGATCGCCCTCGCCCGCCTCGTTGAGCCGTCGGGCCTCGCCCTCCAGGCGGGCGATGTCCGCGGACGACCAGGGCGACCCCGCCGGATCCACAGCGTGCGAACGGGGATCCCGCAGGGGGATGTCGCGCCGGTACTGCTCGCTGCCCCAGAACTGGAACGCGGTGGAATCGCGCCCCCGGGAAACCAGCTCGAAGCCGGTCCGCCCGGCCAGCAGTTCCATGCTGCGGTCGGTATGCAGGAAGATGTGCCGCGGAGCGTCGAGCTGGACCCAGTCCGCGCCGTAGTCGCGCCACGCGCGGCACGAGGCCACCGGCACCCTGATCAGCACGCGGCCGGCGGCCGGAAGCAGGTCCGCCGCGCGGCGCAGGGCCCCCTCGGGATCGGCCAGATGCTCGAACGAGTGATGGAACATCACCACGTCCCACTTTCCATCGAGATCCTCGAGCCCGGCCCGGCGCAGCGCCAGTCCCGGCCCGAGGCGTCTGTCGGCGTCGAGATAAGGGTCGGCCCCGGTCAGGTTCCCGAACCCGTCGCGCCGCAGTTCCTGCAGCAGCTCCCCCGCCCCGCAACCGACATCCAGGATGGCCGAGTCGAAATCCGCGCCCACCGCCTTCATCCAGCGCAGGGGCGTGGTGGGCCCCAGCAGACGCAGCAGCAGCAGGCCCAGCGGATCGCGGCGGCCGAACCAGGCCCGGGCGCGGGCGCGGCGCAATCCGTCCTCCAGGAACCCCGGCAGCCGTCGCCGCGGCGATCCGTGGTACGAGTAGTAGCCGGAAGGGTAGTAGCGCGACATGTCCGCCGGGGGATCGGCCAGATGCAGGCATCCGCAATCCCCGCACTCGACGTAATCGAAGGC
Source organism: uncultured Fibrobacteraceae bacterium (assembly GCA_964384825.1). Lineage (GTDB taxonomy): Bacteria > Krumholzibacteriota > Krumholzibacteriia > LZORAL124-64-63 > LZORAL124-64-63 > CAYLMM01. Next base: position 35,542 of record CAYLMM010000018.1, read on the forward strand.
GTCGCGCAGGCCGAACATCATCTCGCGGGCGCGATGGATCCGGTTGCCGGCGATGTTGCCGCAGATCGGGCAGGCGGGCGTAATGGTTCCGCTCATGCCTCGGCTCCCGAAAGGATGTCCGCGGCGCGGTCCAGATCGGCGTCGGTGGTCACCTTCCAGTTCTCCCGCTCGCCCATCACCACTACCGGCGGCGCGCCGCGTTCGGCCATCAGGCCGCCGTCGTCGGTGAATGTCGCGTTGCCGTCGTGGCTCCAGCGGTGCGCCGCGAAGAAAGGCTCCCACCGGAAGACCTGGGGCGTCTGCACCGCGCGCAGCCCGTCGCGTTCGAGATAGCGGACCGCGGCCTGGCCGCCCTTCTGCCCCGAAAGCTGGACGATGGTGTCGGACACCGGGATCCCGGGCACCGCGCCGCCGTGGCGGGCCGCCGCCTCGGCCAGACGGGAAAGCAGGTGCCGGGTGGCGAAGGGACGCGCGGCGTCGTGGACGGCGACCAGATCGTCGGCCCGCGGTTCGCTCCGCCCCGCGACCAGGACGGCGGCGTTCCAGGTCGAAGCCGTGCGCGAAGCACCGGCCGGCGCGATGAGCGTATCGGCGAATCCGGCCTCGGCCAGTTCGCCCCGCACCACCGGATGCCACGAGACCGGGGCCGCCACGACGGTCGAGGCCACCGCTTCGAGGGCCGCCAGCTCCTTCAGCCCGTGGGTCAGCAGCATCCGGCCCCCGAAGACCTGGAACTGCTTGGGAGGCGCCGAGTCGACGCTCCGGGCGCGCAGGCCCGACCCGCCGGCCAGGACGATCAGATGGATCCGGGGCAGTTCGATCTCGTTCATGTCATCCTTCCCTCGCAACGAAGGGCGGCGGGACGGCTCGCGCCCCTTCCCGCCATGTCAACCGCGCACCCGGTCGGCGCGGCCCAGCGCCAGGGCCACGGCCTCGTCCACGCCGGCCGCCGGCAGCATCTGCAGGCCCGCCACCTTCCCCGATCGCTTCGACCGGGCGGTGACCACGCGCTTGAACCCGTGGCGCGCCGCCTCGCGAAGCCGCCCGCCGCTGTCGCTCACGCTGCGGACATCGCCGGTCAGGCCGACCTCGCCGAGCACCAGGGTATCGACCGGCACCGGAATCTCGCGCAGCGACGAGGCCAGGGCCGCCAGCAGGGCCAGGTCGGCCGCCGGATCCTCCAGACGCGCCCCGCCGGCCACCTTGACGAAGATGTCGCAGCCGGCGAGGTCCAGGCCCGCCCTTTTCTCGAGGATGGCGGCCAGCAGGGCCACCCGCTTGCCGTCGACGCCCTGGACCACCCGCTGCGGCGTGCCGTAGCGGCTGGTCGAGACCAGGGCCTGCACCTCGACCAGGAAATTCCGCGATCCGTTGCGCACCGCGCAGACCGCCGACCCCGGCTCCAACCCCCGCCGTCCGCTGAGGAACAGGGCGCCGGCCTCGTCCACCGGCGTCAGGCCGTCGCCCCGCATCTCGAGGATCGCCAGCTCGCCGGTGGCCCCGAACCGGTTCTTCACCGCCCGGATCATCCGCACCGGGCCGCCGTCGGAACCCTCGAAATAGAGCACGGTGTCGACCATGTGCTCGAGCAGCTTCGGACCGGCCAGCGAACCGGTCTTGGTGACGTGTCCGACCAGGAAGACCGGGCAGCGCGAGACCCGCGCGAAATCGGCCAGGGCGCCGCCGCAGTAGCGGATCTGGCTGGGGCTGCCGGGATAGGCGTCGACCACGCCGCTGTGGAGGGTCTGCACCGAATCGGCGATCACCACGCAGGGGGTGTCCCGATGCTGCTCGCGATCGGCGTAGAGGGTGTCGAGCAACCGTTCGAGGTCGACCTCGTCCACGAGATGGAAGCCCTCCTCGGCCGTGGAATCGAATCCCAGTCTTTCGCTGCGCATGCGGATCTGGGCCGGCGACTCCTCGCCCGCCACGTAGATCACCCTCATCCCCTTGCGGACCCAGCTCAGGGCCAGGCCGGTCAGCAGGGTGGATTTGCCCACGCCCGGTTCGCCCCCGATCAGGGTGACCGATCCGACGACCAGCCCGCCGCCGAGGATCCGCGCGATCTCCTCGGGCTCGACCGGCAGCCTCTGATCGCGGGCCGAAGCCACCTCGCGCAGGGCCACCGGCTGGACCGATCCGCCCGCGGCCGCGCCCTCGCGCTCGCGCCTCCCGCCGCCGAATCCGACCCCTCGCCCCTGTCCGGAGGCGCCGGGGATCTTCATCTCGGTGAAGGAATTCCATTCCTTGCAGACGGGGCACTGCCCCAGCCAGCGGATCTCCTCCTGGCCGCAGTTGCCGCATACGTATCGGGTCGTGGTCTTGGCCATTTCGGGGTCGCCTTTCCGGTGGATGGATCGGGAAGGGAGGATAACGCTAAAGATGCGCCGGGTAAAGCGGACGGGAGGAAGGGCGCCGCGGGCGGCGGGGCCGGGAGGACATCCCCCCGGCCCCGCGGGAACCCGGTCGAGCGACGGCCCCGGGACGGCGACGGCCTAGCGCGCCAGCAGGATCTTGCGCTCGAAGCCCTCGGCTCCGGTTTCCAGCCGCACCAGGTAGACGCCGCTGGCGGCCGGCCGGCCGCGGTCGTCGGAGCCGTCCCAGGTCACGGAATGTTCGCCGGCCGGATAGGGCGTTCCGGCCAGCAGCCGCGCCAGACGGCGTCCCCGGGCGTCGTAGACCGTCACCCGCGGCGTCCCGGGAGCCGCGAGCCGGAATCGGATCTCGGTCCGCGGATTGAAGGGGTTGGGGACGTTGGGCAGCAGCGCCGCGACCGGGACCGCGGGCGGCGCGTCGACGACATCGCCGAGCGTCATCAGATACTCGGCGGCGTTCTCGACCAGCATCCGGGCCTCGAGGCTGTCGGCCATCGCCGCGAGATCGAAAGCGAAGAGCACCGTCCATGGGGATCCGGACGCGTCCGGCGAATCCTTCGCCACTATCAACGCGCTGTATTCGGAAGCGGGATCGGCGACGGCCACGGCGTAACCGCCCTCGTATCCGGCGACCGAATCCAGTTGCGGCCCCGCGGCTTCGGGATCGAAATCGACCGTGTCGGGCACCGCGTGCGGGAAATTCAGCAGGGGATGATCCTGCTGCCCCGTTGCGGGAATCATCATCCCGGGGAAGCCGTCGAACCAGACGGCGTGCAGCACCCCGGCGGCGAAACTGACGGAACCGAAATCGAAGGTCGCGGCGCGGGTCAGATCCCCGCCCTCGCAGAGCACGCGCCCCCCGCCCGCGGTCCACTGTTCCAGCAAGGTCCGGGCCGGCGCCGAGGCTGCGGGCTGGGGATTCGCCCCGCAGGTCAGCGCGACGAAATGCAGCGAAGTGAAATCCTCGGCATCGAGCGAGTCCAGAGCGACGGTCCGGGTCACGAAACCCGCTCCGGCCAGCCACCGCGCCATCGGGGGCTCGCCGCCGGAGGCCGTGTCGTCGACCACCAGGACCTCGCCCCGGCGGGAACGGATCGTGAATGCGAAGGGACCGGCCGCGGTCTCGTTGGCTCCGGCGGCGATGTCGGTCGCGGCCAGGGAATAGGAATAGGCGTCTCCCGTGCGTACCCCATCGATCGAGCCCGGGAAAACGGCGGCGTAGGATCCGTCGCCCTGCGGCGACAACGCGAACTCGCCCCGTGGCTCGCCGTTGACCGAGTAGGACGCCGTGACCGCGGCGATGCCCATGTTGTCGGCGGCTTCGGCGACGACCGTCGGCGGCCACTGCGGCCGGGCCAGGCTCCACAGCGGAACGTGAGCCAGGACCGGCGGGATGGTATCGGGACCGACGAGGAACGCCAGGGGCGCCGCGCCGGCCTCCTCGGGCCAGTACCAGACGTGCCCGGCGTCGTCGGTCGCCGAGAGGTAGTACTCGACGGTCGTTCCGGAAGGCGCGCCCGGCAGTCCGGCCGTGAAGAGGTCGCCGCCGGCGGGCGTCAACGGCACCGTGTTCCAGCCTCCGCCCGAGAAGCGGTAATGGACCGCTCCGCCGCCCGCATCCACCCCAAGAAGGCTGGCGATCTCCGCGACGACGGGATAGGGACCGGCGAGGTCCTCGGTATCCGGCAAGGGGTCGTGCGCGAATACGGGTTCGAAATACCGCAGCGCGGCCAGGGCGTCGATGATCCCCCAGCCGTAGTCGTTGTCCGGGGCCTGCGCCCGGTCGGCCGTCTGCCGCAGGGCCTCGCGCACCTGCATCGGCGTCAGTCCAGGCAGGCGCGAGAGCAGCAGGGCCGCCACGCCCGCGGTCAGCGGGCACGAGAAGGAGGTGCCGTTGACCAGGGTGTAATCGTCGTCGGTGTAGGGATTGACCACGTGGTTGCCGGTGCCGCGCGCGGACACGTCTGGCTTGATCCGGCCGTCGGCCGATGGGCCGGGCGAGGAGAACGAGGCGTAGAAGCCGTCGGGCTTGACCGCCCCGGTCGCGATCACGCTGTCGCCGTCGGCCGGAGCCAGGATGTGTCCCCAGGCGCTGGTGCGTTCGTTGCCGGCGGAACTCACCACGACGATGCCCCTGCCCGCGGCGATGTCCGCGGCGATGGTGCAGGCGGCGGTGTTCCCGTCGAGATCGGCGAACTCGTACCAATCGGAATATCCCAGGGAGCTCGAAACCACGTCGATCCCGAAGGTGTCCAGCCATTCGATGCCGGCGACCCAGTTGTCCTCCTCGAAGGGCTGCTCGACGCTGACGTCCTCGGTCTTGGCCAGCACGACGCTCGCGTCGATGGCGACTCCGACGTGGACTCCGGATTCGTAACCCATGATCGTCGACAGGGTCATCGTGCCGTGGTCCTGGGCGTTGGTCGGATCGCCGATCTCGTTCTCGACCACCGCGTCGTCGTTCACGAAATCCCACCGGTCGACGACGTCGACGTCCGAAAGGGCGGCGTGGGTGGTCTTGAAACCGGAATCGAGCATGCCGATCAGCACTCCTGCGCCCCGCACTCCCATGGCGTGCACGGCCGGAACGTCGATCTGCTCGAGTTCCTCGAACGAGGAGCCGTAATCGATGGACGCCGCCGCCGGGGCGGAGGCGCCGATCCCGCCGGCGGCCGGCCTCTCCGCGGCCCGGCCCGCGGCCGACGCCCGGGGGGCCCCGCGCCTCACCAGGGTCACGCGCCTGACCGCCGGCAAGGCGGACAGCGAACGCACCTGCCCGGGAGTCGCGTCGAAACTCGCCGCGTTGAGCCAGCGGCTCTCGCGGCGCAATTCGGCTCCGGTGGCCGCGGCGGCCGCCAGGTGATCGGGATGCAGGGGCAGATCGGCCATGTCGGCCACGCGCTCCCCGCGCACGCGGGACATCTTGGCCCGGCGGCGCAGAACCTTTTCGCCGAGATCGGCCTGGGCCCTGTCCAGGGCCGCGGTCAGGGCCCGCCCGGAGAGGCCCTTGTCCCGGAACCAGACCCAGACCCGCAGGCGTCCGTCCTCCAGACGGGCGGGCCCGCCGGGTTCGGCCATCGCGGCCGAAATCAACCAGGCCCTCGCCGGCAGCGTCTTCCCCGTGCTCCTCGATGACAGGGCCCCCCGGGGGGAGGGGCTTCTCCAGGGGAGAACCCCCTCCGACAAGGTGGTAATCGTCGAAGGAGGGGAGGATCTTCTGGGACGGACGGCCTCTGTGGAGATCACCCGGGGGGACAACTGGTGCCTCACGGGGAAGATCCTTTTTCTGCTGGACTGAGAGGGGGAGGGGGAGATGGGGTTCAACAGTTTCAAAGAGGAGGGGACCCGCAGGGGGCTTCTTTTTTTCGCAGCGGGTATGCTCTGCCTTCTTCTCGCCGGAGGCCTTGTTTTTTTCTACTCGGGAAAGTTCTCCGGCCGCCCCTCGGGGCAGACCGCCGGTCCCGCCCTCTCCCTCACTCCGCCGGCCGCTCCGGAGGGGGAGGCCGGGAGGAAAGCCCTTCCCGAAGATGAGGGGAAAAAACCCTGGGTGCTCTACATCACCGGGGAGGTCTCTTCCCCCGGGGTGTACACCCTTTCTCCCGACATCCGGATCGTCGATCTGGTGGACGCCGCAGGAGGGCTCACTCCCCGGGCGGACCCCGTACGGATCAACCTCGCCGCCCCCCTTGCAGACGGCATGCATATCCACGTCCCCGCCGCCGGGTCGATGGAACCCTCAGACCCCTCCCTCTCGGCTCCTCACCCTCCCTCTTCCTCCTTTACTTCTTCGGCGGCGAGCCGGATACGGACGGTGACGGGGTGGCGGATTCCAAAGATCAGTGTCCCGACACACCGCAGGATGTCAAGGTCGACGACGCCGGCTGCCCGATCGACACCGACAAGGACGGAGTCGCGGACTACCTCGCCAAGTGCCCCGACACCCCGGCAGGTGTGCAG
>CAYLMM010000019.1:0-41749 GCA_964384825.1 uncultured Fibrobacteraceae bacterium
AACCGGCGACAATCACGTTGGCAACGTGATACTCTACCAACTGAGTTACACCCGCCCGGAATTCGTTTGTGGCCACAATGATAGGCCAAATATCAACGCTGTCAAATCGGAATATCGATTCCGGTGATTTCGCTGTAGAGCGCGGCGGTGGCGTCGGCGTTGCGCTCCCAGGAATAGACGTCCAGAACGCGCTCCCGCGCCCGGGCTCCGTAATCGGCGCGGCGCTCCGCATCGGCCATCAGGGCGGCCATGCCGTCGGCCAGGGCCGAAGCGTCGCCCGACGGGAAAGTCGCCACGCAGCCTCCCCCGGCCTCGAGATTCGGCGGGATGTCGCTGACCAGGCAGCATCGCCCGTGGCTCATCCCCTCCAGCAAGGCGATCGACAGCCCCTCCAGGGTCGAAGGCAGCACCACCAGCGCCGCGTTCGAATAGAGTTCCTCGAGCACGGGGCCGTGAACGAAGCCCGTGAAGACGACACCCGGACCGGCGGCGGCGCGCAGCTGCCGCGCGTAACCCTCGGTGAATCCGGCGTCGCCGGCGATGACCAGGCGGCAGTCCTCCCTCACCTGGGCCGGCATCGCGGCGAAGGCCTCCAGCAGCAGGTGGCAACCCTTCTCGGGCACCAGGCGGCCGACGAACAGGACGTAGGGCCGGTCGATGCCGAAGGAATTCATCCTGTCGGGTGGCCGCGAGACCGGCGGCGTGATGCCGTTGGGGATGGCGATCGTCCGCCGGCCGTGCCGGTTCCGGAAATGCTCGGCCAAAGCTTCGGAAACCACGATGGTGCGGTCGGGGAATCGCGCGCTGCATGTCTCGCCCAGCCGCAGGACCGAACGCGCCGCCCAGCCCCACTTCTCGCGCTGCCAATCGAGGCCGTGGACGGTCACGACCGTCCTGGCGGCGCCGAGCCACCGCGGGATTCCCGAAAGCAGTCCCGGCCCGATGGCGTGATAATGGATCACGTCGTAACGCCGGTCCAGGCAGGCCGCGGTCGCCAGCAGGCTGTGCGAGATGGCGTCGAGATGCTTGGTGGGCACGCTGAACAGACGACGGACCCGCAGGCCCTCGGGCTCCACGGGTCCGTCGACGTCGCTGTAGTGGGGCCGGCTGAAGATGTCGACCGAGATCCCGCGGGCCGTGAGGCGCGAGGCCAGCTCGGCGACGTGCTTCTCGATGCCGCCGTGGACGGGCGGATAGCCCTTCTGTCCGATCATCGCCACGCGCATGGATCGGTCGGCCACTTCGCTTCGCCCCCGGTTTCGGTTCTCAGGACGCCGTGTAGACAAGCTCCTGGGGCCGGCCGTCCTGACGGATCGACAGGCAGGCCTTCTCCAGGACTTCCACGACCTCGAGCCCCAGTTCGCCGCTGCTCAGAGGCTCGGCCTCTCCCTTGATGCAGTCGATGAAATGCGTGGCTTCGACCTTCAGCGGCTCCATCTGATCCACCTTGGGGATGTTGATGTCGCCGTGCCGGTAGGCCAGGTGGAATTCGCCGAAGTTGTCGTAATGCTGCATCACGTCGACGCCCTTGTCGTAGACCCGGATCTTCTCCATGGTCGAGACGTCGTCGTAGACCAGCATCTTTCGACTGCCCACGAAGGTCACCTCGCGGACCTTGTTGGGATCCAGCCAGCTGACGTGGATATGCGCCAGCTTGCGGCCGGGATATTCCAGGGTCAGGAACGCCACGTCCTCGATGTCCTCCTGGACATACGAGCGGCCGGTGGCGCTGACGACCTCCGGAGCCGACCCGAACAGCCAGTTGAGCATCGCCACGTCGTGCGGGGCGAGATCCCAGACCACGTTGGCGTCCTTCTGGAAGATGCCCAGGTTCACCCGGCGGATGTTCACGTAGTAGACGTCGCCCAGTTCGCCCGACGTCATCAGGTTGCTGATCTTGCGGACGGCCGGCACGAACAGGAAGGTGTGGCCGACCATGATCTGCAGCTTGCGCTCGGCCGCGATCCTGTTGAGCTCGCGGCATTCCTCGGCGCTCGCGGCCATCGGCTTCTCGATGAACAGGTGCTTGCCCGATTCCAGGACCTGCCTGCCGAGAGGGAAATGCGTCGAGACCGGCGTCGCCACGACGACCGCGTCGATCGAATCGTCTGCGAAGATGGCGTCGGCGTCGCTGTACTGCTTCGCATTGGGATAGAGATTGCCCAGGTGATCGAGCCGTCCCTGGTCCCTGTCGCAGATGGCGGCGAGCTCGACTTCGGGATGATTGTTGAAGTTCCGGATCAGGTTGGGTCCCCAGTATCCGCAACCGATCGCTGCCATCTTGATCATGTTCCGCTCCTTTGTGTATCCCGATCCGAATATGTACGCGGGCGAGCGAAGCTAGGAATCCGGGCGCCCGCAGCCCGGATCCTACTTCCGAATCATCGCGTTTTCACGCAGGAACTTGAGCAATAGAAGCAGATCAATAACCGCCCGTGCCGAGGAAGACGACGGGGACCGTCCTCAGGACGATGCGCAGATCCGTCAACAGGCTCCAGGAGTTGATGTAGAGGATGTCCAGCCGGACCATCTCCTCGAAGGGGACGTTGCTCCGCCCGCTGACCTGCCAGAGACCGGTCAGCCCGGGCAGCACCCGCAGCCGCTCGTGATGCCAGGGCTGGTACTCTTCGAGTTCGTAGGGCAGCGGCGGCCGCGGCCCGACCAGCGACATCTCTCCGCGCAGGATGTTGAACAGCTGGGGCAGTTCGTCCAGCGACGTCTTGCGCAGCCAGCGGCCCACGCCTGTCACGCGCGGATCGAGGGTCATCTTGAAGATCTTGGTTTCCGACGCGCCGCCGCCGCCGTTGATGAACATCGACGCGAACTGGCGATGGATGGCGTCATCGCTGTTGTGCAGCATCGTGCGGAACTTGAAGAAACGGAAAGGACGGCCGTCCTTGCCGATCCGTTCCTGCACGAAGAGGACCGGGCCGGGGCTGGAATGCTTGACGAGGATCGCTATGAGCAGCATCAACGGGGACAGCACGACCACGGCCACGGACGTGACCACCAGGTCGAAAAATCTTTTGACCTTGCCCTCGAAGCTGTGCAAGCGGGAAGTATCGGCTACTAGATACAGGGCCGGGGATGGACATACGTGCCCATCAACCACGGATGTAAATGCCACCGCGTCTTCCTTCATGTGCAGGATCTCCCTCTGTGGCGAATCAGAGTGATGCTGAGTTGTTCGGAAACGCGTTAGCTTTGACCCATCCAGCTCCTCTCGGTACCCGTCGGTAGCCTGTCGCGGGGCGGGATTCCTCCGAATGCCGAAATATTATAGCAGAAGTTCACAGACCGCGTCTACCATCTCGTCGGTCATTTCCGCGAACATGGGCAAGGACACGATTCCGGCGCAAAGTTCTTCTGCGACAGGGAAATGCGCCGTCGGCTCGATCAATCCGGACACGGCGGGCTGCTTGTGGCACGGAATGGGATAATGCCGGCCGCAGAAAACCTTGGCCTCGGCGAGACGCGCGATCAGCGCCTCGGGATCATCGCTCTGGATCGGGAACAGGTGATGGACGGCCTGGCCACCGTCGATGATCTCGGGCATGCGGTACTTGCCGGCGAGCCGTTCCCGGTAGCGGGCGGCGACGGCGCGGCGGCCGTCGTTCCAGCTCTCGAGATGATCGAGCTTGACGGAGAGCACGACCGCCTGGATGGCGTCGAGGCGGCCGGTGTATCCGACGAAGTCGTGGATGTTCTTGCGGGTCTGTCCGTGATGGCGAAGGCTGCGGATGCGCTCGGCGAGGTCCGCGTCGCTGGTCGTGACCGCTCCGCCGTCGCCGAAGGCGCCGAGGTTCTTTCCCGGGTAGAAGCTGAAGGCGGCGGCGACGCCCAGCGAGCCGCAACGGCGGCCCTGGTAGCGGGCGCCGTGAGCCTGGCAGGCGTCCTCGACCACCGGCAGGCCGTGCTTGCGGGCGATCGCGGCGATGGGATCGAAGTCCACCGGGTTGCCGAAGAGATGGACCGGCAGGATGGCCTTGGTCCGGGGCGTGATCGCGTTCTCCAGCAGATCGGGATCCATCATCCAGGTCCGCGGATCGACATCCACGAAGACGGGCGTGGCCCCGGTATATGCGATGGCCGCCACCGTGGCGATGAAGGTGTTCGGCACCGTGATGACCTCGTCGCCCTCCCCCACGTCCAGCGCGCGCAGGATGAGGTTCAGGGCCTGGGTCCCCGAATCGACGCCGATGCAGTGCTCGGCCTCGCAATAAGCCGCCAGCTTGTTCTCGAATTTCTCGACCCGCTCGCCGAGGATGAAAGCCGTGTTGTCGACGACATCGGCGATCGCCGCGTCGATCTCCGCGCGCAAGGGAGCCACTTGGGCCTTGAGATCCAGAAAAGGAACCGGGCGAGTCTGGGTACCCATTCGTTTCCTCCATAAAGGATGCTGGTGCGTAGAGCGTACAGTGTTTTCGCGACCGGGCCGCCGTCGCCGCGGCGCCTACAAACCGGTACAATTATATCCCATGCCGCCCCCGTACCGCCAGAGGAATCCTGTATAAAACATCAAATTCTGAAAATCCAACCCCCAGGGTCGCCGTGGGTGCGCTCCGACAATTCCCTTGCGTTCGCAGCCCGGACGGTTTATTTCCTGCTTGATTGACTTGGAGTATGATGCGCGCCTGAAAAACGGCTGCATGGACTGCATCCCGAGCGAGCCTTCAATTCCGGACCGCTCCGCGCGCATTCAGCACAGAGAGAGGAGCACTGTGATGGCAGAAGGGCTGACTATCAAGCCTGCCGCAGGAAAACTGGGAATCCTGACGCCCGGGATGGGCGCCGTTTCCTCGACTTTCATGGCTGGCGTCCTCGCCATCCGCAAGGGCATCCGGCCTGCGGTCGGCAGCCTCACGCAGATGGGCCACATCCGCCTCGGCAAGCGCACTGACAATCGGCAGCCCCTGATCCGCAACTTCGTTCCGCTGACCGACCTCGACGACATCGTCTTCGGCGGCTGGGACATTTTCACCGACTCCGTCTACGAGGCGGCGGTCAACTGCGGCGTGCTGCCCCGCGACCTGCTCGAGGAACTCAAGCCCGAACTCGACGCCATCAAGCCGATGCCCGCCGTCTTCGACAACTACTACGTCAAGAAGCTCAACGGCGAGAACGTCAAGACCGGCGCCACGAAGATGGACCTGGCCGAACAGGTCATGGCGGACATCGAGTCGTTCAAGGAGAAGAACGGCTGCGACCGCATCGTGATGATCTGGTGCGGATCGACCGAGATCTTCCTGACGAAGTCCGAGGTCCATCAGAGCCTCGCCGCTTTCGAGGAAGGCCTGCGGAACAATCACGCCGACATCGCGCCGAGCATGATCTACGCCTACGCCGCGCTGAAGATGGGGATCCCCTACGCCAACGGCGCCCCGAACCTCAGCGCCGACTTCCCCGCCTTCGAGGAGTTGGCCAAGCAGAGCGGTTCGCCGACCTGCGGCAAGGACTTCAAGACCGGCCAGACGCTGATGAAGACCATCCTCGCTCCCGGGTTCAAGGCCCGCCTGCTGGGAATGAACGGCTGGTTCTCCACCAACATCCTGGGCAACCGCGACGGCGAGGTCCTGGACGATCCCGAGTCGTTCAAGACCAAGGAAGAGTCGAAGCTGAGCGTGCTGGGCAGCATCCTGCAGCCCGAGCTCTACCCCGACCTCTACGGCAACCTCTACCACAAGGTGCGGATCAACTACTATCCGCCCCGCGGCGACAACAAGGAAGGCTGGGACAACATCGACATCTTCGGCTGGCTGGGCCTGCCGATGCAGATCAAGGTCGATTTCCTGTGCCGCGACTCCATCCTGGCCGCGCCGATCGTCCTGGATCTGGCGCTGTTCCTCGACCTCGCCGGCCGCGCCGGCATGAGCGGGATCCAGGAGTGGCTGTCGTTCTACTTCAAGAGCCCGGTGACGCCCGAGGGCCTGAATCCCGAGCACGACCTGTTCATCCAGCAGAAGAAGCTGAAGAACACGTTGCGCTGGATGATGGGCGAAGAGCTGATCACCCATCTGGGCCGCGAGTACTACGACGACTGAGTCGGCTCGACGATCGACGTCCGCTGAGACGAGGGACCGACGGGAATCGGAAAGGAACCGGACGATGCACGACACCGACTGGCTTCTGGACCGGATTCCTGTCGGTCCCTTGCTCATGAACGCCTACCTGCTGCACTCGCCCGCCGCGGAAGAAGCCGTGCTGATCGATCCGGGCGACGAACCCGAACGGCTGATCGCCGCGGTCGCCGACAGCGGCTGCCGCCTGGTCGGACTGCTCTGCACCCACGGTCATTTCGACCACGTCGGCGCCGCCGCCGCGGTTCAGAAGCGCTGGGACCTCCCGCTGCGGCACCATCCCCTGGATGGAGACATGATCGCCGGGATGAACCAGCACCAGGCCGCCTTCGGCATGCCGGCGACGCCGATCCCCCGCTGCGCGGCCGACCTGGCCGACGGCGCCGGAATCCCCTTCGCGGGCGGAACCCTGGCGGTCGCCCACGTGCCGGGCCACAGCCCGGGCCACGTCATGTTCTCGTATCCCGGCAACGCTGTGGTGGGAGATCTGATCTTCGCGGGATCGGTGGGCAGGACCGACCTGCCCGGCGGGAACTTCGCAAGCCTCGAGAACAGCATCCGCTCGCAGCTCTACACCCTGCCTGACACGACGCTCCTGCATCCGGGGCACGGGCCGACGACCGACGTCGGCACCGAAAGGCGCAGCAACCCGTTCGTCGCCGATCTCTGATCGACGGCGCCCTCCCTACGGAACTTCCGCCAGCGTGGAATCAGTCCTTGGACTGGGCCGCGGCCGTCATCTGCTCCAGGCGCTCTCCCCGCTTCTTCTCCAGCAGGCGATGACGACGCAGGAATTCGCCCTTGATCCAGTCGCGGTACAGCGAGGCGCCGAGACAGCCGGAGTCGTACGAGAAGATGCTGCAGAAATTGGCGGGCGCTTCCTCGATCTTGATGTTGGTGGTCACCTGGGTCTTGAAGATATCGCCCTTGAAGACGGACTTCATCTCCTTCAGGACGTCCTTCTGCAGCTCGGCGCGTCCGTCCTTCATGGTCACCAGCACGCCCAGGACCTGCAGCCAGATGTTGGCCCGCTCCTGGATGCGCTCGATCAGGGCCTTCAACTGGTGGAGCGTCGAGACGGCCAACCCGGTGCACTGCGAGGGGATCAGCACGTAATCGGCCGCCAGCAACGCGTTCTGGGTCAGGATGCCCAGGTTCGGCGGCGTGTCGATGATGATCCATCCGTAGGAGGTGGAAAGGGCCTGGGTGACCTTCATCAGACGATCGGTCAGCTGGGTCCGGGCCATGCTTTCGAGCGACGGACTGGCGGGGATGATGTCGATGTTCTCGTCGTAGACCGTCGCGGTGATGCCGTCCTGGGGCGTGATCGCCCGGCGCAGGACGTCGAAGACCGACCGGGCGGGCGGCTCGCCGTCGAGCTTGCCGAGCAACGAGGAGGTCGCGCAGCCATGGGGGTCCATATCGATCAGCAGGCTCGAAGATGTGATGTCGCTGTAGCGCGTCAGGCCCGCAGCCAGGTTCAGGGCGGTGGTCGATTTCCCGGTTCCGCCCTTGTGGTTCACGACAGCGATCACATTACCCATGGGGTGCCTCCAACAGACGGTTCGGGCGCCCGGCGGACGCCTCTTGCAGATTGTGGAATCGAACTTGTAATAATAGCATCACGCTCCGGATCTGCAAAATCTAATCAATAAATCCTGAAATCGAAATCAACAGGAATCACGCAAGCCGCCGATATGCAGTCGATTACCAGCCATCCCCAGAAAAAACTCGAATCGCCAAAAAGACTCCGATTCCGTCGCATAATGCTACGCTATCGTCAGAAGTGGACCACCATCCCCCCGCTGAGACCGAAGAGATTCTGGGAGCCGTATTCGTTGTAGGAAGCCACGTCGCCGATCATATCCTGGTAGTCGGCGGTCTCGATCTGCATGAACGTGTCGGTCGCCTCGACCCGCAGCGACCAGAAGGAGTTCATGCCGTATTCGAAGCCGATCCCGATCCTCCCCCCCACGCCGGTCCTGTCCAGGACATCGTCCATGCCGGAAACCCGCGAGACCACCAGGCCGGCCGTCAGGAAGGGATGGCTGCGGGCGGATGTCAGCGGGGCCTCGACCCCGAAGGACACGTTGACGAACGAGACCTCGTCGTACTTGTAGGCCTGGGCGGTCTGACCGGTGCGGGCCAGGGCGGCCGCATCGACCTGCGCCCATTCCAGGTCGCAACGCAGCCTCAACTTGGGATTCAGCTCGTAGACCGCCCCCAGGCTCATCAGGAAGCCTTCGTCGAGCGTCACGGTGTACTTGTCGGAGGTGAAGGCGGACCCGGCGGGAGACATCCAGGTCCGCGTGATCTCGGTGCGGACCTTGAACAGGTCGCCGCCGCTGAGCATTCCGCCGCGCACCTGGAGATTCCAGGGGGTGTCGGTCTCGGCACCTGCGGGACGGGGCGGCTTGGTGCGGCCGGAGACCGCATCGGGGATCTGCTGGGCGAAGGCCATGCCGGCGCCGAAGATCAGGACCGCGAACACAACGATGCAATGCGGGAGGCGGCGCCCGCGGATGAACGATGGCATGTCATTCCTTTTCGGTTGCTTGCTTCTTGATAAAGTTGAACAGTTCGATGGGAATCGGGAAGATCGTCGTGGAATTGTTCTCGCGGGCGATCTCGCCGAGGGTCTGCAGATAACGCAGCTGGATGGCGGCCGGATCCTGCGAAACGACCTTGGCGGCCGCGGCCAGCTGCTTGCTGGCCTGGAACTCGCCTTCGGCGTGGATGACCTTGGCCCGCCGCTCGCGCTCCGCCTCGGCCTGACGGGCCATGGCGCGGCGCATCTCCACCGGCAGATCGACGTCCTTGATCTCGACGGTGCTGACCTTGATCCCCCAGGGATCGGTGGCGTGGTCGATGATCTCGCGGATCTGCAGGTTCAGCTTGTCCCGCTGCGAAAGGAGCTCGTCGAGTTCGACCTGCCCCATCACCGAGCGCAGCGTCGTCTGGGCGACCTGCGAGGTGGCGAAGAGGTAGTCCTCGACGTTGACGATCGCCTTGTCGGGGGTCACCACGCGGAAATAGATCACCGCGTTGACCTTGACCGAGACGTTGTCCTTGGTGATGACGTCCTGCGGCGCGACATCCATCGGGATGGTCCGCAGGCTGACCTTGACCATCCGGTCGATCATCGGGATCAGCAGGATCAGCCCCGGCCCCTTGACGCCGATCAGCCGGCCGAGCCGGAAGATGACCGATCGCTCGTATTCCTTGATGACCCGGATGGCGTTGGCCAGGATCAGGATCGCCAGGATGACGATCATGCTCACCGAAATGGAAATCGCCGGCATGTCCTACCCTCCCGAATGTTCCCCGGACCCGGATTGCTGCGCGACGGTGACCATCCTTCCGTCGCAGGCCGTGACCACGACTCTCTGGCCGCGACGCAGCAGCTCTTCGCTGCGACATTGCCACAATTCCCCGAAAACCGCCACCGTCGCCTCGTACGCCTCGTCGGCGTCGGCCGGCAGGCGCACGATTTCGCCGATCTCGCCGATCAGGGCGTCGACTCCGGTGACCTTGCGCCGGGCCTGCGCCTTCAGCCCGAGTCCGACCAGCAGCAGGAAGAAAGCCGCCGATACCAGCACGACCGGCAGCACGACCTTCAGCGACAGGGCCACCGCGGGCACGGCCCGATCGAACAGCAGCAGCGATCCGAGCAGCAAGGCGACCACCCCTCCCAGGGCCAGCGAACCGTAGCTGACGATCTTGATCTCCAGCAGCAGCAGCACCATCCCCACCAGGATCAGCAACACGCCCACGTAGTTCACCGGCAGGCTCTGGAAAGCCAGCATGGCCAGCAGCAGGCTGATGGCGCCGACCACTCCCGGCAGGATGGCGCCCGGACGGCTCAATTCGAAGAAAAGGCCGTAGATGCCGAGCATCAAGAAGATATAGGCGACGTTGGGGTCGGTGATGCGGCGCAGGAAATCCTGCCTCCAGGACGGCCGACGTTCGATCTGGATGGCTCCGGCGCTGCGGACGGCCACCGGATCATCCTCTCCCGAGATCGCCACCAGGCGGCCGTCACAGGCCTCCAGGAGGGCGTCCAGATCCTCGGCCAGGCAATCGATCACGCCGACCGCCAGCGCGGAGTCGGCCGGAGCCGAAACGCTCTGCCGGACGGCGGCCCGATACCACTCGACGTTGCGGCCGCGGCTCTCGGCCAGGCCGCCGATATATGCGGCGGCGTCGTTGGTGACCTTAGCGCTCATGGTCTCGTCGAGCTTGCCGCCCATGTTGACCGGATGCGCAGCGCCGATGTTGGTCGCCGGAGCCATCGCGGCCACGTGGGAGGCGGCCATCAGGAACGCTCCGGCCGATGCGGCGCGGGCGCCGCCGGGGGCGACGTAGACGGCCACCGGCACGGGCGACGCCAGGATATCCTGGATCATCACCCGCATCGAGTTGTCCAACCCGCCTGGGGTATCGAGAACCAGGACCACCAGATCGCAGCGGGAATCGGCGGCGTGAACCAGTTCGTCCCCGAGATATTCCGCGGTGATCGGACCGATCGCGCCCTCCCAGTACAACACGTGCACCAGGGGAACGCCGGAAGCCTCGGGAAGATCCCCATCGAACGCCGGCGGCGCGATCAGCAGCAGGGCCGCAACCGGGAGGCACAGCAGGCTCGGCAGGAATCGAAGCCGATCACGGATCCCCATGACTCCCCTCCCCCGTGGCGCCGCATCAACGCGGCGGCTTGACCGAGAAAGTGCTCAGGATGGCCCTCATGCGCCGGAAATGGTTCATCTTCGGGGCGTTGGGCGCGTAAACCAGCAGATCCAGGGCGTAGACCCGCCCATGCTCCTTGTCGGGCACAAAATAACACCAGAACGCCCCTCCGGCGGCGATCTTGCGGCTCGACCACGCGCCGGCCAGTTTCACGGCCGGCACGCCGGCGACCTTCTCCTCGCTCCAGACGAAGGTCGATTCGTGGATGTCCTCGGTGTGCAGGATGTCGCCCAGGTGCCGGCGGAAACCTGCGAGGGCGTCGCGATCCTGCATCATCGCCTCGGGGTCCTCGGTTTCGATCCAGGCGATCGACAGGCCGCGGGTGGGGTCGTTGCGGATCCATTCCACGCCCGGGAAATCATCCGGCCGCACCTGGTTCTCGCGATAGTCGCCGGGAATCTCCAGGTGGAACCCGAAATTCCGCCAGTAATCCTGCACGACGTCGGCGTGGATCCCCCGGATCCGGCTGTCGCGGGCCATGCGCTTGATGTTGTGCGTATCGATCAGGTCGCAGATGTGCTCGCGCCGCTCGCGCAGGACGCTCATCAGGCTGTTGCGGTCGGGCGAAACCACGATGATCAGCAGCTGGTTCTGGAAATAGGGGTTCTCGAGGTAGACCACGCCCCCGCGTCCGGTGATGAAGCGGTCCAGGGTCTCGTCCGAGACCAGCGAGTCGACCTCCTTCTGCAGCGGTCCGCCGTCGCCCCAGCGCAGGACGTACAGGATGTTGCGGTAGTTGTGGGCGATCTTGTGACGCCGCGCCGCGAGATGATGGAAGACGTAGGTCTTCTCGGTCTTCAGGACGAAGGGGACATCGGGATTGATGGTGTCCAGGACCTCGTCCACGCCCGCCCGCAGGTTGTCGCCCGACAGCACGACGGCGATCTCGCCGAACGAGCCCACCGACGAAACGATCGCCTCGCGGCTCTCGGTGCCGCAACCGGCGATCGTCAGGATGCCGAACAACAAGCACAACGCGGAAGCGCCACGGGCGCGCCGCGTGATAGTTCTGGTCAACATGATCACCTCTCCGAATGGAGTGGGGCTAGTCGGAACCGTCGACGCTCTCCAGTAAAGCAGAGTTCGTGCTGTCGTTCAATGCCGCGTCGAATCCCGGACGGCCCTGCAGACGGTTCAGGGCAGCCCGCAGACGGGCATTTTCGCGAGCGAGACGGGTGATGGTCTCGATGTCGGCTTCGCTGCGCTGGGAAAAGCTGCGGAGGGAACGAGGCGTCGATGCGAACCGGGACGTGGAAACGGGCTGCCCGGAACTGAAATCGAATCCGGAGGGCCGGCGGCCGTTGAAGAGCGAAAGCGGCAGGCGGTCGGCGTCGCCGGCGGAGCGGCCGACCGTGGAGAGGCGGGGCGCATATTCATCCGCGGAGGCCAAGCTCCGTGAAGCGACGCCGGCGATCGGCGAGCCGGCCGTCGGGTCGGCCGTCACGGGCGACATGCGCAGACCGGGAGAGAACACCAGGAACAGCGCGACGGTGGCCGCGAGTCCGGCGGCCGAGGAGACGGCGAATCCGCGCAGCCAGCCGAAGGATGAACGCGGCGCCCGCCAGGGGGCCTCGTCGGTGGCGGCCGCTTCGCGCAGGACGTTGTTCATCCTCAGCTGCAGGTTCCATTCGAAAGCCTCGGAGGGCTCGGGAGTCGTCGCCTTCAGGAGACGGGACGCCGTCTCGAGATCCTCGCGGTAGGCGCGGCATTCGGCGCAGCGGACGAGATGCTCTTCGAGAGCGAGGGTCTTCTCGGCGGGCAACCTTCCGTCGTGGGCCAGGCTGATCCAGTTGCGTGCCTTGGTGCAGAACATCGGTAATCCTCCGCGGGACGCCGCATTGCGGTTCGGCGTCAGTTGCGCTCCTCGTCCATCTTCGCTTCCAGGGCCTCGAGTTCGGCCAGGAGCGACTCCTTGCGCAGCATGGGCTTGATCAGCTTCCGGAACCTCGTGCGGGCCCGGTTGATCCGCGACCGGACGGTGCCGAGCTTCAACCCGGTGACCTGCTGGATCTCCTCGTAGGTCAGTTCCTCGACCTCGCGCAGCAGGAACGGGATCCGGTATTTCTCCGGGATCTGGCTCGTGGCGCAGGCGATGATCTCGCCCAGCTCGCGGCCCTCGATCCGCTGCGTGGGATCGGCCCGGGTGTCGGGCGGATCCAGAGGGATCTCGTCGTTCTCCGGGGCGGGATCCAGAACCAGGGTCCTCGGCTGTCTCTTCAGGCGGCGCACCCGGTTGCGCACGAGGTTGGTGGCGATGGTGTAGAGCCAGGTCGAGAAACGGGCGATCTCGCGATACTTGTCGGCGTGGATGTAGGCCCGGATCAGCGTGTCCTGGGCCAGTTCCTCGGCCTCGACCGGATCGGCGACCATCCGCAGGATGAAACTGTAGAGCCTCCCCTTGTACCGGCGCACCAACTCGTCGTAGGCGCGTTTCTGGCCCTGCTGGACCAGCGCGATCAGATCCTCGTCGCGCTGATCGACGAGATGGCCACGCGGCTGCGGGGTGAGGTTCTCGAACTTGTCGGTCATCTTCAGGCCCATCGTTCCTCCCGGGCTGCCCAGCTGCTGACGTCTCGAATCAACAACGGGGCGACCGGGGAGTTCCAGCTTTCGTTCCGGATTCAGAAACCTTCTGCGTCCCGGCGGGGAAAGACCAGCAATTCGCGCAGCGTCCAGATGGGGCTGGCCGCCTCGTCGCGGTCGCCGAGCGCCTGCACCAGCGCGTAGGGCTCCAGGGAGAGAACGCCTTCGCGGCGGGACGAGGTCACACGGAAAGAGCGATGCTCCGCGCCCGGGGTTACGCCGACGCGCCAGGTTTCCCGCGGGGATCCGCGGCCACGGCCCCGGTCCTCCATCACGGCCCGGAACGCGGTCGGACCGGCCGCGGGAGACGCCGGAAAGAGGATCCGCCAGCCGGATCGTTCCGGCTGATCCGCAAGCCAAGGCAACCGCCGGTCCCGGGACAGCGCTCGCGAGTCGCGAACCATGGTCACACCATCGGGCAGATCGATGCCGGGGGCAAGGCCGCCGGAGACGATCCGGCGCAGGACGCGGGCGAACGGAGCGCGCTCGTCTTCGAATCGGCGGATCGGCCCGCCCCACTCCCGGAACATCAACGGTCCGTCGGGAAAGCGCGCCAGGGTCCATCCTTGTCCGAAACGATCGAGCAGGGCGGATTCGGGGGCATCCTCCGGCGCGGCGGAATCGTGCACGAGGATCTCGGCCCGCCAGGAGCCGGCGGGCCCCTCCATCAGACAGGCCGATCCGGAGGCGGAGCCGCCCCAGGCCGAAGCCCGCCAATGGAGGAAGCGGACCGTGAAGGTGTCGGCGGAAGCGGCCACGGACGAGGCGGCGTCGCAGACCGGCACCGCGGAAGGTGCGGCGATCAGCAGAACCGCGGCCAGGAAGGATGCGACGCCTGCGGTCCGCGATCTCATCGGACGACCTCGCCGCCGAGGGCCTCGATCCTGGCCGGGACCTCGGGGTTGACCGAACCGGCCTGCAGGGCCCGGATGAAGGCCCGCAGCGCCCGATCGGGCTGGCCGTTGGCCTCGAGGACGAAGCCCAGATGCTCGAGGATGGTCGGATCGTCCGGTAGGGCGTTGGCGGCCCGGATCATGTAGTCCAGCGCGCCGGCGTGATCCTCCTGGCGATACAGCACCCAACCGAGGGAATCGAGATAGGCGGGATTGTCCGGGTCCTTCGCGAGAGCGGAGCGGATCAGGCTCTCCGCCTTGCGCAGCTGGATCCCCTGGTCGGCCAGCGAATAGCCCAGGCCGTTGCAGACGACCGGGTCGTCGGGGTAATCCTGCAGCAGCTCTTCGAGGATCATCAGCACGCGATCCGGATGCCGGAGCTGCTCCTCGACCAGCGAAAGGTTGAGCAAGGCGTCGCGGCGATAATCGGGCGAACGAGCCGCGGCCTCGTAATGCCTGGCGGCCAGGGCGAGATTGCCGACGCCCTGCAGGGTGATGCCCAGCAGCATGCTGTTGCGCGGCGAATCGAAGCCGACCAGGGTCGAGGCGGCCTCCGCCAGACGGCCGATCTCCAGTCGGCGCTCCAGGGTGGCGCCGGTCGGCGGGGCCGGAGACAGCGCTTCCGGGTAGCGGGTCGCCAGCAGCGTGATCAGGGCCATCATGGCCTCGGAATCCCGTTCGTCGAGCTGCCGGGCGGTCCGCAACTCGGTCTCCCCGGCGCTGAGATCACCGCCGTCGGCCAGGAATTCGCCGAGATAGAGATGGGCGCGGGCGGAGTCGGGCCAGAGTTCGACCACCCTGCGCATGTGCAGGGTGGCGGCCGGGAGGTCGTCGGCCTGGGCCATCAACCGTCCGAGCATGATGCTGGAATCGAGCGACAGGGCACCGGCGCCGAAGGCGGGGGCCAGCAGTTCGCGGGCCTCGGCCAGTCGCCGGGAGCTGATCAGCAATTCGGCCAGCATCTCGAGCCAGGGCCGGTCGCCTTCGACCGTCGGCGCGGAGTCTCCCTCGCCCTCGATGGCGTCACCGGCGGCGGCCACCTCCGCGGCCTCGGCGTAGCGCTCGGCTCCGACCAGGAATTTCAACGCGCCCAGGCGCAGGGCCGAGGATTCGGGAACGGCGGCCAAGGCCTCGCGCCAGAGAGCGGCGAGCGCCTGGTCATCGCCGGTCTTCTGATGGATTTCCGCCATGGCCGCGTAGATGGCCACCGCACGATCGGGCCGCAGGGGCAGGATGTATCGATATCGCTCCAGGGCCTCTTCGGGCCGTCCCGACCGCGACAGGACCTCGCCCTCCAGCAGCACCGGATCTGTGGAATCGGGATGGGCGGCCTGCATCTCGGCGACCAGGCCGAGGGCCTCGTCGTACTGGCCGGTGCCGGTCAGCATCAGGATCAGCTGCTCGGTCAGGCGGTAGTCGCCGGGCTCGATCTGCAGCATATGACGATTGACCTCGAGCGCCTTGTCCAGATATCCCTCGCCGAGCAGGGCGTCGAGGAAAGCCCATCCGATCTCGAGCTCGTCGGGGCAGAGATGGTAGGCCTGGCCCAGATACGGCAGCGCCGCCTTGCGGTCGCCCCGATCCAGCAGGGAACGCCCGATCATGTAGCTGGTGCCGGCGCCGAAGGCGATGGTGTCGGGTCGGGCGACGGTGGGGGGCAGATCGGCGGGTGACTTGGCGGGCAGGGGCGACGCGGCCGCGATCGACCCGATCCCGAGGATCAGGACCACGACGACGCAGATGAAGGTCCGGAACGGGCGACGGGATCCATCCGAAATGCGAATCATGCGGCTCTCCCCCGCCGGCCGGGCCGACGCGATTCAATCCTCCTCGCCGGACAGCAGATCCGGCTCCGCCTCGAGCCGCTTGAGAGCGGCCGCGGCGGCGGACTGTTCGGCGGCCTTCTTGTTCGACCCCGCCCCCTGTCCCAGGACCCGGCTGCGGAACAGGACCTCGACTGTGAAGGAACGCTCGTGATCCGGACCCGCGACCGCGCGCACCCGGTAGCGGGGCGGCACCTTGTGCCGGGCCTGGATGATCTCCTGCAGCCGGCTCTTGTGGTTCACCAGCTTGGCCGATTCGAGGATCGCGTCGGCGTCACGCAGCAGCAGCGCCGAGATCAGACCCCGCGCGGCTTCGAGGCCCGCGTCGAGATAGACGGCTCCGATCAGGGCCTCGACGGTGTCGGCGAGGATGCTCGAGCGGCTGCGTCCGCCGGTGGCGGCCTCCCCCCGGCTCATCAGGATATGCTCGCCGAGGTCGAGCCTCTGCGCCACGGCCGACAGGCTCTTCCCGCAGACCAGACGCGATTTCATCTTGGTGAGATCGCCTTCCTCGCTCTCGGGATAGCTGCGGTAGAGATGTTCGTTGACCACCAGCTCGAGCACCGCGTCGCCCAGGAATTCCAGGCGCTCGTTGGCCTCGATGCGGCCGATGCCGGCGACGTGCGTATGGGAGCGATGGACCAGGGCCTTGCGCAGCAGGCTCTCGTCCTTGAATACGTACTCGAGCTTCTTCTCCACCGCCGCGACCGTCGCCGCGGATAGCGACGGACGGTCCGCCGCTGATTCCGCGACGGACCGTCCGATCAGGTTCCTGAATCGATCTCGCAAGCCCATGACACGCTCGTTTCGGCGTTACCGCCAAGCCTTCAGGCAGAGGCTGACGTTGTGCCCGCCGAACCCGAAGGAATTGGAAAGCGCGACGTCGACCGACCGCTCCTCGGCCTGGTTGGGGCAATAGTAGAGGTCGCATTCGGGATCGGGGTCCGTGTAGTTCATCGTCGGCGGCAGGACGCCTTCCTTGAGCGCCATCGCCGTGAAGGCCGATTCGATGCCGCCGGCGGCTCCGAGCAGATGCCCGGTCATCGACTTCGTCGAGCTGACGGCCAGCGAACGCGCATGATCGCCGAAGAGATCCTTCACGGCCTTGGTCTCGATCTTGTCGTTGAAATGCGTCGACGTGCCGTGCGCGTTGATGTAGCCGACCGACTCGAGATCGACGCCGGCGTCGGCCACCGCGATGCGCATCGCCTCGCGCATGCCGCCGCCCTCGTTCTCGGGCTGGGTCATGTGGTAGGCGTCGGCGGTCATGCCGAAACCGGCGATCTCGGCGATGATCTCCGCGCCGCGCGCCTTGGCGTGTTCGAGCTCCTCGACGACCAGGACGCCGCCGCCCTCGCCGAGAACGAAGCCGTCGCGGCCGGCGTCGAAGGGACGGCTGGACGTGGCGGGATCGTCGTTGCGGGTGCTGAGCGCCTTCATCGAGTTGAAACCGGCCAGGGCCATCGGGCAGACGCTGGCCTCGGCGCCGCCGGTGATCATGACGTCGGCGCGGCCGGTCATGATGTGCTCGCAGGCCACGCCGATGGCGTGTCCGGCCGAGGCGCAGGCCGAAGTGGTGGTGTAGTTCGGCCCCTTGAAGCCGAAGCGGATCGACACCAGGCCCGAGGCCATGTCCGAGATCATCATCGGGATGAACATCGGCGAAACGCGCGTGGGGCCGCGTTCCAACAGGCGCCGGTGCTGCTCCTCGAAGGTGTGCATGCCGCCGATGCCGGAACCGATGATCACGCCCGCACGCAGGGGATCGGCGACCTCGACGCCCGACTGCGCCATCGCTTCGGCGGCCGCCACGACGGCGAACTGCGCGTAACGATCGGCCTTGCGGGCCTCCTTGAGCTCCATGGCGACGGTGGGATCGAAATCCTTGACTTCGCCCGCGAAATTGGAACGGTAACCGGTCGTATCGAAGGAAGTGATCGGGGCCACGCCCTGGCGGCCGGCCAGCAGTCCCTCCCAGGTCGTGCCGAAATCGTTGCCGATCGGCGTGACCGTTCCCATTCCGGTGATGACGACCCTGCGGCGATTCATCGAATTGCCTCCGGTTTGACTGAAACAGCACCCCGGTCACACGCCGACGCGCGAGACCGGGGGTGATGGAATGCTGTCCGGGCCTAGGACTCGAGATGTCCCTCGAGATAGTCGATGGCGTCCTGGACAGTGCGGAGCTTTTCCTGATCCTCTTCCGGAATCGTGATGTTGAAGACCTCTTCGAGATCCATCACCAATTCGACGGTATCGAGGGAATCGGCCCCCAGATCGTCGGTGAACGAGGCCTCCGGCGTAATCTGCTCGGGATTCACGGAGAGCTTGCGCTCGATGATCTCGTAGACCTTCTCCTGAATGGAACTCATGGTTGACGTTCCCTCCTTAGGGGATGTTCACATGACCATGCCGCCATCCACCACGATCGTCTGACCCGTGATGTAGGCGGCCTCTGGGGACAAGAGAAACTTGACGGTGCTCGCGATGTCGTCGCTGCCGCCGAGTCGTTTCAGCGGAATCTCGGCCAGCATCTGCTGCTTGACCTTCTCGGGCAGGTTCTCGGTCATATCGGTGGCGATGAATCCGGGGGCCACGGCGTTGCAGGTCACCGACCTGCCGCCGAGTTCCTTGGCCACCGACTTGCTCAGGGCGATGACCCCGGCCTTGCTGGCGGCGTAGTTGGCCTGGCCGGCGTTCCCGGCCACCCCGATCACCGACGCGATATTGACGATCCTGCCGAATTTCTGGCGCATCATAAAAGGCGCCACGGCCTTTGTAAAGTAGAACGTGCCGGTCAGGTTCACGTCCAGAACCTGTTGCCACGCCTCGGGCTGCATCCTCACCAGCAGGCCGTCGCGGGTGATGCCGGCGTTGTTGACCAGGCCGTAGACGTTGCCGAATTCCTCGGCCACGGATTTGACGATCCCCTCGACCGATTCCCAGTCGGCGACATTGCCCGCGTAGGGCATGTACTTCCCGTTTCCGGGCAGGGACTCGACGGCCTCGCGGACCGTTTCCTCCATGATGTCGACCAGGGCGAGATCGTATCCCGCCTCGGCGAGCTGGGTGGCGATGGCGAGGCCGATGCCGCGCCCGGCTCCGGTTACGATGATGGCTTTGTCGCCCATCTGCATTACCTCTGCTTCCGACTTTGCGATGAACCCTTTCCGCGGGTTCGCGGATCAGGCCAGGATATCGTCTATCTTTTCCAGCGTCGCATCCAGATCGGCGACCGTGCCCACGGGCAGGAAGGTCACATCCGGATATTCACGGCGCGCCATGTTCGACAGAACGCGGCCGGGGCCGACTTCGAGCACGACCTTTGGCGCTTCCCAGCCATCGCCGCCGGCGACGATGGCCGCCAGGCTGTCGTGCCACAGCACCGGAGACGTCAGCTGACGGCGGAAACCGTCGGCCAGGACTGCCGCTTCGGAGACCGGGACGGCCGACACGTTGGCCACCAGCGGGGCCGCGGGATCGTTGATTTCGACCGCCTGCAGATCGCCGGCGAAGCTTTCGGCCGCACCTTCGAGCAGGGGCGAATGGAAGGCGCCGCTGACGTTCAGGGTGACCACGCGCCGCGCGCCGGCCTCCTTCAGGGGTTCGACGGTCGCCGCCACGGCCTCGACCTCGCCGGAGATGGCGATCTGCTGGGCCGAATTGTGATTGGCCACGACGACCACGCCGACCCGGCTGGAAACATCCGCGCAGACCTCGCGCACCGCGTCCGCGCCGAGTCCCATGACCGCGGCCATGCCGCCGGGGCGTTCGCGGCCGGCGGCGAACATCAGTTCGCCGCGGCGGCGCACCAGGCGCAGACCGTCCTCGGGGGTCAGGGAACCCACGGCCACGGCCGCGGAATACTCGCCGAGCGAGTGGCCGGCGACCACCGAGGGCTCGATGCCGCGCTCGCGAAGTTCGAGGGCCGCGGCGACCGAATGGGCCAGGATCGCCGGCTGGGCATTCCAGGTCTCGGTCAGGGTCTCGGCCGGGCCGTCGGCCATGATGCCGGAAAGCCCGTGGTCGAGGATGCCGTCGATACGGCCGAGGAACTCCGCGCCGGGGCCGTCGCCGGCCGCGAGATCGGAAGCCATGCCGACGGCCTGGGAAGCCTGGCCGGGGAAAATCATCGGAACGCGGATCATGTCATCCCTCCGGATCTTCAGTCGTCTTCGCCGAGAACTGCGGCGATCTTGTCGGTCAGCCCGCGCGACACGAGACGGCGCCCGGCCAGGACCGCGTTGGTCACCGCGCGAACGCTGCTCGAACCGTGGCTGATGATCACCGAGCCCGCCACGCCGAGCAGCAGGGCTCCGCCGGTCGCGGCGTAATCCATCCGCTTGAGCAACTCGCCGGCGCCTCCCTCCGAACCGCCGCCGATCATGCCGGCGGCGCGCTGCAGGAACGCGCCGAATCCCTCGATGGTCTTGAGGGTCATGTTGCCCGTGAATCCGTCGGTCACCACGACGTCGACGGTGCCGAGCATCAGGCCGCGGCTCTCGACGTTGCCGACGAAGCCTTCGAGCTTGCCGGTCATCAGCCTGTTGGCCTCGACGGTCAGCTCGGTGCCCTTGGAGGGCTCCTCGCCGATGTTCAGCAGGCCGACGCGGGGCTCGGGCACGTCCAGGATGACGTGGCTGTAGACCCGGCCCATCCGGGCGAAGGCCAGCAGCTGGCCGGGAGTGTTCTGGACGTTCGCGCCGGCGTCGAGCAGCAGGAAAGGGCGTTCGAGGGTCGGGATCACCGTGGCGATGGCGGGGCGGGAGGCTCCGGGCAGACGCCCGAGCAGCATCAGGCTCGCGGCGACCATCGCGCCGGTGCTGCCGGCGCTGGCGACCGCATCGACGAGGCCTTCCTTGTGATCGCGCATCGCGCGGACGATGGGGGCGTCGGGGCGGTTGCGCACCGCCGAGGCCGGGGACTCGCCCATGGCGATGTCCTGCGAACAGTGCACGATGTCGATGGGCAGATCCCCGGCGCCGGCTTTCGCGATCTCGGCGGCGACGGCGTCACGGTCCCCGTAGAGGGCCAGACGCAGATCGTCGCGTTCCCGCAGGGCCGCGACGCCGCCGGGCACGACGACGGAGGGACCGAAATCCCCACCCATGGCGTCCAACGCGACGATCGGATATGCTGAATCGTTTCCTGCCACCAACCGACCTCCCTGCCGGCCCGCGGCTCCGCAGAAGCGGGACCGCTAGGATTCGACCGCCATCACTTCCCGCTCGCCGTAATGACCGCACTGCCGGCAGACGCGATGAGGACGGCAAGGTGCGCCGCAATGCGAGCACTTGGCCGGATCGGGAGTGGACAGATGCCAATTGGCGCGACGCTTGCCCTTGCGGGCGTGGCTGGTCTTCTTCTTGGGAACTGCCATGATTTCCTCGCTTCTTCCCCGTGGTCAGCCGGGCAGGCCGTCCCACCGGGGGTCGTGGTCCTGATCCGCGCAGTCGCAACTCTCGCGGTTTCGATTGCAGCCGCAGACCGGGCATATGCCCCGGCAATCCTCGCGGCAGATCATCTTCTGCGGCCGGGCCAGCTGCAGCGCCTCGGAAAAGGCGTCCTGGAGCTCGACCAGGCCCCGGGCCTGATGGATGACCCAACTATCGACGTCCTGCTCGCCGTCCTGTCCCTCGATCAGCCGGTCCCGCACCACGGTGATGTCGACCGGCACCTTGTACCGCAGTTCGAAATCCTCGAGGCAACGATCGCAGACGGCCTCTCCGACCGCTTCCAGCTCTCCGCCGAGAATCACGTGCCGGGTGGTGTTATCCACCGCGAGCACCCCGGTCAGGATTTCCCGGACCGGCTCATCCGCGCCGGCCCCGGAAACCTCGACGGGCTGTTCCACTTCGAGCTCGGAACGGCCGAAAGGCAGGATGTCGAGATTCATCTTCATGCAAGCGCACCACGCTAATTCACGCCGCATCCCCTGTCAAGGCCGAGAGATGCGGAATCGGACGGTTTCCTCAATCCCCGAAGACGATACCGATCTCCAGGGCCCCGTTGTCGACCGAATCCGAGGCGTGGACGGCGTTGGTCTGCAACGACGCCCCATAGAGGAATCGGATGGTGCCGGCCGCGGCCTCGGCGGGGTTGGTGGCGCCGACCAGTTCACGCAGCTTGCGCACGGCGTCCTCGCGCTCCAGACGGATCGCGACCACCGGCCCGGACGTGATGTATTCGATCAGATCCGGGAAGAAGGGCCGATCCTTGTGCACGGCGTAGAAACGCTCGGCCGTGGGACGGTCCAGACGGCGCATGGCCAGATCCAGGATCCGGAAACCGGCCCGGTTGACAAGTTCCAGGATGGCCCCGACGTTCTGCCGTCCGGCCGCAACGATCTCCGGCTTGATCATCATGTAGGTCTGTTCCAATTGTCGATCCTCCAAAGCCTTACGGCCGGTCCTTCCAGATGTCCCTGAGCAGGGGCACGACGTCCACGGGTCGGTCCGCGACCGGAATCCCGGCCGCTTCGAGATGGGCCTTCTTGTCGGCCGCCGTGCCGCTTCCTCCCGATACGATGGCCCCGGCGTGTCCCATCCGCTTGCCGGGAGGCGCGGTGCGGCCGGCGATGAACGACACCACCGGAATATCCATGTTCTGCTTGATGTAATCGGCCGCGCGCTCCTCGGCGTCGCCGCCGATCTCGCCGATCATGACCAGGGCCCGGGTCACGGGATCGTCGGCGAACGCATGCAGGGCGTCCATGAAGCTGGTGCCGATGACCGGATCGCCGCCGATGCCCAGGCAGGTGGTCTGGCCGAGGCCGGCCTTGGTCAGGGCGTCGACGACCTCGTAGGTCAGCGTTCCGCTGCGCGAGATGACGCCCACCGGACCGGGAGCCACGATCGATCCGGGCATGATGCCCAGCTTGAGCTGGCCCGGATTGATGAATCCGGGGCAGTTCGGCCCGACCAGGCGCGTTCCGCGTTCCTGCAGATAGGGCATGGCGCGCACCATGTCGATCGTCGGCACGCCCTCGGTGATGCAGACGACAAGTCCGATCCCGGCGTCGGCGGCCTCGCAGACCGCGCCGGCGGCGCCGACCGGCGGCACGAAGACCACCGAAGCCTCGGCCCCGGTGGCGGCGACGGCCTCGGCCACGGTGTTGAAGATCGGCACGTCGTCGCCGAAGGTCTGGCCGCCGCGTCCGGGCGTGACGCCGGCCACGATATCGGTGCCGTATTCGATCATGGCCCGGGAATGGAAGCTGCCGTCCCGGCCGGTGATGCCCTGGACGACGACCTTGGTTCCGGCATTGCAGAAGATGGCCATGTCACTCCCCTCCCCGTCGCGCTTCCGCGAGTTCCAGGGCCTTCTGGACGGCCTCGTCCATCGTCGCCGCCGGGACCAGTTCGGTCCGCTCCAGCAGGCGGCGGGCCTCCTGTTCGTTGGTGCCGGTCAGGCGCACCACGATCGGCACGTCGACCTCCATGCTCTCGGTGGCCTGGATGATGCCCCGCGCCACGTCGTCGCAGCGGGTGATCCCGCCGAATATGTTGAACAGGATCACCTCGACGTTGGGATCGCGCAGGATGATCGCCAGCGCGTGGACGACCTTGTCGGGGCTCGAGCTGCCGCCGATGTCCAGGAAGTTCGCCGGGGCTCCCCCGTAGTACTGCACCAGGTCCATCGTGGCCATGGCCAGGCCGGCGCCGTTGACCAGGCACCCCACGTTGCCGTCGAGCTTGACGAACGAGAGATCGGCGACGCGGGCGGCCCTTTCCGAGGCGTTCTCCTCGTTGTAATCGCGCAGCTGCTCGAAATCGCGGTGCCGGAAGAGCGAGTTGTCGTCGATGTTGATCTTGGCGTCGATCGCCAGGCCCTCGCCCTGCTTGTTGAAGATGAAGGGGTTGATCTCGGCCAAGCTGGCGTCGGAAGCGATGAAGGCCTTGTAGAGCTGCTGCATCGCCAGAGCCAGCTGCCGCGCCTTGCGGATATCCGGATTCAGCTTCAGGGCGATCGCCAGGGCCTGATGATCCATCACGCCGAAGCAGGGATCGACCGCCAGTTTGTGGATCGCCTCGGGCTTCTGCTTGGCGACCAGTTCGATGTCCATCCCGCCCTCGGCGCTGGCCATCAGCAGGGGCCGGCGCGTGCTCCGGTCGATCAGCAGGCCGATGTAGTATTCCTCGGTGATGTCGGTGACCGGGGTCACCAGGATCCTATGGACCGTGTGGCCCTTGATGTCCATGCCTAGGATCGACTCGGCGTACCGGCGCACGTGATCCTCGGCCAGGCACATCTTGACCCCGCCGGCCTTGCCCCGGCCGCCGGTGTGGACCTGGGCCTTGAGCATCACCGGCAGGCCCATCCGGTTGGCGGCGGCGATGGCGTCGCCGACGCTGTGGACGACCTCTCCGTCGGGCACGGCGAGTCCGGCGGCTCGGAAGAATTCCTTCGCCTGGTACTCGTGGATGTTCACGCGAGACCTCCGGGCTGTGGATGGAAATACTCCGGTTGATGGTCTAAAAAAAACGGGGAGGGGAACCGATCCCCTCCCCGCCATCATTACCACTACTTCAGGAAGTTGGCCAGCAGATCCTCCAGATCCGGCTTGCCGATCTCCTGCAGATCGTAGCCGACCACGGCGGCCGGCTTGTCGATCTTCACGATCCGGCGCAGGTCGATCGGAGTGCCGATCACCACGGCGTCGCAATCGACGCTGTTGATCGTCTTCTCCAGGTCGGCGATCTGCTCGTCGCTGTAGCCCATGGCGGGCAGCAGCGTGCCGATCTCGGGATAGATCTCGAAGGTCTCGGCCAGCTTGCCGGTCACGTACGGACGCGGATCGACCAGGTCGGCCGCGCCGTTGCGCAGGGCAGCCACGACGCCGGCGCCGTAGGTCATGCCGCCGTGCGTCAGGGTCGGACCGTCCTCGACGACCAGCACGCGCTTGCCGGTGATCAGCTCGGGATGATCGACCGTCAGCGGCGAGGCCGCGTCGATGATCGCGCAGTTCGGGTTGATGGCCCGGACGTTCTCGCGCACTTCCTCGATGTGATCGAACTGGGCCTCGACGACCTTGTTGATCACCACGATGTCGGCCATGCGGATATTGGTCTCGCCGGGGTAGTAGCCGATCTCGTGGCCGGGCCGATGGGGATCGGCGACCACGATGTGCAGGTCGGTCTTGTAGAAAGGCGTGTCGTTGTTGCCGCCGTCCCACAGGATCACGTCGGCTTCCTTCTCGGCCTCGCGCAGGATGGCCTCGTAGTCGACGCCGGCGAAGATCACGTTGCCGCGCACGATGTGAGGCTCGTACTCCTCCATCTCTTCGATGGTGCACTCGTGCTTGGCCAGGTCCTCGAGCGTGGCGAAGCGCTGCACGGCCTGCTTGGCCAGATCGCCGTAGGGCATCGGGTGGCGGATGGCCGCGACCTTCTTGCCGTGCTTCTGCAGGATCTCGCTGATCCGGCGCGTGGTCTGGCTCTTGCCGCAGCCCGTGCGCACGGCGCAGATGCTGATCACCGGCTTGGTGCTCTCGACCTGGGTCAGACGCTCTCCGAGGAGCTTGAAATCCGCGCCGCAGGCGTTGACCAGGGAGCACTTGTGCATGACCACGTCGTAGGGCAGATCGCTGTAGGCCATGATGCAGCACTCGATCCCGTGCTTCTCGATCAGCTCGGGCATCTCGCTCTCGTCATGGATGGGGATGCCGTCGGGATAGAGCTTGCCGGCCAGCTCGGCGGGGTACTTCCGGCCATCGATGTCGGGAATCTGCGCAGCCGTGAAGGCCACGACCTCGTACTTCTCGTTGTCGCGGAAGACGCAGTTGAAATTGTGGAAATCCCGTCCTGCGGCGCCGATGATGAGGATCTTTTCGCGGCTCATGCAAGCCTCCTTGTATATGGAAACTTCTGACGTGCGCCTTCCAGTTTTACCGGCGAAGGCGCGGAGCCGGTGGATTCGCTATTCGGAACGCGACAGCGCGACGATGGCCTCGATCAGCCCGCTGGTCGAACGTCCGGGCCGCATGGCCACGCGCACGACGCGTCCTCCCCAGCCGAGCACCTCCTGCTCGCCGACGATGCGGCCGGCGCCGTACTCGGCGCCCTTGACCAGGACATCGGGCCTGACCGCCATGATCGTCTCCAGCGGAGTGGGCTGGCCAAAAATAGTGACCGCCGCGACGGGCCGCAAGGCGGCCAATACCGAAGCGCGGTCATCCTGCGGCACGATGGGCCGCCGCGGTCCCTTGAGTTCGCGGACCGAGGCGTCGGAATTGATCGCCACCAGCAGGGCGTCGCCCAGACCGGCGGCCTCGGCCAGCGAGTCGACGTGCCCGAAATGGATCAGGTCGAAGCAGCCGTTGGTGAACACGATGCTCCGGCCCGCGGCATGCTCGCTTTCGGCCCATGCGGCCAGTTCCGCGGCTTCCAGGATCGGCGCGGCGGGAATGGTCATGCGGTCATCACCTCCCGCAGCGCGGCGGCCTTGATGGCCACGGTCCCGAGTTCGCGGACGGCGAGGCCGGCTGCGTGATTGGCCAGGTTGGCCGCCGCCAAAAACGGCGCCCCGGCGGCCAGGGCCGCGGTGTAGACGGCGATGACCGTGTCGCCCGCGCCGGTGACGTCGTAGACGTCGGTGGCCTCGGTGGGAAGGTGATGCTCCTCGCCGCTGCGCTCGAACAGGGCCATGCCGTGCTCGCCGCGGGTGATCAGGACCGCCTGGGCGTCGGTGCGCTCGGCCAGTGTCCGGCCGGCGCGGGTCAGGCTCGCCGGATCGTTGATCGGCAGGGCCGTCGCCTGGCTGGCTTCCTTCTGGTTGGGCGTCAGCGAGGTCACGCCCCGGTACTGGGTGTAGTCGCCGTTCTTGGGATCGACCACCGTCGGAGCCCCGGTCGCCCGGCCCAGCGCGATCACGTCGCCCAGAACCGCGTCGGTCAGCACGCCCTTGCCGTAATCGCTCAGCACGATACCGTCGAAGGGGCCCAACTCGTCGAGGCGCTCGAGCACCTTGGCGTGCCCCGATCCGTCCAGCGGTCCGTCGTCCTCGACGTCGGCGCGGACGACCTGTTGGCTGTGGGCGATGATCCGGGTCTTGAGCGTCGTGCGGCGGCCATCGATACGCAGCAGGCCCCGGTCCGGAAGGCCGCGGTCGACGAGCAGTTCCGAAAGGATCCGCGACGTCTCGCCGGTGCCGCAGGCCGCAACCAGCGTGACCTCGGCCCCGAGGGCGCGGATGTTCGCGGCCACGTTGGCCGCGCCGCCGAGCTTGACCGTCTCCCGGTGCAGGCGAACCACGGGCACCGGCGCTTCGGGGCTGATGCGATCGACCTCGCCCCACAGGAAGCGGTCGACCATCGCGTCGCCGATCACCGCCAGACGCAGCCCGGCGAAGCGTTCGATGATGTCCAGATAGGCCTTCGGCATGATCTCTCCCGTGAATTCGCAGCCTGATGCGGCGGCGCAGGGAAGCTAGCATCGGCTCGCGGCGGTGTCAACCACGCGCACCCCGACGGAGTTCCC
Source organism: uncultured Fibrobacteraceae bacterium (assembly GCA_964384825.1). Lineage (GTDB taxonomy): Bacteria > Krumholzibacteriota > Krumholzibacteriia > LZORAL124-64-63 > LZORAL124-64-63 > CAYLMM01. The sequence goes on from CAYLMM010000019.1 coordinate 27,600, forward strand.
GCCCGACGGCGCCCGGCGAGCCCGGGCTGGCATCGCGGGCGCCCGGGGTTTACCATGGTCGCAACCCGAACCGGAGGAAGCGATCCGTGGACAAGAAGCAGACCAAACAGATCAGCGTTGAAGTCGACAAGGAACAGGCCGGCGGCATCTACTCCAACCTGGCGCTGATCGCCCACTCCCCGAGCGAATTCATCCTCGACTTCGCCCGCCTGATGCCGGGCATGCCCAAGAGCAAGGTCGGGGCGCGCATCATCATGACCCCGCAGAACGCCAAGGCCCTGCTGAAGACCCTGGAAGCGAACATCCAGCGCTACGAAGGCAACTTCGGCGAGATCAAGCTGCCGGGCAAGGCCGGACCGCAGTTCCACATTCCGGAAACCAAGAACTGATTCCCGGAACGCGACGCCGGCTCACGCCGCGAGCAGACGATTCAGACGCCGCATCGCGACCGCGCCGAAGACCAGTACCAGGACCAGCAGGTAGACCAACTGATCGGCGCAGTCGGCCAGCCCGTGGCCGCGGCCGATCAAGTCGTGGAAGATCTGGATGGCCTGGCCGGTCGGCAGGGCCATGCCGATCCGGCGCATGAATTCCGGCACGATCTCCAGCGGCCACCACAATCCGCCCAGCGCAGAGAGCAGCAGTCCGGCCGCCATGCCGACGCCGTCGGCCTGCCCCGGGGTGCGGCACAGGGTCGCCAGCAACAACGCCAGCGCCGTGAACACGGCGGTGAAGACCAGTCCCAGCAGGACCAGCGTGGCGGGGGAATCGCCGTAATCGATACCCAGGACCAGGCTGTTCAACGCCAGCAGCACGCCCATCTGGACCAGTCCCACGACCAGCGGCCCCAGGAACAGCCCCACGGTCAACGCCCAGGGCCGGACCGGCGTGAGGCTCAGCCGCGTCAGCGTCCGGTTCTCGCGTTCGATCACCAGGTCCTTCACCGACATCAGCAGGAACATCATCACGAACATCAGGGTGTAGGCCGGGCCGACGTGCTGGTTCCCGTGCTCGAGCTTCAGGCCGGTCTCGACCCGGCGGCCGATCGGCACGACGTCCATCGTGAGCCGGGGCTCGGACCAGAGCGAGTCGAAGGCCGCGGACGCGAAACCGTCCCCCCCGGCCCGGCGGCCGGCCGACAGCGCCTCGATGCGCGCCGCGGCCTCCTCGACGCGGGTCCGGGCGGTCTGGGCCGAGAGGCGGTCGGGATCGTAATGGAAGGCCAGGACCGCGGCGGCGGAATCGGCTCGCGCCAGGGCCACGGCTTGTGCGAATCCGGCGGGGATGTGCAACGCCGCGCCGTAGCCGTCAACGACGGCCTCGCGCGCCATGGCGGCCGAACCGGTCGTGTCGGCAATGACCACGCGATAGAACGACGTGTCGGCCAGGGAGGCGGCCAGCGCGGCCGAGGCCTCGGAACGATCGCCGTCATAGACCAGGAAGGCAGGCAGGCGGCCCGACCCGAAGGCGCCGAACATCGCCCCCATCAGGACGCTGAAGACCAGGGGCATCAACAACAGCCACACGATGTTCGAACGATCGGCGGCGACCTTGCGCAGGTGGAGACGCAGCAGGGCGAGGATCACGCGGGTATTCAAATCAGCCCCTCCCGGCCGCCGCGCCGCGCCAGCAGCAGCAGAGACAAGCCCAGACAGACGACGCAGCAGCCGCCCAGGACGCCGATGTTCGCGGCCACCGCCGGCAAGGATTGATCGTAGGCGATGACGTCGGTCAGTCCCCGGTTGGCCCAGTAGTTGGGAGTGAAGCGGCCGAGCAGCCGCAAGAATCCGGGCGCGAATTCCAGCGGGATGAAGTTGCCTCCGAGCAGGGCCAGCAGCAGCACCAGGCCGGTCGTGATCTGCGCCATCTGCTTCTCCGAACGGGTCGCCAGGGCGATGGGAATGAACAGGGCGGATACGGCCGCCGCGACGAACACCAGCAACAAGGGCAGGGTCCAAACATCCGGTCCCAGGTTGACCTTGAACAGCAGACGCCCCGCCGCCAGCAGCACGACCAGTTGCAACGCGCCGGCCACCGCCGACTGGAGCCACTTCGAGGCCAGCAGGTCGATCGCTCCGACCGGAGTCGTGAAGATGCGGCGCAGGGTTCCGGCCCGCCTTTCGCGATGCAGGTCGGTTCCGGCCGATGCGGCGGAGAACATCAGGAACAGGATCGCCATCCCGGGCAGGAAATGGTTGAAGACGTTGTCGGCCGGACCCTCGACGCGCGTCTCTGCCTGACCGGCGCCGCGTTCCTCGATCCGCAGTTCGACCGCGGCGTCGCCCCAGGCGTCCTGCAGGGCGATCTGATGATCGACCAGCGTCTGCAGCAGGTCCCAGGCTGCGCGGGATTCGGATGAGCCGTCCCTGATCCGCCGGTAGACGTCCACAGCCGACGCGTCGGCGAAGAGATCGGCGAAGGGATCATCCTGCTGATCTTCGGGATACCAGTCCCCGCTCCAGGCGCCGTAGTAGGCCGCTTCCCCGGCGCGGACCCGCAGCAGCAGACGCTGCAGGATCTGCTCGATGATCCCGGCCTTGATCGGCGAATTCACGTCGCGCCACAGGGTCAGTTCGACGCGGCGGCCGGCGAACCATTGGTCCAGCAGATCCTCCGGCAGCAGCAGGGCCGCCTTGACGTCGCCGGCCGCGACCATCGTTTCGGCGCGTTGCTTGTCGGTCCAGACGACCTCGAAAAGACCGGTCTCTGTCAGGGCCTCGTCCAGCGGACCGCGCAGGATGGCCGGCGGCTCGCCGACGACCGCGAGCGGGATGGTGCCGATGCCGCCGCCACCGCCGCCGAAGCCCCCGAACGAGAATCCGAAGACCGCCGTCAGGCCGAGGGGCAGCAGCAAGCCCACGATCAGCGCGTTGCGATCGCCGAGGGAACGCCGCAGATCCTTGACCAGAAGAGCCCGCAACAGCATCGCCGCTCCTATTCCCGCAAAGCGCGGCCGGTGACCTTGAGATAGAGCGATTCCAGATTCGGCCGGATGATCTCCAGCCTGTCCAGGGCGGCGCCACGTTCGGCGACGAATTCCTGCAGACGCGGCAACAGCTCGGCGCCGTCGGCGGTTTCGAGCTCGACCCGCGCGCGCCGCCGCGTGATCCGCAGCACATCCGGCCATCCCTCCGCCGCCGAGCGCAGTTCGTCCTCGAGTTCGGCGTCCAGCTGGAACCGGACATGATCGGTGTCGCCGATCTGGCGGATGAGGTCCTCCTTGTCGCCCAGCGCAACCAGCCGGCCGTCGTCGATCACCCCGATGCGGTCGCAGAGCTGCTCGGCCTCTTCGAGATAGTGGGTCGTGTAAAGCACCGTCAGACCGTCGTCGTTCATGCCGCCGATCATCTCGAGGATGCGGGCCCGGGACTGGGCGTCGATCCCCACGGTCGGCTCGTCGAGGAAAAGCACTTCCGGCGCGTGGATCAGGCCGATCAGGATGTTCAGCCGCCGCTTCATGCCGCCGGAGCAGGTGCGCACGGCCCGCCCGGCATGGCCGGCCAGTTCGCTGACCGCCAGCAGCTCCTCGACGCGGGCGCGCAAAGGCCGTCCCGAGAGACCCTGGAGCCGCCCCCAGAACATCAGGTTGTCGCGCGCGGAAAGCTCCTCGTAGAGGGCCAGCTCCTGGGGAACGACACCGATGCGCCGGCGCACCGCCTCGGGTTCGCGCTCGACATCCAGGCCGCAGATCTCGGCCCGCCCCCCGTCGGCGGCCATCAGGGTGGCCAGGATCGAGATCGTGGTCGTCTTGCCCGCCCCGTTGGGTCCGAGCAGGCCGAAGATCTCGCCCTTGCCGACCGAGAAACCGACGTCCACGAGGGCGTGGACCGGACCGAAGGACTTGCGCAGATTCTCGACGCGGATCATGAATCCCCCTCTCCCGGCGGCCGGGTCTTCCAGCGACGATGCACCCAGAAATAGTGATCGGGGTTGGCGCGGATGAAATTCTCGAGAACCGAGGCGAACTCCTGGGTCAGCTCGCGGATAACGCTCTCCTCGTCCCGCTCGGGATCCGGATGGATCGTCTCGCCGAACACGGCCTGGAAACGTCCGTCGCCCCGGCGCACCATCACCATCGGCACGATCGGGCAGCGGTAGCGGCGGGCGAGATAGGCCAGCCCGCGCGCGGCCGAGGCCTTGCGTCCGAAGAAGTCGATGAAGACTCCCGAGCCGCCGGCGTTCTGATCCGGCAGGATGCCGATGTATTCGCCCGCCCGCAGCACCTCCATCAGGCGGCGCACCTGCTGCTGCCGGATCACGCCCATGCCGCCCTTGGCCCGGATCTCGTTCTGGACGCGGTCGACCCACGGATTCGACTGGGTCTTGATCAGGAAGCTGGTGGGAAATCCGTAGGCGTTCATCGCCGCCCCGAGATACTCCCAATTGCCGAAGTGCCCGGTGGCGAGCAGGGCGCCGCGACCGGAATCGCGCATGGCCAGGGCTTCCTCGGCGTTCACCAATTCGACGCGCTCGCGCAGTTCGGCGGGAGTCAATCGCGGCAGGCGGAAGAATTCGAGCAGCGTGAGGCAGATCTGGACATAGGTCCGCCGCGCGAGATCGAGCAGTTCGGCATCGTCCATTTCCGGGAAGGCATGGCTCAGGTTGTCCAGCACGACGCCGCGGCGGATGCGCAGAACATCGAAAATGAATCGGGCCAGCAAGCAGGCGATGCGGGGCAGGGCGCGCGCAGGCAAGGGAGCCGCCGCCGCGGCCAGCAGCCGCAGCGCCAGATACTCCAGGGCCCATCCGGTCTTGCGCAGAATCATCGTCGTGCGTCCTCCCCGCAGGGGGACGACGCCCCCTCAAAGTTCCAGCATTCTACGCGCCAGCCGGCCGCCGGGCAACCGCCGGGTCAGACCGGCCAGCTCCAGCGCCAACAGCCCCTCGTTCCAGACGCTTGCCGATCCCTTCCATCGCCGGCGCAGTTCCGAAAGCCGCGCCCCTTCGAGATCGAGACGGTCCCAGAGCCAACGCGCGGACGATCCCGGCGCGGGCAGCAGGGATTCCGGAATCCGTTTTCCAATATCATTTCGCGCGGCCGGAAATTCCAGCACGCGCCGGATGTCGTCGAGATTTTCCACCAGGTGGGCGCCCTCGCGCAGCAGATGGTGGCAGCCGCGCGAGCCCTCCCAGTCGATCGGCCCGGGAACGGCGAAGACCTCGCGATTCTGGTCGGCGGCCAGCATGGCCGTCACCAGAGCCCCGCTGCGCCGCGGCGCCTCGACCACCACGACGCCCCGGCACAGCCCCGCGACGAGCCGGTTCCGCCGGGGGAATTCGTGCCGCAGCGGCGGCGCGCCGTCATCCCGTTCGGTGATCACGCAGCCGCGGCGATCGATCTCGGCCCGCAGCCCGGCGTGGGCCAGCGGATAGGTCCGGTCGACGCCGCTGGCCATCACCGCCACCGTGGCGCCGCCGGCGTCCAGCGCCCCGCGATGGGCGGCGCCGTCGATCCCGAGCGCGAGGCCGCTGACCACGATCCAACCGGAAGCGGCCAGGGTGCGGCCCAGTTCGCGGGCGATCGCCGTGCCCCGCGGCGAGGCCCGCCGCGTGCCGACCACCGCCAGAGCCGGGCGGTCCAGCAGCCCCGCGTCCCCGACTCCCCTGATCCGCCGCGGCGGATCGGTCAGCTCGCGCCAGAGCCCGGGCCAGCCCGGATCGCCGGACCGCAGGGTCCAGGGCGCACCGGCGCGTCGCAACGCATCGTTCATGGGAACATCGCATTCCGGGAGGCTGACGGCCGCGGATCACTCGGTATCGGAGGTCGTCGTCCGGTACAGATCGCGCAGCAGATGATGCAGGACGTCGATCCCCGCTCCGGTGACCGCCGAGATCGAGATCACCCGGACCACGCCGTGCGCCTCGGCCCAGGACCGCACCTTCTCGGCGGCCCCGCCGACGGTTTCGTCGTCGACCAGATCGGATTTCGACAGGGCCACGGCGCAGGGCAGCCGCGTCAGTCGCGCTCCGTAGGCGTCGAGCTCTCCGTAAAGCACGTCGAGCGCGGCGGCGGGATCCGGATCCGAGACGTCGACCAGATAGAGCAGCGCCCGCGTCCGTTCGATATGCCGCAGGAAGTCGAGACCCAGGCCCTTGCCCTCGCTGGCGCCCTCGATCAGGCCGGGGATGTCCGCGATGGTGCAGCTCTGGAATTCGCCCAGATCCACGATCCCCAGGTTGGGAACCAGGGTCGTGAACGGGTAATCCGCCACCTTGGGCCGGGCCGCGGTGATCCGGCTCAGCAGAGTCGACTTGCCCGCGTTGGGCAGGCCCACCAACCCGATGTCCGCGAGAAGCTTCAGTTCGAGCCTGATGGTGCGCCGCTCTCCCGGACGGCCGGGCTTGGCCTCGGTCGGCGCCTGGCGCCGCGCGCTGCGGAACTCCCAGTTGCCCAGCCCGCCGCGGCCGCCGCGGGCGATGCGGATCCTCTGGCCGGGATCGATCATGTCGCAGATCAGGTCGCCGGTTTCAGCGTCGTAGACCGCGGTCCCGCACGGCACGGGAATCTCGCGGTCATCCCCCGAGGCGCCCGTCCGCCGCGCGCCTTCGCCGGGCCGGCCGTTGCCGGCCTTGTAGTGCCGCCGGTAACGGAAATCGAGCAGCGTGGTCGATCCCGGCTCGGCCACCACGTACACCGAACCGCCGTCCCCGCCGTTGCCGCCGGCCGGACCGCCGCGGGGAACGAACTTCTCCCGGCGGAACGCGACGCACCCGTCCCCGCCCTTGCCCGCGATGATCTCGATCACGGCGCTGTCCACGAAGCTGATCACGGGCACTCCTAGAGATGGCGGCGACCGCAGCGCTTCGCAGCGGCTGCAACCGCATCTTCCATGCCGCAGGGCCGGATCGCCCGCAGCGTCTTGTAGGAACCAATCTGTGTCGTCGGCCCGGATGATCAAGAGCGGAAACGTCTCCGGGCGGATTCATCCTCCGGACGGCCGGCAACGCGGGGCGACTCTAGCCGACGCCGCCGGGAAGGAACCGGTCGCGAAGGGCGTCTGCGACCGGCGGCGTGACGTAGGTCGACAGGTCCCCGCCGCAGCGGGCCACATCGCGCACCAGGCTTCCGCTGACCATGACCAGTTCCGGCCGGGAGAACAGGATGATCATGTCGTAATCCGGCCACAGCGAGCGGTTCATCGAGGCCATCTGCTGCTCGTGATCGAGATCGCCTATGCTGCGGATGCCGCGCACCGCCACCCGGGTGTCCAGACGTCGCATCTCGTCGACCAGCAGTCCGGAAAAACCGATCACGTCGCAGCGTTCGGGGTCGGGCCTCTCGGCCACCGCGAGCGAGGCCAGCTCGACCCTCTCGGCCCGTGTGAACAGGGTGTCGCGGCCGCCCTCGGCCACCGCGATGGTCACCCGGTCGAAGATGCGCAGGGCGCGGTCGAGGATGTCCAGATGACCGCGCGTGAAAGGATCGAAGGTTCCCGGATACAGGGCATGTCGTTCGATCATGTCATCGCTCCAGAATGCTCACCGCAGTGATGCCGTAGCGGCGTCGGTCCAGCGTCAGGACGCAGCCTGGCGGCAGTACGAGATCGAGATCGGCCGGATGCTCCAGCACCGAGATGCGCGGCCCCTCCGCTCCGGCGACGGTCAGGATGTTCCAGATCCGTTCCACGAGATCCGAGCGGTAGGGCGGATCGCAGAAAAGCAGATCCGGCCCGGCCGGCTCGGTGATCAGGTCCTCGAGACGGCGCAGGGCGTCCCGGCGCCGGACGATGAAGCTGCCGGGCTCGGCCCCGCAGGCCTCGAGATTCCGGCGAACGCTGGCCAGCGACCGAGAAGACTCGTCGACGAACTCGACCCGGCGCGCCCCGCGGCTCAGGGCCTCGATGCCGAGTCCGCCGGCTCCGCAGCAGAGATCGATCGCCTCGGCGCCGTCGACAGCCGTGCCCAGAACCGAAAACAGCGCCTCCTTGACGCGATCGGTCGTCGGCCGCAAGGCCGTTCCGGGCGGGGCCTGCAGCCTGCGCCCCCGCCAGCGGCCTGCCACGACCCTCACGACGCCTCCCGGCCGGCGCGGCGCGAACCGAAAAGGCCGGCGGCCAGGGCTTCGCGAGCCAGGGCCTCGGGCTCGGACTGATCGCTCCGCAGGCGGAAGTCCGCGATCGCCGCATAGGCCAAACGCCGGCGCCGGTAGAGTTGCTCCATCCCGTCCCAGCCCAGCATCCCGATCAACGGACGCGTTCGCTGCTCGGCCTCCAGGCGCCCGCGCAGGACGGGCCAGGGAGCGTCCAGCCAGATCACCACGCCCCGGCGCCGCAGCAGTTCGCAGGCGGCGGGGGTCTCGACGACGCCTCCCCCGCAGGAGATCACCATCGTCCCCTCCGTCCCGATCGACGACAGCACCGTCCACTCGAGCTCACGGAATCCGCGCTCGCCCCGTTCGGCGAAGATCTCGGGGATGGTCCGGCCCTCGCGCGCGACGATCGCATCATCGAGCTCGACCGACGGCAGCAGCGACAGCTCGGAGAGCCGCCGCGCGACGCTCGTCTTGCCGCTGGCCATGAAACCGATGAAGGAAATCCACACCGCCGACACCTTTCGTCTCGGCGCGAGAATAGGCGATGCACGGAAAGACGGCAAGCCGGGGGTTTCCGGCCTGCCGTCGGGAGGTTGTCGAAATGATCCGGCGGGTCAGACCAGGACCGGCTCCTCGGCGGCCGGGGCCTGCCCGACGGCCGCGGCATCTTCGGCCGAAGTCTCGCCGAGCCGCGATTCATCGAGCTCGCCGTCCATCTTGTCGAGTTCGCCGCCCGGGCTCTGGACGCCGTACCGCAGCAGCTTGCGATAGAGGGTCGAGGGATTGATGTCGAGGATCTCGGCCGCGCGCTTCTTGTGCCCGCCCACGCCCTCGAGAACCTTCAGGATATGGGCCTTCTCCACATCCTCCAACGGCACGTGGCAGCCGACGAGCCTTTCGCTGGCCGCCGGCTCGCCGTTCGGGAACCTGATCGCCTCGGAGAGGTCCTCCAGCACGATCTGGCTGCCATCGCGGATGATGCTGGCCCGCTCGATGACGTTCTCCAGTTCGCGCACGTTCCCCGGCCAGTCGTAGGCCTGCAGGGCCTGCAGGGCCTCCTTGGCGACCATCGCCGACAGGCCGCCGGAGTAGTCGGGGCAATGCCGCTTCAGGAAGTGGTCCACCAGCAGCGGGATGTCGTCGCGGCGGCGATTCAGGGCCGGCAGATCGACCGGGATGACGTTCAGCCGGTAGTAGAGGTCGGTGCGGAAGCGGCCCTCGGCCACCTCCTGCTCGAGATCGCGGTTGGTCGCGGCGATCACCCGCAGGTCGACCTTGACCGACTTGCTCGAACCCACCGGATAGATCTCGCGCTCCTGCAGCATCCGCAACAGCTTGACCTGGATGGCGTGGGGCGTCTCGCCTATCTCGTCGAGGAAGATGGTGCCGCCCTCGGCCTGCCGGCAGAAACCGTCATGATCGCGGTCGGCGCCGGTGAACGATCCCTTGACGTGACCGAAGAGCTGGCTCTCGAGCAGGGTCTCGGGAATCGCGCCGCAGTTGATGGCCACGAAGGGCCGGCCGTGCCGTTCGCTGCGGTCGTGGATCGAACGCGCGATGAGCTCCTTGCCGGTGCCGCTGGCCCCGGTGATCAGCACGGTGGCCGGGGTGGCGGCGATCTTGTCGACCATCTTGAAGACGGCCTGCATGCCCGGGCTCTTGCCGATGATCCGGCCCTTGGGCGCCGACCGCCTCAGCTCGCGCTTGAGCTGCACGTTCTCGCTGGTCGCCCGCCGCAGCGCCATGGCGTTGCGCACGACCGTGCGGATCTCGTCGTTCTTGGAATGCTTCTGCAGATAGGAATAGGCGCCCAGATTCACCGCGTCGATCGCCGACTGCTCGCTGGCGTAGGCGGTCAGGATCACCACCGGCGTCTGGGGGTCGATGGCCTTGATCCCCTTCAGCAGCTGGATCCCGTCCATCTTGGGCATCTGGATGTCGGTCAGCACGACATCGTAGGGGTCGCCCTCCATCAGGCCCAGCGCCTCGACGCCCGAACCCGCGGTATCGACCGAGTAGCCCTCCTTCTCCAGGAGGATCGAAAGGTATTGGCACATCGATTCTTCGTCGTCGACAACCAGAATCCGGTCCCGGGTCATTCCGCTCTCCTTGAGATGTAAATCCATCCCGGTGCCAGAAAGGCACTTTTACGCTCTCAATGAGGCATCGGACGGAACGCCCGCGGCTTGAGCCCAATATGCCGGGAAATCGCATGGAACGGGGAAATTCTCGGGGCGCTAGTCGGCGATCGCCTGCAGGGGGGGAACGTCCGCGTCATCGTCCGCCAAGGGCAGCTCGAGGGTGAAGCGGGCCCCGCCGCCGGGAGCCGCTCCGGCGCCGATCATCCCGCCGTGCGCGTGGACGATGCGGGCCACCATCGGCAGGCCGAGTCCGGTGCCGCCCTTCTTGGTCGTGAAGAAGGGCTTGAACAGATCCTCCATGATCTCCGCCGGAATGCCCGGTCCGTCGTCGGTGACCGTGACCACGCAGTCTCCGCGGCCGGGACGCGGTTCGGCCGCCAGCCGCAGACGCCCGCCCTCGGGCATGGCCTGGACGGCGTTGAGCGCCAGGTTCAGGAAGACCTGGGTCATCTGCTCCTCGTCCAGCGCCAGCGCGATCCCCGGGTCGGGCCTTTCCACCTCGACGACCACCTCGCCCGCCCCCTGATCCTTCTGCAGCCGGATCTGGAAGGCGACGTTGTCGAGGAAACCGCCGATGTCGACCGGCCGCTGCTGGGTCGGCCGCATCCGCGCGAAGGCCAGGAAATCGGTGATGATGCGGTTGACCCGACCGCTCTCCTTGAGGATCAGATCGAGCAGCTGCTTCTGGGTCCCGTCGATATCCAGCTCGCCCTGCAGCAGTTCGGCGCTGCCCCGGATCGAGCCCAGGGGGTTGCGGATCTCGTGCGCGATGCTGGCCGAGAGCTCGCCGACCGCGGCCAGCCTGTCGGTGTCCCGGACGTGTTCGCGCATCCGCACCACGTCGGTCAGATCCTGGAAGATGGCGATGACGCCGTCGCGGGCGCCGGAAGGGGATTCGAGCAGCGTGACGGTCACGCCGACCGGAACGCCGGCCCGCTCGCCGCGGCTGATGGTGATCTCGCGCCTCGTTTCCGGGCTGCCGGACGCGCCGACGCGCAGCAGGCAGTCGGCGAACTCCTTCAACCCGTCGGCGAAGGCTTCGCCGCAATCCTTTCCCGCGCAGGCCGATGCGTCGACGCCCAGGATGCGCCCCGCCGCCGGATTGACCCGCCGCACCCCGCCGCGGGAATCGACGATCACCAGGCCGCTGCCGAGATTGTCCAGGATGCCGGCGATCTCGTTCTGGGTCGCGCGCAGGCGGGACTCGGCGTCGCGGCGAGCGCGCACCGACCGGCGCCAGGCGCAGATCGCCGTCGCGCAACCGGCGACCGCCGCGGCGCAGATCAACAACTGTACGATCGCGGACATGGAACACCTTCTTCCCGGCACGACGAGACACGTGACGCAGCCCGGATCTTCAGTTTCGGGCGTCCGCGGCCGGACTTGAGGTCCGTGAGAGCCCCGGCGGCGCCGCGGCGGGCGCGACCGTCCTGCCGGCGGCCGAAAGGGTTTCGACGTCCGCCGGCGCGAAGTGGATCTTCCCGGCCAGGCGACCGGCTAGCTTGGGCCCGATCCCCTTGACCCGCTGGAAATCCTGGAGGTCCCGGAACGGCCCGTTCTCGTCGCGGTCGCGCACGATGCGGGATGCAAGGGCCGGACCAATGCCCGCCAGAAACCGCAAGGTCTCGGCCGGAGCGTGATTCAAGGCGATGGGCAGCTTCGGCGGCGTCGGCGGCGGCGGTTCGGCCTCGGGCAAATCCGGCAGGATTCCATCCAGCAAAGCGGGATCGCGCCACCCGCCGCCCGGATCGAGCAGCACATGGCGGCGCAGGACCCGTCCCCCGGCCAGCAAAAGGGCCAGCATCAGGATGCCGATAGCTTGACGTCGATTCATGGGAGCCGCGTCTCGAGCGGCGGGAGGAGATGAACGGCCCGGAACGGACCGGATCAGCGATCGAAGGACCAGTCCAGCCGCCAGCGGAATTCGCGGCCATCGCAGAGCGCGCCGCTGGAGACCTGCACGCGCTCGTCGGTGAGGTTGCGCAGTTCGATTCCCAGATCGGCCCCCAGCAGCCGGAATCCGAGCAGCAGATCGTGACGCGTCATCGAGGACAATTCCCCGGCCGCCGCCGGCAGCCAGGGATCGTTCATTTCGCCCCGGGTCTCGAGACGGTAGCCGATCTCGGCGATGCCGTCCTCGTGGAACATGTGGCGTTCCCAGAACACGGCCGCGGTGGCGGAGCGTTCGGGAGGCAGGCCCATCGGCGCGCCGGCCGCGACGTCGAAGCCTCGGCGAACGAGCCGGGTCTCGACCCGCAGGATCCCGGCGAAGCGCATCCGGCGGGCCAGATGCGCGGAAGCCGTCCAGCCGGTCATCTCGACGTCGTTCTGCCAGCGGCCGGAATCGGAATCCGGGGCCTCGCGGCGCCAACCGATCCCGTCGGCGAGATCGCGGTAGCTGGCCGAGACGCCGCAGTCGAAGCCGAGCATGCGGCGATCGTAGCCGCAGGACACGCGTGCTGAGCGCTCCCATTCGAGATCGCGATTGGGCATCAGGAGGTAGGTCGCGTCCGGAGCGCTGCGGCGGTCGATGGTCAACAATTCATCGCTGCGCGGCGCCCGGCCGCCGAATTCGGCCCGCAGATCGAAAAGGCCGCCGGCGACGGTCCGCCGCAGATCCAGGGACGCGCCGGGACGCGCTCCGGCGAAGGAATCCCACCTGTATTCGGCGGAAGCATCCAGGTTCCAGCCGCCCAGACCCAGCGGCGCGGCGAGGATCACGGCGGCGGTCTGTCCATTATCGCCGATCGATTCGACTCCGTCGGCCGGATCGCCCACGCCGTCCAGATCGTCGTCGAGACGCCAGCCGGTGAACTGCATCGTCAAACGCCGTCCCCGGCGGCCGGAATCCCCGATCTCCAGCAGGGCTCCCTCGCGCAGGGTCTCGACCTTCCGCCCGCCGTCGCGCTCCACATCGGCACCGGTGAAGAACAGCGACGCCCGCACCGATCCCAGGGCGGTCCGGTCGCGCCAGGTCAGAGAGGCGTCGTCCGACCAGATCTCCTCGTGCATCAGGGAATCGGCCGGGATGCCGGTCTTGTGCTTGCGGACGCTGCCGTAGGCCAGATCGAGCGTGGCGCCGTCGGGAAGGGCGCGCCGAAGCATGATGCGCGACGAACGGAAGCGGGACTCGCCCAGCGACGACGCGGAGAACGATCGCGGATCGCCGGGAACCCGGAAATCGTAGCCCTGCTGGTCGAGCAGTTCCTCGAACTCGAAACGCACCCGCCAGGGAGCCCGCGGGGTGCGGAAGGCGACCGAACGCAGGTAGGTCTCGTGATCGCCCTTGAAGAAACGGGTGTCGGCCACCGCGATGGTGGAATCGGTCTCGGCCGGGGCCAGTTCCAGGGCGCCGCCCGTGCCGCCCCAGCCGTCGCCACCGTATCCCAGGACGATCGGACGGCGGCCGGTGATCGCGACGGTCCGCGGATCGTCGGCCCAGCGATGCCCCGTTCCGACCGGCAATCCGTCGCGCAGGTACAAGGGGCCGTAAGCGGTGCCCGGCTCGTTCAGCAGCATCAGACGCGAACCGAAGCCGCCGTCGGCGACCGGCGTCCAGAGCGTCGCGGTCGGCATCCACTCCGCCAGGTTCGCGGTGAACGGACGCCACAAGGGACGCGCGGCGCCGCCGGCGGCATCGGCCGTGCGCACCGAGACCGGCGCCAGGACGGCGAGCAGCAGGCAGACCGCCGCGAGGATCGGCGGGCCGGGAATGCGGGTCTTGCGGATCAGGCCAGGAACCTCCCGTCGCGGTACACTGCGTGGACCGGATTGTGGCCCGCATGGTAGGGCACCAGACGGTAGTCGTCTCCGTCGAGAATCAGGAAATCGGCCGCCTTGCCCGGCGCCAGCGAACCGACCTCGTCGGCCAGGCCCAGGGCCCAGGCCGCGTTCAGGGTGCATCCGGTCAGGGCTTCGGCCGGCGAGAGCTTCATCTGCGTGCAGGCGATGGCCATGACCAGCGGCACCGAAAGGAT
>CAYLMM010000020.1:0-41631 GCA_964384825.1 uncultured Fibrobacteraceae bacterium
CCATCGGCAGGCTCGCCTCCGGGCTGGCGCACGAGATCAACAACCCCATCAACGGCATCCGCAACTGCATCTACGCCATCCGCAACGACCCCGACGACCGGGAGCAGACCGCCGAATACCTGCAGATGATGGACGATGGGGCTGCCCATGCATCGAGCGTGATCGACAAGCTGCTCGGCTATTCCAGGAAGCGCCGGGCCGGCCTCGAGCCCATGGACCTGAACAACGCCGTGGAATCGGTCCTGCGCCTCGTCTCGTTCGACATCGAACGGAAGAACCTGGACCTGGAATCCCGCCTGGACCCGGACCTGCCCTCGATCGTGGCCGACCGCCAGCTGATCCAGGAAGTCGTGATGAACCTGCTGATCAACGCGGTCGACGCGGTCGACGAACGGGGGCGCATCGAGGTCTCCACCTCCGTCAGGGACAAGGAGGTCGTCCTGACCGTCTCCGACCGGGGCCACGGCATCGCGCCCGACGACCTGGACCGGATCTTCGACCCCTTCTTCACCACCAAGAAGACGGGCGAGGGAACCGGCCTGGGCCTCTCGATCTGCCTGGAGATCGTGCAGGCGCAGGGCGGACGCATCGACGTGGAAAGCCGCTTCGGCGAGGGCTCCGTATTCACGATCACCTTCCCCCTCCCGGCGACGGAGCCGGTTATGGAGAGCGATTCATGAAGATCCTGCTGGTGGAAGACGAGAAGATGACCCGGGTGGCCCTGTCCAACACGCTGCGCAAGGAGGGGCAGGAGGTCGTTCCCTGTCCCGACGGGAACCTCGCCCTGTCCGCTCTGGACAACGACCGCTTCGACCTGATCCTGACCGACCTGAACCTGCCCGGCCCCGACGGCCTGGAGGTCCTGACCCGGGCGCGGGAAATCGATCCGGACGCCAAGGTCATCATCATGACGGCCTACGCGTCGACCAGGACCGCCGTCGAGGCGCTGCGCAACGGCGCCTACGACTACGTCATCAAGCCCTTCCAGCCCGACGAGATCCTGGCCCGCGTCCGACGCATCGAGCAATTGCAGGCGGTCGTGGAGGAAAACCGGATCCTGCGCCGTCAGCTCCAGGACAAGCGGCAGCGCCGCATCGTCGGCAACTCGCCGGGGATGAAGCACCTGGTCAAGACCATCGAAACGGTGGCGCCGAGCGACTACAACGTGCTGATCCAGGGCCAGAGCGGGACCGGGAAGGAACTCGTGGCGCGGGCCGTCCACGACGCCAGCCACCGCAAGGACGCCCCCTTCGTGGCCGTCAACTGCACCGCGATCCCCGAATCCCTGCTGGAGAGCGAACTCTTCGGCTTCAAGAAGGGCGCCTTCACCGGCGCGATCGACAACCACGCCGGCTATTTCTCGCGGGCGGACGGCGGCAGCATCTTCCTCGACGACATCGACGACCTGCCGGTCACCGTCCAGGCCAAGCTGCTGCGCGTGATCCAGGAACGGGAGATCGAGCCGGTCGGCGGCGGAACCACCGAGGCGGTGGACTTCCGGCTGATCACCGCCTCGAAGGTGGATCTGAAGGATCATGTCGCCGGCGGACGGTTCCGGGAGGATCTGTACTACCGGCTCAACGTGATCCCCCTGCATCTGCCCACCCTGGCCGAGCGCAAGGAGGACATCCCCGACCTGGTGCGCCATTTCGTGGCGCGGCACACCGGCAAGGAGGATTTCGTGCTGGAGCCCGATTGCTTCGAGGCCCTGCTCGAATACGACTGGCCGGGCAACGTGCGCGAACTGGAGAACGTGGTCGAGCGCATGATGGCCATGCCCGGCGTGCCGGTGCGGGATCTCTTCGACAGCCCCCTGCGCAGCGCATCCGGAGCCGGACCGGCCTTCCCGCCGAAGTCGAAGGCCTTCGACATCGAGAGCGCGGCGGCGGAAATCCCGACCTACCGCGATTACATCGCCGGATGCGAGGCCGAACTGATCCGCTCCGCCCTGGAGCGCGCGGACGGGAACATCACCAACGCCGCCAGGATTCTCGATCTGCCGCGCAGCACGCTGCGCAGCAAGATGGAGAAATTCGATTCCTAGCGGCCGAGCCCCTCGACCGGGCGCAACCGCGCATCAACGGCGTTGCGACGCCCGGTTTCCTGTCATATGGTCCCTTGGTAGAACTTCCATTTCGCCTCTCGAACGGGGTTCGCGGCCCCGCAGCCAGGAGATGGGGATGAAGATTGATCCTAAGGCCGCGCGGTCGGGAATCGGGCCGCGCGTCGCGCTGTTGCTCGGGCTGGCCGCCGTGACCGGCCTGATGTTCGCGGCCGAGGCGACCGCGTCCGACCTGGACGATGTCCTGGGCGCCGGAGCCGAAAACATCCGGCTCGCCAAGACCTCGCAGCAGCGGATCGACGCCACGGTGCGCGAGACCGGGAACCTCGAATCCGAATACAAGCAGCTGACCAAGCAACTCGACGGACTGGAGGTCTACAACGGCTACATGGAGCGCCAGCTGGACGGGCAGCAGCGCGAGCTGGCCGAACTGCGCGAGTCGATCGACAGGATCGGCGACGTCGAGCGCCAGATCATGCCGCTGATGCTGCGCATGTTCGACGGGCTGGAGCAGTTCGTCGAGCTGGACACGCCGTTCCTGCTCGACGAACGGCGGACCCGGATCGAGCGCCTGCGGGCGGTGATGGAGCGGTCGGACGTCTCGGTGGCCGAGAAGTTCCGCCGCCTGACCGAGGCCTTCCAGATCGAGAACGATTTCGGCCGGACCATCGAGACCTACAAGGACGCGCTGGAGATCGACGGCGCGACGCTCGAGGTCGACATGCTGCGCCTCGGCCGCATCGGGCTCTACTACCAGACCAACGACGCCGGCTCGACCGGGATGTGGGACAGCGCCGCGGGCCGATGGGTGCCCCTGAAGGGCGGCGACGCCCGCAACCAGGTCCGTCGCGGCATCCGCATCGCGCGCAAGCTGGTGGCCCCGGATCTGCTGCTGCTGGACATCCCGGTCCCGGAGGTGGCGAAATGAAGCTCCACCGCCTGATCATCGGGATGCTGATGCTGCTGGCCGCCGGCGCCGCCGCCGCCCAGCAGTCCGAGCCCGCGCAGAACCTGGACGAGTTGCTGGACATGGTCCGCGAAGGCCGGGCCCGCGAGCAGGTCGAGAATCGCGAGCGCGAGACCCGTTTCCGCGCCGCGCTGGACCGGCAGAAGCAGCTGCTGGACGCCGCCCGCGCCGAGCACCGCCGGGCCGAGCGCCGCAGCGAGCAGCTGGAGGACCAATACAACGCCAACGACCTGAAGATCGTCGAGGTCACCGATCAGCTGCACCGCCGCATGGGCTCGCTGAAGGAGCTGTTCGGCGTGTTGCAGCAGGTCACCGGCGACACCCAGGGCCTGCTGGAGAACTCGGTGACCAACGCCCAGTTCCCCGGCCGCACCGATTTCCTGGTCGAGCTGAACCGCAAGCTGTCGTCCGATTCCTCGCTGCCCTCGATCGAGGAGATCGAGCGGCTGTGGTACGTCCTGCAGCAGGAGATGACCGAGACCGGACGCGTCGTGAAGTTCCCCGCCGCGGTGATCACCAAAGACGGCCGCGAGGTCGAGCAGGACGTGGTCCGCGTGGGCGGCTTCAACATCGTGGCCTACGGCGCTTACCTGCAGTACACGCCCGAGACCGGCCACCTTTCCGAGATGGCGCGCCAGCCGCAGGGGAGGTTCACCAAGACCACCGGCCGGCTGATGGAGGCCGAGACGGGACCGGTCACCTTCGGCGTCGATCCCACCCGCGGCCAGATCCTGGCCACCTACCTCGACCGGCCCAGCCTGCGCGAACGCGTCGCCCAGGGCGGCCTGGTCGGCTACGTGATCATCGCGCTGGGCGTGATCGGGCTGCTGATGGCGCTCGAGAGGCTGATCAGCCTGGGACTGGCCAGCCGCAAGGTCACCGCGCAGCTCGCCAGCGACGAGCCCCGCGGCGACAACGCCCTGGGCCGCCTGCTGCAGGTGGCCGACGCCAACCGGGGCGCGGACATCGAGACCCTGGAGCTGAAGCTGGGCGAGGCGGTCTTCCGCGAGCAGCCGAAGCTGACGCGCTCGCTGCTGTTCATCAAGATCATCAGCGTGGTGGCGCCGCTGCTGGGGCTGCTGGGCACGGTCACCGGCATGATCGTCACCTTCCAGGCCATCACCCTGTTCGGCACCGGCGACCCGAAGCTGATGGCCGGCGGCATCTCGCAGGCGCTGGTGACCACGGTGCTCGGCCTGACGGTCGCCATCCCGGTGGTGCTGCTGCACACGCTGGTCTCGGGCCGCAGCAAGCGCATCCTGCACATCCTGCAGGAGCAGAGCGCGGGCATCGTGGCCGAGCGGTCGGAGCAGGGGAGCTAGACCGGTGCCGTACGACGTCTACATCGCGATCCGCGACTTCCTGGAGACCGGGGGCTCGGTGCTGGCGGTCATCGCCCTGGTGATCCTGCTGATGTGGATCCTGATCATCGAACGCGTCGTGTACTTCCGCACCGAGCACGGCCGGCGGGTCGAGCGCGAACGCGAACAGTGGGCGGCTCGCGACGAACGCCGGTCGTGGAACGCGCGGCGCATCCGCGACGCCATGGTCTCGCGCCTGTCGATGGCCGCGCACGGGAACATCCCGCTGATCAAGACCCTGGTGGCGCTGTGTCCGCTGCTGGGCCTGGTCGGCACGGTGACCGGCATGATCGAGGTCTTCGACGTGCTGGCCCTGTCCGGCACCGGCAACGCGCGGTCGATGGCCGCCGGCGTGTCCAAGGCGACCATCCCGACGATGGCCGGCATGGTCGGCGCCCTGTCCGGGGTCTTCGCCGCGGCGCTGCTGACCCGCGCCGCCAACCGCGCGGTGAAGAAGCTGGACGACGTCTTCGAGTTGGAACACTAGCCCCGCGAGCCCGGGGCCAGCAGTGCGAGGTCGACGATGCTACGCAGATTCCAGGCCCTGCAGCCGGACGACGACGAGCAGGAGATCAACATCACGCCGATGCTCGACGTGGTGTTCATCATGCTGATCTTCTTCATCGTCACGGCCTCCTTCGTCAAGGAGTCGGGCATCGAGGTGAACAAGCCCGAGGCCCGGACCAGCGTGGCGATGGAGAAGGCCAACATCCTGATCGCCATCGACGCCGGCGGCGCGATCTGGATCGACCGCCGCCAGGTGGACCCGCGGGCCGTGCGCGCGAACATCGAGCGCCTGCACTCGGAGAACCCCCAGGGCACCGTCGTGATCCAGGCCGACGAGGACGCCCGCACCGGAGTGCTGGTGCAGGTGATGGACGCGGCGAGGATGGCCGGGGTCTACGACGTCGCCATCGCGGCGCCGCGGGCCGGTCCATGAGGAATGCGATGATCCGCAGATACGCCATCGCGATCGTCCTGGGCGCCGTGGTCACCGTCGGCGTGCTGTTCACCATGCACGTGCTGATCGCCACGCCGCGGGGCGAGCTCGACGAATCGGGCACCCGCCATTTCGTCGATTTCGTGCGCGTCCAGCGCGAGGAGGTCCTGCAGCGGCGGGACCGGCGGCCCGAAAAACCCGTCCAGCCCGACGCGCCGCCGCCCGACGTGATCCAGCCCCGGGTCGACGCGGTGGATCCGGCCGAGGTCCCGGTCGCGGTGCCGGTGGCCCCGGTGCGGACCGAGATGGACCTCTCGATCGGCGGCATCGGCCTGGTCGCCAGCGACGGCGACTACCTGCCGATCGTCAAGATCGCGCCGGTCTATCCCATGGGCGCGCGCAACCGGGGCATCGAGGGCTACTGCCTGGTCGAATACACCGTCACGCCCGCCGGCACCACCAAGGACGTGGTGGTGATCGAGTCGGAGCCCTCGGGCATCTTCGACAAGGTCTCGATCGAGGCGGCCCTGAAGTTCAAGTACCGCCCCCGCGTGGTCAACGGCGAGCCGATCGAGGTGCGCGGGGTCCGCAACCTTTTCCGCTATCAGCTGGAGTCCTGATTGAGCGCCAGGGGTCACAACCGGACCGGAACGGCCGACGGGCGCGGATCGCTCGCCCGCATCCGCGCGGCGGCGATCGCCCTGGCTGCGCTGCTGGCCCTGCTGGCGCTGACGGGAGGCGCCGGCTTGGTGACCGCCCAGGAATCGTCGCGCAAGACCATGGCCATGCGCGAGAAGGTCTACGCCAAGCTCAGCCGGGCCCAGACGGCGGTCGAGGCCGAGGACTGGGACGAAGCCTTCGACAAGCTCGACGACGTGGCGAAGATGAAGGATCTCGCGCCGCACGAGAAGGCCCAGCTCTACACCGCCTACGGCTACGCCTACTTCTCCCGGCAGATGTATCCCGAGAGCGTCGAGGCCTACCGGAAGGTCCTGCAGCAGGAGGATCTGCCCGAGGCCCTGGCGGCCGGCACCCGCTACACCCTGGCCCAGCTCTGGTTCCATCTGGAGAACTACGCCGAGGCCGCCGGACAGCTGGAAACCTGGCTCGTCGCCGCGACCAACCCCGGGCCCGAAGCGCACGTCATGCTGGGCCAGGCCTACTACCAGCTCGGACGGCTGGACGACGCCGTGGTCCAGGTCCGGCGGGCCATCGAGATCGCCGATGCGCGCGGACAGCCGATCCGGGAGAACTGGTACTCGCTGCTGCGCGCCTTCTACCACGAGCAGGGAGATCATCCCCGCCTGCTGGAAGTGCTGGAAGCGCTGGTGACGCGATTCCCGCGGAAGGAGTACTGGCTGCATCTGGCGTCGACCTACGGCGAGATGGGCGACCAGAGCCGCCAGCTGGCCGCCTACGAGGCCGCCTTCGCCCAGGGTTTCCTGACTTCGGGATCGGAACGGCTGCTGCTGGCCCAGCTGCTGCTGCAGGCCGAAGTCCCCTACCGGGCGGGCGTCATCCTGGCCCGCGGCCTCGACGACGGCCTGATCGAAAGCGACGCGCGCAACTGGCGGCTGCTGTCGCAGGCCTGGACCATGGCCCGCGAACCGCGGCGCGCCATCGAGGCATTGGAGAAGGCCGCCGCCCTGTCGGACGACGGCGAGCTGCACGCCCGCATCGCCCAGAGCCACGCCGATCTCGGCGAATGGGAGCAGGCGGTCGCGGCGGCCCGCACCGCCCTGGACAGAGGCGTTCGCAACCCCCACGAACTGCGGATCATGACCGGCATGGCCTTGTTCGAGCTGGGCCGCCTCGACGAGGCGACCGAGGCCTTCGCGCAGGCCCGCAGATCCCCCGGGGGCCGCAAGACCGCATCGCAGTGGATCGCCTACATCGAGCGCGAAAAAGAGCGCCTGCGCGAGCTTGAGATATCGCTCGAGTAGGCGCCCCGTTCCGGACTCCCGATTCCGATCCGGCCTTCCGGATCCCTCCTAGAAGAACCGCTTCATCTCCAATCCGAAGCACCGCGGCTCGTTCACGAACCCGGTCAGGTTGTTGAAGTCGATGCCGCCGGTGCGGTACTCGACGTCGGTGATGTTCCGGGCGAACGCGGCCACCTCGTAGGAGTGGTCGTAGGGCGCGTAGCCGATGCGCAGGCCGCCCTCGATCATCCCGTCCTCGGTGAACTCGGTCGACTCGTACAGGAAGAAGCTGACCTCGCTGCGGTACGCCCAGTCGGTGTACAGGAACAGCTCGCCGTCGTCGCCCAGGGGCGTCGCGCCGCGGGCGGTGACGTTGAACACCCACTCCGGGGCGTTGGGCAGCGAGTTGCCGTCGATCGAGACCAGGGTCGGGTCGGTCGGATGGTCGGGATCGAGCAGCGTCACGCCGGCCGCGCCGGGCTTCTGGGTGTAAAGATCGGGATCGTCGATCTCGGTGTTGTTGTAGCTGGCGCCGACGGTGAAGAACAGCCGGTCGCTGGGCAGCAGCTCGAGATCGGCCTCGAAACCGTAGCCCTTGGTCTTGTCGGCGTTCAGCAGGCGGTTGAAGTTGGCGCCGCCGCCGACGGCGGTCAGCTGCTGGTCCTGCATGTCGTAGTAGAAGACGCTGAAGTTGGCCCGGGCCCGCCGCCCGATGTTCGACTTCACGCCGGTCTCGAACGACAGGATCTTCTCGGTGTCGGCCACGGTGACCTCGTCGCCGAACAGCAGGCGGCCCTGGATGCTCGGGGCGCGGAAGCTGCTGGCGATCCGGCCGTAGACGTTCACGTCCTCGGTCGCGGCGTACATGCCGCTGAGGTCCCAGCTGACGAACTCGTCGGACGGGTTGACCTTGATCGGATCCAGCGGATCAGCTCCGATCGGCGACTCGTCGCGCCGGGCTGTGAAGTCCTTCTCGTCGTCGGAGTAGCGCACGCCGCCGGAGGCGGTGAAGCGGTCGGTCAGGTTCACGTCGACGGTGCCGAAGACCGCCCAGGCGGTCGTCTCCTGGTGCTGGTAGGCGTAGCCGTTCTGCACGCCGCCGCCCAGGGTGTCGTAGTTGATGGTGTCGATCTCCAGATCCTCGTCGAAGTAGAACATGCCGGCCTGGAAGTTCCAGTCTTCCCAGTCGTTGCTGGCCAGCCGGATCTCCTCGGTGAACTGGTTCAGCTTGGGGATTCCGTCGGCGGTCTCGGCGGGGAAGCGGAAGTTGTCGAAATCGTAGACGACTCCGCCGTCCACGTCGCCGCGGCTGTAGATCGTGCCGTCCTCGTAGCCGGTGACCGAGGTCAGGGTGACGTCGCCGAAGTCGTACTCCAGCCTGGCCACGCCGCCGCGCTCCTCGACCCGCTGCTCATTGCCGCCGTCGACCGCGATCTTGTCGCGCTCGAAGCCGTCGACGATGTCGTTGCTGCCCGACTCGACCAGGTCGGCCCGGAACAGCCGCGCGGTGCCGTCGAGGTTGCGCATGTGCACGTTGAACAGCGCGCTGAAGTTGTCCGCCGGCGTCAGCAGCATCTGCATGCGGCCTGCGAAGTCGTCGTACCCGCCGAGAGCGTTTTCCTGGCCGGTGTAGGTGTTGTCGACCCAGTCGTTGCGGCCCTGGTACAGAACCGACACGCGGGCGGCCAGCACGTCCTCGACCAGCGAGCCGTTCTGGGCGGCCTCGACCTGGATCGAGCTGTAGGTGCCGTAGGAGACCCGGCTGAAGCCCCCGCTCTCATGGGAAGGCTTGCGCGATTCGAACTTCACGATCCCCGCCGGCGTGTTGCGGCCGAACAGGGTACCCTGGGGCCCGCGCAGGACCTCGACCCGCTCGAGATCGAAGATCGGATAGCCCTTCAGGATGGGATTCTCGAGCACCACCTCGTCGTAGACCAGCGACACCGGCTGCGAGGCGTTCAGATCGAAGTCCGTGTTGCCGAGCCCGCGGATGTAGAAGCGGGGCAGCGTCCGGCCGTAGGACGATTCGATGTGCAGGCTGGGCACCCGCGACGATAGCAGGCGGATGTCCTGGCCGCCGGAGGTGATCACGTCGAGCTTCTCGTCGCTGACCGTGACGACCGACGAGGGCACGTCGCGCACGTCCTGCTCGCGCTTCTGGGCGGTGACCAGCACTTCTTCGGGCAGCTGTCCGGAAACCTGCGCCGGCTCTTCCTGGGCGGGCGCTGTCTCCTGCTGGGCGATCGCCGCGCCGGCGATCACCAGCGCGAGTACGAGGATTCCCGAACCGATGAGCCATTTGTCGAGACACTTCATCGTCTTCCTCCCCCATGGAACGATCTGTCTGCGCCGGTCTGCGCCGGAACAGTTGCAGGACTGCCGTCGGCTGCATCCTAGCACCCGCGCATCTGGATGTCTGCTAAATCCGGAAACGGAAATCATGATCGCCCGGGGCCGAGCCGACCAGCGCTCTGCGCCCCGGGCGAAAGCTTCCGATGGCGGGGAATCGATCAGGGCAGGGCGGCCAGCGCGATCTCGGCCATCTGCGGGAAGGCCCTTTCGCGCTGCTCGGCCGTGGCGGCCAGGCCGGTCACCACGTTGTCGCTGACCGTCAGCACCGAGAGCGCCGACACCTTGTGCCGGGCGGCCAGGGTGTACAGACCGGAGGTCTCCATCTCGCAGACCAGGGCGCCGTGATCGGCCCACACGCGCCACCAGTCGGGATCCTCGTCGTAGAACGTGTCCGAGGAGAGCATCCCCCCCACGTGGACCTTCGCCCCCCGCTCGCCGGCGGCCCGGTAGGCCTTCAGCAGCAGATCGAAGTCGGCCGTCGGCGCGAAATCCAGGCCGCCGAAACGGCGCCGGTTCATGCTGGAGTTGGTCGAGGACGACATCGGCAAGACGATGTCGCCGACGTCGAGACCGGGCTGGATCGCGCCGCAGGTGCCGACGCGGATCAGCGTGCTGACGTCGTATTCGGTGATCAGCTCGTGTACGTAGATGGCCAAGGTCGGCATGCCCATGCCCGTGCCCATCACCGAGACCCGCCGGCCGTCGTAGGTGCCGGTGTAGCCGTACATGCCCCGGATCTCGTTGAAGCAGACCGCGTCCTGCAGGAAGGTCTCGGCGAAGAACCGGGCCCGCAAGGGGTCGCCCGGCAACAGGATCGATGGAGCGATCTGCCCCTTTTCGGCGCCGATGTGGATGCTCACCGCGAACCTCCCGCGGAATCGGAGTGCGATAAAAAGGCGAGGAAGCCCGAAGAACCGGACTTCCTCGACCCCGATCCGGCCTCGCGGCCGGAATCACGACGGAAACGGATCAGCCGCGGGCCCAGCGGCTCCGGATCCCTTTCCACATCAAGGCCTGGTAGACGGCGCACAGCCCCACGATCGTGTAGACGACCCTCGAGAGGAACGCCTCGGGCCCGCCGAAGATGGCGGCCACCAGATCGAATTTGAACAGGCCCACCAGACCCCAGTTCAATCCGCCGATCACGAGCAACACGGCGACGACGACATCCAGATTCTTCACGCCACACCTCCATGCCGGAATGGGCGAGGAAGACTTGGGATCACATCGCCGAGACTACCGACATCGCGGACCCGGAGTCAAGGCCGCTGGTGACCGTGCATCCCGGACCGGGCGATCTACATCAGCCCCCTCTGGCGCAGCAAGGGCTCGATGACCGGCTCGCGGCCGCGGAAATCCGTGTACATCTCCATGAAGTCGGCCGTGCCGTTGCGCTCCAGGACCGAAGTGCGGAAGCGCCGCGCCGTCTCCTGGTCGAAGAGGCTGGTCTCGCGGAAGGCCTCGAAGGCGTCGCAGTCCAGCACTCCGCTCCAGATGTAGCCGTAGTATCCGGCCGCGTATCCGCCGATGACGTGCGCGAAATAGCTCGAACGGTACCGCGGGACGATCTCGTCGATCAGGCCGATGCCGTCGAGGTATTCCTTCTCGAAGGCCATCACGTCGAGGCCGGCCGGCTCGGCCAGGGTGTGCAGCTTCATGTCCAACAGGCTCGCCGCGAGATATTCCACCGTGGCGAATCCCTGGTTGAAGTGGCCGCTGCCCTCGATCTTGGCGATCAGCGCGTCGGGAATCGTCTCGCCGGTCCGGTAATGCTTGGCGTAATGCCGCATCACTTCGGGTTCGAGGGCCCAGTGCTCCATGATCTGGCTGGGCAGCTCGGAGAAGTCGGCCGACCGGAACGTGGTGCGGTAGGTCACGTTCGAGAGCATGCCGTCCA
Organism: uncultured Fibrobacteraceae bacterium; assembly: GCA_964384825.1. Taxonomy (GTDB): domain Bacteria; phylum Krumholzibacteriota; class Krumholzibacteriia; order LZORAL124-64-63; family LZORAL124-64-63; genus CAYLMM01. The sequence goes on from CAYLMM010000020.1 coordinate 11,502, forward strand.
GGGCGTGGCCGAATTCGTGGAAGATGGTCTCGACCTCGTCGAGGCTCAGCAGCGCCGGCACGTCGCCCGAGGGGCGCGTGAAGTTGCAGACCACGTTCATGACCGGATCGACCTCTTCGCCGAAGGCCCGGTTCTGCCGCCGGTAGGAGGTGCACCACGCGCCCTGCCGCTTGCTGGCCCGCGGATGGAAATCCATGTAGATGACCGCGCAATGCGAGCCGTCGGCCTCCTTGACCTCGAAGACCTGGGCCTCGGGATGGGGCTTGGGCATGCCCTCCAGCGGCTCGAAGGTCAGCCCGTAGAGCTGGTTGGCCACCCAGAACACGCCTTCGCGCACCTTGTCGAGCTGGAAATAGGGACGCAGTTCGTTGTCGTCGAGCTCGTACTTCTGCCTGCGCAGCTTCTCGGCGTAGAACCACCAGTCCCAGGATGCGAGCTCGAAGCCGCCGTTTTCGGCGTCGATGATCGCCTGCATCTCGACGACCTCTTTCTTGGCCACCGGCAGCGCCGACTCCCACAGCAGGTCGAGCAGCTCGTAGACCTTCTCCGGGGTGCCCGCCATCCTGTTCTCCAGCACGTAGTCGGCGTAGGTCTGGTAGCCCAGCAGATGCGCGCGTTCGACCCGCAGGTCGACGATCTCGGACATGACGCCGGTGTTGTCGTGCTCGTTGCCGTTGTTGCCGCGCATGGTGTAGGCGGTGTAGAGGCGCCGGCGCAGGTCGCGGTTCTCGGCGTAGGTCAGGAACGGCAGCATGCTCGGCTTGTGGGTCGTGAACAGCCACGCGCCTTCGTGGCCCGCGGCGGCGGCGGCCTCGGCCGCGGTCTCGACCACCGAGGCGGGCAGGCCGGCCAGGTCGGCCTCGTCGTCGACGACCAGCTCGAAGCCGTTGGTCTCGGCCAGCAGGTTGTCGCCGAACTCGACCCGCAGCGCCGAAAGCGACTGGTTGATCTCCCTCAGGCGCGCCTGCTGCTCATCGTTCAGCAGGGCCCCGTTGCGGACGTAGCGCTTGTAGATCTTCTCCAGCAGGAAGGCCTGCTCGGAGTCCAGATCCAGATCCGCGCGCGCGTCGTAGACGGCCTTCACCCGGTCGAAGATGCGCTTGTCCAGACGCAGCTCGTCGCCGTGGGCCGCCAGCCGGGGCGACATCCGCTTGTTGATCGCCTGGAGCTGTTCGTTGGTGTTGGCGCCGGTCAGGTTGTGGAAGATCGTCGTCACCTCGCCGAGCAACAGGCCCGCGCGGTCCAGCGCCGCGATCGTGTTCTCGAAGGTGGGCGGCTCGGGATTGACGGCGATGGCCTCGACCTCGGCCTTCTCCCGCTTCATGCCCTCTTCGAATGCCGGCTCGAAGTGTTCGGGCTCGATGCGGTCGAACGGGGGCACGTCGAAGTTCGTGCCGTAGGGTTGCAGCAGGGGATTATCGGTCATCGCAACCTCCTCGCCGGTCTGCGGCGAACAGCCGAAACAGGCGAAGAGCACGAGCAGCGCTCCGGTACCGAGCATCAGGATCGAGGTCGTTCTGTTCATCTGCGCGTTCCCTTCGTGTTTTCCGGTGGGCTTGTCGAGGCGATCGGGACCGCGGGATGATCCGCCGCGGCCGCCGCGAACTCGTGGGCTTCGAATATGCCAGAGCCGGGCTCGGATTCAAAGCGCGGAGTCGGGGACCGTATTCAGTTGATCATTCGCGCCATTGGAATCATATGTTATGCTTGTTGTCCGCAATCATGATGATCGCCAGAGAATCCAGGATTCTCGTTTCTTCGTTCACATCACCCGGAGGCTTCCATGCTGCGCCCGAAAGCTATCGTTCTGTCCCTGATGCTGCTGCTGATCGCCGCCGCGCCCGCGATGGCGGACGAGGTCCTGACCGTCGCCGCCGACAGCACCCTCGCCGGACAGGCCGGCTGGGTGGTCCACAGCACACCTTCCAACGGTTCCGGCGCCAGCATCTTCCTGTACGAAGACGCCTCGAAACTCCGATTCGGAGCCAATCGCGAATACGGCAGCCAGGAATGGAACATCGTTCCGACGGCCCAGTACTTCGTGCCGACCGCGCCCATGAACGTCGGCGACACCTGGACCTCCCTCGCCACCGACGAAGGCGACGAGACCGTGGCCGAGGTCGTGTCCGAGGAGACCATCACCACCGCGGCCGGCACCTTCGACTGCCTGCGCGTGGACGTGGAGATGGTCTCGAACCCCGGCGTCGTGCTGGAATCCTACTGGTTCGCCTGGGGTGTGGGCTTCGTGCGCAACGAGGGTTTCGAGGCCGGCGTCTCCGATTGGCGCGATGAAGTGAGCAGCTATACGATCGTCGGCGGAACCGGTTACATGCCCGCCGCGGTCGGCAACACCTGGACCCTCGAGGAGATCGTCGTTCCGAACGACGGCGGCAGCTGGGGCGAGCTGAAGTCGCTGTATCGCTGACAGGGCCCTTCTCCCGCCGAATCCCCTTGCTCTTCGAGGCCGCACCGCTTCCGGCACCCGGATCGACCGGGGGCCGGAGCGGGGCGGGCGGCAAAGCTCCACATGACCTGGCCTCCCGGATCATCCTGTTGTAGAATGGCCGCGTAAACCGCAATCCGCGTTCGCCTTCACCCTCCCACGAAAATGCATGGCATGCCCGACAAAAGCTCCGGCGTCCTGGAGATCCTCCGCAACAATGACGGATACCTCCGCGACCCCGACCGTTCATTCCGCCCCGATCCCAAGGACGCCTTCGTCCCGCGCCAGCTCATCGGGCGTTTCGGCCTGACCGCCGGCGCCAGGGTCGTCGGCTCCGCCGCGCTGGGCAAGCGCGGCTTCAAGCTGACCGACGTCGAGAGCGTTTGCGATCTGGCGCCCGCGGCCTTCGGCGAACGCGCTCCCCTGAAGGATCTGCCCGCCGTGAACCCCGACCGGCGCTTCCGGCTGGGCGACGGCGGCAATCCTTCGATGCGCCTGGTCGAACTCTTCGCTCCGGTCGGCCGGGGCACGCGCGGGCTGATCGTCTCGCCGCCCAAGGCCGGCAAGACCCAGCTGCTCGAGGACATCGCGCTGGGGATCCACGCCGACTCGCCCGAGACCCGCGTCGTGGCGCTGCTGATCGACGAGCGCCCCGAGGAGGTGACGTATTTCCGGCGCCGCGTGCCGGCCGAGGTCCTGGCCAGCAGCAGCGACCAGACGCTGGAGGATCACGTCCGGCTGGCGAACCTGACCATGGCCCAGGTCCGCTGCGAACTGGAATGCGGCCATGACGTGGTGGTGCTGATCGACAGCATCACGCGCATGGGGAGGGCCTTCAACGCCCACGGAGCCGGCTCGGGCCGGACGATGACCGGCGGGCTGGATTCGCGCGCCCTGGAGATTCCGCGCCGCTTCTTCGGCATGGCCCGCAACATCGAGAACGGGGGCTCGGTGACGGTGATCGCCACCGCACTGATCGATACCGGCTCGCGCATGGACGACCTGATCTTCGAGGAGTTCAAGGGCACCGGGAACTGCGAGATCGTGCTGAACCGGTCGCTGGCCGAGGCCCGGGTCTTCCCCGCCATCGACCTGCTCGCGTCGGGCACTCGCCGCGACGACCTGCTCTACGACGCGGATGAACTGGACGCCATCAACACCCTGCGCCGCCGGGGCCAGGACATGACCCCGCGCCAGGCGATCGAGGGCCTGCTGAAGCTGATGGAGGAGCGGCCGACCAACGCCGAGCTGCTGCGGAACATCGGCTGAGCGGCCGCGGCGGGCCGGATCCCGGCCGTCATCGACAAGAAGGCCGGCGCCCTCGCGGACGCCGGCCTTTTCTCCATCGTGCAGATCCCCCCGCCGACTACTGGTTCACGCGTTCTCCGTAGGGCCACACCGGGTAGAACACCGGCTTGCCGCCGTTCTTCTCGAGGCCGAAGGTCAGCAGGAATTCCTGGATCTCCTTCGACAGCATGAAGTCGGCCATCGCCAGCGCCCCCTCGACGTTGGCGTCGGGGAAGACCTCGGGGTTGGCCGTCATCACGATGTAGGGCCGGCGCATGGCCGGGTCGTCCTCGACCATGATCTCCATGCCGCCGACCGCCACCTTGCGATGGGTCACCGGCATCCGGCCGAAGATCATGTAGGCTCCGTTGCGCTCGGCGAAGGCCAGCTTCCGATTCCTGCTCTCGGATTCCTCCTTGATGACCCAGTCGCCGATCGGATCGACGCCGGCCAGGCTCCAGAGGGTGTGCCCCAGCTCGCGCGGGCCGTTGGCGCGGTTGTCCACGAAGGGCGACCGGGTCTCGGCGATCCGCTTCAGGGCCTCGACGCCGCTCTTCATGCCGCGGATGCCGGCCGGATCGGAGGCGGGCCCGACGATCACCAGGTCGTTGCGCGCCCAGGGCCGCATGCCGACGCCGTAGCCGTCGGCGACCAGGTTGGTGGTGATGTCGCCCGAATGCATGGCGATCAGGTCCGCCTCGCCCCGCCGGAAATGCTTCGATATCCCGGGCCGGGGTGAGGTCGCGACCAGGACGACCTCGTAGCCGGTCGCGGCGGTGAACCGCTCGCAGATCTCGGGCCACAGTCCGACCATCGTGGCGCCGGCGATCACGCAGGTCCGCACCGTATCTTTCCGGGGGGGCGAGGTTGCATCGTCCGCGGCCGCGGCCGTTCCGGTCAGCGCGGCCATCGTCAGCAGCGCCGCCGCCAGCATCGTCATCGTGATCCGCGATTGCAGCTTCATCTTGATTCCTTCGTTCTTCGTCCGCGGAGCCCGGCCCCGTGGAAACGTGTCACACGCCGAATTTCAGCCCGCCGTAGACGAACCGGCCGGCCTGGGGATAGGCGTAGGCGGTCGAGTAGTTCGCGTCGAAGAGGTTGTCGACTCCGACGTAGAGCTTGGCCCGGTCGCCGCAGAGCGTCTGCGACACCCTGATGTTCGCCACGGTGTAGGAACCCAGCTCGCGCTTCTCGGTGGGCGCTTTCCGGGAATAGTGGTACTGGCGGTCGACATGCCGCAAGGAGGCGTTCAGCATCAGCCCGCGGTCGAAGCGATACCCGCCCTCGATCGTCAACTTGTCGCGGGGAGTGTACTGGATCTCGTCGTAATCGCTGCCCGGCGATCTGTCCTCGCTGTCGGTGTACGTGTACGCGACCCGCGCGAACCACCCGCCGCCCGGCCGCATCTCGACGGTCGTCTCGACGCCGCGGAACAGATAGTGGTCGCGGTTCTCGTTGACCTCGGTGAACACGTCCTTCTGGATGAAGTTCTTGACGTCGTTGACGAATCCGGTGATTCCGACGCAGGCTCCGAACGGCAGGCGCCGTGCGATTCCCAGCTCGAAGTTGCGCGAGTTCTCGGCCTCCAGGGCGGCGTTGCCGATCTTCCGGTCGTAGAGATCCTTGATGGTCGGGAACCGCACCTTGCGCGCGGCCGATCCGCTGAGCGTGGTCCGGCCGTCGAGCTCGTACCGCAGACCGGCCTGCCAGCTCCAGTCGGCGACATCGCCGCCCGAGTCCTTCTCGAACCAGTGCCGGCCCGCGCCCGCGACAGCATCGAGGCCGGCGACGACGGTCTTCTCGTATTCGAGCGCCGCGGTGTAGGTCGGGTTGCCGATCTCGTCCCCGGAGCCGTCGTCCTCCCACAGTTCCTTCTTGGCCAGCAGTCCGGCCGTGACGTCGCCGAAGCGTTCGTGATGGTAGGCGATCCGCGTGTCCAGGCCGCGGACCTTCATCTCGCCGCGGGCGCTGCTGGTGTCGGCGGCGTAGGCGACCAGCGTCTCCTCGATCCGGTTGGCGTAGACCCGCGACTCGAAGCTGAACGGCCCGGGCATGTCGTATTCCGCCGAAATCTGCGCCGTCGTGCCCTCGTAGTCGTCCATGCGCTCGTAGACGACCTTCGACGAGAAGGGATCCGACTGGTCGAAGATCCGCGGCGGCCGGCCGTAGTCGCCCTCGAAACGGTTGAAGGCCAGTCCCAGGCGCAGCCTGTCGTTCGGGCTGCAGCCGGCCTTCGCGTACAGCGTCCTGCGCGTGGCGTCGCTGTTCTCGCGCAGCCCGCCGTCCTCGTACGTGGTCGGATCGAAATCGTCCGCGAGCTCGAATCCGTCGGTCTCCTGGACGGTGGCGCTGACCAGGAAATCATATTTCTCGCCGCCGCCGGATACCGAGTAGCGGCCGTGGAAATCGACGTTCTCGCCGAATTCCTGCTGCACCGATCCCCGCACGCCTTCCCCGCCGCTGCGGGTGATGATGTCGATGACCCCGCCGACCGCGCCCGGGCCGTAGAGCACCGAGCTGTTGCCGTAGGCGACCCTGATCTCGGCGATGTTCTCCACCGGAACGATGCCGGGATCGAACTGGCCGTCGAAGGCCGAGTTGAGCGGCACGCCGTCGATCAGCAGCAGCAGCTGGCGGCTGCGCAGGCCGCGCATCTCGATCCGGGGCACTCCCTTGCCGCCGGTGTAGATGCCCAGGCCGGGCAGCAGATCGAGGGCCTCGTCCAGGGTTCGGGCGCCGCGGTTCTCGATCTCCACCGCGTCGATCCGCCTCACGATCGCGACCGGCTTCTCGTCTTCCCGGTCCGCGCAGACGATCATCTCTTCCGGGGCCTGCGCGCTGATCTGCGAGCGGAGTTCGGCGGCCTGCGCGGTGACGGCGCAGAGCGCGAAGATCATCGGCGGCAGGAGATTTCCAAGTACGCTGCGTGTGCTCATGGTGCCTCGGCGCCTTTCGATTCGCTGATCATCCATCGACAGCGGGCAATCCGGCCCGCCGATCGCTATTCCCCGACAGGTATAACGCCGGCGAAAAAAACTACTTCAACAGATCCGACTCGCGGGCCAGGAACTCCTGGAACGCTTCGTAGGCCTTCCAGAAGATCCGGACGGCTTCCCGTCCCGCCGGGGTCACGACCGCCCCGCCGCCGCCCTTGCCGCCGGCGCTCTTCTCCACCAGGGGCCGGTCGCTCTGGCGATTCATGGAATCCACGAGCTGCCAGGCGTGGCGATAGGACATGTCCATCGAGCGGGCGGCCGCGCTGATCGAGCCGTGTTCTGCGATCCTTTCGAGCAGCACCACCCGGCCGTAGCCCAGGAAAGTGCCCTCGCCGCCGTCGATCCAGATCCGGCCCTTCACCGCGTATTTGCGTTTCACGACGCCCTCCTTCGGCATCGCATATCGTAATTCCCGGCCGGACATAACGCAAAGGGAATTCTCGGGCTCCGGGTCGATCCGATCGCGTCGCCACCGAGTGCCCCCGGCGTCATGCCCAGGACCGATTTCCGGGCACCGCATCTTCCTGTTCGCCCTGAACTGGATGACGTCTCCCGGCCGCTGGTGGTTCTTCTGGCCGCTGATCGGATGGGGGATCGCGGTGGCCTTCCACGGCGCATCGGTCTTCATCGAGAACGGGCCTCTGGGCAAATCCTGGGAGCGGCGCAAGATCCGCGAGTTGATGGGCGAGAACGGGCCGGGCGGCCCGGATCGGGAAGGGCGATAGCCGAAACGGAACGGCCGCCGAGGACCAGGCGCACGCTCGCCTGAACCTCGCCGGCCGTTTTTTTCGAGAGACCTACTTCACCAGCATCATCCGCCGCGTCTCGGCGTATCCGCCCGCCTCCAGACGGCAGAAATAGACGCCGGCCGCCGCGATCCTTCCGGTTCCGTCGCGTCCGTTCCAGACGACTTCGTGGCGCCCGGCCTCGACGGCCGCGCCCGAGACCAGCGTCCGCACCAGCTTGCCGGCCACGTCGTAGACGGCCAGCTCGACAGTCGCCGGCTCGGGCAGGTCGTAGCCGATGGTCGTCGACGGATTGAAGGGATTCGGATAGCAGGGATGCAGGGCGTAGCCCCTGGCCGGCAGTCCGGGGGCGACCGCGGTGGGCGCCGCCGGGAACTCGAACCAGTTGACGTTGAAGCCGTCGGTCTCTGGCACGAACCTCATCACATGCTCGCCGGACGCGAGCACCGCGGTCGTCGAGACCGTCTCCCAGTTCTGCCATCCGGTCGTGACCGGCACCGTGACCTCGCCGGTCCGGTCCACGCCGTCGAACTCCAGATGGAAGACGCCCCCGGTCATCAGCGACGCGACCCGTATATCGATCGGATACTCCCCGCCGACCGGCACGTTCACGGTGTATTCCAGCCACTCGCCCTCTTCGAGCCAACCCACGCCGTATCCGCCGCCGGCGTCGTAGCAGATCTCGATGTCGACGTCTTCGGAGGTGCGGTACTGCGCGCCGTTGTTGCCCACGTCGGCGTCCTTGTACGCGACACCGGCGCCGCCGACGTCGAAGTCCTCGGCTTGGATCCGGGTCGGGATGGCGTGCGGGTAGCCGAGATAGGATTCCTGGCCGCAGCCGGCCCCGACGGTGATGTCGATCATGTCGGTGCCCGTTGCGCCGAGATCGTCGGTCGCCTTGGCCACGATCTCGTAGCAGCCGTCGGGCGCCGAGGCCCAGGTGAAGGAATAGGGAGAGGCCGTGTCCTCGCCGAGGTAGGTGTCGTTCCGGTAGAACTCGACCTTAACGACGGTCCCGTCGGAATCCTCGGCGGCCGCCTCGATCACGATGTCCCCGGCGGGAATCGCGGCGCCCGGTGCGGGCGAGGTGATCGCGACCGTCGGCGGGAAGTTGTCGATGTCCTCGTAGACCCGGACGTAATCGATCACGAACTGCTGCGGCAGATCATCGGTGACGCAGCCGGAGCTCGTGCACCCGGTGTACCAGCCGCCCACCGCGGCGTTCAGGATGATGTAGAACTCCTGGTCGAAGGGCGCGCGCGGATTTGCGGGCGCGGAAGCCGAATACCACTGCGAACTGTATTTCGTCGAGTAGAGGTTGCCGTCCACGTACCAGCGCATGACGTCGGGCTCCCACTCGATGGCGTAGACGTGGAAGTCGTCCGAGAAGTTCGCTCCGCCCGGGCTGTACGAGCCGCCGGTCGAGGTGTTCTCGGGATAGGTGCCCCCGAAATGCAGCGTCCCTCCGATCGAGGACATGTCGTTCGCCGATTCCATGATGTCGATCTCGCCGCTGGCCGCCCATCCGCCGTAGACGTCGTCCTGCGGCATCATCCAGAACGCGGGCCACATCCCGTTGCCGTAGGGGAGCTTGGCCCGCATCTCGATCCGGCCGTAGAGGAAGGATTGCTTGTTGCGCGTGGTGACCTTGCCGGAGGTGAAGGCGCGGCCGCCGTAGTATTCCTCCTTGGCGGTGAGCACCAGGTTGCCGCCGGTCACCTGGATGTTCTCGGAGCGGTAGTACTCGAGCTCGTTGTTGCCCCAGCCGCAGAGGTTCGGGCAGCCGTCGCCGATGTCGGGAGTCCAGTTCGCGGGGTCCAGGCTCGAGCCGTCGAACTCGTCCGACCAGACCAGCGACCAGGACGCAGCGGCGGGCAGGGCGATGAGGGAAGCCGCCGCCATGGCCAAAAAGAGGCCGCCGAGAAAAGAACGGGACTTGTTCCGGGTCAAGGGGGGCCTCCTGGGCGCGGAGCCGTGATGAGGCGGAAGTCTACCGCCGGTGATCGGGAACTACACACAGGATAACATTATACTATGTTCGGAAACCGAATCAAGTCGCCGATCGGAATTTCAAAAACAGGGACAACCTCTCAAATACCGGCGCTGCCTGCCTTAAGGGCAGGCTGGCGGAACTACTTCACCAGCATCATGCTCCGGGTTTCGCATCTCCCGCCGGCTGTCAGACGGCAGAGATAGGCTCCGGACGGCATGCGTCTCCCGGAATCGCTCCGGCCGTCCCATTCGACGGCGTGGACGCCGCCGGAATCGATCATGCCGTCCACGACGGTTCGCACCAGGCCACCTTGCAGGTCGTATATCCTCAGAGTGGCCGGGCCCGGTTCCGGCAACTCGAACGAGATCGAAGTGCGAGGATTGAAGGGATTGGGCACAGCGCCCAGCAGGACCAACCGTCCGGGCGGATCTCCGAGTCCGGTCGGCGAGCCGCTGACGACGGCTTCGGGGGCGAACGGCGAGCCGGCGAAGCCGCCGTCGACCGCCTGAACGCTCCAGTAGTAATCTCCCTCGGGCAGCGCGACCGTCCACTCCAGCCGGTGGCCGCAGTTGCCCGCGCGGGCGACACGCCGCAGTCCGGTGGCCGGGTCGGACATGGCGGCCAGGATATCGCCGCCGCCCGGCGCGGAGCCGATGCGCAGGTTGTAGGACAGGCCGCCGGCCGGGGTTTCCGGGTCGGTGGCCCCGTCCCAGCCGAAGGTCGCGAACGGTCCGTCGACGGTCGCCGCCAGGTTGGCCGGCGCGGCGGGAGCGGCGTCGGGATGGGGGCAAAGGTTCCGGTACAGCCTGCATTCCGCACCGCCGGCCGCGGGATTTCCGGCCACCAGCAGATCCAGATCGCCGTCGCCGTCGTAGTCGCCCCAGGCGGCGGCGGGATCCGTCACGCCGGTGAAATCGCCCCCGGTGTCGGCGAAAGATCCGTTGTCGTTGCGGTAGACCCTGGCCGAGCCTCCGGCCGAGGTTCTGCCAGCGAGCATTATGTCCAGGTCGCCGTCGTTGTCGTAGTCGCCCCAGGCCGCCGCCGCGTCCGTCGTCGGCAGCAGCCCGGCGCCGATATCGGTGAACACCCCCGCGTCGTTGCGGTAGACGGCGGCGACAAAGCACCCGCCGTCGGCAGCGTGCAGGTCGTGGCCGGCAACGAAGCTGTCAAGAATGCCGTCGGCGTCGTAGTCGCCCCAGGTTCCGGAGCCGGAGCTGACGCCGATCAACCCCGCCTCGATGTCGGTGAATTCTCCGCCGTCGTTGCGGTATATCCGCGAGACGTCCAGGTAATCGGAATAACCGGTCAGCAGGATGTCCAGATCCCCGTCCTTGTCGTAGTCGCCCCATTCCGCCGACCCCGCCACGAACCCCGGCAGGGCCGAGTCATCGGGAACGAACGTGCCGGCGCCGTTGCGGAACAGTGAAACGGATGAATCGTGCGCGTCGCCGGTCAGCAGGATGTCCAGGTCGCCGTCGTTGTCGTAGTCGCCCCAGGCGACCGACGCGCCCCATTTACCGGGCAGGCCGGCGGCGACGTCGGTGAAGACGCCGTCGTCGTTGCGGTAGACCGCGGCGGAATCGACGCCGGCCTGTCCCCGACCCGACAACAGCAGGTCCAGATCGCCGTCGCCGTCGCAATCCCCCCACGAAACCGAGGAATCGAAGACTCCGAACAGGTCGGCATCGATGTCGGTGAAGGATCCGCCGTCGTTGCGATAGATCCGGGTGTGGTACCCGGTGGGGTTGATGCTGATGCCGGTGATGACGAAGTCCAGGTCCTCGTCGTTGTCGTAGTCGCCCCATTCGACCGAACCGTCGACCAGGACCGGCAACCCGGCGGAAACCTCGGCGAACTCGATGCTGCAGCCGGCATCCAGTGAGCCGATCACGCCGCACTCACCCGCGTTCAGGCAGGGCGACCAGTCGGCCAGGCCCTGTTGCGGGTCGGCCGGATCGCAGAAGAGGGGATCGACCGACAGGTTGCCGTCGGCGCCCGCGTATGGAGCCATCGGGCCAGTCCAGTCGCCGGCGGAGTTGGCGAAGAAGTCGTTGCAGGACACCGTTGCGGTCAAGTCGTCCCGGGCGTTGAAGGCGGCTCCGTCGTTGTTCGCCACCAGATTGTTGCCGACCTCCAGGACGTAGGGGGAGGGATCCGGGTAATCCACCACCAGGACAGCAAAGCCGCTCCCGACGCTGCCGCAGTCGTTCAGGGCCAGGGTGTTGCCCGTCAACTGCACGCTGGTGGTCAGGTCCGGATCGTCGACCTGGACGTGGACGATGCCGGAATACTCCGACGGCGTGTCGGTAATGGTGTTGGCGTGGATCAGGCAGTCTCGCACCTGGACGTCGGTGGAGAACGCCGCATTGAGGAAGGCGCCCTGGTCGGCCCGGTTGTCCGTGGCGACGCATCCGGCCATCTCCACGGTGCAGCTGTCGTTGGCGGATATCGCGCCCCCCAGCCAGCCCTCGTTGTCGGTGAACTCGCACCCGAGCGCGGTGACCCGGCATTCGTCCCAGGCCAGGATCGCGCCGCCGGAGTCCTCGCCGGGATCGTCGTCCTGGGCCAGATTCGAGGTGAAGACGCAGTTGTCGAACAGCGCCGACGACCCGGTGTGGACGTACACGGCGCCGCCCTCGCCTACATTGGCGATGAACTCGCAGCCGGTGAACTCGACGCTGGATTCATAGGCGTAGACCGCGCCGCCGGCGTGGGCCCGGTTGTTGTCGAAGACGCAGTCGGCGACGTTCAGCTGCGACCTGTAGACGCGCACGGCGCCGCCGAAATACTCGCCGGAATTGCCATAGCAGAATCTGATGTTCTCGATGCTCGACGTGCCCGCGACGTTCGAGAAGTTGAAGACCCTGCCGGCACAGTACGCAGCGATTGTCGCAGTTCCCCCGTCGACCGAGAATGCGAGCTGCTTGGTGACCAGGATGTCGCACCCTAAATAATTGCCGGGACTGAGCAGGATGCTGTCGCCGGCGACGGCGGCGTCGACCGCGGCCTGGATGGTGGGTTGATCGCCCGGCACCCGGATCACCGACGCCTCGCCGGAGGCCGGTGCGTTCGGCTCAGACTGAACCTGCCGCTGCGCCTGCGCATCGGGTTCGACCGGGGCCTTCATCCCGGAAAAATCGATTTGTCCGCAGAGGGCGGGAGCGGAAAGCAGAAGAACGCAGGCGAATCCGATCGACGAAAGGCGTCTCATCAGACACTCTCCCCGCGGCCACCGCGCAGTCACCGGCAGTCGGCTGAAACAGGAAGCGCCGCGGGCGGAATATTCCGCCCGCGGCGCCATTTAGAGATCCGATGGGCGAGATGTATGATTCTATCATTAATTCAAAAATATTCCAATGCTCGGGCGGCCCACCCCGGACGCCTGAACGCGGTCCAGATCGTCATCACGCCGGCCGGGTAAGATTCCCATCGATCCCTCCCTACCTGACCAGCGACATCAGCCTGGCCCGGCTGAAATCGCCGGCGACCAGACGGTAGACGTAAGAACCCGAGGCGACCGGCAGGCCGCGGTCGTCCCTGCCGTCCCAGACCACGGCGTGGCCGCCGGCCGTCCGGGATTCGCCTGCAAGCAAACGCCTGACGGGACGGCCGGACAGATCGTAGACGCACAGCTCCACCTGCGCTGCGGCGGGCAGCCGGAAGCGAATCGTGGTGGACGGGTTGAACGGGTTCGGCGAGTTCTGCATCAGCCGCGCTCGGCCGGGGACCGCCCCGCCGACGCCGGTGACACCTTCTGGCACCAGAACTGCGAACTCGCCCACGTTCCCGTGACGGTCGCAGGCCGCGACCTTGTAGACCAGATCCGAGCCGGCGCTCCATTCCGCATCGAACCACCCGGCCGCGGTCACCGTGGCCGCCAGGTTTTCCGGGGCCGGCGCGAACAGCGGGTCGGAGGCGCGGTGGACCCGGTAACAGGCCAGGTCGGCCGCGACGACCGGATTCCAGGCCAGGTCCAGGCCCTCCGGAGAGTAGGAAGCCGCACCGGTCAGCCCGAGCGGAATCCCCGGCGCCAGGTTGTCGACCGAATAGCCGCTGTCCGGAGCGGAGGCGAAGTACGTTCCCGGTTCGGGCGCGTGCGCGGTGACGCAGTAGACCTCCCGGGGCAGGTTCCCGTCCGTCGAGTCCGTCCGGGTGGGAACGAGGAAGGTGTAGCGGGGCTCCAGCAGCGCCGGGTGCATCCCCAGCGACTCCCAGTCGCCGTCCGGCAGGCCGAGCAGTGCGGCCGCCGCTCCGGTCACGGCTAGGCCGGCCGACGACTCCGCATCCTGTAGCAGCAAGAGCCTGTCGTCATCGGGCGAGGTGATCGCGCCGGACGACTTCGCCGTCGGGGCGATCCGCCGCCAGGAGTTGTAGTAAATCACCGACGCCGGCGCCTCCGGTATCTCCTCCCAGTCCGAGGCCCGCACGCCGAGCCTGACCCAGCCCCCCTCGTCGGCGGGAACGTCCGTCACCGATTCGATCACCGGTTCGGCCGCGTAGTAGAAGGCGTTGTTCTGGTCGTAGCGCAGCAAAAACACGTCGTTGTTCCCGTTGCGGGCGTCGCTCCACGTCGCCCAGATATAGTCGCCGATCACCAGGGGGCGATCGGGGAAGTCCTCTATCGCCAGGCTGGTCAGCGGCGCCCCGCCGTCCCCCCACAGGCGCAACCTGGAGGCGACGTCGAACTTCTGCAGGTGGTTCTTCTCGAAGCTGTGATCCGCGCCGTCGTCCTTCTGGAACAGGACGGCAACGCAGCCGTCGGCCAGCACCACCGGGCAACCGTCGGAGGCTCCGGTTCCCGGCACGTCGATCAGGTCGTCGAGGTCGATCAGGGTTCCGGCCGCATCGACGTGATGAACGCCGGCGCCTGCGGTCACGTAGCAGCCGCCGGATCCGTCGCCGGCCATGGTTGGCGCGATGTCCTCGTAGTAGGTCATGGCCCCGGCGTCGAGCCTGGAGGTCCCCCAGAGCGGGCTCCCGAGACTGTCGTAGCTCTGCAGGTAGGCGTGGAAAACGCCGGCCACGCTGTTGCACCAGGAGATGATCGTGCCGGCGGCGCCGGTCGCGAGCATGTCCCGGACCTGGTCGTTCCCCCCGCCGGAGCAGAGCAGATTGCCGTGCTTGCCCCACAGCACGGCCCCGTCCAGGGTCAGCCGCTGCAGGTAGGTCTCGAACTCGAGCGAGGCGTAGCTGTCGTAGACCACTGATACGCGGGACGACCTCACCGTCGCGCCCGGGTGGACCACCACCCGCACGTTGCGCAGGTCGTTCGAGGGATAGCCGAGCAGGGCGTCCTCGGCCCATTGCAGCGCGGCGTCGGTGTTCATCCGCTGCGCGCGGATCTCGTACGGGCTGTGGCGGCGGTCGACCCAGGCCGCGACCATGCAGCCGAAGCCGTCGTAGGCGATGTGGAAGTTGTACTGGTGGTCGTCCGCGTTGCAGACGTGACGTCCGCCGGCGGTCCACTGGGGCATGCCGCTCGGATCCAGTCGCTGGGCGTAGATGTCCGCGCTGGTGATCGGCCGGAAGTCGAGCCAGGCTACGAAGGCCCCGCCGCTGCCGTCGGTGCAGATCTGGGGCATCCACTGGGTTTCGGCCTCGGTGCAGACGGGCTCGCCGCCGGCCGCGAGCAGGGCGTTGCCGTCCCGGTCGTAGTGCTGGGTGTAGATGTCCCAGTTCCCGTTGCGCATGTCGGCCCACGCCACGAACACGCCGCCTTCGTCGTCGGGAACGAAGCAGGGCTGGATCTGGCTGGCCGCGTCGGAGGTGACCTGGACGCCGTCGGGAATCCACTGGGCGAAGGCGGCGGAGAAGGCGAACAGGCAGAACACGGCCGTTGCGGCCGCCGGAGAAATCTTACGGAAAGTCATTGCGGATCCTCGCTTCCGCGTTCGATGACGGGCGAGGATATTTTCCCGCGGCTGACTTTGCTCAGTCGCAGAGCGTGTTTCCCAGCACCCTCAACTCCCAGGTGTCGGCGGTGCTCGTGGAGATCATCCTGACCTCCACGAAGATCTCCCGGGAGTCGTCGGTGGCGAAACCGTCCGCGACGGTCCCGTCCGCGCAGAGGGTCTGTCCGCCCGACCCGGCGGCGATCTGGTTGCCGCACTCGGAGTAGATGTACAGGTCGTATTCGGCGCCGGACGGCTGGATCAACTGCACTGCGTAGTTCAGATCGACCAGCGCCGACGAGCACTCGCTGAGATCGAACCTGAACCACCCGCCGCCGCAACCGGTGCGGACGATCTGGTTCTGGGCCTCGTCCCCGCACACCACTCCCATGTACGCGGCCGCGGCGCACGAATCGCCGCCCCCGTTGCCGCAGGGGACGCAGTCGCCGCCGATGCAGATCATGTCGTCGCCGCAGGGGGTTCCGTCGGGCATCGGATCGAACACGCAGCCGACGACCGGGTCGCAGTAGTCGGTCGTGCAAGGGTTGCCGTCGTCGCACACTATGAGATCGTGCATGCAGCCCAGAACCGGATCGCAGTAGTCCACGGTGCAGGCGTTGCCGTCGTCGCAGTCCTCGGTCGCCCACGTGCCGCAGCCGTGCTCGTCGACGACGCAGTACCTGAACCCGACACCGCCGCCGGGCAGATCGACGCACGAAGCATCGCCCTCGTCGCACTCGTCGACCACGCATCCCGAGCCGCACAGGGCCAGCCAGTTGCCGCCCACGTAGAATTCGATGCAGGATGTGGTCGTGTTGAAGATGACCAGTCCGTCGGCCGGGCCGACGATCGCGTCGCGCTGCTCCTGGGTCAGCCGCGGCAGCATGAAGCCCTTGCTGGTCGAAACCAGGTCCAGGACGGCGCTCGGAGCCGGAGTGGTGGTGCCGATGCCGACGTTGCCGGGAACAGCGGCGTACATGTCGTCGCCGTCGACGGTCCAGTCGCCGTCGGTCACGCCCGCGATCGAATCCACCGAGTCGGCGATGGCCGCCCGCAGGGCCCAGGGCACCGAGGTCATGCGCATCCTGGGGCTCAGTTCGTCAGAGGCGTCGATCTGGATGCCCATCCACCGCTCGTGCGCGGCGAAAAGGTCCGGCGAGATCGGCTCCAGCCCGCCGAGGATGACGTTGAACAGGCCGTCGGCGACTGTCACCCCGGAGTGCGCCTCCTCCCAGAGCGGATCGGTCCCGGGGATGCTGTCCGGATAGATGCGGAAGATCAGGTCGTGGGTCCCGTCCAGGGGCTGGCCGCTCGCATCGGTGATCACGCCCTGGTAGTTGATCAGGCGGGGACCCGCCTCCGCGCCCGCGGACAACGCCGCGACGATCGCCGCCGCGACGGCCAGCAGGCAGACATGGCGTTTCATCTTCGCACCCCTTTCCGGGTCACTTGAGCAGGAGCATCTTCCTGGTCGATTCGAAATCCCCGATCCTCAGCCGGCAGAAGTAGGGCCCCGACGCCACCGTGCGGCCGGCGTCGTCGACGCCGTCCCACACCGCCGTGCGCCGGCCCGGGAGGACGGTCTCGTCCAGCAGGCCGCGGACCCGCCCGCCGCGCAGGTCGTAGATGACGATCTCGACGCGGCTCTCGGCCGCCACGTTGAACACGATCTTCGTGCGGGGATTGAAGGGATTGGGATAGTTCTGGAACAGCGCGTTTCCGGCCGGCCCCGGCGAAGGCACGCCGGTCGGGAATGCCGCGCGCAGGAATGAGGGCCAGAACCCGGCGCTCGGTTTCGCGCCGTCGGCCTCCGCCCCGCCGATCGGGGTCGGCTGGCCCAGGGAGCCGTTGGCCGCGAAACCAGCATTGGCGGACGGGGCGCCGGCGGCGCTGATGACCGATGTCTTGAGCATGTACTCGGGAGATTGACCTTCGGCGGAGGCGGCGTACAGCGCCGCCACGGCGCACAGAACCATGAACGGTGGGATCACCTGGCGTACGAGCGAGCCTCTCATTGGAGACCACCCCCTCGCAGGCGGCCGCGGACGATCCGCGCTGGCGCACGGCACGGGCCGGCCGACCCGCGTCTGCCCATGCATAAAAAATAGCATAAATCCGGCGGGAAATGTCTGATTTTTTCGGATATACGGACAAAGGCGGGAAATCCGCCCCGTCAGACCCCGAAATACTCCTCCATCCGGTCGAAGGCCTTGTCGACCGTCTCGACCGGCACGCAGAACGACATCCGCAGATGGCCCTCTCCGGTCGGGCCGAAGGCCACGCCCGGCGTCGTGGACACCCCGGCCTCGCGCAGCAGCCGCTTGCAGAAGGAAAGCGAATCCCCTCCGCCATCGGCCAGGATGCGGGGGAACATCAGGTACGATCCGCCGGGCTGCTGGAAGTCGAAGACCTCGGGCATCCGGATCAGCCGCTCGCACATCCGGTCCCGCGCGGCCAGGTAGTGTCCCCTGAATTCCGCGATGCAGTCCTGGGGTCCGCCCAGGGCCGCGATGGCCGCGTACTGCGAAACCACCGGCGCGCAGATGGCGAAGGGGATGTGCGCCTTGGTGATCTGGGGGATCCACTGCTTGCCGGCGTGCAGGTATCCGATCCGCCAGCCGGTCATCGCGTAGGTCTTGGTCAGGGTGAAGCAGCTGATCGTCCGCTCGCCCATCCCCGGCAGCGACGCGATGGAGAAGTGCTTCCGGTCGTCGAACACGAAGTACTCGTAGGCCTCGTCGGTGATCACGACCAGGTCGTGCTTCTCGGCCAGGGCGGCGAGCGCGCGCAGATCGTCCTCGCCGAAGACCGTGCCGGTCGGGTTGCTGGGCGTGCAGTAGAGCACGGCCTTGGTCCGCGGGGTGATCGCCGCGGCGATGGCGTCGATGTCCAGGCGGAACCCCTCGTCCTCGACGCAGGGCACGGTCACCGGCTTGCCCGAGGCCATCAGCACCTGGCGGATGTGCGTGGAATAGGTCGGCGTGGGCAGGATGACCTCGTCGCCGGGATCGACCACGGCCATCACCGCCGCCGCCAGTCCCTCGATCGCGCCGATGGTCACGATGATCTCCGCAGGATCGGCCTCGATCCGGTTGTCCCTCTTCAGCTTCTTGACGATCTCCTCGCGCAGGGCGGGCAGGCCGGCGGTCGGGGAATAGCCGCCCACCAGGCCGTCCTCGATGGCCCGGACCGCGGCCTGCTTGATGTGCGCCGGCGTGTCGACCGTCGGCTTGGCCCAGGACAGGAAGGCGACGTCGTCGAACTCCTGCGACAGGCGGGTCATCTCGTGGATGGCCGACTTGGCCAGACCGGCGACTCGTTTCGACACCAGGTGCTCGCTGCTCATGACTTCGATCCTCCGTTCGATCTTTCCGCGAAACTCTTGGGATTTCTCATGTAGAAGGTCTCGCCCTCGAAAACCGCTTCGACCAGGGCGTCCTCGCTGATCAGGCCGCGGACCACGGTCCAGTCCGATCCGGTGCGGTCCAGCAGTTCCTCGACGGCCTCTTTCTTCATGGGGTGGACCGCCGTGATGCTCAGCAGATCCTGCGCCGCGTCGCCCGTCGAAGCGAAGGCGTTCCCCTCGTAGCCGATCAGGTATTCCACCCGCTTCAGGCGCTCCCTGAAGATCTGGTAGGCGCGATTCACGACCGGCCCCTCCGGCGGCATCACCGATCCCTTGGCCGGCGGACGGGTGGGGATCGCCAGGTACGCCGGATCCGGATTCAGCCCGGCCAGGAATTCCGCTACGTTCCGCAGATGATCCTCCCGGTCGTTCACCCCCCGGACCAGCATCGTCTCGGTGACCAGCCTGCCGCGGTAGCTTCGCGAGAACTCGCGCACCCCCCGCAGGATCCCGTCCAGATCCAACGACACGTGGGGGCGATTGACCCGCCGCCAGGCCTCCCGATCGACCGCGTCGACCTTCAGCGACACCCAGTCGGCTTCGGCCAGATCGGCCCGGACATCCTCCCGCGCGATCAGCGAGGCGTTGGTGATGACCGCGATCGCGACCCCCAGGGGCTTCAGCTCGCGGATGACCCGCCCCAGGTTCGCGTCCAGCGTGGGCTCGCCGTCGGCGACGAAGGTCAGGTAATCGACGTGCTCGTCCCGGTCGCGCAGGCCGCGGACCTTGGCCTCGACCCCGGCGACGATGTCTTCCGGTGGATACAGGTCGCCGCGCTCGGTTCCGAACCTGCGGGTCGTGCCGACCTGGCAGTACACGCACGAGTAGCTGCAGATCTTCGGCGGGATGTTGTTGATGCCGAGGCTGCGGCCCAGCCTGCGGGATGGAACCGGGCCGAAGGGCTCCGGGAATGCGGGCGGTGTGGAATCGGTCATCGGCATGCTTCGAACCTCCTCATCGGACTCGGCCGACGCGGGGCCGCGGACGGCGGCGGCCGCGACCGGACCCGCGCGCCGGGCCGGCCCGATCCGTCGAATCGCGGTCCGGACATCTCGCCTCCCCCCCGCCACCACATTGTGTCCGGACGCGCGTATCGACAACGAAAATCCGCCGCAAAAAAAAAGCGCCGCATGCATGCGGGCGCCTTCGCCCCCTTGTCTGCATCGAATAAATATTGATGCAGATCCCACCGATGATCTATGCATATAATGGCCGAAAAGTGTTTCCTTTCTCCCTTACCCGAGGAGAACCCGGATGCGAAACCTACCCGTTGCCCTGTTCCTGATCCTCGCCTCCCTGGCGGCCCTGACGATCGGCTGCAGCGACGACGATCCGACGTCGCCCGACCCCGGGCAGATGGCGCGGATAGGAATCATGCACGACGATTCGACCCACGTGGAGATGACGACCATCCTCGAGACGGCGGGCTACGACGTGACCGACCTGGGCCACTACAAGGACCGCGCCGGCATCGACTTCAGCGACTTCGACCTGGTGTTCATGTTGACGGGATACGATTACGGATACGAGCTGCCGGATACGGTTCAGCAGGGCCTGCTCGACTTCATGGACGCCGGCGGAACCCTGGTGACGACCGAGTGGCTGGGCTATTCCGAGAACAACGACCTGCTGACCGCCGTGCTGCCCCTGCTCTACGACGACGGCTATTGCGACAATGGCGGCAGCGAGTGCGTCGACACCCTGACCGTGGACGTGGACCACGCGCTGACCGAGGGCCTTGACGACGAGTTCACGACCCCGCCCGACTACACCTACAGCTTCATGGTCGTCAACGACGCCGCGACCTCGACCAACGTGACGGTCCTGCTGACAGGGGTCACCGCCGGCGCCGCGCTGGGAATCGGCGACTGGGGCCAGGGGCACACGATCCACTGGAACTCGGCCGGATGCTACGCCGGGCCCGACATCTGGGATGAGAACACGACCCGGATCCTGCTGAACATCGCGGACTTCGCGCGCTGAGATCCGGTTCGAACAGGCGAGGGGCGCGACTGCATCGGCGGTCGCGCCCCTTCCTTTGCGAATTCGGCCGGGGCGGGAATCCCGTCATCCGCTATTTCAGCAGCACCATCTTGACCGTCTCGGAGTACCCCGGCGCATCCATCCGGTAGAAGTAGACCCCGCTGGGCACCATCCGGCCCTGGTCGTTCCTGCCGTTCCAGTCCACCGACCCGGTGCCGGACGGCTGATAGCCGTCGACCAGGGTCTTGACCAGCCGGCCCGAAACGTCGTAGACGCGCAGCGCGACCGATCCGCCCCCGTTGGGCACGTCGAAGGAGATGGTCGTCTTGGGATTGAAGGGGTTCGGAACGTTCTGCCTGAGCTTGAACGCCGCGGGGAGCCTCTGGTCGTCCGCCGCGATGGCCCCGGGGCCGACCTCATCCGCGGGAAGCGGGATGGGACAATCGAAGGTCGGGTCCACGGCGCATCGGTAATAGGTCCGGAACGCCTCGGTCGGCTCGTCCAGGCCCGGGATGTTGATCATGATGTCGCCTTCGGTGTAGTAGTCCCGGGAGAAGTACACCTGCGTGCTCCGGTCGCGGAACTTGACGATCGACATGCCCGCGGCCGTGTAGGGAACGCCGCCGAACTGCCCGGCCATCGTCCAGGTCGCCGTGTAGACGCCGTCGACCAGGGCCTCGTCCTCGACCGTGGTGATCAGGTCCGGCGAATTGCCGAAGAGACGGCCGAGAAACTCCGTCATCGTCCCGATCCCGTAGATGTCGACGATCGGATCGTGGTATTCGATGTCGTCGGTGTAGTAGGGCAGCAGGGACGGCCAATTGCCCCCGTTGATCTCGATGAGCGCGCGCCCGATCTCCAGGCGCTCCCGGCGAAGCTGGTGCCAGGGAATACGCCGGTTCTGCTTCTTCTCCAGAGCCAGGGAGTCTCCGGCCGGCTCGAACCCGGACGGGATCGAGGCCGTCTCGTTCTCGAGGGGGCAGTCGAAGGTCGGATCCACGGCGCAGCGATAGAAGGTCCGGAAACCGATCGCGGCCTGGTCCAGGCCCGGGATGTTGATCATGATGTCGTTCTCGCTGTAGTAGTCGCGCTGGTAGTACACCTGCCGGCTCAAGCGGCGGAACTTGATGATCGAGATGCCCTTGGCGGTGTAGGGAACGCCGTTGAACTGTCCGACCATCGTCCAGGAGGCCGAATACGTGCCCCCGATCAGCGTCTCGTCCTCGATCGTGGTGACCAGGTCCGGCGAGCTGCCGAACAGCCGGCCGAGGAACTGCGTCATCTGGTCGATGCCGTAGATGTCGACGATGGGGTCGTGGTACTCGATGTCGTCGGCGTAGTAAGGAACCACCGACGGCCAATTCGCGGACTGCACCTCGATCAGCGCGCGTCCGATCTCCATCCGGTCCCGATGGAGCTTGCCCAGGCCGAGCCCCTGGGCGTCGGCCAGAACCGGCAGGATCATCAGAGCGCAGACCAGCAATACGGAGCTCGCTGTCAGCTTCTTCATTATTCCCCTCCAGGAAGTTCCCCCCATGGTGATTGGAGAGGGATTATAACATACTAAATTAGTCGGAATCAATGCCGCGGGCCGTGGACTTGTTCACGAGGCGATGCGCGCGGCGGTCCGTTGCAGACGTGATGACGATGCCGCCCGAATTAACGACGAAAGAGGCCGCCCCCTCGCCGGAGCGGCCCCTGGACTTCGGATCCCGAAACGCTACTTCACCAGCATCATCCTGCGGGTCTGAACGTCTCCGCCGGCATCCAGACGGTAGATGTAGGATCCCGCGGCCACGCGCCGGCCGGACGAGTCTCGGCCGTCCCAGCTCGTCTCGTGCCGGCCGCGATCCAGCGCCGCGCCGTCGAGCAGCCGCGCCACTTCCCGGCCGTTCAGATCGAAGATCCGCAAGGTCACTTCCGCCGCCCGCGGCAACGTGAACACAATCGTCGTGCGCGGGTTGAAGGGGTTGGGCGCGTTCTGCATCAGCGCGAAATTCACCGGCGGCGCTCCGCCCGCGTCGGTGACCCCCTCGGTTCCCGCGACGGGGCTCTCGTTCCCGGCGAAATCGACGGCCGAGATCTTGTAATACGCACCGAAGTCGCCGGCCGGATCGGTCCACGACGGAACCGTGGTCATGTGCAGCGGGTTCTGCGTGTCCACGACGAAGTCGGGCGTAAAGCCGCGGTAGATCTTGAAGTAGCGGAAATCCTCGGCATCGGATTCGAGCCATGCCAGCGTGTTGCCCGAGCCGGCGTAATCCACGGTCAGGCCCTGCGGAACGTTCGGCGCCAGGTTGTCCACCGACCAGCCGCTGTCCGGGGGCGACTCGAAGTTCACGGCAGGTTCCGCGGTGAGGGCCCGCACCAGGAAAGTGCTGCTGTAGGCGCCGCTCTCGATAGTCGAGTCGGCCAGGGTCGGCACCACCACCGCGTAATCAGCGTCGCCGCAGGCGGGCACCGACAGCAGATAGTGCCAGTCGCCGTCCAGCTCCGTAGCGTTCTCCATCGGCGGCGCCTGCAGGGCCGGATCGATTTGCCGGTAGATCGCGTACTCGGTGACCGGATTCGGACTGTTGGCGAGGTCGTAACCGCTGGCCTTCCAGGCGATGCTGACCTGCCGCCCTTGATCGTTGGGCACGTCGGTGACCGTGTCGATGAAGGGGCAGTCGTATTCCCAGAACACATTCAAGTTCCACAGCGCGGGTTCGCCGTCGATCTCGTAGCCGCCGGTCTCGAGCACCGTCCTCCACATCAGGTATTTCCCGGGCCACTCGAAGTAATGGAAGCTGTTATGAGTGAAGACCTCGTAGTGGTACCTGTCGGCGGTCAGGAAGATGTCCGTGGCCGGCCCGGAGTAGGAGCGGAGGAACTTGGCCCCGACGACCCGGTATCCGGTGTCGTTCAGCGGAATCGAATGCGCGCGGTTGGCGTCCAGGTCCAGGTGGCTTTCGTACATGTTGATCACGTACAGGCCGTCGGCGTTGCCGATGAACAGGTCGTCGGCTGCGATGTCCACGACGTAGCCGAAAAAATGGCTGTTGCTTCCGAGGACCTTCAACCTCTCCGGATCAGTGATGTCCAGGAAGTAGAGGGCGTTGGCGCCCAGGGCATAGAGGCGGTCGCCGGAAATCGCCAGTTTCTGGAGCGAGTCCGTATCGCTGAGGACCGGATTGGACTCGATGTCCAAGTAGTTGTACGTGTCGTTCGGGTCGGACACATCGTAGGCGTTTACCAGCTGCTGGCCGCTCCCGTCGATATGGACTGTAGCGTATAGCATGTCGCCGTGCAGCGCCATGTCGGCTATCCAGTCTCCGCCCGAATTCTGCTTCAGCAGGACCGGCGACGAAGGATCGGACACGTCGAAGGCGCTCATGAAGTGTCCGCCCACGAAGAGGATATCGCCGTGCAGCAGCACGTCGTGGGCCTCCTCCGCGGTAACGAGCGTTATCAGCGACGGCGCCGAGGCGTCGCCGACATCGATCAGCGAAAACCCGCTGGCCCCGTGCGCGACCGCCGCCAGATCTCCCTCGACGCACACGCCGTAATGGCCCGGGCCCGGATCGTACTCGCCCAGGTACGTGATGTTCTCCGGAGAACTCACGTCGAATATCCGCAATCCGTACCCCGAGGGCCCCCCCGTGTAGGCGCGGTTCCCCTGAACGGTCATGTCGTAAGCATACCCGCCGTAATAGTCCAGCAGCTGGGGATACCGGGGATCGCCGACGTCGAAGGCCTGCAACATACAGGAGGTCGAGGCTGCGAACGCGGTCGGACCGAGAACCTCGATCCCCCCCCTCTGGTTGGGTCCGGTGAAGCTGCCGACCACCGTCATGTCGATGGCGTCGCGAATCTTCAGGGTCCGCAGTCCGGCGGAACCGTCGGCCACGAAGCAGTACTCTCCCGCCGTTTGGGCGGCCCATGCCGAACCCGCCGTATTGAAGGAGTTCTTCAGGAAGGGAGCGGCCGGGTCCGAGACATCGATGATCTCCAGTCCCGAGCTCGACTCGCAGACGTAGGCGAAGCGCCCGTCCAGGAACACGTCCAGCGCCGGGCCGGCGGTGGCGAAGGTCGACAAGGCCGTGGGTTTGGCGGGATTGGCGAGGTCCAGGATCCACAGCCCGCCGCTGTCGCAGACCACGTAGGCCTTGCCGGCGGCGGCGACCAGGTCCCAGGCGTATCCCGACAGGGTCATCGTGTCGATATGGACCGGGTTGGCGGGATCTGCGATGTCGAAGATGCACAGTCCGCCGCCGCTGGCCGCCACGTAGCAGTAATGCCCGAAGATCTCGACGCCGTAGGCGTTGCCCGGAGTGCTGCGCGTGGCGACGACGGTCGGAACGTAGGGGTTGCCCACGTCGACAACCTGCAGGCCGCCGGAGCGGTCGGCGACGTAGGCGTAATTGCCGACGACCTCCACGTCGTAGGAATTGCCGGTCGTGAGCACGCCTCCGGCCACCAGGGGCCATGTCGGGTCGGTGACGTCGATCACCTGCAGGCCGTGATCGTTGTCGGCCACATAGGCGTAATCGCCGCGCAGAAACACTCCGTACGCGGACCCGGCCGTGTCCAGGGTGTAGATCAGCGAGGGCGAGACGGGGTCGGTGACGTCGATCAGGCGCAGCCCGGCCGTCCCGTCGGCCACGTAGGCCACGTCGCCGGCCACCGCCAGATGGTACGCGGTACCTGTTCCACCGTAGCCGCCGACGTCTGTGATCTCGTACGGATTGAGGTGGAGGCAGCCCCCGGCGGTATCCCAGAAGGCGGTCGTCGAGTCGAGATCACAGTAGGTCTGGGAGACGAAGCTGTCGTGCACGTAGGTCACGGGCACATCGGCCATAGCCGCGGACGAAACGAGAACGACAACGGCGATCAGCGGCAGCAGGGTACGCATGATTCCCCCCCTGGAGAACATTTCACTGCACAATCAGACGCGCAGCGGTCCTGAGGCTGAGGGCGAAATCACCAGGCGATCGCTGGCATATCAATCATACCACATCTCAAAAATGCGGAGGGAGAAAAAAGACCGAATCGGACTTGTAGCGCCGGCCGGAGCGAACGCGCTACTTCAGCAGCACGAGCTTCTCGGTATCGGTGTCCCGGCCGCTGACCATCCGGCAGAGATAGGCGCCGCTGGGCACGCGCCGTCCGGCATCGTTCTCGCCGCGCCAGTCCAGGGTCAGATCCCCCGCCTCGCGCGACTCGTCCAGCAGGGTCCGCACCTTCCGCCCGTCCAGCGCGAAGATCTCGACCTTGACCGGCCCCGGGCGCTCCAGCCTCAGCTGGATCCGCGTGGCGGGATTGAAGGGATTCGGATAGACGGCCGTGATGCGGCAAGCGGCGCTGGGCGTCTCTTCGGGCACACCGGTGATGTAGCCCAGGAACACGCCCGAGACCCACTCGGGATGGTCGACGAAGGGATTCCGGTTGCCCTGGTAGGAGTAGACGGTGTCGTTGTGCCGCATCTCCTTGGCGTCGACCGGATCGGCTTCGTGCCACTCCAGAAGCGTGGTCAGCAGGCCCATGTAGGCGGGGCTGGAGGAGGTGGTCTGGATCAGGTTCGCATCGTCGGTCAGCACCAGGTCGGGTTCGCCGCTCACGTCGCCTTCGTAGCGCACATCCATGTAGAACATGGCTCGCGCCACGTCGCCCTTGCGCCCCTCCCAGGTCTCCCAGTAG
This sequence comes from uncultured Fibrobacteraceae bacterium, assembly GCA_964384825.1. Lineage (GTDB taxonomy): Bacteria > Krumholzibacteriota > Krumholzibacteriia > LZORAL124-64-63 > LZORAL124-64-63 > CAYLMM01. Next base: position 37,926 of record CAYLMM010000020.1, read on the forward strand.
GTCCCGTTGTACCAGTTGGACCAGCCGGGATACGTGCCGCTGCCGCCGCCGACGCCGTCGTTCACGTCGGTGACCTTCTCGGTGCCGTAGGAGCCGACATCGGCGAATGGCTGGTTGCCGCGATAGCCGTTGTAGCTCACGTCGCACAGGAACAGATGGTGGCAGTCGGTGTAGGGCGTGCTGCCCGAGCTGGAGAAGCCGTAGCTGTTCGGCCACGAATGCTCGCGGTTGTAGGGCCCGGTGCCCCCGCCGAACTTGGTGATCACGCTGTTCTTGTAGAGATCCAGAATCGTGTTCGAGCCCACCGGGAACTCGTCGGCATCTTCCAGGATGTCCCAGGTGTCGGTGCTGGACGAGGTGTAGGGATACCGCGTGTGGTTGTCGATCAGATCGTGGAGCGAACCGCGCAGGGCGCCCGCATCGGTCGGATCCACCGATTCGTAATAGCCCGCCGGAGCGTCGGCGAAGGCCGCCGGGGCCAGCAGGATCAACAGGCAGAACGTCCAGTGGGCGAATTTCATGGATGACTCCCTCTATGAAGCGGTCGACTCACGTGATCATATCATAATTTATGATGTGAGGTCATTCACGCCAAGGACATCCGGACCTGTCACCTCGTGCCGACCGGCGGCGAAACGCTCTGCGTACCGCTCGTGCCAGTCGTCCGGCACCGGGCGGTCCCTGTAAAGCTGGGAGCGGCGGGCTTCCAGCATACAGCGCGGCACGTTCTGGTGGTCGGCGGCGCAGAGCACGCGGCGGCCCGTCGCTTCGGTCAGCTGCTCGAGCCAGCGCGGGCCGTCGTCGCTGCGCATCAGATGGTGGTCGAGGATCAGGCGGTCGACCGGCCGCGCCAGCCGCAGCGCGTTGTCCCAGGCCATCGCGCGTTCCTGCGCGCTCAGCCGGTCGAGATAGAGCGGCGGGCCGGCGGCCAGCACGACATCGGGTTCCCAGTCGAGAATCGTGTCGATCGCCGGGGCGTCCAGAAGCTGGATGTCCGAGGCGTGCACGAACACCAGGTCGCCCAGATCGACCCGCGTCATCATGACTTCGCCGGTCGGCGCGCCCGGCAACCCGTGCGCAACGGCGCATGAAAACGTCAGCGGGCCGTGGGCCTCGCCCGCGGCGACGCGCAACCTTTCGCCCAACCAACGGCCGAGATCCTCGAACCGCCCGCGCATGGTCGGCGACAGATCCTCGTCCGAGGCGCACCAGGCGCGCAGACCGTCGCGCATCGGCGGCATGTCCGACAGCGAGAGCTGGTACGGGTTCGCGTCGGCCAAGGGCACGTGGTCGCCGTGGAAGTGGCTGAACACCACGTCGGTCGCCTCGGCGAGTTCGTCGATGATGGCGCGGCGCACCTGCCGCCCCCTCGCCACCTGCCGCGGATGGGGCAGCAGCCCGTGACGAACGTAGCCGAGCGCCACGCCGGGGTCGATGACGATGCGCCGGCCGCCCGCCTCGACGACGCAGCAGAGGCCGCGGGCGCCGAGCGATTCGGCGGAGAGGATGTCGATGCGCATGCCGCCGCTCCAGGGGTAGGCTCCGTCCGGATCGCAATTCCCGTTCCCGGCGGCGACGACCGCCGCCGGGAACAGCTTACCCCCTACGGGAAGATATCGAAACGATCCAGATTCATCACCTTGTCCCACGCGGCCACGAAGTCGCGCACGAATTTCTCATGCGCGTCGTCGCAGGCGTAGACCTCGCCGATGGCGCGCAGCTGGGAGTTCGACCCGAAGACGAGATCGACGCGCGTGCCGGTCCACCTCGTCTCGCCCGTCGCGCGGTCGCGGCCTTCGTACAGGCCGTCCGCGGACTCCTTCCATTCGGTGCCCATGTCGAGCAGGTTCACGAAGAAGTCGTTGGTCAGGGTTCCGGGCCGGTCGGTGAAGACGCCGTGTTCGCCTCCTCCGACGTTCGTACCGAGCGCGCGCATGCCGCCGACCAGCACCGTCATCTGCGGAGCGGTCAGCGACAGCAGCTGCGCCCGGTCCAGGAGCAGTTCCTCGGCCGGGATGCCGCGGCTCTCGCCCAGATAGTTGCGGAAGCCGTCGGCCTTGGGCTCGAGGACGGCGAAGGACTCGACGTCCGTCTGCTGCTGCGTCGCGTCGGTGCGGCCCGGCGCGAAGGGAACCTCGATGTCGTGCCCGGCTTCCTCGGCCGCCTTCTCGACGCCCGCGCACCCGCCCAGGACGATCAGGTCGGCCAGCGACACCTTCTTCCCGCCGGACTGCGAGCCGTTGAAGTCTTCGCGGATCTTCTCCAGTTCCCGCAGGACGGCATCCACGCCGGCCAGCCGGTTGATCTCCCAGTCCTTCTGCGGCGCCAGGCACAGGCGCGCCCCGTTGGCTCCGCCGCGCTTGTCGCTGTCGCGATAAGTGGCGGCCGAGGCCCAGGCGGTCGAGACCAGTTGCGGAACCGACACCCCCGATGCGAGGATCGCTGCCTTCAGGCCGGCGATGTCCTTCGCGTCGACCAGTTCGTGATCCACCGCCGGCACCGGATCCTGCCAGATCAACTCTTCCTCCGGGACGTCCGGTCCGAGGTAACGCGAGACGGGACCCATGTCCCGGTGGGTCAGCTTGAACCAGGCCCGGGCGAAGGCGTCGGCGAACTCGTCCGGGTTCTCGTGGAACCGCTTCGCGATCGGTCCATAGATCGGGTCCATGCGGATCGCCATGTCCGCGGTGGTCATGATCGTCGTCACCTTGCGCGACGGATCGTGCGCCGCCGGGGCGAGATGCTTCTCATCCGGCTCGATCGGCACCCACTGCCAGGCGCCGGCGGGGCTTTTCTCCAGGTTCCACTCGTAGCCGAACAGCAGATCGAAATATTCCATGTTCCACCGGGTCGGATTCGGCGTCCACGAGCCCTCGATGCCGCTGGTGATCGCATCGTCGCCCTTGCCGCTGCCGTGGCTGCTGATCCATCCCAGACCCATTTCCTCCAGCGGCGCGGCTTCGGGCTCGGGACCGACCAGCCCCGCGTCGCCCGCGCCGTGGCACTTGCCGAAGGTGTGTCCGCCGGCGACCAGCGCGACGGTCTCCTCGTCGTTCATCGCCATGCGGCCGAAGGTCTCGCGGATGTCGCGTCCCGAGGCCAGCACGTCGGGCTCGCCGCCCGGCCCCTCGGGATTGACGTAGATCAGGCCCATCTGCACCGCGGCCAGGGGATCCTCGAGGTCGCGCTCGCCGGTGTACCGCTCGTCGCCCAGCCATTCCTCCTCCGCTCCCCAGTAGATGTCCTCTTCCGGCTCCCACAGATCCTCGCGGCCGCCGCCGAAGCCGAAGGTCTTGAATCCCATCGACTCCAGGGCGACGTTGCCGGCCAGGATCATCAGGTCGGCCCACGAGATCCCGCGGCCGTACTTCCGCTTGATCGGCCAGAGGAGCCGCCGCGCCTTGTCCAGGTTAACGTTGTCGGGCCAGCTGTTCAGCGGGGCGAAACGCTGCGTTCCCGACGCCCCGCCGCCCCGTCCGTCGTGGATGCGGTAGGTGCCGGCGCTGTGCCACGCCATCCGGATGAACAGCCCCCCGTAGTGGCCGTAGTCGGCCGGCCACCAATCCTGCGAGTTCGTCATCAGCGCATGGAGATCCTTCTTCAGCGCCTCGAAATCGAGTTTTCCGAATTCCTCCGCGTAGTCGAAGCTCTCGCCCATCGGATTCGATGCGGCGGAGTTCTGGTGGAGGATCCTCAGATTCAGCTG
>CAYLMM010000021.1:0-11119 GCA_964384825.1 uncultured Fibrobacteraceae bacterium
GCGGCAAGGGCAAGGTGCTCGGGCCGATCCTGGCCGAGTTCCAGCGCGAGCGCGAGCGGCTGGCCGAGGGGCTGCAGGAGATCCGCCAGAAGGCCCTGTCGGCGCTGGGACGCAAGTGCTCGAGCGATCTGGAGCCGGCGCGGATCACCGTCCAGGGCGGCATCGGCACCGCGCAGGAGGACGGCATGCTCCGCGGGGAATACGGCGTGGACGGAACCGGCTGGGGCAGTCCGTTCCTGCTGGTGCCCGAGGCCGTGAATCTCGACGCCGAGCACCGGGCCAAGATCGCCGCCGCGGGCGAGGATGACATCTCCCTGAGCGGGGCTTCGCCTTTGGGCGTGCCTTTCTGGCTGCTGCGGACCTCGTCCAGCGAGACCGCCCGCTGCGACCGGATCACCGACGGCAAGCCCGGCAGCCCCTGCCCGAAGGGTTTCCTGGTCTCGAACACCGAATTCTCCAAGGCGCCGATCTGCACCGCCAGCCGCGCCTACCAGAAGCGCAAGCTGCGCGAGATCGAGGCCTCCGACCTCTCGGACGATGAGAAGTTCGACCAGGTCGAGGAAGTGCTGGCCCGGGCCTGCATCTGCCACGATCTGGCCGGCAGCGCGACCAGGCCCTACGGCATCGATCCCGGGGCCGACACCGCGGTCTGCTGCGGCCCGAACGTCGCCTATTTCTCGCGCGACGCCGGGCTGGACGAGATGCTCGACCACATCTACGGCCGCGCGAGCCTGCCGGTCGACGACAGCCGGCCCCACATGTTCCTCAAGGAACTGTCGCTGCACATCGACCGGCTGAAGAAGGATATCGAGCGCCGCGGCCGCGGGCTGCATGCGCCCAGCCTGAAGTCGACCGCCGAGGTGAAGGAGAATCTCCGCAACGGCATCGAGCATTACCGGGAGCGGGCCCGCAGGATCCTGGCCGACAAGCAGGCGGGCTTCCTGCAGAGGCTCGAGGCCATGAACGCCGAGCTCGAGCGCATCCTGCCGGAATCGGTGATCACCGGCTGACCGGATGCGTCGGATTCCGCGGGAGCCGCACGGAGGCGGAATGACCGATTCCGGCGAAAACCGTCCCCAGGCCTGGTGCTGGGCGGGCTTTCTGGCGATGGTCCTGGTCATGTTCCTGAGCCTGGTCTTCGATCGCGGCGGCAACCGCGCGATCGAGTTGATGGGCGTGGGGGCCGTGCTGGTCGCCCCGCTGTTCTTCGTCCCTCCGTTCATCCTGCTGAAACGCCACGGCGGCCCGGATCCGGGCCGTCCCTTCCACGAGACCAACGTCCTGGTCGAACGCGGCGTCTACCGCTTCGTGCGTCATCCCCAGTATCTGGGCTACATCCTGCTGATTCTGGGGTTCGCGGCCCGGTCGCAGCACCTCGCGACGGCGTTGCCGGCGATCATCGCGGTGGCCGGCATGCACGGCCAGGCCGTGGCCGAGGACCGTTTCTGCCGCCGGAATTTCGGCGCGGAATTCGTTGAGTACGCCGCGCGGGTGCCCATGTACAACGTTCCGTTGGGGCTGTGGCGCCTGTACGCGCGGCGGGGCGCCGGGTCCTGAATTTTCCCTGGATCTCGCCGGGGGATCGTCGCCGGAATTTTCGATTCGGGTTTCCACTATATCCCGGTTGTCGTATCGTGGGGCTGATTCGCCGAGCAGAATATCGAATATCCGAAAGGAGCCGCCATGAACGGCAACCCCCAGGACGGGGGCCGGCCCGAGATGCCGGAGATCCGGATCCCCAACTTCCCCAACATCCCCAGGGCGATGATTCGCCGGGGCGCGGTGGTGCTGTTGGTGCTGATCGCGGTGCTGAGCAGTTTCTACACCATCGAGCCCGAGGAGAACGGCCTCGTGCTGCGCTTCGGCCAGTACGTGCGCAGCACCGATCCGGGGCTGCACTTCAAGATCCCCTTCGGCGTCGAATCGGTGATGAAGGTGCCGGTCCAGCGCCAGCTGAAGGCCGAATTCGGCTTCCGCACCGTGCGCGCGGGCGTGCGCAGCCAGTATTCCGCCCGTTCGTACGCCGACGAAGCGAACATCCTTACCGGCGACCTGAACGCCGCGGTGGTGGAATGGGTGGTGCAGTACCGGATCGTCGATCCCTTCCGGTTCCTGTTCCGGGTCCGCAACGTCGAGGAGACCTTCCGCGACATGAGCGAAGCGGTGATGCGCTCGATCGTCGGCGACCGCACCGTCAACGAGGTGCTGACCGTCGGCCGCGCCGAGATCGCGCACGAGGTCGAGCTCGGCCTGCAGGCCCTCTGCGACCAGTACGAGACGGGCATCAACGTCGACCAGGTCGTGCTGCAGGACGTCAATCCGCCCGATCCGGTCAAGCCCTCGTTCAACGAGGTGAACGAGGCCCAGCAGGAGAAGGCCACGATGATCAACGCGGCCCAGAGCGAGTACAACAAGGTCATCCCGAAGGCCCGCGGCCAGGCGCTGCAGACCATCCAGGAGGCCGAGGGCTACGCCCTGGAGCGCATCAACACGGCCCAGGGCGACAGCGCCCGCTTCACGGCCCTGTTCACGGCCTACAGCAAGGCGCCCGAGGTCACGCGCAAGCGTATCTACCTCGAGACCATGAACGAGATCCTGCCCAAGGTGGAGCGCAAGATCGTGGTCGACGGGGCGCTGGACGGAGTGCTGCCCCTGCTCGATCTCGCCGGCACCATGAAGGGAGGTGAGGGACGATGAAGTACCTATGGATAGCCCTCGCCGTGATCGTGTTGCTGGCCCTGACCGGCGCCTTCTTCGTCGTGCAGGAGACCGAGCAGTGCATCATCACCCAGTTCGGGCGTCCGGTCGGCGATCCGATCGTCACGCCGGGGCTGAAGGTGAAACTGCCCTTCGTGCAGAAGGTGCACCGGTTCGACAAGCGTTTCCTGGAGTGGGACGGCGATCCGAACCAGCTGCCGACCAAGGACAAGCGGTTCATCTGGGTCAACACCTACGCCCGGTGGCGGATTTCCGACCCGCTGCTGTTCTTCCAGCGCCTGCGCGACGAGCGCGGCGCGCATTCCCGTCTCGACGACATCCTCGAAGGCGAGACGCGCAACGCCATCGCCAAGTACAACGTGGTCGAGGTGGTGCGCAGCACCAACCGCGAGCCCGTCCAGGCCGAGATGATGGTCGAGGACCGCGTCACCCTCGAGCCGATCGTCGAGGGTCGCGAGCTGATACGTCAGGAGGTCCTGGCCAAGGCCCAGGAGCGCACGACCGATCTCGGCATCGAGATCCTCGACGTGCAGTTCAAGCGGATCAACTACGTCGAGGAGGTGCAGCGCAAGGTCTACGAGCGGATGATCGCCGAGCGCATGCGCATCGCCGACCGTTTCCGCAGCGAGGGCGAGGGCCAAGCCATGCGCATCCGCGGCGAGAAGGACCGCGAGCTGCTGAAGATCCAGTCCGAAGCGTACAAGCGGGCCCAGGAGATCCAGGGTCTCGCCGATGCGCGGGCCACCGGGATCTACGCCGCGGCCTACGATCGTTCGGCCGCGTCGCGCAGCTTCTACGAGTTCCTGCGCACGATGGAATCGTATCCGGCGGCGCTGGACGAGAAGAGCACCCTGGTGCTGACCACCAAGGGCGACTTCTACAAGTACATCACCGACACCGATGGCGGCCGCTAGGGCCGTCGTTTCCGAATGATCGAGGGCGGGCGCGCGGGCGCCCGCCTTCGTCGCTTCCGAGGCGATTGCCATCCATTCATTCATTATGTTAAAATCGAAAACGGATTCTTACCTGCGGCGCCGCTTGCCGCCGGGCCGTATGAGGATCGGCTCGCCCGCACTCGTCCCTTCGTTCCCGATCTTCGGCTCCATCGCCGGCGCCGTCGTCATGCGCCGAAGGCCTTCCGGCATTCGGCGAAAGGGGAACGAAGGGGGCCCGCCATGTCGTTGCGTTCATCCGCATCGGTCGTCCTGACCGCGCTCGTGCTGATCGTTTCACCCGCCTCGGCCCAGTACATGGGCGACATCACCTTCTCGGAACCGTCCGGATCCCATCTGCCGATCGGCCATTCGGTCGATGTGGAATTCACCTACGGAGCGCCCGGTCCCAACGGGGTGCGGATCTGGGCCTACGGCCTGTACGATCGCGTGAAGGCCGAAGGGTGCACGTATTCGGGCAGCGCGGTCATCCCGGCCGGTAGCGGCACGCTGACCCGCACCTTCCAATTGGGGCAGGCGGGCGAGGTCGATCACGTCCGGCTCTACATGATGGACGCCGTGACCGCGGACATGATGCTGATGATCGAAGTTCCGCTGTATCTGTACTACGGGTCGAACGCCGTCCACGACATCACGATGAGCCGCGGTTCGCCGGCCCTGATCAAGCACGGGTCGCGCCTGGACATCGATTTCTCCTACGCGACCGATCTCGGGGCCGTGCGGATCTCGGCCCGGCCGCAGACCGGCGGGGCGCCGACGCCCGGATACGCGGCGTCGGCCACCGACTACTGCGCCGGTCCTGCGGGCGCGGGTTCGCAGTACTTCTTCTTCGACGATGACGCCGACGTCGACGCGGTGGATTTCCGGATCTACACCACGGGCATGAGCCTGCTGGACGAGTTCATCGTGCCGGTCGATCTGCACTGGCGCGAGCGGGGCGTCTGGAACGTGGCTTTCACTCCCGAATTGCCGGCCTGCGTGGCGCCCTCGACCCAGGTCCGCATAGATTTCGACTACGAATCGGCCGAGAACGTGTACGTCGTGCCCTACGCCTACGGCCCGACCGGCGTGCCGGTTCCGTTGGCGACCCAGCCGCACCAGCCGGGCGGGTTCCCCGCGGGGCTCGGCTCGGCCTGGACCGATTTCATGCCCTCTTCCGGCGGCGAATACGACATCGCCTCGATCGCCTTCCGGACCTTCGATCTGCCGGACGCCCTGGTCGACGTGCGCTACGACACGCCGGCGAAGCTGCGCTTCGACGACCATCCGATGAGCGATTTCGTGTTCACGCCCGGCCCCGTCGCGATCCTGGCGGTCGATCAGCATGTGGACGTGGCTTTCCGCTACTACACCGACTGGATGGGCGGCGTCCGGATCTACGCGCGGCCTTTCCGCGACGGCGCCATCTGTCCCGATTACTCGGGCCACGGCTCTTCGGTGCTGCCGGTGGGGTCGCACGGCGCGACCGGCTGGTTCACCCTGACCGAGCCCGGCCATGTCGACCAGGTCCGGTTCCAGATGGTGGACCCCGTGATCGGCAAGCCGATCTCGGAATGGTTCGTCGACGTGGATTTCCATTTCGGCGGCACGGCCATTCTGGTGGACGTGCCCGAAACCATGCCGGAGGCCATGCTGGTTCTCGAGGCCAATCGCCCCAATCCCTTCAATCCGGCGACGACGATTCCCTTCACCCTGGCCGAAGACGGGCGGGTTCGTCTGCGGATCTTCGACGCCCGCGGCCGGCTGGTCGCCCAGCCCATGGACGCCGAACTCGCAGCCGGGCGGCATGAGGTGCCGTTCACGGCGGTCGGCTTGCCGAGCGGGGCGTATTTCTACCGTGTGGAGGTCGGAGATCGGCTGCAGACGCGCAAGATGATGCTGCTGAAGTGACCGGCCGGGTTGCAGTCGCTTCGCATTTTCTGCTATGTTGGAGGTCGGGATCGAAGGGTGCGGCGTCTGCCGTTTCAAGAGCCTCGGGGGTGGCTCGCTCATCGCCCTCGTCCGATCTCCCACCATGTCCCCTTGGCCCGGACCGGGTCGCCGCAGGAACACGGCGTGCCGTTCATGCCGGTTTATGTTCGAGGGGGGGACCATGAAATCCAGAAACACAGCTATGCTCGCCGTGCTGGCCGCGATTCTGATCCTGCCGGTCGTCGCGTCCGGCCAGTATCTCGGGAACGTGCGGTTCTCCGAACCGTCGGGATCGCATCTGCCGCTCGATCACTGGGTCGAGGTCACGATCGACTACAAGGTCACCGCTCCGGGCGGGGCGAGGATCTGGGTCGGTCCGATGAGCGGAGGCTCCGGGACCCCGGGCGCCGGCGTGTCCGGCAGCGTGGTCGTCCCGCCGGGCAGCGGCACCGTCGTCCGCGGCTTCGATGTTTCCCAGCCCGGCGCCGTGGACCATGTGCGCGTCTACATGTACGACGCGACGACCGTCACCCTGGTGCAGGAGATCTTCCTGCCCCTGTACCTGTATTACGACGACCACGGCGTCTTCCACATCGAGATGAGCGCCTCGTCGCCGTCCTGGCTGAGACACGGCAGCAACATCGATATCGGCTTCGATTACGAGAGCAGCCACGCCGGGAATCTGCGGATCACCGCCCGTCCCTACACCGACGGATCCCTGACGCCGGGCTACGGCGCCAGCGGTTCGGTGAGCCTGCCGCCGTCGGGCAGCTATTCGCAGTGGTTCAATTTCACCGAAGACCGCGACGTGGACGCGATCCGATTCCAGATCACCACCGATGATTGGAGCACGGTGATCCACGAGTTCCTCGTGCCGGTGGATCTGCATTGGCGGTCGCACGGGATCATCAATCCCTCGCTCAACCCGCCGCGGCCGCGCAGCATGCTCTACGGGGAGATGTTGATGTGCAGGTTCGAGTACGACACGCCGACCAATTACAACATCACCGTCGGACCGGCCTTCGATGGCGGCTTCTGCTATCCGTATTACTTCGAAGGCAGACCTGTCGGGGGATATCCGGCGGGGGCGGGGGTCGATTCGGTCTGGTGCCATCCCTTCGACGGGCCGCATGACGTGGACGAGGTCCGGATCATGATGCGGGAGGAGGACGGTCCCGACCTCTTCACCGGCCATCTGGGTTGCTGCTACCGCTACGATTTCCACGCGATCCGCGACATCGAGTTCGTTCCCGGACCGGCCGCGGTGCTGGGATTGAACGAGAACGTGGAGATCAACTTCAGCTACGCGGCCGATTATCCCGGCGGCGTGCTGATCTTCGCGCGGCCGCTCAACGACGGTCATCTCTGCACCAACTACGCCGCCCATTCCAGCCCCGTGTATCCCGCGGGGACGGGCGTGGGAACGGCCTGGTTCACCATGACCGCTCCCGATGAGGTGGACCAGGTCAGGTTCACGATGAAGGATCCGTCGACCCAGGAAATCGTCTTCCAGTGGTTCGAGGACGCCCGCTTCTTCTTCGGCGCTTCCGGAACCGTGACCGACGTTCCGGGCGATGCGCCGCCGCGGTTGCTGGTCCTGGAGCAGAACTATCCCAACCCGTTCAATCCGTTGACGGTCATCCCCTTCACCCTGGCCGAAGAGGGCCTGGTGCGCCTGCGGATCCATGATATGATGGGCCGGCTGGTCGCCGTGCCGCTGGAAGGACGGCGCGAGGCGGGCAGGCACGAGGTGAGGTTCGGAGCGGAGGCGCTCAACAGCGGGGCCTACTTCTATTCCCTGGAATTCGGAGGAGAGACGCAGACCCGCAAGATGATGATCCTGAAGTGACCCGGAGGAGCCCGTGATCCGGATTCCCGACGCCGACACCCGCGGCGCCGCCGACGAGCAGCCAGACGGGAAGCGCAACTTCCTCGTGCTGCTCGTCGCCGCGTCCATGACCCGTTTCGGCGACGCGGTCGCCGATCCCAAGACCGTGCTCGCCTGGCTGATGTCCTTCGTCGGGGCGCCGGGGTTCCTGTTCGCCCTGCTGGTGCCGATCCGCGAGTCGGGATCGATGCTTCCGCAGATCTTCATCGGCGGCCATCTGCGCAAGCGGTCCCTGCGCCGCGGCGCCTGGATCATCAGCAACCTGCTGCAATGCGCGATGGTGGCGGGCATCGGCCTGGCGGCGGCGACCCTGGACGGCGCCGCGGCGGGCTGGGCGATCCTGGTCTGCGTGGCCGGCTTCAGCCTGGCCCGCAGCCTGGGTTCGGTGGCCGGCAAGGACGTCCTGGGCAAGGTCGTGCCCAAAGGGCGGCGCGGGCGGCTGAACGGTCTGGCCACCGGCTTGTCGGGACTGCTGGCGGTCGGCTTCGGCGTGTTCCTGTCCGCGGGCGGGATGCGCGACGATTCGCCGCTGTTCTACGGCGGTCTGCTGGCCGGCGGCGCAGTGCTGTGGCTGCTGGCCGCGGCCGTCCTGACGCGGCTGCGCGAGAGGCCGGGCGAAACGGCCCCCGGCGGCGCGGCTTGGCGCGATTCCCTGGCCCGACTCGACCTGCTGCGCACCGACCCGGTCTTCCGCCGCTTCCTGATCACCCGCACGCTGCTGCTTTGCTCGGCCCTGAGCGCGCCCTTCTACGTGCTGCTGGCGCGGGAAAGGACCACGGCGAACGCGTCGGTCCTCGGCGGCTTCATCCTGGCGTCGGGCCTGGCCAACGCCCTGAGCGCCCCGATCTGGGGCGTGATGGCCGACCGGTCGAGCCGCCGCGTGCTGATCCGCGCCGCCCTGCTGACCGGAGCCCTGGGCGTCGCCCTGTTCGCCGCGGTGGAATCGCTGCCAGGGGCGGCCGCGTCGGATTGGCTGTACCCCGCCGCCTTCTTCGTGCTCGGCGTGGCCCACGGCGGGGTCCGCGCCGGGCGCAAGACCTACGTCGTGGACCTGGCCGGCGGCGTCAAGCGCACCGACTACGTCTCGGTCGGCAATACGTTCATGGGAATGATGCTGCTGCTGGCGGGCGTGGTGACCGGCCTGCTGGCCTTCCTGCCCCCCCAATGGATCATCCTTCTGATGGCGTTCTCGGGTCTGGCCGCCTCCCTCGCCGCGACCACATTGCCCGAAGTGGAGTAGAAGGGCCTCGTTGTTGTTTCCGCGACGCCGGGTCCGGGGGGCCTGTCACATACCCCCAAGAACGCATTGCGGAGCGAAGCGAAGCCTAAGTGAAGGGGGGTATGTGACAGGCCCCCCGGACCCTACGTGCCGAATATCAACCCCACGATCCCCTCCAACCCTTCACGATCGGCCATAGTGAACGCGTCGAGCTCCTTGGCGTCCACGTCGAGCACGCCGACGACGCCGCCATCGGCATCGCGCAGGGGCACCACGATCTCGCTGCGCGAGCGGCCGTCGCAGGCGACGTGGCCGGGGAAGGCTTCGACGTCGGGCACGATCACCGTTTCCGCCCGCGCCACGCCCGCCCAGCAGACCCCGTCGGGTCCCTCGAGCACCGAGCAGGCCACCGGACCCTGGTAGGGGCCGACCACCAGGTCGCCGTTCTTCAGCAGGTAGAATCCCGTCCAGAAGAAATGGGGCATCTTGTGGTGCAGCACGGCGACGGCGGTGGCCATCCGCGCGATCGGTTCGTCGGTTTTCCGGAAGAGTTCGGCCAATTGCTCGGTGATGCGCTCGTAGCGGGCGGCCAGGGCGGCGTCGGAAACAGGCACGACGGGGCTCCTCGGTTGGGGTTGGGACCCAATATATGGCTTATCGGGACCTCTGTCCGTAGCGGAGGGAATTTTGTCCTTGATGTTTACACTAAATGAACGACTTTAGTGTAAATCGTATAATCGCCACCCCTGCCCGGGATGGAAAATGAAAGCGCACAACGATCACATCATCGCCGGAGTCCACGCCAACGTGCGGCGCCTGCTGCTCGAACGCGGGGTCAAGGGCTGGAGCATGGACGAGCTGGCCGAAATGTCCGGCCTGGCCAAGAAGACGCTCTACAAGATCGCCGGCTCGCGGGAGAAGGTCATCCACACGGTCGTGGTGCGCGACGTCAGGCAGAGGATCGCCGCGACGGTGGATCTGCTCGACGCGGACGAGGAATTCGAGCAGAAGCTCCGGCGGATGGAGGTCGTGATTCCGGATTCCGTCTCCCAGTACGATCTCAAGGGCGTGGTCGCGCAGGTCAAGCGGCAGCATCCGGCCATCTGGGACGAGATCCACGCCCTGCAGCTGAAGCTGGCCGAACCGTTGCACGAATTCTTCGCCAAGGGCATCCGCGAGGGGAAACTGCGCCGGGAACTGACCCCGCAGGACATCGCGGACCTGATCTATGGGATCGTGATCATCTGCAACGAGAACCATTCGGGTCCGGAGTTGCGGGAGAAGATTGCCCTGGGCATCTCGGTCGTCCTGCAGGGAATTCGCGTTCAGGGCGACAGCCGCCCGGGCCAGGAGCTGGATCGATGAACATGAAATTGAAGGCCGCGGTCGTCGCGGCGATTCTGTTGGTCATGGCGGCGCATCCGGCAATCGCGTCGGATGCCGGGTCCGAAAATTCAACGCGGGCGGTCAAGGTCGGTTTGGTCACCGACGCGGCCGGCGCCGCGGACGAGCATCTGGCCGCGGCTTTCGAGGCGGCCTTGAACGATCTGCTGTCGCCCGCGGTCGTCGTCGATATCCCCGCGGATTGTCGTCTGGCGGGAGATGGAACCTATGCCGGTGCGGTTGACGCGCTGTCGGCCGCGGAAATGTCTCCCCAGGTTGACGTTGTCGTAGCAGCCGGTTACCTGGTTTCGCTGGCCGCCGCCCGCCGGGGAGCGGTGAACGTCCCGACGATCGCGCCGCTGGTTCTCGACGCGCGTTTGCACGGGCTGGCCTGCGGCGAGGGGGGCGGCGGGATCGCCGGCCTCGGCTGCCTGTCGGCCGACCGGGCCCTGGAAGCCGCGGTGCGGTCGTTCCTGGAAATCGTCCCGTTCCGGCGGCTGGCCCTGGTCGGTCCCGAGGAGATGTTCGCCGATCCGGCGAGCCGCGGGCGCCTGGATCGCCTGGCCGCCGCGACGGGTGTCGAGGTGGTCGCGGCGCCGGTCGCGAAATCCGCAGCGACGGCGTTGGATCTGGCCGCGACGGCGCCGGCGGACTGCGACGCGGTGATGCTGGCGCCTTTCGCCGCGGATGCCGAACAGACCGCCGTCGTCGCCGGAATCTGGGTTGCCCGCGGGCTGCCCGCGTTCGTGATGGGGGGCCGTGCGGACGTCGCGAAGGGTTTCCTGGCCGGTTTGCCCGGCGAGGACATCCTGCGGCGTCTCGCCCGTCGCACGGCTCTCCACATTCAGAGGATCCTGCGCGGCGAGGCCGCCGAAACGCTGCCGACGCTCTTCGCGGCCGAGGATCCGCCGGTGCTGAACATGGCCGTGGCCCGGGCGCTGGGCCTGGATCTGGACCGCTCGCTGCTGACGCTCCTCGACCGCATCGAGGATCCGTCGACCGGCCGGGACGCATTGACCCTGGCCGAGACCCTGGCCGAGGCCGTGG
>CAYLMM010000021.1:11129-40950 GCA_964384825.1 uncultured Fibrobacteraceae bacterium
AACCGGGATCTGCGGGCCGAGGCGCAGGCCGTCGCCGCCGGCGAGGCCGCGGTTTCGGTCGCCCGCTCGACCCTGCTGCCTCACGCGGAGATCGGGGCCACGGGCTCGGTGATCGATTCCGACCGGGCCGAACTGAGCTTCGGTTCGATCGCCGAACGCAGGGTCCTGGCCACAGCCTCGGTGACCCAGGTCCTGTTCTCCGACGCCGCCGACGCCGGCTACGACATCGAGAAGAATCGCCAGACGGCCCGAGAACAGGGCTTCGACCGCGCCAGGCTGGATGTCACGCTGGCGGCGGGAACCGCCTGGCTGAGCGTCTGCCGGACGCGGCTGCTCGAGGATATCCGCCGGCGCGAGCTGGGGCGCACACGACGCAATCTGGAGCTGGCCCGCTCGCGGCGCGATCTGGGCGAAGCCGGCCCGGCCGAGGTCATGCGCTGGGAGGCCGACCTCGCATCGCGCCGCAACGATCTGGAACAGGCGTCCAGCCGGCGCCGCCTGGCCGCCATGGAATTGAACAGGATCCTGGACCGGCCGCTGGACGCCCCGGTGAATCCGGCCGATCCGGCCGATCTGCTCGCCGCCGATCCTTTCCGCGAACATCTGGCCGGAACCGCGGGGCTGGACCGCACCGAGCGGTGGCTGGTCGACATCGCCCGGCGCAACTCGCCCGAGCTGATGTCGCTGCAGGCGGCCGCGGCCGGCCAGCGCCGGGCCCTGTCCGCCGCGAACCGTTCCTTCTATCTGCCGACGGTGGCTCTCAAGGGGGAATACGCCCGGCGGATGGTGCGCGACGGGGAGGGCTCGACGGCCTCCGAGATCGTCGTTCCCGGCGTGGGTTCGCTTTCGCTGGGAATGCCCGATCGCGACGACTGGAGCGTGGGCGTGGTGGCCACCCTGCCGCTGTTCGAGGGCGGGGCGCGCAAGGCGGCCCGCAGCGAGGCCCGGCGCAATCTCGCGCTCTGCGAGCAGAGGATCGCGGCGGTCGACGCCCGCATCGCCCAGCGCGCGCGGGCGGCGGCCCAGACCGCCGCGGCCGCCGCCGCCGGCATCGTCCACACCACGACCGCCGCCGCGGCCGCCGACCGCACCCTGGAGATCGTCACCGACGCCTACACGCGCGGCGAAGCGGGCGTCCTCGATCTGCTCGACGCCCGGACGACGGCCGCCGCGGCCGCCGGCGCCGCCGCGAACGCCGTCTGCAACTACCTGATCGAATCGCTGCGAGTCCAGCGCGCCGCGGGATGCTTCCTCGATCTGCTTTCCGACGGGCAACGTCGCGAATGGATCGGGACCCTGGCCGCGGCCGCCGAAGAAGGAGCCGAGGAATGAAGAACATCCTGATGATCATCCTGGCGGCGGCCGGCGCCGCGGTCCTGGTGTCGGCGGCCGGATGCGGCGGCGAAGAGGTCGCCGAGGCGCCGGTGCGGCCGGTCCGCGCCGTCCTGCTGCAGCAGACGGCGGGCGTCGAAACCAGGGAATTCCCCGCCGTCGTCCAGCCCGCGCGCGAGACTCCGGTCTCCTTCCGGGTCGGGGGCCCGATCCTGCGGATGGCCGTCGCCCAGGGCGATCGCATCGCCGCCGGAGATCCGATCGCCGTGCTCGATCCCCGCGATTACGAAATCGCCCGCGCCGCCGCCGCGGCCCGCGCCGCCGAACTGCAGGCCCGCCTCGAGCGGATCCGGGGCATGTACGAGGACGGCAACGCCGCCCGCGCCGACCTCGACCGCGTGCAGGCCGGCCGCGACATGGCGGCCGCCGAACTCGAAGCCGCCGAGAACGCCCTGCGCGACACCCGGCTGCTCGCCCCCTTCGCCGGCGTGGTGGGTCTGGAGCTGGCCGAGGAAGGCCAGATCGTCAAGGCCGGCCAGCCTGTCGCGACACTGATGGACGAGGCCGGCTGGGAGGTCCGTGCCGGCATCCCCGAGGGTCTGATGGTTTCCGCCGCGGATTTCTCGGACTTCGGCGTGAGCCTCGATTCCCATCCCGGCCGGGAATTCCCCGCGCGGCTCAAGGAGCTGGGCGACCGTCCGGGCGCCGGGCTGCAGTCCTACCCCCTGGTCGTGACCCCCGAGCTTCCGCGGGACGTGGTCGTGACCTCGGGGATGGGGGCGCGCGTCCGTTTCTCGTTCGCCGCCGGAAACGCCGGCGGGTTCGTGCTGCCGGTCTCGGCGCTCTTCAGCCCGGAAAGCGACCGCAGCAGGGTCTGGATCTTCGATCCCGAAACCGGCGAGGTCGCCTCGCGCGCGGTCGAGCTCGGCGACGTGGCGGCCGACGGCGTGGTCGTTCGCGCGGGCCTGCGGGTGGGCGAATGGATCGTCACCGCGGGCGCGCATCGTCTGACCGAAGGCCGGCGGGTGCGCTTGCTCGATGATCCGTCCGACACCAACGTGGGAGGCGAGCGGTGAGGATCACCGAGTACGCCCTGGAGCACCGGGTGGTGATGATCTTCGCGATCGCCCTGATCTTCGCCGGCGGCATCTTCGCCTACGGGAACCTCGGCAAGCTCGAGGATCCGGAGTTCACCATCAAGGACGCCCTGGTGATCACGTCCTGGCCGGGCGCGACGCCGCACGAGATGGAACTGCACGTCACCGACGTCATCGAGCAGGCCGTCCAGGCCACCGATGAGCTGGACGAGATCGAATCGTATTCGCGGGCCGGGGTGTCGGTGGTCAAGGTGAAGCTGAAGCAGAGCAACCGTTCGGGCGACATGCCGCAGCTCTGGGACACCCTGCGCCGGAAGGTCGGCGACTGCCAGGGCGACCTGCCCGCGGGCGCCGGTCCGAGCCTGGTCTGGGACGATTACGGCGACGTCTACGGGATCTTCCTGGGCGTGACCGGCGACGGCTTCGACCACGCCGAGCTCGAGGAGTACGTCGACTTCCTTCAGCGCGAACTGTCGCTGGTGCCGGACGTGGCGCGGGTGTCGGTCTGGGGCGACCGGACCGAGGTCGTCGAAGTGGTCCCCTCGCGGGCCAGGATGGCGTCGTTCGGCGTCAATCCGGGCATGATCGCGGCGGTGCTGAACCGGCAGAACACGGTCGTGCGCACCGGCTCGATCGATGTCGGCGACAGCCGCATCCGTCTGCGGCCGACCGGCGTCTTCGGCTCGTTGGACGAGATCGGCGAGCTGGTGATTCCCGGCGCTCCGGGCGAACAGGTGCTGCTGCGGGACGTGGCCGTCGTGCGCCGGGCCTATCTCGATCCGCCGTCGCGCATCATGCGCTGCGACGGGGAGCCGGCCCTGGGCCTGGGCGTCTCGGTCGTCTCGGGCGGCGACATGGTCGCCCTGGGCGAGGCCGTCGACGCGCGGCTGGCGGAACTGGAGGCCGAGCTTCCGGTGGGGATCGATTTCGTCAAGATCTACGACCAGCCGGCGCGGGTCGTCGATTCGATCAGCCAATTCATCTGGAATCTTGTGATGTCGGTGGCCATCGTCATCGGCGTGCTGCTGCTCGCGATGGGGTTGCGCAGCGGCCTGCTGATCGGCAGCGGACTGGTGCTGTCGATCCTCGGCACGCTGATCTTCATGCTGATCTGGGGCGTCTCGATGCAGCGCACCTCGCTCGGGGCGTTCATCATCGCGATGGGCATGCTCGTGGACAACGCCATCGTGGTGACCGACGGGGCCCTGGTCGGGATGCAGCGCGGCCTGGACGGCCGCCGGGCCGCCGTCGATGCGGCGCGCCGGACCGCGGTCCCGCTGCTGGGCGCCACGCTGGTGGCGGCGCTGGCCTTTCTGCCCATCTACCTTTCTCCCGACAATTCCGGCGAGTATGTCGCGAGCCTGTTCATCGTGGTGGGCGTCTCGCTGCTGCTGAGTTGGATCCTGGCGATCACGCAGACGCCGCTGGCCTGCACGATGTTCCTGAAGATTCCCGCCGGCGGAACGGGCGATCCCTACGGCGGCCGGTTCTACGTCGCCTACCGCCGGTTCCTGGAAACGGCCCTGCGCCGCCGGGCGCGCGTGGCGATCCTGATGGCGGTCGTGCTGGCGCTGGCCGCGGCCGGATTCACGAAAGTCGGGCGGGAGTTCTTCCCCCCGAGCAGCAAGCCGATGGTGATGGTCGACTTCTGGCTGCCGGAAGGATCGGACATCCGCACCGTCAGCGAGCGGATGCGGGACCTGGAGGCCTTCGTCGCCCGGCAGCCCGAGACGGTCAACACCGCCCTCTGCATCGGAGGTCCGCCGCCGCGGTACTACCTGGCGATGAACTCCGAGGACGCCACGCCTTCCTATGGCCAACTGATCGTCAACGTCGGCGATTTCAAGGAGGCCCGGGTCCTGAAGCCCCGCATCGAGGACTGGCTGGCCGGGAACCGGCCCGACGCCCTGGTGAATGTCTTCCTGCACAAGATGGGGCCGCCCGCCAAGGCCGCGGTCGAGGCCGCCTTCATCGGCCCCGATCCGGCCGTGCTGCGCGATCTGGCCGCGCAGGCCGAAGATCTCATGCGCGCCGACCCCCACGCCCGCTCGGTGCGCACCGACTGGCGCGAGCGCACCCTGATGCTCGAACCCCGTTACGATCAGCCGCGCGGAATGCGGGCCGGCGTGAGCCGCGCCGACGTGGCGACCTCGCTCAGCCGCCTGACCGAGGGGACGCCGGTCGGCTGGTTCCGGGAGAAGGACGACCAGCTGCCGATCCTGCTGAAGGCCGACGCCGATGAGAGGTCCGCGGTCGGCGATCTGTCCGCCGCGCCGGTATGGGGGAGCGTCGCCGCGGCCGCGACGCCGCTGGGCCAGGTGGCTCCGGAACTGAGCCTGGCCTGGGAGGATCCGATCATCCGCCGCTTCGACCGGCGCCGGGCGATCACCGCCCAGTGCGAGTCCGAGGGCATCAGCGGAACCGAGCTGCAGGCCCGCCTGCGGTCGGATATCGAGGCGATCCCGCTGCCGGAAGGCTACGGCCTGAAGTGGTTCGGCAGCTATCGCAACAGCGTGCGCAGCAACGCGGCGGTCACGAAGTTCCTGCCGCTGGCCCTGCTGCTGATGACCTTCATCATCGTGGCGATCTTCGACTCGCTGCGCAAGCCGCTGATCATCGCGCTGACGCTGCCGCTGTCGATCGTCGGGATCGTGATCGGGCTGCTGCTGACCGGCGTGCCCTTCGGATTCATGGCCCTGCTCGGATCCCTCAGCCTGATCGGCATGCTGATCAAGAACGCCGTGGTGCTGATCGACGAGATCGACGCAGGGATCGCGGGCGGCGCGGCGCCGTGGACGGCCGTTCTGGACGCCTCGGTCTCGCGTCTGCGGCCGGTGATGATGGCGTCGATGACCACGGTGCTCGGCATGTTCCCGCTGCTGTGGGATCCCCTGTTCCAGGGCCTGGCCGTGACGATCATGTTCGGCCTGACCTTCGCCACCGTGCTGACGCTGCTGGTGGTTCCCGTTCTCTACACCTTGCTGTTCAGGGTGCGGCCGGAGGTCTAATTCCCCCAGCCCCCCCGACTTTCGGTCGCACCCGTTCCCCTGGTTCGTTCGAACCGCTCCGGCCGGCGGGATTGCCCGCCGGCCGGCGGTTTCCCCCGGAGACGCCCCGGGCGCTGGTGACATCGAATTCCCCGACGTGCTAGTATCCCCTCCGCTCCGGTTCCGCCAATCGACACTCGCTCCGCTCGGAGGCCCGCGATGTCCCAGTCCGCGACGACCTGGCGTTTTCCCCGGATGTTCTGGACCGGCAACGTCGCCGAACTCTGCGAACGCGCCGCCTACTACGGCACCTTCATCGCCCTGCGCACCTACCTGATCCGCGTCGTCGGCCTGAACGACGTGCAGGCCGGCGTGATCGGCGGCATGTTCGGCGGCTGGATCTACCTGATGCCGTTCTTCACCGGGGCCGCGGCCGACCGCATGGGCTTCCGCAAAGCCCTGATGCTGGCCTTCGCCCTGCTGACCGTCGGCTACGGCACCCTGGGGGTTTTCCACACGCTGGCCCCGGTGCTGGCCGGGCTGGCGCTGATCATCCTGGGCGGAGCCTTCGTGAAGCCCGTGATCACCGGCACGGTCTCGAAGTCGTCCAGCGAGGACAACCGCGCCCGGGCTTTCTCCATCTTCTACATGGTGGTGAACATCGGCTCGTTCACCGGCAAGACGATCGTCGCCCCGATGCGCATCCAGATGGGCGTCGAGACGGTGCCGTTCTTCTCGGCCGGCGCGGCCTTGCTGGCGCTGATCCTGGTCGCGCTGATCTACCACCCGACCCGCGACGAGGAATCCGAACCCAAGTCGATCCGCGAAACGCTGCAGGGCATGTGGATGGCCATGAGCAACGTGCGCTACCTGATGCTGATCCTGATCACCGCCGGGTTCTGGGCCATCCAGGGCCAGCTCTACGCCTCGATGCCCGACTACGTGCTGCGCATGGCCGGCGAGACCTACAAGCCCGAGTGGTACGCCAACATCAACCCGCTGGTGGTGGTGATCTTCGTGGTGCTGATCACCCAGCTGGTCCGCAAGTGGAAGCCCGAGAATTCGATCCTGGTCGCGATGAGCCTGATTCCGCTCTCGTCGCTGTGCATGGCGTCGTCGCACCTGTTCGGCGGCAACGTCGACATCCTGGGCGTGTCGGTCCATCCGATCACCCTGATGATGGTGATCGGCATCTCGATCCAGGGCCTGGCCGAATGCTTCCTCAGTCCGAAATACCTGGAATACGCCTCGAAGCAGGCGCCGAAGGGCAAGGAGGGGGTGTTCCTGGGCTTCTCCCACGTCAACACCTTCTTCGCCTGGATGTTCGGCTTCATCTTCTCGGGATTCCTGCTGCGGCGCTACTGCCCCGAACCGGGCACCCTGAGCGAAGCCGTCCGCGCGCAGCACGACCTGGCCCTGGCCGGGCAGGGGCCCATGCCCGAGGCCTACGCGCACGCCCACTACCTGTGGTACGCCTACACCGGCGTCGGAATCGTTTCGCTGCTGGGGCTGATCGTCTACATCGCGGTGACCAGGCGTCTGGACAGGAAGGCGGCCGCGGCCTGATCAGGGGCATGGATCCGCTCTCCGTCCGGGTTCGGCGTCAGGGTGATCGATCCGAAGGGCGCGGAAGGGAATATCCAGGCAATCCGGTCGGATATGACGGTCGGACAAATCTCCCGGTTCGCGGGTTCCGGGATGACAGCGGGACCCGCTGCGGGGATAATGCTGGCAAGTCGATATCCCATCGCCAGGACAGGAGGAGATGCACGATGGCCACGTTCAATCTGCAGGGGAATCCTTTCCATACGGTCGGCGAACTTCCCGCCATGGGAACGGCCGGGCCCGGTTTCCGTCTGACCAGAACCGACCTGTCCGAACTCGATCTGGCCGAATTGAAGGGCAAGCGGGTGATCCTGAACATCTTTCCGAGCATCGACACCGATGTCTGCGCGGCCAGCGTGCGCCGGTTCAACGCCGAGGCCTCGTCTTTGCCCGATGCGGTGGTCGTCTGCGTCTCGATGGATCTGCCCTTCGCCCACGCCCGCTTCTGCGGCGCCGAAGGCCTGGACGACGTCGTTTCGGTCTCCGACTTCCGCACCGGGGATTTCGGCCGTGCCTACGGGGTGCGGATCGACGACGGGCCGCTGGCCGGATTGCTGGCCCGTTCGGTCGTGGCGCTCGACGCCGAGGGCCGGGTGATCCACCGCCAGCTCTGCCCCGAGACCACCGAGGAGCCCGATTACGACGCGGCGCTGGCGGCGCTGAAGTAGCGGCGCGAACAGCCTGAACCGATTGCGCCGGGGCGGCCGTCAGCGGCCGCCCCTTTTCTGCGCCCGGAATGAATTCCCAGCTATTGACTCGGAGTGTTCAACATCATAGAATGTCGATGGGGGTTGTATCCATAGAAGTTACCGCATCTGCCGATCCGCTGGCCCGTTCCCGGAGGAAATCGTCCTGAGGGAAGCCGTCCTGGGCATCGGTGTCGATATCTGCCGGGTCTCGCGCATGCGCGACGAGATCGCCGCCCGGGACCGCGATTTCCTGACCGCCGTCTTCACGCCCGCCGAAATCTCCCACTGCCGCGGACATCGCCATCCCGAGCGGGCCTTCGCCGCCCGTTTCGCCGCCAAGGAAGCGGTGGTCAAGGCTCTGGCCGCCGCCGGGGGCCGCGGCATGTTCTGGCTCGACGTGGAGATCCCGGCGGCCGGCCGCGGCGGACATCGGGCCGTGCTGCACGACCGGGCGCGGGAGATGGCCGGCAGGATGGGTGTGCGGAGGGTGCACGTGTCGCTGGCCCACAGCGGCGAACTGGCGCTGGCCGGAGCCGTTCTGGCGGGGCCTCGAAGCGGGGGATCGACCGGATGATCCGGCCGCGGGGAGCAGGAAAACCGAACCGACGGGGGAGGACCCGATGATCGCTACGCCGACGTACGAGGAGCTTCTGCAGGGATTCGACTGGTCGCAGGCCGAGAAGGAACTGGGCTATCGCGACGGCGACGTCATCAACATCGGCTGGCACTGCACCGACCGCATCTGCGCGCGGGGCGACGGCGCCAAGCCGGCCCTGATCTGGGAGGATTTCCGCGGCGAGGAGCGCACCTACACCTTCGACGACCTGCGCGTCCTGTCGAACACCTTCGCCGCCCGCCTGCAGGAACTCGGCCTGGAGCCGGGCGAGCGGATCTGCCTGTTCGCCGACCGGGTGCCCGAGCTGTACATCGGTTTCCTGGCGGGATTGAAGATGGGCGCCATCGTCCAGCCCTTGTTCTCGGCCTTCGGCGCCGACTCGCTCTGGAC
Organism: uncultured Fibrobacteraceae bacterium; assembly: GCA_964384825.1. Lineage (GTDB taxonomy): Bacteria > Krumholzibacteriota > Krumholzibacteriia > LZORAL124-64-63 > LZORAL124-64-63 > CAYLMM01. Next base: position 19,846 of record CAYLMM010000021.1, read on the forward strand.
GCGGCTGCACGACGCCGGCACCGCGGCGATCGTGACCCAGCGCAAGCACGTGGCCAAGGTGCGCAAGATCATCGACCGGCTGCCCGACCTGCGGACGGTGCTGGTGGTCGACGCCGGCGACGGCCCTTTGCGCGCCGGCGAGATCCCCTTCGATCTGGACGCCCTGCCGCCGGTCGAGGAATTCGACGCCTATCCCTCGGGCCCCGAGACTCCCTCGGTGCTCCATTACACCTCCGGCACGACGGGCCAGCCCAAGGGCGCCCAGCACGTCCACTACTCCCTGATCTCGCAGTACCTGACCGCCAAGTGGGTGCTCGACCTGCGCCCCGACGACGTCTACTGGTGCAACGCCGATCCCGGCTGGGTGACCGGCACCTCCTACGGGATCATCGGGCCCTGGGCCAACGGCGTGACCCAGGTGGTGCTCGACTCGGGCTTCCACGCCGAGCGGTGGTACGAGTTCATGGCCCGGCGCAAGGTGACCGTGTGGTACTCGGCGCCGACGGCGATCCGGCTGCTGATGCGCGAGGGGACCGACCTGGCGCGCAAGCACGACCTCTCGGCGCTGCGGCATCTGTGCAGCGTGGGCGAGCCCCTGAACGCCGAGGCGGTGATCTGGTCTCAGGAGGCCTTCGGCAAATCCTTCCACGACACCTTCTGGCAGACGGAGACCGGCTGCATCGTGATCACGAATTTTCCGGGGATGAAGATCAAGCCGGGCTCGATGGGCAAGCCCTTCCCGGGGATCACCGCCGCGATCCTCGACGTCGAGACGCACGAGCCGATCACCGAGCCGGGGCGGGCCGGCCTGATCGCACTGGAATCGGGATGGCCCTCGCAGATCCGCGGCTACTGGAACAATCCCGACGGCTACCGCGGCAAGTTCCAGGGCGATTGGTACGTCTGCGGCGACCGGGCCAGCGTCGACAAGGACGGCTACTACTGGTTCGTGGGCCGCGACGATGACGTCATCAACACCGGCGGGCATCTGGTGGGGCCCTTCGAGATCGAATCGGCCCTGATCGAGCATCCGGCGGTGGCGGAATCGGCGGCGGTGGCCAAGCCCGATCCGGTGAACATGGAGGTGGTCAAGGCCTTCGTGACCCTGAAGGAGGGCTTCGCTGCGGACGACGGCCTGGAGCTCGAGATCATGAACTTCATCCGCAAGAAACTCTCGGCCCTGGCCATGCCCCAGGAGATCGAGTTCGTGGACCGACTGCCCAAGACGCGCAGCGGCAAGATCATCCGCCGGGTGCTGCGGGCGCGGGAGTTCGGCGAGCCGGTGGGGGATCTTTCGACCCTGATGAACGACTAGCGGAACGCGACGGGCGCCGGCCGGCGAACCGGCCGGCGCGACGATCATCGAACGCGCACGACAACGACAAGGGAGAAGGCGATGGAGGAATTCAAGCGGACGATCCTGGAATACGTGACCGACGAATATCTCGAGGAGGAGGACGACCGCACGCTCGAATTCGACACGCCGCTGATCACCGGCGGCATCGTCGATTCCTTCTCGATGGTCTCGCTCAAGCGCTTCCTCGAGAAGAAGTACGACATCAGCATTCCCGACGCCGAGGCCACGCCCGAGGCCTTCGACACCGTCGAGAGCATCGCGGCGCTGGTCGCGAGGTTCCAGAACGTCTGATCCGCGCCGGGACGCGGGGGAGGGAACGACGCCATGGCCTATACGACGAAGCTGCGCGGCGAATACCGCGCCGAGATCGACGCCATCCGCGAGGCGGGGCTGTTCAAGGAGGAGCGGCTGATCCGCAGCCCCCAGGGGGCCGACATCGAGGTCGAATTCCCGGAGGGGGCCGACCCGAAGCGGGTGCTGAATTTCTGCGCGAACAACTACCTGGGCCTTTCGAGCCATCCGACGGTGGTCGAGGCCGCCCGCCGGGGGTTGGACGACCGGGGCTACGGCCTGTCGTCGGTGCGGTTCATCTGCGGCACCCAGGACATCCATCGCCGCCTCGAGGAGAAGCTGACCGACTTCCTGCGCACCGAGGACACGCTGCTGTTCCCGTCGTGCATGGACGCCAACGCGGGGGTCTTCGAGGCGGTGCTCGGCGAGCAGGACGTGATGATCGCCGACCGGCTGGTCCACGCCTCGATCGTCGACGGGATGCGCCTGTGCAAGGCGATGCGCGACACCTACAAGCATTCGGACATGAAGCATCTCGAGCGCAAGCTGCAGGAACATTCCGACCGTCGCCGCCGGATGATCATCACCGACGGCGTGTTCTCGATGGACGGCGACATCGCGAAGCTCGACCGGATCGTCGAACTGGCCGAGCGCTACGACGCGATGGTGCTGGTCGACGATTCCCACGCCTCGGGATTCATCGGCGGGAAGGGCCGCGGCTCGCACGAGCATTGCGGCGTCCTGGGCAAGATCGACATCGTCACCACCACCCTGGGCAAGGCCCTGGGCGGGGCGTCGGGCGGATGCGTCAGCGGCCGGCGCGAGCTGGTCGAGATGTGCCGCCAGCGGGCACGCCCGTACCTGTTCTCCAACACGGTCGCGCCGGTGATCGTCGCCGGGGCCCTGGCGGTGCTCGACCTGATCTCCGGCAGCACCGAACGGCGCGACAAGCTGGAACGCAACACCCGCTACTGGCGCGAGGGGCTGCGCGACATCGGCCTCGACCTGAAGCAGGGCGACAGCCCGATCGTGCCGGTGATGCTCTACAACGCGAAGCTGGCGCAGGACATGGCCCGCGATCTCTACGACGAGGGGATCTACGTGGTGGGCTTCTTCTTCCCGGTGGTCGCGCAGGGGCAGGCCCGCATCCGGACCCAGCTCTCGGCCGCGCACGAACAGGAGCACCTCGACGCCGGGCTGCGGGCCTTCCGCAAGGTGGCCGCCGCGCACGGCATCGTCGGCAAGAACAAGCAGCAGATCGTCGAGATGTACGGCATGTGATCCGCGGGATCCGCAGAAGGGAGCAAGAACGATGATCGAGACTTCCACCATCGAAGTGCCGCTGCCCGAGGGGATGGAGGCGGATTCGCACGACCTCGAGGTTCTGCGCGCGACCTTCGCCACCATCGTGACGCTGGTCCGCGAATGCGGGAACGAGTCGAACGAGGATCTGCAGAAGATGACCGACGACGGCTGGCAGGTGGGATGGCGACTGACCTGGACGGCCAAGGCCAAGAAGGGGAAGATCTCCGAGACCGCCTCGGGATCGACCAAGGAACTGACCCTGGCGCGCCTGCGCCAGTTCACGCGTCTGCACGACGTGGACGGGTGCCCCTGAGGCGTCAGGGCGCCGTGGCGTGGAAGGCGCTCTTCTCGAGCCCCCACTGCGCGAGGATCTCCCTCGGCGCGTAGTTCTTGTTGCTGCGCTCGCAGGCCCAGACGATGGTGTCGGGATCCCGCGCGGCCTCGGTGAACAGGCAGGCCGGACGGGGCGTGATTCCCAGCCGGGCCAGATCGAGCCGCTCGGCGTCCCAGCAGACGCGGATCGTGTCGTCGCCCGGATCGCTCGCCGTGTCGCCGTGGCCGGCCAGGGCCCGCCGCAGCAGATCCAGCTTGTCGTCGGCCAGTCCCAGGGACCGTCGCAGACGCCAGGCCAGATCGGCCGCCCGCCGGCCGTGATCGCGGTCCAGTCCGTCACAGACCCGCTGCGAATCGTGCAACAGGGCGAAGAGTTCGATCACCCTCTGTTCGACATCCAGATCACGCGACAGCCGCCGGGCCGTTTCCAGCACCCGCGCCCAGTGATTCGGACCGTGCAGCCCGTCTCGCGGCAGGCAGAACTGATTCATCACCGAGCTCAGGATCTCCTCCTGCTTCATCGTTTCCACCTCCCTGGTCCACAGCTTAGGCCCGCGGCACCCCGGCCGCCAGCCTGCGGTAGACCAGCTTGTAGAACATCTCCAGATACCGCCGCGTCTCCTCGCGCTCGATGTTCGTGATGTACTTCCAGAAGCCGTAGATACGCGAAAGGGTCAGCAGGCGATTCGCATAGAGTTTCCAGGTGTACCGGCTTTCGATACGGGCCATGGCGCCGCGCGAGATCCTCTTCCATGAGTCGGGATCCTCGCGGCAGCCGGCGAAGAAATCGGCCATCAGCGCGGCCGCGGCGCGTGGGCGGTTGGGGTCGATATGGAAGCCCGAGCGTCCGTCCTCGATGATCTCCAGCGGTCCGCCGTGCTGGGTGGCGAAGGTCGGCAGGCCCGAGCTCATCGCCTCGACGACCGTCAGGCCGAAGGCCTCGAACAGGGCCGGCTGCACGAACGCTCCCCTCTTGTCGGCCACGAAACGGTACAGCTCTCCGACCTGCGTCTTGTCGGTGCGCATCGGGATCCACCGCATGTCGCGGTCGAGGCCGTGCTGCTCCATCAATTCGTGCATCGATTCGATCTGCCGCTTCTCGTCGTCGTCCTGGGATTCGTCCGGATCGAGGAATCCGCCCGCCACCAGCAGGTTGGCCTCGCGGCGCAGGTCATCGCTGCGGCCGTAGAGATCGACAAGGCCGGTGATGTTCTTGATGACGTCGAGCCGCGACATGGTGAACAGCAGCGGCTTGCCGGGATCCTCCAGGGCGCCCCGCGCGTCGGGCCGTTCGCCGCCGAGGACCAGCTCCTCGATCTCCGGCAGCAGGGCCGTGACGCGCTTGCCGCTTTCGGTGAAGGGGAAGAAGACGTCCGGATCGGCCCCCGGCGAAACGATGTTGAACTTGGGGTCGAAGGGATCGACGCCCTCGACAACCCGGTACAGGCCGGGCATCGTGAAGCTGGAATAGCTTTCGTACTGGCCGATGACGTCGTTGGTGCCGGCGATCTCCTGATAGGTGCTGGCGATGATGAAATCGGCGGTGTTCATGGCGATCAGGTCGGCCGTGAACTGCGCCGAGAAGTGGTGCGCCTGCTCGTTCTCTCGCCAGTAGAGATCCGAATGCAGATACTTCGATTTCTCGAGCGCGTGGGCGATGGTGCACTGGGTGACGCCCATCTGCTTCGAGAGCATGGTCGCGACCAGGTTGCCGTCGGAATAGTTGCCGATCAGCAGGTCGGGATTGCCGCCCAGTTCGCTGCGCACCAGTTGGGCCGTGTCGCGGGCGAAACGCTCGAGATAGGGCCAGACGCGGAAGCGCGAGATCCAGGGCCGCACGATCTGGCCGTCGTCGCCGCGGAAGGGCACGCGCAGGATGCGGGCGTGGCAGGTGCCGACCACGCGCTCTTCGGGTTCGTTGCAGGTGGTGCCGTCGGCCTCGGGCAGCAGGCGGGTGATCACCAGGATCCGCGGCTCGATGTCCAGCCCCTGGTCGTGGATCGACTCGATCATCTCCCTTTCCAGGGCCCGCACCTGGTCGAGGATGTAGACGACCTGGCCGCCGGTGTCGGGTTTGCCCAGCACGCCGGACTGGCCGAAGTATCCGTGCGGCGAGAGGATCACAAGGCTGAAGATCATCGGGATGCGGCCGAGGAAGCGCTCCAGGTTCTCGGGCGAGGGAGCCTCGAGGATGTCCGAGAGCAGGGCCATCGCCTCGATCATCTGGCGGGCGGTGCGTCCCCAGCCGGGTTCGAAGCCCAGCCGCATCAGGGTCGGTCCGACCGAATCCCATTCGGCCTCCGGATCCCGGGTCTCGAGATCGTCGAGCGCCTGGCGGAGATTCTCCTCGAGCTCTGCGCGGGATTGCACGAGGTCGTTCAGCATCAGCTGCCGGCCCTGGTGGGAATGGACCTTGAGGAAGGCGAAAAGCTGCTCCGGGCCGCCGTTCTGGCGGTCGAAGAGCCGGCCGGAGAGATGCCGGTTCAGGAACTCGACGCCGCGGCCGATCGAGCGCACCTTCCGCAGCTTCGGGAAACCCCGTTCGAAGGGCTTGAGATCGATCTCCAGCGGGTAGGGATCGTAGTTTTCCGTCTCGACCAGGCGCTCCTTGAACGCCAGGAAGGCCGCCACGTCGACCTCGTGGCAGTAGCCCGATTCGACCTGGATGTGCACGTACTGCCATTTGGCCACGCGCGAGCGGATCGCCAGATAGAGGTCCGGAGGAGCCGCGGCCGCTTCCTGGATCGAGCGGATCATCTCGCGGAATTCCTCGCCGCAGCCTTCGGGAACGCCCTGTTCGTCGCAGAAGCGGTCGAATTCGCGCAGGATGTCGGGCCGCAGCAGGACCGGCCGCCCGAGGTCCAGGCAGCGGCGGAAAAGGGCGTAGGCTTCGCGGCGGTGTTGGGTGAGGAACGCCTCCAGCGTCCGGATCATCCGATCTCCTTCCTCTGCTTCAGCGCGGGTGAGATGTGTTCCGGGGGAAGGATGGCCGCGGGATCGGGAACGGGGCGTTCGCCGTTCCGCTCGCCGCCGCGGACGCCGGGCGAACCGTTGCCGCCGCCGCTGTCGGCGACGATCCGGGCCACGAGTCTCTCGACGCCGGTCAGGGGGGCGTTCGATTCGGTCAGATGCGGACGGGCGCGCTGAAGGCGCCGATCCTCGGCCAGGGATTGCGCGACGCAATCGAGATACTTGCCGACGTGCGTGCTCCACGAGTAGAGGTTGTGCGCCCGGACGATCCCGTTGGCCGCGCGCAGCCGCCAGAGTTGCTCGTCCTCCAGCACATCGGCGATGCCTCGGGCGATATCGGCCGGATCGAGGGGATTGACCAGCACTCCGTTGTGGCACTGGGCCAGGATGTCGCGGGGGCCGCCGTCGTGGGTGGCCACGATCGGCAGTCCGCTCGCCGCGGCCTCGATCAGCGTCAGGCCGAAGGGCTCGGTCAGGGCCGGATTGACGAAGACGCCGAGCCGCCGGGCCGCCAGCCTGTACAGGTCGGGCACGTCGGTCGGCTCGTGGTGCTTGGGATAGGCGACCTTGCCGTAGAGATCGAAGTCGTCGACCAGCTGCAGGAATTCCTGCAGCACCCGGCGCTCGGGCGGCTTGAGCCGGCCCATGGTGTCGCGCGTTCCGGCCACGGCCACCAGATTCGCCTTCTCGCGCAGCCGCGGGTCGCGTCCGTAGGCCTGCACCAGGCCGCGGAAGTTCTTGCGCTCGTCGGGCCGCGCCACCGCCAGGATCATCGGTTTGTACGGATCGCGCAGGAAGCGGTCGAGCTCGGCGGCGATCGGGGGATCCGGTTCGCCCCGGCGCGGCGGCCGGAAACGGTCGAGATCCAGGCCCGGCGGTATGATGTGCATCCGTGACGGCCGGGCGAATTCGTAGTCCGAATACTGCTCCTGGGCTTCCTGGGTGGTGCTCGCGATCACCAGCGAGGCCCGGCGCAGCGCCATCTCCTCGGCGGCGATGCGGCGGCGGAACTTGAAGCGTCGTTCGAGGGTCTCCTCGTCGGTTCCCTTGGCCAGCAGCCGGGCCTTCTTGACGCGGCCGAGCGAGTGGCCGGTGAAGACGAAGGGAATGCCCAGCTCCTCGGCCACTCTCGATCCCACGTAGCCGGCGTCGGCGTAATGGCCGTGCACCAGATCGGGGTTGCGGCCGACGACCCGCACGTGGCATTGCACGTGCCGGACGAATTCCTCGAGATAGGGCCAGAGGTTCTCCTTGTGCAGATACCGGCGCGGGCCGCAGGGGATGCGGATGATCTGCGCGCCTTCGGCCAGGGGCTCGACCTGCTCGGCGTAGTCGGAAGAGATGCCGGGTCCGGTCGCCATCCGGGTCATCAGGTCGACCCGCGCGACGTCGGGATGGGCCGCCAGCTCCCGGGCCAGATCCACGACGTACGAAACCTGCCCGCCGGTGTCGGCGTCGCGCCCGAGCTCGATGTCGTTTCCCCGCACCAGTCCGTGGATGCTGAGCATCAACAGGTACAGACCGTCGCGGGTTTCCTCGGCAGGCATGATGTCACCGCCAGTTCTTCAGGAATCGCCGGTGGAATTCCGCTCCGCCGGGAACTGCGCCCCTGATTCCGCAGATCGCGGCCGCCGCCTCGGCGGATCGCGAAAGCGTTCTTCCTTCCGACCAGCCCCGCAACAGTCCGATGATGCAGACCGCTGCGAAGGCGTCGCCCGCGCCCACGGTGTCGGCCCGGTCGGGCTCGGCCACGGCCACGGGCGCGGCGTCGACCGAGGCGATCACGCCCACGCGGTCGGCCCAGAAGGCCCCTTCGGCGCCCCGGGTGACGATCACCGCCTCGAGGTCGTGCTGCGCCGCCAGGTCGCGGGCCGCGGACGCGGGATCCGCCGCGGCGGGAACCAGGGTCGCCAGTTCCTCGTCGTTCAGCTTGGCCCAGCGGGCTCCGTCGAGAGCCTCGGCCGCCGTGGCGGGAGTCCACCAGGGCGGGCGCAGGTTCACGTCGAGGAAGACAGGCAGGTCCAGATCGTCGCGCAGGGCGCGCAGGGCCGCCGCGGTGACCGGAGATCGCATGGCCAGCGTGCCGTGGTAGAGCAGGCGGGCGCCGATGCCGCTCACCGCGGCCCGGGCCGCGCCCTCGTCGACCGCGTCCCAGGCCTGATCGGGCGCGATGGCGAATGTCGGCTGCCGGTCGGCGACCGAAACCACGACTTCGCCGGTCGGGCGTTCGGGGTCGATCTGCAGCCCATCGGTCGCCAGCCCCGCCCCGATCATCGCCGCATGGACCTTCCGGCCGCCCGGATCGTCGCCCACGCGGCCGATCAGCAGCGGCTCCAGGCCGAATCCCTTCAGATGCCAGGCGACGTTGAAGGGCGCGCCGCCGAGCACTTCGGTCCCGTCTTCGAATCGGTCGTAGAGGACTTCCCCGAAGACGATCGGGCGCAGGGAAGGAATGGGGCTGTCAGCAGGCATCGCGACTCCGGAAAGGAGGTCCCGTCGCGGCGGCATGGCTGTGATGAACGTTGGGAATCTCCCTCGGTAGACACCCTACCGGAACACATGGGGACTGTCAAATACAGGCGACCGGACTGGTCCGCAATCGATGATTGGAGTAACCTGGAAAGATGATGGCTTCTTCCGGTATCCATACCCTGTTGGCCTGCGATCTCGACGGGACCGTCGCGCCGGTGCGTCCGGATCCGGCGTTTCCGGCGCTGGTCGCCGAATTCCGCACCCTGCTCGCCGCGGCGCCGGGGACGGCCCTGGCCTATCTCACGGGCCGGTCCGCGGCTTCGGCCGAAACCCTGATCGCGGATCTCGATCTTCCCCTTCCGGTCCTGCTGGCCGCCGACGTGGGCACGCGGATCATCCTGTTCGAGGGCGGCGCCAGGCGCGAGGACGAGGCCTACTCCGTCCGCATGCGCCGGGCGATGGGCGGAAGCACCGGGGCCGGGATCCTGGAACTGCTCGCCGACGTGGAGGGGCTCGATCCCCAGCGTCCGGACGACCGCCAAGGCATGTTCAAGGCCAGTTTCTTCCTGCCGTCCGGCGCCGCCGGGGACGCGGTCGAGCGGGACGCCCGCGCCGCGCTGGCCGCCGCCGGAATCACGGCGAGCCTGGTGCGCAGCGAATGCGTCTTCGAGGACCGCGATCTGCTCGACGTGCTGCCCGCCGGAGTCACCAAGGCCACCGCCGCGGCCAGGGCCGCCGAGGTGTCGGGCCTGTCCGCCGCCGCCGTCGTCTACGCCGGCGATTCGGGCAACGACCTGGCGCCGCTGCTGGCCGCGGGGCGGGCGATCGTGGTGGGCAACGCGCCTCCCGGCCTGCGCCGCGCGGTGCTGGCCAAGCGAGATCCGCGGACCACCTGGGCGGCCGCGGGCGAGCATCTGGCCGGAGTGCTGGAAGGCTGCCGGCGTTTCGGCATCGGCTCCGATCTCTGATCCCCCCGGAAAAGAACGCTTTCAAACCAATCCCCGGCGGCGGTTCCGGCGGTAATTCGCCGCCGGACGCGGATATCGAGTTCCGGGACAGCCGGGCCATGTTCACGGTCTGGTCCTGGATGAGCGTCGCCTGCGATCCGGGCGGGGACGAGGCGGAGTGGCCGCCACGCGCCGCCGCTTCACCGAGATGGCGAACCTTCTGCCCGTGTTCAACCGGTTCTGGCGGGAGGCCGACATCGCCGGGTTGCGGCGGGAATGCGACCGGTGGTACGAGCCGGCCCTGGCCTTCTACCGCGGGAAGACCGCCGAGGCGATCGGCGACGCGCTCGAGTATCTGCGCATGGGGCCGGCCGCGGAATACTGTCCCGATCCGGTGCGGCGGTTCGACGAATGCCTGGTCCGGACCCTCGATTTCACCGTCCGGATGGGCAGCCGTACGCCGGAACAGAAAGAGAAGCTGGAAGCCGCCATGGAATCGCTGGCGGAGAGGGGATACGTCCTGACGGTCCCGATGCGGAAATCGCTGAACGCCTATGAGGCTACCGGACGGACGTTCGCGCAGTGGTTCCCCCGGCTTCTCGCCGATCTGCAGGCGGCGGCGGGCATTGCCGGCTGAGGATGCCGGCCCTGGTCAGGAGTGGTTGACGGTCTCGTCGGCGTCCGCGGCGGTGAAGATCCTCAGCTCGCGCGGCGCCACGTACACCCGGCCGCCCTTGCCCGTTTCCAGCCGCCGGAACTCGTCCTGCGAGATCTCGGCGGTGAAGGTCTCGCCCGAGGCGGCCTCGAGGGTCAGCCTGACCGTCGGCCCCGCCGCGTGGACCGCGGTGATCACGGCCTCGAGGCTGGGGCATTCGTCCGGTCGGTTGCGCAGGATCAGGTCGTGGGGCCGGATGAAGACCTTGGCCTCGGATTCCGGCGCGCCGACGTGATCGGGGGCGTCGAGCTGCACCGAGGCGAACGACACCTTGCCGTGGGCGACGCGGCCGTGGAAGACGTTCACGTTGCCCAGGAAGTTCATCACGAACTCGGTGGCCGGGTTGTGGAAGACCTCCTCGGGCGTGCCCACCTGCTCGATCCGGCCCTGGTTCATCACCACCACCCTGTCGGCCACCTCGAGCGCCTCGTCCTGGTCGTGGGTCACGAACACGCTGGTCACGTGGATCTCCTCGTGCAGCCGCCGCAGCCAGGCCCGCAGCTGCTTGCGCACCTTGGCGTCGAGGGCGCCGAAGGGCTCGTCGAGCAGCAGCACCCGCGGCTCGACCGCCAGGGCGCGGGCCAGGGCCACGCGCTGCCTCTGCCCGCCCGAGAGCTGGGCGGGATACCTGGCCGCCATGCCCTCGAGCTGCACCAGCCGCAGCAGTTCGTCGACCTTGGCGTCGATCTCCGTCCTCGCCGGCCGGATGCGCCGCGGCCGCACCCGCAGCCCGAAGGCCACGTTCTCGAAGACGGTCATGTGCCGGAACAGGGCGTAGTGCTGGAAGACGAAGCCGACGCGCCGTTCCTGGACCCTGCGGTCGGCCATGTCCTCCTCGTGGAAGCGGATGGGGCCGCAGCCCTCGTCGGGGCTCTCCAGGCCGGCGATGATCCGCAGCAGCGTCGTCTTGCCCGAGCCCGAGGGCCCCAGCAGCGCGGTCAATTCGCCCGCCGGCACCTCCAGCGAAACGTCGCGCAGCGCTGCGAAATCGCCGTAGGTCTTGCTGATCCTCTCGACCGAAATACCCATCTCACTCGCCCTCCGGATCTTCGATCGCCGCGGCCGCGAAGCTGCGCCCCGATTTCCATTCCACCAGCGTCTTGAGCGCCAGGGTCACCAGCGCCAGCAGGGCCAGCAGCGAGGCGACCGCGAAGGCGGCCACGAAGTTGTACTCGTTGTAGAGGATCTCGACCTGCAGGGGCATGGTGTTGGTCTTGCCGCGGATGTGGCCCGAGACCACCGACACGGCGCCGAACTCGCCCATCGCCCGCGCGTTGCAGAGGATCACGCCGTAGAGCAGGGCCCACTTCACGTTGGGCAGGGTCACCCGGCGGAAGGTCTGCCATCCCGAGGCGCCCAGCGTCAGGGCCGATTCCTCGTCCTCGGTGCCCTGCTCCTGCATCAGGGGGATGAGTTCGCGGGCCACGAAGGGCACGGTCACGAACAGGGTCGCGATCACGATGCCCGGCACCGCGAAGATCACCTGGATGCCGCGGGCGGCGAGCCACGGACCGAGCCAGCCGTGCAGGCCGAAGAGCATCACGTAGATCAGGCCCGAGATGACCGGCGAGACGGCCATCGGCAGATCGATCAGGGTGGTCAGCACGCTCTTGCCGCGGAATTCGAACTTGGCGACCGACCAGGCCGCCGCCAGGCCGAAGACCAGGTTCACCGGCACCGCGATCGCCGCGGTCAGCAGGGTCAGGCGGATGGCGGCCATGGCCGCCGGTTCGCGGAAGCTTTCGCAGTAGGCGGCGGCGCCCTTGCGGAAGGCCTCGGCGAAGACAGCCAGCAGCGGCGTGAACAGGAACAGCCCCAGAAACAGCAGGGTGACCGTCAGCAGCAGGCGGCGGATCCAAGGCGGTTCGGCGGTGGCCGGCAAGAACGGGCGCCGGGAGCGGGCGCGGGCCCTCATGCGCGCGGCGACGGCCATCCTACAACCCCCTCATGTGGCGGCGTCCCGACCAGCGCTGCAGCAGGTTGATCGCCAGCAGCAGCAGGAACGAGAAAACCAGCAGCACCACCGCGATCGCGGTGGCCCCGGCGTAGTCGTACTGCTCGAGCTTGGCCACGATCAGCAGCGGCGCGATCTCGGTCTTCATCGGCATGTTGCCCGAGATGAAGACCACCGAGCCGTATTCCCCCAGCGCGCGGGCGAAGGCCAACGCGAAGCCGGTCAGCAGGGCCGGCAGCACCGCGGGCAGGATGATCCGCCGGAAGGTCTGCAGGCGGTCGGCGCCCAGGCTGGCGGCGGCCTCCTCGAGCGAGGCGTCCAGATCCTCGAGCGCCGGCTGCAGGGTGCGCACCACGAAGGGCAGGCCGATGAACGTGAGCGCGACGGCCACCCCCAGCGGCGTGAAGGCGACCTTCAGGCCCAGCGGGGCGAGGATCCTGCCGATCCAGCCGCCGGGCGCGTAGATGGTGGTCAGGGCGATGCCCGAGACCGCGGTCGGCAGGGCGAAGGGCAGGTCGATGACCGCGTCGACGATCTTGCGGCCCGGGAAGCGGTAGCGGACCAGGGTCCAGGCCACGGCGAAGCCGAAGACGGCGTTCAGCCCGGCGCCGAGCAGCGCGGCGCCGAAGCTCAGCCGGCAGGCCGCCACCACGCGCGGGGTGGTGACCGTTTGCCAGAACCCCTCCCAGCCCAGGGTCGCCGACTTGAAGAACAGGGCCGACAGTGGGATCAGCGCGATCAGCGACAGGTAGAGAACGGCGAAACCCAGCGTCAGGCCGAAGCCGGGAACCACCGAATGCCTGCGGGCGAGCAAGCGCATCTGCCTGTTCTCACTTTCCGGGCGCGTAGATCAGGTCGAAGATCCCGCCGTCGGTGAAATGGATGCGTTGCGCCTCGTTCCAGCCGCCGAAGACCTCGTCGACGGTCACCCGCTCCACCTCGGGGAAGCGCGCCATGTCGGCGGGGTCGGCGTGCTCTGGCAACGACGGGCGGTAGTAATGCTTCGCGGCCAGGCGCTGTCCGGTCGGCGAATAGAGCCAGGCCAGATATTCCTCGGCCGCCTCGCGGGTGCCGTGTTTGTCGGCCCAGGCGTCGGCCAGCGTCACCGGCGGCTCGGCCAGGATGCTCACCGAGGGCACGACGATGTCGAAGAGCTCGGGTCCCAACTCGTTGACCGCCAGGAACGCCTCGTTCTCCCAGGCCAGCAGCACGTCGCCGATGCCCCGCTGCACGAAGGTGTTGGTCGCGCCGCGGGCGCCCGAATCGAGCACCGGCACGCGCCGGTACATCCGCGACACGAATTCCTGCGCCGCGATCTGCGCCGCGGCGACGTCTTCGGCCCGCGCGGGGTCGGCCAGCGCGTCCAGCCCGCCCAGCTCGCGATCGAGAGCCCAGGCCCAGGCCGCCAGGTAGTTCCATCGCGCCCCGCCGGAGGTCTTGGGATTGGGCGTGATGATCTCGATCCCGTCCTGCAGCAGGTCGCCCCAGTCGCGGATGCCCTTGGGGTTTCCCTTGCGCACCAGGAACACGATCGTCGAGGTGTAGGGGGCGCTGTTGTGGGGCAGCCGCTTCTGCCAGTCGGCCGGCAACAGCCCGGAGCGCTCGGCGATGGCGTCGATGTCGTAGGCCAGCGCCAGGGTGATCACGTCGGCCTCCAGCCCGTCGATCACCGCGCGCGCCTGCTTGCCCGCGCCGCCGTGCGACATGTCGACCAGCACCCTCTGGCCGGTCCGCTCGTACCAGTGCTCGGCGAAGGCGGCGTTGTAGTCCTTGTAGAGCTCCCGGGTCGGGTCGTAGGAGACGTTCAGCAGGGTGATCTTCTTCCCGTCGTCCGATGATCCGTCGCCTCCGCATCCGCAGCACGTCAGGATCGCCAGCCCGCACAATACGATTCTCGATAGGCTTCCGATCTTCATTCCGATCCTCCCTTTCCGGAAGAGTTATCGTTGTTTACTGCAATATCCATGCCCCTGGTCGTTCGTTTTCAAGTTGTTGCCGCCCAGGGATTCACGGGATTGCGAAATATCCCCCGATGATATATGATGGATTAACTGGAATATATGACGGTTCGGTCCGTGAAATGATACGGGAGGGGCCATGCCCAGCGGTTTGAATTGGCACCGCGATCTCTGGCGCGAAGCGTGCCGTCATTCGGATGTCGGCGAGTTGACCGAACGGGTCGCGGGGATGATCTGCGGCGTGTTGCCGATCACCGCCCTGGTCGTCCGCCGTCCCGATGCCGACGGCGAGGTATTCGTGACCGTGGGCGTGGGCGTGGGCGCGGCCGGGCGAGGGGATCGTCCGGTCGGTTCACCGGCCGTGGTTGTCGGCGGACGCACTCCGGTCACCCGGGAAGAGCGGAAGGATTTCCGTGCCTGGGCCGCCGAGGGCGAGGTGACGGTCGTGGAAGCGGGCGGGACGCAGGCTGCGGCCGCCGCGCCGGCCGTTGCACGGGGCGCGGCCCGGGCCCTGCCCGAAGGTCTGACCGGACGGATCCTGGCGCTGCCCCTGTCCGGGGCGGGGCCGATGCCCGGGGTCCTCTTCGCGCTGCTGGCCCCGGACGCGAAGGTGCGCGAGAGGGTGCGCCAGCAGGTGGCCCTGCTGCGCGAACCGCTGACCACCGCCCTGGAGAACGACCGCCGCATGCGCGAACTGGTCGAACTGCGGCGCAGCGCCGAGGAGGACAAGCGCTTCCTGCTGCGTCGTCTGGGCCGCGACGCGGTGCTCGAGACGGTCATCGGCTCCGAGGGCGGCCTGAAGGGCGTGATGGAGCGCGTCACGATGGCCGCCCCTTCGGACGTGCCGATCCTGATCCTCGGCGAGACGGGTTCGGGCAAGGAGGTCATCGCCCGCGCCATCCACGCCCGTTCGCGGCGATCGGCGGGCCCCTTCACCCGCGTCAACTGCGGCGCCATCGCCCCGGAACTGGTCGATTCCGAGCTTTTCGGCCACGAGAAGGGCAGTTTCACCGGCGCCACCGCGACGCGCCGCGGCTGGTTCGAGCGCTCCGACGGGGGCACCCTGCTGCTGGACGAGATCGGCGAACTGCCCAAGGCGGCCCAGGTGCGGCTGCTGCGGGTGCTGCAGGACGGTTCGGTCCAGCGCGTCGGCGGCGAGAAGACCCTGTCGGTCGACGTGCGCGTGGTCGCCGCCACCCATCGCGATCTGGGGATGATGGTGCAGAGCGGCGAGTTCCGCGAGGATCTGTGGTACCGGCTGGCCGTCTTCCCGCTGGTGCTGCCGCCGCTGCGCGAACGCCCCGAGGACATCCCCGATCTGGTCGAGATGCTGGTGCGCCGGGCGTCGCGGCGTTTCGGCCTGCGCCCGCGCCGCCCGACGGCCGACGACCTGAAGATGCTGACGATGTACGACTGGCCCGGCAACGTGCGCGAACTGGGTTCGGTGATCGACCGGGCGTCGATCCTGGGCGAGGGGCGCCGGCTGGAGATCGCCAAGGCGCTGGGCGTGACCGTCGGCGCGCGGACCCGGGCGCGCGGGACGAACGGCCAGGCCAAGGCTCCGGATCCGACGGGGGAGATCGCGTCGCTGGACGAGGCCGTGACCGCGCACATCCGCCGGGCCCTGGCCGCCGCGCGCGGAAGGATCGAGGGCCGGGGCGGCGCGGCCGAGATGCTGCGCATCAACCCGCATACCCTGCGGGCGAGGATGCGCAAGCTGGGGATCGACTGGAGCCGCTACCGGGTCTGAGGCCGGGGACGCCGCGCCGTTCGCTCCGGCCGCGGAGGCTCAGCGCAGCCAGTGTCCCAGCGCCACGCCCAGGAAGGTCGCCACCGCGTAGCCCAGGGTGCCGCAGAGGATCGCCGGCATCACCAGATGCCGCCAGCGCCGCGCCGCGGCCATCGCCGCCGCGGTGGTCGGGCCGCCCATGTTGGCGTTCGAGGCGATCACCAGTTCCCGCAGGTCCAGCCGCAGCAGTCGGCCGACTGCCAGCAGGATCCCCAGGTGGATCGTCAGGATCAGCGCCGCGAACACGAAGAGCGACGGACCCACCTTCAGCACGGTCATCACGTTGGCGCTCGCGCCGATCACCGCGAAGAAGATCTGCATCAGGAAGCCGCCGACGGCCTCGGCGCCCGCCAGCCGCCGCATCGGGCGGGGGAAGACGGTCGCCAAGGTCACCGTCAGCGCGGTCACGATCAGGATGCCGCCGCCGCCCAGGCCCAGCGCCCCGGCCAGTCCGTATCCCGCCGCGCACAATCCCAGGGCCAGGGCCAGCGCGCAGGAGAGGCGGGTGACGTCGGGGAAGCGCTCGGGATCGTCGCCGGCGGGCGCCGCGGTCTCTGGCGCGGCCGCCGCGGATCCGTCCGGGCCCGCCGCCGGCTCGCCGCCCGGATTCGCCGCCGGTGCCGTCTCGTTGCCCAGCTCCCGCCGCGGAAACCGCCGTTTCAGCCATCCCACCGAGGGCAGGGTGAACAGCACCAGGAAATACAGGGCCATCACCAGGTTGTCCGCGGCCACGCCGGCGGTCAGCAGGTCGCCCGAATGCAGGCCCACCGCCTCGGCCGCCGCCGCGTAGTTCATCGAGCCGCCGATGTAGGTGGCCGAGAAGATCGCCGCCAGGCGCCATCCCTCCGGGCCCAGCGGCACCACGTGGAAGGCGATGATGGTGCCCGCGACCGTCCCGGCCGCGCCGATGAAGTAGGCGATCAGCGTGGGCCCGGCCTCGCGCAGGATCCGCCGCAGGTCGGCCCGGAACAGCAGCAGCGGGATGGCCAGCGGCACCAGGTACGACCACGTCACGTCGTAGGCCGGCACGCCCGCGGCCGGGATCACGCCGGTGTTCGAGAGCACGAAGGTGAACGCCATGGTCATCACCACCGCCGAGAGCCTGCGTCCGATCCTCCGCTTCTCGGCCCACAGCCCGAAGGCGGCTCCGGCCAGCAGGATCGCCCAGATCGCCCAGTCCATCTCCGGCGTGATCAGCGTCTTCAAGCTCGTCTCCTTCGTGGTCGCAGGTCGTGGATGTCCGCTCGCATGGGATTTCAGTCCGAGGCGCCGATGATCGCCGGGAACCGCTCGGATGTCCGGTCGCGCCGCCAGCTCGGGTAGAGCTTCGGCCCGCAGATCGTGCAGGCGCCCGCCGGGTGGATGTTTCCGGGCGGGACGCCGGCGCGCTCGAGGGCGTCGCGGGCGGCGGCCCAGAGATCGAAATAAAGCCCGCCGTCGCGTTCGGGAAAGAAATCCGCCGCATGGGGGCCGATCCGTTCGACGGCCTCGGCGCGCACCTCGGGACCCACTTCGTAGCAGCAGGGGCCGGCCGAGGGGCAGATGCAGACGGTCAGGTCGGCGGCCGCCACGCCGTGGTCATCGCGCAGCGAAGCGATCATCCGGCCGGCGATGCCGCGCACCGTCGAGCGCCAGGAGGCGTGGGCCATGCCGGCCGCGGGGCGGCCTTCGGAACCGCGCCCGAAGGCCAGCAGCAGGGGGCAATCGGCCGAGAATCCGACCACGCCCAGGCCCGGGGCCGAAGTCGTCAGGGCGTCGCCCTCGCCCGCGAATCCTCCGGAATTCGTGGCGACGACCGTCGCGCCGTGGACCTGCCGCAGCCAGGCCGCGTCCCGCAGGCCGATCGCCCGGGCCAGTCCGCGCAGCGTCGCGGCGGTGTCGGGATGGTCGGGCGGGGTCGAAACCAGCGGCCCGCGAACGGTGCCGACGGCGTGGACGGCGCGGTCCAGCGCGGCCAGGGCGGCGAAGCGTCCCAGCGTCAGTCCGGCGGGTCCGGGTTCGAGGCTGTAGGCCGGAAGGGGCAAGCGGCACCTCCGGGGCGCGCGGCTCGGGTTTGCCCTGCGGGCGGATATGCCCCATAATGTCGCGCAACGCCAGTGTTCCCGTCCACATCGAACCGAAGGAAAACGTCATGGCCGTGCGCCGCATCTGCGAACTGCTGACCGGGAAAGAGCCGGTCGGTTCCACCGTCGTCGTCCAGGGTTGGGTCCGCTCACGCCGCGATTCCAAGGCGGGGCTGAGCTTCGTCCACGTCGGAGACGGATCGTGCTTCGATCCGATCCAGGTCGTGGCGCCGAATTCCCTGGCCAATTACGACGACGAGGTGCTGCGCCTGACCACCGGCTGCGCGGTCGAGGCCGTCGGCGAGCTGGCCGAGTCGCAGGGCAAGGGGCAGGCCTACGAGATCCAGGCCAGCGAGATCAGGGTCGTGGGCTGGGTCGACGATCCGGAGACCTATCCCATCCAGCCCAAGCGTCACAGCTTCGAGTACCTGCGCGAGGTGGCCCATCTGCGTCCGCGGACCAACACCTTCGGGGCGGTCACCCGCGTGCGCAACTGCCTGGCCCAGGCGACCCACCGCTTCTTCCACGAGCGCGGGTTCTACTGGATCCACACGCCGATCATCACCGCCAACGACGCCGAGGGCGCCGGCGAGATGTTCCGCGTCTCGACCCTCGACATGGCGAACCTGCCGCATCGCGACGACGGGGCGGTGGACTACGACGACGACTTCTTCGGCCGCGAGGCCTTCCTGACCGTCTCGGGCCAGCTGAGCGTCGAGACGCATTGCTGCGCCCTGAGCCGCGTCTACACCTTCGGCCCCACCTTCCGGGCCGAGAACTCGAACACCAGCCGGCATCTGTCGGAGTTCTGGATGATCGAGCCCGAGATCGCGTTCGCCGATCTGGCCGCCGACGCCGACCTGGCCGAGGACTACCTGCGTTACATCTTCCAGGCGGTGCTCGACGAGCGCGCCGACGACATGGCCTTCTTCGAGAAGTTCGTCGACAAGGAATGCCGCCGGCGCCTGGAGAGCTTCGTCGAGGCCAGCTTCGAGCGGATGGAATACGGCGACGCGGTCAAGGCCCTGGAGTCGGCCAAGCGGAAGTTCGAGTTCCCGGTGTCGTGGGGGATGGACATGCAGTCCGAGCACGAGCGCTGGCTGACCGAGAAGCACTGCAAGCGCCCGGTGGTGGTGATGAACTACCCCAAGGACATCAAGGCCTTCTACATGCGCCTGAACGACGACGGCCAGACCGTCGCCGCGATGGACGTTCTGGCGCCGGGCATCGGCGAGATCGTCGGCGGCAGCCAGCGCGAAGAGAGGCTGGACGTGCTCGACGCTCGCATCGAGCAGATGGGCCTGCCCAAGGAGACGTACTGGTGGTACCGCGACCTGCGTCGCTACGGCACCGTCCCGCACGCGGGCTTCGGCCTGGGCTTCGAGCGGGCGATCATGTACGCCACGGGCATGCAGAACATCCGCGACGTCATCCCCTTCCCGCGCGCGCCCAAGAGCGCCGAGTTCTAGATCCCTTCCGTCAGGCCCGTCCGGGGAGCCCTCACTCCCCGGGCGCGGCGTGGATGACCGTGCCGTTGTGCCCCACCGCGAAGACGTCGCCCGAAGGCGATCCCCGCACATCGCAGACGTGGTCGAAGGTCGGGGTCTGCTGCTCGGTCCAGGCCGATCCGTCGTAGTGCAGGATCACGCCGTCGTAGCCGCAGGCGTAGACGTCGTCCGGGGCGTTGCCCCACACCCGCCACAGCAGAACGTCGACGCCGCTTTCCATCGGCGACCAGCGCGAACCGTCGTAGTGCAGGATCGCGCCCTGGTCGCCGACGGCGAAGATGTCGTCCGCGCCGAAGCCCCAGACGCCGCGCAGGTTGGCCGCGACGCCCGACTCGATCGGCGACCACGCCGAGCCGTTCCAGTGCAGCATCATGCCCAGCACCCCGACCGCGTAGACGTCGTCGTCCGCGGTTCCCCAGACGCCGTACAGGGCGTCGGTGGTGCCGCTGTTCATAGCGGTCCAGGCCGCGGCGTCGCCGCGGATGATGGTGCCGCCGCCGCCCACGACGAAGATGTCGTTCGCCGCGGCGCTCCACATCGAGCTGAGGAACTGCGACGTGCCGGCGGGCGCGGCCAGCCATCCCGACCCCGTGTTGCAGAGGATCGTTCCGTGGTCGCCGCAGGCGTAGACGCTGCCGTCGGCGGCGCCCAGGACATCGCGCAGTTGCGTGTCCGCGCCGGACGACATCCCGGTCCAGCGTTCGCCGTTGTAGTGGACGATGGCGCCGTCGCGGCCGACCGCGTAGACGTCGTCGGCCGCCGCCGCCCAGACCCCGTTGAGATGATCACCGGACAGGCCGCTGAGCGCGTATTCGTAGTCCTGTCCGTCGTGATGCAGGATCATGCCCGAGGCCAGGATGTAGATGTCGTCGGCCGCGCTGCCGGCGATGTCGGTGAACATCAGGGTCGCAGGGATGTCGAGCGTATGCCAGCCCGCGGCGTCGTGCGAATAGAAGCATCCCGAGGGCGAATAGCGGCCGACGGTGTAGAAGCTGCCCTCCTCGCAGCCCCACGCCTGGTAGAAGATCATGTAATCGTTGAAGGTGGAAGTCGTCCATTCGGCGCCGTCGTAATGCCGCCAGGCGCCTTTGCCGCCGACCAGGTTGACGTCGGTCGCCGAATTCACGCACACGCCCCAGTACTCGTTCAGCGGCGTGATGTCGCTGCCGGCCAGTTTCGTCCAGGCCTGGCCGTCGTAGTGGAAGATGTATCCCTTGAAGGCGACCGCGTAGACGTCGTTGCCGGAACTGCCGCCGATGTCGCGCACGTTGAAATCGTTCCAGTTCACGTCGGTGGTGTAGCCCGGAAACTGGGTCGAGCCCCAGTTCTGGCCGTTGAAATGCAGCACGTGATTGTCGTGGCCGACGGCGAAGATGTCGCTCAGCGAACTGCCCCAGATGCGGTTGATCTCCCAGTCGACGCCCGTGGTCATGGCGGCCCAGC
>CAYLMM010000022.1:0-19050 GCA_964384825.1 uncultured Fibrobacteraceae bacterium
GCATGAGGAACTATCGCGGCGGACAGATCCGGACGGGTGAGCGGCTGCCTGCCGGTATCGACTACGAAGCCAACATCTACTTCCGGCAGGAGCGCAACGGCATGCTGCTCGGCACGTACGAGCCGCGTTCGACGCCCTGGAAAGTGGACGGCACGCCGATGGATTTCGGCCACGAACTGCTGCAACCCGACCTTGATCGTATCGCGGACCGTCTCGAACTCGCGTTCGAGCGCATTCCCGTGCTCGGCGCGGCGGGGATCAAGACCGTCGTGAACGGCCCCTTCACGTTCGGGCCCGACGGCAACCCGATGATCGGGCCGGTGCCTGGCCTCACGAATTACTGGGCGGCCGTCGGCGTCATGGCGGGATTCTGCCAGGCCGGCGGCGTCGGCCTGTGCCTCGCCGAATGGATGATCGACGGCGAGCCGTCGATCGCCTTGGCCGCCTTCTCGCCCTCGCCGAACAGGGCGCGGACCGAAAGCTCGTGCAGCCGGGGCAGGCGCCGGTCCCGCAGCGGAGGCAGGCCGGTCTCGGGCGGGACCGGCGATCCGTCGCCCCGCTGCCGCCAGCGCAGGTAGACGTGGGGCGAGGCGCCGCCGAGCCGCGTATCCCAGCCGTCCTTCACCGGGCAGAACGACACCAGCGCCGGGTTGCCCACCCACAGCAGCGGCTGGCGGGTGAAGACGCCCAGGTCGAGCGCGCCGTCCTCGAGCACGTATTCCAGGTCTCCGAGCCGCACGTGGCCGCCGTCGATTCTCTCGAGCGGCAGCAGCAGGTCGCGCCGCCGGTCGAAGAGGCCGCCCGGATGAGGCACGACGTCGGTTTCGAGGATGCCCAGGTCGCGGTGGAACCAGCGCGGGATCCGCACCCGGACGCCCGCGGCCTCGATCTCGACGACGCGGCTGCGGTACAACTCCTCGATCACGCCGGTGAAGCTCTCCTCGATGGCCTTGCGCCGGAAGGTGCCCTTGGGCGTCAGCTCGGTTCCGGGCGCGAAGTCGCGGTCCAGGAGCGCGAAGTTCACCACCCGCTCGCGGGCCGGCAGGTCGCGGTTGGCGGCCGCCACGATGGTGTGGAAGTAGTCGTCGACCATCCCGTCCTGTTCGGCGGCCTTCAGCAGCGGATCGTCGGCGTCCGGCGCGATCAGCAGCACGTTGTAGTCGCGATGATCGCCCACCAGGAAGACGCGGCGGATTCCCGGCACGCCGTGGAATTTCTGCTCCACCCGGCGCGGCGCGATGGTCTGGCCGCGGGTGTTCTTGTAGATGTCCTTGATCCGGTCGACGATCTGCAGGTGGCCGTCGTCGTGTTCGCGGAAGAGATCGCCGGTCGCCAGCCATCGCCCGTCGGCGCCTTCGGGCGGATCGAGGTAGCGGGCGATGTAGGGCCCCGAGACCAGGAGCTCGCCCTGGTCCGACAGGCGCACCCGGGCCCCGGGCAGGGGCTTGCCCACCGAGTCGTCGCGATAATCGCCCGGCGGGGTCATGGTGATGCCGCCGGTGGCCTCGGTCATTCCGAACCCGCTGCACAGCTCCACGCCCCGGCCCTGGAAGAACCGGAAGACCTTCGGATCGAGGTAGCCCGCGGCGGACAGACCCCAGCGCAGGCGGTCGCCCACCACCGACCGCAGCCGCGAGGAGGCCGATACGTCGGGCCGGTCCTCGCCCTCGTGGCAGGCGTCGTGGATCTGCTGCCAGCGCAGGGGGATGCTCACCAGGCCGGTCGGCCGGATCTCGGACATCCGCGCCAGCAGGGTCTCTTTCGAGGGATTGCCGACGAAGGCGTAGACGCCGCCCCAGAAGATGGTGCCCAGCATCTCGAGATAGCGGCCGAAGGTGTGGAACAGGGGCAGGTAGCAGAGCAGCACCTCGTCGCGTCCCACGGCGGGCAGCGCCGCCGCGCGGGCGAAGCGCTTGGTCACGAGGTTGCCCAGGGTGAAGACCACGCCCTTGGGCCGGCCCGTGCTGCCGGATGTGAACATCGTGGTGGCCGGATCGTCGAGGCCCAGGCGCGGACGGGCGGCCAGCAGCCGGTCGTCCGCGGCGGGATCGCGGCGCGTGCATTCCTCTTCGAGGCTGAAGCGGTCGCCGGCGGGGCCGGGGTCGACGTCATCCTCCAGCAGTGCATGCTGCAGGGCGTCGAAGCGTTCCTCGCGCACCTGCTCGACGGTGGTCCGGGCGGTCGGATCGCCGGTGATCAGCATGTTGATCCGCAGCCGGTCGCAGATCCAGGCCAGATGTTCGGCGGACATGCCGGGATTCAGCACCGCGATCGGGATGCCGTGCATCAGGCAGGCCAGGTCGCAGACCGCCGCCCGCGGGGAATTCGCCGCCATCATCGCCACGCGGGGTTCGCCGTCGGTCATGTCGATGATCGCCGCGGCGTAGGCCCGGGCCTTCCGCCGCACCTGCTCGTAGGTCCAACGGCCCGATCCGGGCCGCCCCGGTTCCAGGAACAGGGTGTGGTCGGGATGGGCCGCGGCGCGGCCGGTCAGCAGGGTCTCGATGGTGTAGCCGCTCGTCCGGACGGCCGCGAAGCAGCTTTCGGCCCAGCGCTCGCGGGCTTCGTCGTCGGGCAGGTTCTCCAGGAAGTCGGGATGCCGGGTCAGGTCGAGGTAGCGGTGCCAGGATTCGTCGGGGATGGCCGTCCCCGCGGCCAACGCGGCCTCGGCCGCCGTGAGCAGGGTCCCGGCCGAATCGGCGGCGGGGGCCTCGCGTCCGGGCGCGGGCTCCCAGGCCGAGAGCAGGGAAAGGAAATCCGCCGTCGATCGTGACATCGGGCACCATCATCGCGTTGCGGGCCGTACCTTGCCGGGACTCCCGTCCAGCATAGTCGAAACCGGCGCGGAGGCAAGGATCCGCCGGCGGCCGGTCAGGATCGCGGCCGGATCGCAACGTGATGCCGGACCTTGAAGAAGTCGCCGTCCAGGCGCAGCTCGACGCTGGCGTCGTCGGTCCGCCAGTGCGCTTCGTAGGTCACCTCGCCCGCGACGACGCCCAGGCCCGTCCGGGTCGGCAGCGCGCGGTAGAGATCTTCGCTCTTCAGATAGCGCCAACGGTCGGCGACAGGCGGCGCGATGGCCGCGCAGAGGGCCTGCCGCACCCTTTCCATGTCCCGGATATGCTTGTTGGGATCGGTGTGGATCTCCTCGAATTCCAGGCCGGCCTCCACCAGCCGGTCCGCGTCGAAGCGGTAGACCAGCCGGCAGGCCAGGCCGGCGAACCGCGTCCGGCATTGGATGAGGTCCCCGTCGCAAGGCAGCGCGGGGGAGGGCAGCGAGCCGAGGATCTCGGCCCGGGAGGCGCCCCAGGCCGGGATCGGCGGCGGCGAGGTCTCGGCGGCGATCCCCGCGGTCGCCGCGGTCAGAATCAATAGGACGGCTCCGGTCGTTCCGATAAATTTCGACATGGTCGGTCCTCCGTGCATTTCGGCGGAGGCGAGGTCATTGATATTCTGCTCCGAAGATGACGCTCACGATGATCGCGCCAACCGCCAGCGGCGCCGCGAACCGGATCAGGAATCGCCATCCGGCGTAGATCGACCGCGCGGATCCGTGCCCCTGCTCGATCTCCTCGCGGGTGTCGCGGCCGGGCAGGGCCCATCCGGTGAACAGGGCGATCAGCAGCCCGCCGACCGGCAGCAGCCAGTTCGCGGACAGGTAGTCGAGCGTGCCGAAAACGCCCCGGGCCGATTCCTTCCCGAAGACGTTCAGGTTCGACAGCGCCTCGTTGCCGCCCATGCTCAGGGCGTTCAGCACCCCGAAGGCGAAGATGCCGCCGCCGAGGGTCAGCACCGCGCGCCGGCGCGACCAGCCCAGCTCGTCGATGGCGCAGCTCGAGACCACCTCCATCAGGCTGATGGTGCTGGTCAGGGCGGCGAAGGCGACCAGCAGGTAGAAGAAGGTGGCGATCAACGAGCCGCCGGGCAGCTGGTAGAAGACCGTCGGCAGCGTGGTGAACAGGATCCCCGAGCTGGCCGAGACCTCGAAGTCGAAGCTGAAGATGATCGAGAACATGATGATGCTGGCGATGATGCCGACCGCGGTGTCGAGCGTCGCGATCTGGGCGGCCGACTTGGGGATCGAGTCCTCCTTGCGCATGTAGCTGCCGTAGGTGAGGATCGCCCCCATGCCCAGGCTGAGCGAGAAGAAGGCCTGGCCCAGCGCCTCGAGCAGCGAGCGGCTGGTGAGGTCGCCGAAGTTGGGCCGGAACAGGAAACGCATGGCGTCGCCGAAGCCGCTGGTGGTGGTGGCGTAGATCGCCAGCGCGATCAGGATCAGAAACAGCAGCGGCATCAGCACCCGGGCCACCCGTTCGATCCCCGCCTTCACGCCGCAGACGACCGCCCCGATCGTCATCGCCATGAACACGCCCTGGCCCAGGGTCTGCGCGGAGCCGTCGGCCAGGTACGAGCCGAAGAAGTTCTGCAGGGTCTCGGGATGGTTCGCCAGCTCGCCCAGATGGCCCGACGCCGCCATCACTATGTAGCGCAGCGTCCAGCCGGCCACCACGCTGTAGTACGACAGGATGATGAAGCCCGCGCTCACCCCCATCATGCCGACCAGGGTCCAGAACCGGCCGCCGGGCCGGCCGCGGCCCAGGACCCGGAAGGCGCCCACCGGATTGAGCTGGCTGCGGCGTCCGAGCACGATCTCGGCCATGATGATCGGCAGGCCCACCAGCACGACCGCCAGGATGTAGACCAGCACGAAGGCGCCGCCCTGGTTCTCATAGGTGATGTAGGGGAACTTCCATAGGTTGCCGAGTCCGACGGCGCTGCCTGCGGCGGCGAGGATGAATCCGAGCTTGCCGCTCCACTGTCCGCGAGGTTGGGCCATTCCGCAGCTCCTTCTGAGGTGATAGGGACCGATCGGCCCAGCCTATCCCCCGGTGCGCGGAACTGTCAAGATGTCGGGGCGGTGTTCCTGCGTCGGGCCGCGGGCCTATTCCACCGTCCAGGCGTCCGGGGTGTGGATCAGCTCGTCGAGGTCCGGCTCGCCGGCACCGGCGCGGGCGGCTTCGATCTGCTCCCGGACGCCCTGCTCGAAGACCGGCGCCTCGATGTCGCGGAAGATGCCGATCGGGCGCGGCAGGGACGGATCGAGATCCATCTGGGCCATCAGGAACGCCGGGGCGGGCGAGGGCGAGTCGGCCCGCCAGACCGAAGCCTCGTCCGCGGACACGGATTTCGTGTCGCAGCAATCGACCCGGATCCCCTTCTCGCCGCCGCCGTAGACCATCGGTTCGCCCGGCACCAGGTCGACGACGTTCTGCTCGCGGGTCTGCTTGTCGGTCCAGGGCTTGAACGCGCCGTCGTTGAAGATCACGCAGTTCTGCCAGATCTCCACGAAGGCCGACCCCTCGTGCGCGGCGGCGGCTTTGAAGACCGCGGCCATGTGCTTGGGCCGGGTGTCGACGGTCCGGGCCACGAAGGTCGCGCCGGCGCCCAGGGCCAGGCTCAGCGGGTTGAAGGGGCTGTCCAGCGACCCGAAGGGCGACGACTTGGTCTTCTGCCCCTGCGGCGTGGTGGGGGAGTACTGCCCCTTGGTCAGGCCGTAGATCTGGTTGTTGAAGACCAGCACCTTCAGCCCGATGTTGCGCCGCAGCAGGTGGATCATGTGGTTGCCGCCGATCGACAGCCCGTCGCCGTCGCCGGTCACCACCCACACCGACAGATCGGGGTCGGCCACCTTCACGCCGGTGGCGATGGCGGCGGCCCGGCCGTGGATCCCGTGGAAGCCGTAGGTTCCCATGTAATAAGGGAAGCGGCTCGAGCATCCGATGCCCGAGACGATCACCACCTTCTCCCGCGGCACGCCGAGATCGGCCAGGGCGCCCTGCATGCTGTTGAGGATGGCGTAGTCGCCGCAGCCGGGACACCAGCGGACCTCCTGGTCGGACCTGTAGTCCTTCTTCGTGGGCGCGGCTCCGCTCATGATTTCTCCTCCAGGATGGCGACGATCCGTTCCTGCAGCTCGAGCGCGGTGAACGGCTTGCCCTTGACCTTGCTGCATTCGATGAACCGGTGCCGAGGGTATTCGCTGCGCAGCAGCCGCGCGAGCTGTCCCATGTTCAGCTCCGGCACCAGCACCTTCCCGTAGCGGCCGAAGATCGTGTCCAGATCCTTCGGCAAGGGCCACAGATGACGCAGGTGCAGATGGGCCACCGGCCGGTCCTCGCGGCGCAGGCGCTCGACCACGCTGCGGATGGCGCCGAAGGTCGAGCCCCAGCCCACGACCAGTTCGTCGGCGTGGTCGGGCCCGAAGATCTCCGGCTCGGGCAGCGATTCGCGGATCCCCAGCACCTTGTCGCGCCGCAGCTTCACCATCAGTTCGTGGTTCTCGGGTTCGGAGCTGACGTTGCCCGTGAGATGCTCCTTCTCCAGGCCGCCGACGCGGTGTTCGAGGCCCGGCGTGCCCGGCAGCGCCCAGGGCCGCGCCAGCTTGTCGTCGCGGTCGTAGGGCCGGAAGCTCTCGGGATCGTCGGCGAAAGCGGCGGGGAAGGGCTCGAGCTTGTCGATCTCCGGCAGGCGCCAGGGGCCGGCCCCGTTGGCGATGTAGTTGTCGCTCAGCAGGATCACCGGGGTCATGTACTGCACGGCGATGCGGCAGGCCTCGACCGCGCAGTCGAAGGCGTCGGCGGGAGTCGCGCACGACAGCACCGGCAGCGGCGCCTCGCTGTTGCGGCCGAAGATCGACTGCAGCAGGTCGGCCTGCTCGACCTTGGTCGGCATCCCGGTCGAAGGGCCGGCCCGCTGGACGTCGACCACCACCAGCGGCAATTCGGTCGCCACCGCCAGGCCCAGGGCCTCGGTCTTGAGCGCCAGGCCCGGCCCGCTGGTGGTCGTGATGCCCAGCATCCCGGCGTAGGAGGCCCCGATCGCCGCGCAGATCGCCGCGATCTCGTCCTCCATCTGCATGGTCACCACTCCGAAGCGCTTCATCCCGGAAAGCTGGTGCAGGATGTCCGAGGCCGGGGTGATCGGGTAGGAGCCCAGAAACGGCTTCAGCCCGGCCAGCTTGGCGCCGGCCACCAGCCCCAGCCCCAGGGCCTCGTTGCCCATGATGTTGCGGTAGGTGCCGGGCCGGGCCGCGGCCATCGGATCGACCTCGTAGCGGCCCTGGAACAGCTCGTGGATGTCGCCGGCGTTGTAGCCCGCGCGCAGGGCCTTCTTGTTGGCCTCGGCCAGGTCGGGCTTGCCGGCGAACTTGGCGTCGAGCCACTCGATCGTCGGTTCCAGCGACCGGCTGTAGAGCCAGTACATCAGCCCCAGCGTGTAGAAGTTCTTGCAGCGCAGGACGTCCCTTTTCGACAGCGGCGAATCGGCCAGCGCCTCGGTCACCCGGCTGTTGATGTCGACCTCGATGACGCGCACGCCCGCGAGCGTGCCGTCGGTCAGCGGGTTGTCCGCGAGGCCGGCCTTGGCCAGGTCGCGCTCGGTGAAGTTCCCCGTGTTGACGATGATCACGCCGCCGGGCGCCAGGTCCTTGTAGTTCACGATCAGCGCCGCGGGATTCATCGCCACCAGCACGTCGGGCGTGTCGCCGGCGGTGTAGATGTCCGCGGAGCTGAAGTGGATCTGGAAGCCCGAGACCCCGGGCCGCGTGCCGGCAGGGGCGCGGATCTCGGCGGGGAAATCGGGGAAGGTGGCCAGGTCGTTGCCCATGATGGCGGTGGTTTCGGTGAACCGGCCGCCGGTCAGCTGCATGCCGTCGCCGGAGTCGCCGGCGAAACGGATGACGACATCGTCCTGCTTGGTGATTCCCTGGGTGGACATGGGCTCTCCGGTGGTCGCCCCCCGGCCCGCCGCCTGCGGAAAAGGCGCGTGGGAGGGTGGGAATTTTGAAGCCGGATCCTGTCCGCAACGTCGCGCAAGGGGTTCCGGCGCCGATGTTGAACAGCAAGGTACAATAGACCAATCCGGGGTGCCAGGGTCCGATTTTTTTTGACTTGAATTCCATCCGGCCGGGGCTCTTATTCGACTGTTGGCAAGAAATTATCAGATAGCGTTCCACTCCTTATTCCAACGAGGCCGCCATGGAACTGCTGTTGCTCGTGGTCAGCGCCATCTTCGTCAACAACTTCGTCCTTTCCCGATTCCTCGGCATCTGCCCCTTCCTAGGCGTTTCGAAGAAGCTCGAGACGGCCCTGGGCATGACCGGCGCCGTGCTGTTCGTGATGACCCTCGCGAGCATCGTCAGCTGGCTGGTCTACCGCTACGTGCTGGTGCCCTACGACCTGACCTACCTGCGCACCATCTCGTTCATCCTGATCATCGCCTCGATGGTCCAGCTCGTGGAGCTGGCCCTGCAGAAGCTCGCCCCGCCGCTCTACAAGTCGCTGGGCATCTTCCTGCCGTTGATCACGACCAACTGCGCGGTCCTGGGCTGCGCGGTGATGAACGTCCAGAACGAATACAACCTGCTCGAGACGGCCGTCTTCAGCATCGCTTCGGCGCTGGGCTTCGGCCTCGCCCTCTGCCTGTTCTCCGGCATCCGCGAGGTGCTGGACCTGGCCGATACGCCGAAGGTCTTCCGGGGCACCGCCATCGCGCTGGTGACCGCCGGCATCCTCTCGATGTCGTTCATGGGATTCGCCGGGCTCGTCCGGTAACGATCCCGAAAGGAGAGCGCCTTGCTGGTGTCTACCGCCGTTCTGGCCGGACTCGGACTGGTGGCCGGACTGGGCCTGAGCCTCGCCGCCCGCTTCTTCGCCGTGGAGACCGATCCGCGCCAGGAAAAGATCGCCGACATGCTGCCCGGCGCGAACTGCGGCGGCTGCGGCTACGCGGGCTGCAACGATTTCGCCGCCGCGGTCGTCAAGGGCGACGTCGAGCCCGACGCCTGCCCGGTCAGCTCGGCCGAGGTCGCCGCGGCCATCGCCGAGGTCATGGGCAAGACCGTCGAGGCCAAGACCCCGATGGTGGCCCTGGTGATGTGCCAGGGCTCGGAGGACGCCGACCTGCGCAAGAAGTACCGCTACAACGGCGTGGCGAGCTGCGCCAGCGCCGACCTTCTCGCCCGGGGCGATCGCCTCTGCAACTACGGCTGTCTGGGCCTGGGCGACTGCCTGCGGGCCTGCGGCTTCAACGCGATCGAGATCAACGATCTGGGCGTGGCGCAGGTCATCCCGTCGCGCTGCACCGGCTGCGGCCAGTGCGTCGCCGCCTGCCCCAAGGGCATCATCCGCCTGGTGCCCGAGACGGCCCGGATCCACGTCCTGTGCAGCAACCACGACAAGGGCGCCGCGGCCAAGAAGGCCTGCTCGGTGTCCTGCATCGGCTGCAAGAAGTGCGAGAAATTCTTCGAGGGCAGCCACATGAAGGTCGCCGACTTCCTGGCCGCCGTCGACTACGACAATCCGCCGACCGACCTGGACGTGATCGGGCAGTGCCCGACCGGAGCGATCGTCGAACGCGATTTCACCGCGGCCGAATAGAGCCAAGCGCTGGAGGACGGCATGAAGTTCAAGGGCGGCGTTCATCCGCAGTACAACAAGGCGACCGCCGGCAGCCCCGTCGAGGTCCTGCCGCTGTCCGATCGCTACGTGGTGCCCGTCTCGCAGCATCTGGGCGCGCCGGGCCAGCCCATCGTCGAGAAGGGCCAGATGGTGGCCCGCGGCGAGCCCCTGACCGAACCGGTCGGCTTCGTCTCGGTGCCGGTCCACGCCCCGACCAGCGGCAAGGTCAAGGCGATCAAGGACTACCCGCATCCGATGGGCCTGGCCCAGACCGCGATCGAGATCATCCCCGACGGCGAGGACACCCTGTACGAGGGCATCCGGCCGGTCGGCGACTGGCGGACCATGGAGCCCGGCGCCCTGCGCGACGCCATCCGCGACGCCGGCGTCTGCGGCATGGGCGGCGCCACCTTCCCGACCCACGTGAAGCTCAGCCCCCCGCAGGACAAGCCCATCGACGCCTTCATCCTCAACGGCGCCGAATGCGAGCCCTACCTCACCAGCGACCACCGCGTGATGGTCGAGAATCCCGCCGAGGTTATGGAAGGCGTGGGCCTGATGATGCGCGTGCTGGGCGTGAAGAAGGGCTACGTCGGCGTCGAGTCGAACAAGCCCGACGCCCTGGCCGCCCTGCGCGATGCCTGCCCCGCCGATCTGGACATCGACTTCGCCCTGCTGGAGACCAAGTATCCCCAGGGCTCCGAAAAGCATCTGATCTACGCCCTGACCGGTCGCAAGGTCCCGGCCGGCGGCCTGCCGATGGAGACCGGCTGCGTGGTCCAGAACGTCGGCACCGCGGTGGCCTGCCTGCACGCGGTCCGCGACGGGATGCCGATGATCGAGCGCGTGGTGACGGTCACCGGCGCCGCGATCAACCGCCCGCGCAACCTGATGGTGCGGGTCGGCGCCCCGCTGACCGACGTGCTGGCCGCCTGCGACGGCCTGACCGAGGACGTCGGCAAGGTGATCTTCGGCGGCCCGATGATGGGCGTCGGCCAGTTCACCCTCGAGGTGCCGGTGATCAAGGGCACCAGCGGCGTGCTCTGCCTGCGCGAGAGCGAGGTCGCCCAGTTCGAGGGCGGCCCCTGCATCCGCTGCGGCAACTGCGTCGACGTCTGCCCGATGGGTCTGGTGCCGAGCCTGCTCGGCCTGCTCGCCGAGCGCGAGCGCTTCGACGAACTGGGCGACGGCCACGTGGTCGACTGCATCGAATGCGGCAGCTGCGCCTACGTCTGCCCCTCGCACCGGCCCCTGGTGCAGCACATCCGCCGCGGCAAGGCCGAGTGGCGGAAGATCCAGCAGAAGCTCAAGGACAAGGATTCCCGAGTGGCCTGACGCCGCGGCGGGGTCCGGCGCCGGCCGGCCGGCGCGGCGCGAAGAGATACCGAACGCGAAACCCGATACCGAAGGAGATCGCGGCTGATGAAGGAAGAAACCGGATCCGTGCCCGCCCCCGAGGGCGGGACCCCGGCGCCCGCGGCGCCGGACCGGAAGGTCGCCGAACGGGCTGCGTTGATCATCAGCTCGTCGCCCCACGTCCACGGCGGGGTCGACGTGCCGGCGATCATGCGCTCGGTCGTCTGGGCCCTGGTGCCGGCCGTGCTGGTCGGCCTGTGGTTCTTCGGCCTGAACGGCGTGCGCGTGCTGGCGCTGTCGGTCGTCGGCTGCGTGGCCTGCGAATGGTTGGGCCGCCGCATCATGGGCCGCAAGTCGACCCTCGGCGACTGGAGCGCGGTGGTCACCGGCGTGCTGCTGGCGATGAACCTGCCCTCGACCAGCCCCTGGTGGATGGTGCTGGCGGGCTGTGTCGTGGCCATCCTGCTGGCCAAGGTCATCTACGGCGGTCTGGGCTACAATCCCTTCAACCCGGCCCTGGTCGCGCGCGTCTTCCTGCTGATCTCCTTCCCGGTTCAGATGACGACCTGGACGGTTCCGGCCGGACCGGGCACCGCCATGGACGCGGCCACCGGCGCGACGCCCCTGGGCGCCCTGCGCGAGGCCCTGAGCCTCGGACGCACCGTAGCCGACGTCGATCTGGCTCCGGTGTGGAAGCTGCTGGTCGGCTTCCGCGCGGGCAGCCTCGGCGAGGTCAGCGTCATCGCGCTGCTGCTCGGCGGGCTGTTCCTGCTGTGGAAGGGCTACATCCGCTGGCAGATCCCGGTCGGATTCATCGGCACGGTCTTCGCGGTCACCGGCATCTGCCACCTGGTCGACCCGCAGGCCTACGTCTCGCCGGTCTACCACGTGCTTTCGGGCGGGCTGTTCCTCGGCGCCTTCTTCATGGCCACCGACATGGTCACCTCGCCGGTCACCCGCAAGGGGATGCTGATCTTCGGCGTGGGCTGCGGCCTGATCACCGCGGTCATCCGGCTTTGGGGCGGCTATCCCGAGGGCGTCAGCTTCGCCATCCTGCTGATGAACGCGGCGACGCCGCTGATCGACCGCTACACCCGCCCGCGCGTCTTCGGCGCGGTCGACCCGAAGGAGGCGCAGGCGGCATGATCAAGGATATGCTCAAGCTGTCGCTGCCGTTGGTCGTGATCTGCGCGGTCGCCGCGATCGCGCTGTCGAAGATCAACGAGCTGACCGCCGAACCGATCGCCCGGGCCCAGATGCGGGCCGAACGCGACGCGGTCGAGGCGGTGCTGCCGGCCTTCGTCGAGCTCCGCTCCGACACCCTGGCCGTCGACGGGGCGCGGCGGGTCTACTACCGCGGCGTCGACGGCGGCGAGGTCACCGGCTCGGCCTTCCGCTCGCTCAGCGGCATCGGCTACTCCGGCGAGATCGAGATCATGGTCGGCGTCGGGTCGGACGGCGCGATCAGCGGCGTGCGCATCCTGCAGCACGCCGAGACCCCGGGCCTGGGCGCAAACTACGCCGCGCCCGAGGTCCTGGACGCCTTCTACAAGGGCCGCCCGGTCGAGGGCGTCGACTGGCGCGTGAAGAAGGACGGCGGCGAGATCGACGCGGTCACCGGCGCGACGGTCACCGGCCGCGCCCTGGTCGACGCGATCGGCAAGGGCCTGGCGAACTTCGCGGCCGACGCGCCGAACCTGCCCGCGCCCGCCGAAGCGGCGCCGCAGCCCGGAGCCGACCAGCCCGAACCCGCGTCTTCCGCTCCGGCCCAGGCCGAGATGACCAACGCCGAAATCCCCGCGCAGCCGGTTCCCGAGACCGAGGAGGCGGCACGATGAGCATCATGCAGAACTTCAGCAAGGGTCTGTGGAAGGAAAACCCCATCTTCCGCCTGCTGCTGGGCCTTTGCCCGACGCTGGCGGTCACGACCTCGGTCAACAACGGCCTGGGCATGGGCCTGGCGACGACCTTCGTGCTGCTCTGCAGCAACGTGATGATCTCGCTGCTGCGCAATTTCATCCCGAAGAAGACCCGCATCCCGGCGTTCATCGTGGTCATCGCCTCGTTCGTGACCATCGTCGATCTGGTGATGCACGGCTACTTCTTCGAACTGCACAAGAGCCTGGGCCTGTTCATCCCGCTGATCGTGGTCAACTGCATCATCCTGGGCCGCGCGGAGGCCTTCGCCAGCCGCAACGGGATTTTGGCCTCGTTCTTCGACGGGCTGGGCATGGGGCTGGGCTTCACCATCGGCCTGGCGATCCTCGGCGGCGTGCGCGAGATCCTGGGCTCTGGCTCGTTGCTGGGCTACGACATCCTGGGCGGCGGCTTCCCGCCGGTGCTGGTGATGATCCTCCCGCCGGGAGCGTTCCTGACCCTGGGATTCCTGCTGGCCCTGATGAACCGCCTGGAGGAGAAGCGGGCCATCCGCGCCGGCGAGCAGTACGAGCCGCCCAAGGAGATGGACTGCGGCAGCTGCGTGCTCTGCAAGCT
Organism: uncultured Fibrobacteraceae bacterium; assembly: GCA_964384825.1. Lineage (GTDB taxonomy): Bacteria > Krumholzibacteriota > Krumholzibacteriia > LZORAL124-64-63 > LZORAL124-64-63 > CAYLMM01. The sequence goes on from CAYLMM010000022.1 coordinate 13,308, forward strand.
CGACGAGAACATCAAGGGCTGACCGCTAGGGCAGGACGCCGGTTCTGTCGGCGAAGACCAGTTCGTATTCCGCGGCCGCGGTCGCGTTCAGTTCCAGATTCCCTGCAAGGCCCGGTGTCGCCACGACCCGGGCCTTAGTCTTGCCCGCCGCCGCTTCTGCCGGCGGCAGCACCAGCACCGCCTCGACTCCCGGCCAGCCCTCGCGCAGCAGATCCAGCGCCCTTGCGGGCCCCAGCACGAACAGCGTGGTCGAAAGGCCGTCGGCCAGCGTCGCCGAAGCGCAGATCACCGTGGCCGACAGCAGGCCTTCGGCCGGCCGTCCGGTTGCGGGGTTCATGATGTGGCCGTAGCGGCGTCCGTCGATGGTCACGAAGCGCTCGTAGGCGCCGCTTGTGGCCACCGCCAGGTCGCGTCCGGCGAAGGCGGCGATGTACTTCTTCGGATCGCGCGGATCGCGCACCCCGATGCGCCACAGCTCCCGCCCCGGCGGCGAACCCAGCATGTAGAGGTTGCCGCCCAGGTCGAGCAGGGCGGAATTCGCCCCGCGCCGCTTCAATTCGGCCACGGCCTCGTCCACCGCGAAGCCCTTGGCGATCCCGCCGAGGTCGAAATGCGTGCCGTCGGTCGTCTTGACGACGGTCGCCGTGGCCGCGTCGTGGACGTAGCCGCCCATCAGCGCGCGGGCCGAATCCAGCGCGGCCGCCGAAGGCAGTCGCCCCTCGCGGCGATAGAATCCCCACAGGCGCATCAGCGGTTCTGCGGTGGGATCGAAGGCGCCCCCGCTGCGCGCACGCAGGGAATCGGCCGCGGCCAGACAGGCGTTCAGCCAGGGCGACAACCCGACCGCCGAATCGGCCGGCGCGCGGTTCAACCGCGAGAGTTCCGACCCGGCATCCCAGCTGCTCATCACGGTGTTGACCGAGTCGTAGACCGCCCTCACGGCCGACGCAGCCTCGGCCGCGGCCGCATCGCTGCGGGCATGGATCGTGCCGCCGGCGACCGTTCCCATCACCAACTCGTGGAAGGAGCAGGCGTGATCGCGTTCGCCGCAGCCGCCGAGGCCGCAAACGACGATCAGCAGGGCGGCTACCGCTGCAAAGGGGAGGGGGATGGGAATCTGCGGGCGACGGATGTCCATGACGCCTCCGGGAGCCGGACGGGAGGTGGACGCCGGCGACCCGTCACCGGGCCGCGACGCGATGCGGTCGACATGTCGCCCATACTATGCGTCGCGGACCCGGTTGGGAAGCGTCGGTCAGGCCTGCACCACCGGCAGATCCGACCAGCGGGTGGTGTAGGCGGGCGAGCGGTGGCGCGCCTTCATCCGCCAGGCGGCGTCCAGTCCTTCGATGGCGTAGCGCACCGTGCCGCGCCCGAGCCTGCGGTTCAGCGCGTCGAGGGCCCGCATCAGGGGCCGCGCCCGCCGTCGCGCCGCCTCGGCGGCCTGGTCGACGAAGAGCTGCGGCTGCTCGCTGCCGAGCGGCGCCAGATCCAGCAGCATCACGCCCGCCTTCTGGTAGCGGTAGCCCGGCTTGTAGATCGCGTCCAGTCCGCGCAGGGCGTGGTGCAGCATCGTGCCGGTGTTCTGGGTCGCCCGCGGCAGCGGCATGGTCACCGCGTTGGCGTAGCGGGGCTCGGTCTCGCTGAACGGATTGGTCTGGATGAACACCATCACCGCCTGCGCGGTCGATCCCTGGGCGCGCAGCTTCTCTGCGGCGCGGGCCAAATGGCTGCTCACCGCCGCACGCAGCCCGTCCGCGGCGGTCACCCGCCGGCCGAAGGACCGCGAGACCATGATCCGCTGGCGGGCCGGGACCATCTGCTCGAGTTCGATGCACGAGATGCCCCGCAGTTCCAGCACGATGCGTTCGCAGACCACGTTGAAGCGCTCGCGGATCCAGCGGGTGTCGGCGTCGCGCAGCTCCAGGGCGGTGGTGATGCCGGCCCGGCGCAGCTTCTTCGCCCACCGGCGGCCGATCCCCCAGACGTCCTGCACCTCGGTCCGGCGCAGCAGGGCCTGCTGGTTGGCCGGCTCGGTGAGGTCGATCACGCCGTCGGCCCGCGTCGAGCGCTTGGCCGCCCGGTTGGCCACCTTGGCCAGCACCTTGGTCGGCGCGATGCCCACCGAGACCGGCAGGCCCGTCCAGCGGCGCACCTTCTCGCGGATCTCCCGGCCGGTGCCGTCGAGCCCGGCGCGGTCGGCTCCGTCGAGCTGCAGGAAGGCCTCGTCGATCGAATAGATCTCCATCGCCGGCGAGAACTCCCGCAGGATGCGCATCACCCGGGCCGACATGTCGCCGTAGAGGGTGTAGTTGGACGAGAAGACGGCCACATCGTGGGCCGCGATCAGCTTTCTCACCTCGTGCAGCGGCGTCCCGCGGGCGATGCCCAGGGCCTTGCATTCTGGCGACTGGGCCACCACGCAGCCGTCGTTGTTCGACAGCACCGCGACCGGCCGGCCTTCGAGCTTCGGATCGAAAACCCGCTCGCAGGAGGCGTAGAAGGTGTTGCAGTCCACCAGGGCGAAGACGCGCCGGCGCGGCGGACGGACGACATCAGAATTCGTGGATGACACTGCGGACCACCCCCCAGATCACGAAACTCATTTCCTCGTTCACGGGAATCGGCTCGAAGGCCGGGTTCTCCGGCATCAGCATGACGCGGCCGTCGCGGCGGCTGAGCCGCTTGACCGTCAGCTCGCCGTCCAGCGCCGCGATCACGATCTTGCCGTCCCGGGCTTCCTCGGCCCGGTCCACGACCAGGATGTCGCCCGGGTTGATGCCCGCGCCGGTCATCGATTCGCCCTGGACCCGCACGAAGAACGTGGCTGCCGGCCGGCGCACCAGATGTTCGTTGAGGTCGAGCGTGTTCTCGAGGTGGTCGTCGGCGGGCGAGGGGAAGCCGGCCGCGACCCTGGTTCCGAACAGGGGCAGGCGCAATTCTCCGGCCTTGTCGTTGGGCAGCATGATTTCGGCGTCGCGGGGCATGAAGTAGGTCACCTCGGCCCGGCCGTCGCGCGGCGGCGCGGCCGGCGCTTCGCCCGCGCCCGGCCCGGCTGCGGCGCGGCCGGCGAGCATGCCTTCGATCTGCGGCAGCAGGCTCTCGGGGATGCGCACCGGGCGGGTGGGTTCGCCGTAGGGGCCGGTGCCCTTGGGGCGGCCGGCGCCCGGTCTGCGGCCGCCGCGGCGGGATTTGCTGGCGCTGGACATGATTCCCTCCTGTTTCCGACGATCTTCGATTACCGTACGATAATCGAAAACGGAAGGGGTTGCAAGGGAAAAATGGGGGCGATGGCGCCGGGCAGGAACCGGATTTTCGCCCGGCCGGTCGGCGGCCCGGGGCGGATTCTCCGCCATGAATCCGACAAAAACCACCCGATTCGTGATACAGTTTTGTCATGACCGGAGGGGTTCCGGAATTGTCCGAAAGGGGGAGGTCATGTCGCTGCGTTCCTTGATCTTCGGGATCATCGGTGCCGCCCTGCTGGCGCCGGTCGCCGTCGTTCCCGTCTGCGCCGAAACCTGCACCATCGATTTGTCTCTCAGTCCGAATCCGCCCCAGTGCGGGGTTCCCTGGCTGCAGGAGAACTGCTCGCTGTCCTTCGTCAACACGACCGCGGAGGATTACACCGGGGCGGGCTACTGCATCGTGACCTGGGTCGACGTCTCCGCCGGAACGGGGCCCTACGTGATGGGCGGGCGCCTCGAACTCGATCTCGCGGCCATCGACGGCGTCACCTCGGTGGAGATCGACATCTACGAGGCCCACATGGCGGGCAGCACCCGGGCGTTCCTCTACTCCGGCGGAATCCAGATCGGCAACGCTTCCAGCGCATCCACGCTGGGGCAGACGCTGGTGCTGAGCGCGGCTCCGGGAGCGAGCAAGCTGGCCGTCTCGGCGCATGAGGCGGGCGTCTGGGCGATCCGACTGATCGGCGATACGCTCGTCGACGGGCGCGAGCCCACCTGGGGCTTCATCAAGGCCCTGTACTGACGCTGCCGACGGGGCGCGAACCGGGGGCTCGCCCGTCTCCCCGGCATCGGGCGCGCGCGAAATCGTCGTGCCGAAAACGAGATCCGCGGAGGGCTTTCCGAGTCCGTCGCCCGGCTCCGTGAAGCGTCTGGAGGGAAAGCATGCCTATTCGCAAGACACGCGTCCTGCTGCCGGTCCTGTTCGTTCTGGCCGCGTCGGCGCTCTGCGCGCACGCGGCCGAAGATCCGGCCGCGATCGCCGCCGAGGCCTTCGGACTGAGGCTGGACGGCAGGGTCGACGAGGCGGTGGAAATGCTGGAGGCCGGCGTCGGGGACCACCCGCGGGCGGGCGTCCTGCACTACGAACTGGCCCGCGCCAAGCTTCTGCTGCTGGACATCCCCGGCACGCTGGCGGCGGCCGAATCCGCGGTGGACTGCGCGCCGGATAGCTGCGAGTATCGCTACTTCGCCGCCATGGCCGCGGCCTATTCGCTGATCGACGCGGCGCACCACGACGACCGGGACCGGATGAAGGCCATGGGCCGCAGGACCATCGGCCATCTCGAAGCCGCCCTGCGTGCCGACCCGGATTGCCATCGGGCCCGCTATCTGCTGGTCCAGCAGAGCGTCGAGATGGCGCCGCAAATCGGTCTCGAGGTGGCCGACCCCGAGCCCCACGTCGTCCTGATCGAGGGGAAGGATCCGATCATGGGCGCCAAGGCCCGTTGCTGCCTGGTGGTCGACAAGAAGGAGCAGCGGAAGATCTGGGAGAAGATCCTGGAGGATCATCCCGACGACGAGCGCGCCCTGGTCGAGGCCGCCGAGGGATTGATCACCGCCGGCGATCTGGTCCTGGCCGCGGCCTGCATCGAGAAGGCCATCGAGAAGAACGCGGAAAATTCCTACGGGTTGCTGCGACTGGGGCACGCCCACGCCATGCGGGGCGATTGGGAGCGGGCCCGGATACTGACGCACCGGTACCTCGATCACGAGCCGCCCGTCGCGCTGAAGGCCTACGCCACCGCGCGGCTGGGCATGATCCACCACCGCACCGGCGATCAGGATCGGGCCCGGGAACTGATGGACGAGGCGCGCGGGATGGATCCGCACGTGTGGATGACGGTCATGCCGCCGCCGAAAGAGATCTTCACGCCGCTGTAGATGCGATGGAACGACAGAACCGGGGAGGCGACATGAGTGACGCGGGACGAAGCGCCGGGCTGCGGACGATCTTCTCCTTCTTTCTGGGACTGATGCTGGCGGTCTTCATCGGGCTGGGCGTTTATACGTTCTACCCCGCGCCCGAGCCGTTCGCAGATCAGATCCAGGAACTCGACGACAACGCCCGCGAGATCCGCAGCGGGCGGCCGGCCACCGAGATGACGATCGAGGAGCGCGAGCGGCTCCAGGAGATCCAGGACCGGCGCTTCGAGCTGCGCGAGGCCGCGGAAGAGGCGCGCAAGCCGTGGTTCCTGCGCACGAGTATCATCCTGATCGTGCTGTCCACGCTGGCCCTGGCCGTCTCGTTGATCCGCGCCGACCAGCTGCCGGTGATCAGCAACGGCCTGCTGCTCGGGGGCGTTTTCACGATGCTCTACGGCGTGGGCTGGATCGTGAACACCGAGAAATCGATCACCAGGTTCCTGGTGATGACCATCGCGCTGGTCATCACCGTGGGGCTGGGGTATGTGCGCTTCGTGCGGCGGGGCGCGGCCGCGCCGCCGACCGCCGGCCCCGCCGACTGCCCGACGGCGCGCGCACCGCCGCCCGCG
>CAYLMM010000022.1:19060-40792 GCA_964384825.1 uncultured Fibrobacteraceae bacterium
GGGCGAAGGATTCGCCGACATCGAGCGTCGCGTCCGCGCTCTCGAAGGACGGCTGGATGAGATCGCGAACGCGTTCGGCCGCAAAGACTGACGATCCGCAAAGGGGGAGCTGCGGTGCGCGGGTTCAAAGTCGCCTCAATCTGCTTTCTGCTGCTGGTCTGCGCGTCCGCTTCCGCGGCCCCGGCCGGCGCTTCCGACCGCTCCGATGAACCCCTCATGGCTGTTGCTGCCGAGGGCGACGCATTCTCGATCCTGCTGCGGCCGTTTCCCGGGAAGATCCAGAATGAAATCCCATTGGTTCGGGATCTCTTCACCGCCTCGGCCGACAGTGCTTTGTTCTGCGGTCCGAATCGCCCGCATCCCCATTCCTGGCTCACGGCCAGCGTGATCTGCGACAAGAAGCTGGATTTCGCGATGGATATCGGTCCCGAGAACGGCGCTCCGATCGACACCGTGGCCTTCGCCGGAGTCGCGCCCGCGGCGTATCGCGTCGAGGTCCGCGACGTGGAGGATCTCGAGCCGGGCGTGTATGTTTTGCGTTATCTGTACCGGGACGAGATCGTGGGTGAATTCAGGGTCAAGCTGGAATGATCGACCGACAGGCGAACAACCCCCTGCACGGCAAGACGCTGGAGCAGATCCTGACCCGCCTGGTCGAGCGCTACGGCTGGGAGGAGTTGGGCCGGCGCATCAACATCCGCTGCTTCACCAGCGATCCATCGGTCAAGTCGAGCCTGAAGTTCCTGCGCAAGACTCCCTGGGCGAGGGAGAAGGTGGAGGACATGTACGTCTACGCTCAGAGGCGGCCGCGCCGGCGCTGAAACCGATGCGTCGCGGTCGCTTCGCGATCCTATCCGGAGGGACGGCAGTGATGATCGATCCTCGCCTGGTCCGCGACATCCTCGCCGGCTACAGCCTGCCGGTCATGGGCATCCACGGCCTGCCGCATTGGGCGCGCGTGCTCGACACCGGGCTGCGCCTGGCCGGGCGGACGGGAGCCGACGCGCGGGTGGTCGAACTCTTCGCCGTCTTCCACGATGCGCGGCGGGGGAACGAAGGCATCGATCCCGGCCACGGCCGCCGCGGCGCCGAACTCGCCCTGCGCATGCGCGCGGATCTTCCCGACCTGGACGACGATCGTCTCGCGCTGCTGACCGCCGCCTGCAGTTCCCATACCGACGGCGAGATCGACGGCGACATCACTCTGAGGACCTGCTGGGACGCCGACCGCCTCGATCTGTGGCGGGTCGGCATCGAGCCCCGCGGCGACAAGCTCTGCACCGACGCCGCGCGGGATCCGGAGATCCTGGACTGGACCCGCCGCCGCAGCTTGGCCGACCACTGCCCGGCCTACGTCCGCGATGTTTGGCTGCCGGAGGACCGATGAGAACCCCGGGCCGGCCGTCGGCCGCGGGAAGCCGACGCGAACCGACCCCTTCGCCCGAAGGCTGGTGCCCGCCCCGATGATCGACGCGCTCGAGGCCCTGCGACTTCTGCGCGAAGGCAACCGCCGCTTCGCCGAAGGCCGTCCCGAGGCATCGTCCCTGCTGTCCGCCGCCCGTCGCGACGAACTCCTCGCCGGCCAACGACCCTTCGCGGTCGTGCTGGGCTGCTCCGATTCCCGCGTTCCGGTCGAGATGATCTTCGACCAGGGCTGCGGCGATCTCTTCGTGATCCGGGTCGCCGGCAACCTCGCCGCCCCGACCCAGATCGCCAGCGTCGAGTTCGCGGTCGGGGTGCTCGGCGTGCGGCTCGCGGTCGTGCTTGGCCATTCCCGCTGCGGCGCCGTGACCGCGGCTCTCGACCGGTTGCAGGGGCGCACGCCGCCCGGACCCGCGTGTTGCGCCGCTGTCGTCGACCGCATCCTGCCGGTCATAGAGCAGCTTCCGGCCGCCGGCCCGGGCAGCGATCCCGAACGATCGCTGCGCGAGGCGGTGCGGGCCAACGTCCGGGCTTCGGCGCGGTCCCTGCGAACCGGATCCGGGCTTCTCGAACAGGCTGTCGGCGACGGCGGTCTGATCGTCGTCGGGGCCGAGTATTCCCTAGAGAACGGCCTGGTGGATTTCTTCGACGGGGTTCCCGCCTGACGGGCCCCGGGGAGGGGGATCATGGACATCGGCATCAGGGAAGCGGCGGCGGGCGATCTGGGGGATCTGGTCCGCCTGCACGGACTGTTCATGGACCATCACCGGGATTGCGACGAACGTTTCGTTCTCCGTCCCGGCGTCGAGCAGGGTTGGGCCGGTCGGATCTCCGGCGCCGTCGAGGACCCCGATTCCCTCGTGCTGGTCGCGACCGCGGAAGGCGGCGTCGTGGGCTGCGCCTATACCCTGATCAAATCCGGCGACGCGGATTTCGGCCCCGAACGGATCGGGTTCCTCTGCGATGTCTACGTCGAGCCACCCCTCCGCCGCCGGGGCGTCGCCCGGCGTTTCCTCGCCGAATCCCGGAACTGGCTCTACGAGCGCGGCATTCGCACCATCGAAGCCGGCTGGGCGGTCCGCGCCGACGAGGCCGGCTCCACCTGGCCCGGTCTCGGCTTCGTGCCGCTGAGCAGCACCGGGCGGCTGGAGTTCTAGTCCTCTGTCGATTCGAGGGATCCGTGTCCTAGGCGATGTGCTAAGATAATGGATATCGATTCCATTTCGAGGCCGTTTATCGCCCGGAGGGGAGCCCGTGTCCTGGATCGACAATTCGAGAATCATCGCGATCTTCGCCGTCGTCTGGCTGCATGTCTCGGCCGGGGTGGTCATGCTGGCCGATTTCGGTTCGCAATACTGGTGGATCGGTAACATCCTCGACGCTCTCGTCCGCTGGAGCGTGCCGGTCTTCGTGATGATCAGCGGGGCCCTGCTGCTCGATCCCGGCAAGAAGGAACAGCCGAACGTCTTCTATCGCAAGAGGCTCTCGCGGATCCTGATCCCGATCCTGTTCTGGTCGGCCTTCTACCTGTTCTGGAGCTTCCGCGACGGCGCCTACGATGGATCGCGATCCCTGCCCGTGGCCATGGTCAAGAAGCTGCTGACCGGCAGGCCGTATTTCCACATGTGGTTCCTCTACATGATCCTGGGCCTCTACGTCTTCACGCCGTTTCTGCGGAAGATCGTCGCGCATTCGACCCGCAGGCAGCTGGCCGGCCTGGTGGCCGCCTGTTTCGTCCTGGCCGCGGTCAACGATCTGTACGCCGGCCTGTTCGCGTCCGATTCGAAGCTGTTCGTGAACTGGTTCCTGTGCTATCTGCCCTACTTCCTGCTCGGTTCGCTGATCCGTCGCGACCAACGCCGGCATTCGAAGGCGATGCTGACGGCGGTGTTCCTGGCGTCGGTCCTGGCCACGGCCGCGGGATGCTTCCTGCTGGCCGACCGCAAAGGCATCTTCGCCGGGCTGTATTGCTACCGCTATCTCAGCCTCACGGTCATCCCGATGTCGATCAGCGTCATGTACCTGCTGAAATCCTGGAACCGGCCGCTGGTCAACGCGGGGATCGCCAGGAAGGCGGCGACCCTCACCCTGGGGGTCTACCTCTGCCATCCGCTGGCGATGCAGTTCTTCGATCGTCAGGGATTCCATTCGATGCGTTTCCACCCGCTGGTTTCGGTTCCGGCGGTCGCCCTGGTCGTGTTCGCCGTATCGCTCGGTGCGATGTGGGTGCTCGACCGCGTCCCTCTGCTCAAGCGGACGATTTGAAACGGTCCGGCCGCGGCCGCCGCGCGGGCCGGGCCCTGGAGAAATATTCCTCTCCCGATACGCGCATTATGGTAGTGTTTCGACAATTGATAGATTCTATTCGTTTTCCATGATCCGGGATGTATCGCCATGGACAGATTCCCGTTCTTCCGATCGCCGCGGCTGCCGATCCTGATCGCCCTGCTGGCGGCCCTGCTGGCCCTCGGTTCCTGCGATGACGATTCCCCCACCGAATGCGTTCTCTACGATGTCGGCGCGGTCGAGGGCCGGGTCCTGGCGGCGGGCGATGGGGTTTCGACCGTCGTCGCCGCCCGCGCCATGGAGGGGCCGAACAGAATGGACGTGGTCTGCTCGACCGTCTCCGATTCGGCCGGCGCCTACCGGATGGATCTGCCGACGGGGCTGTATCGCCTGGAAGTGGATCCGAACAGTTCGATGATCTTCATCAACGACTTCCGCGACACGGTCAGGATCACGCCGCGGGTTCATCGCAAGGATCTGTTGCGCGGCAAGGTAACCATCCGCGTCGCGTTGCCCGATACGTTTCCCGATCAGAAATGTACCCTCCAACTCGCTGGACGCGGTCTGGGAGCGGACCCTGTCCGGTCGGAGTCTTCCGGCGGGCTGCTGGAATTCGTCTGTCCGGTGGTGCATCCCGGATCGTATCTCATGGCGTTTTACGGTTATGGATTCTTCCCCGTGTACCTGCCGGATGCCTGGAGCCGCGATACCGCGGATTCGTTGAAGGTGGGAACCGACCACCCCACGGTCTTCGCGGTCGATTTCACCGAGACCCACGCATTTGTCGGCGGACGGATCACCGGCGGCTGGCAGGAACTGGGCGCGGGTTTCCACGCGCCGACGGTCGTGGTCCATTCCCTGGAGCGCGAAATGATTTCCCAGGATTATTGTCACGCCGACGGTTCATTCGGGTGCGATGTCCTGGTGGCGCAACCGGTCCGGATCAAGACCGAACTCGATGATGTGGAACAGTGGATCGGCGGCGATTCGTTCGAGACCGCGCGCGTATTCGATCTGCAGCCCGGAGGCCGGATCACCGACGTGGCCCTGGCCACCTGCGGCATCCGGGTTCTGCTCGAAGGCCCCGGGGAGCGGATCGGCTATCGGACCGACGTCGTGGTCTTCGATGAGGATGGGAACGAAATCCGTCCCTGGCGCAAGGACGACAATCCCTTCTCGGTCTGCAATCTCCGAAGCGGCCGATATTATCTGCATGTCGACGGCCGGCGCTTCGACCAGCCCTGGGCGCCGCAATGGTACGGCGGAACCGAGATCAGGGCCGAAGCCGAGCCCATCGATCTGGCAGCGGGCGAACTGCGCCGGATCACGATCGAACTCGTCGAGGGGGGAGTGATCGCCGGCGAGGTGCTGGACGCCGACGGCGGACGCCCGGACGAGGTGAAATGCATCCTGTCCAGCGACGAGATCGAGCCCTACTGCTGCGAGGGAGGGGTGTCGCAAACATTCCACGATGGCCTGTTCCGTTACCAGGGTCTGCCCAACGGCCGCTACTATCTGGGCGCCGAGATCGGGGGGGGCGGGACCTGGTGGTATCCCGGCGTCCCCGATTTCGCCTCGGCGACGCCGATCCTGATCACCGATCACCAGGCTCTGACCGATCTCTCCCTTGTCCTGCCTGCTGCCGGAAAGGAGGTTCGGCCATGAAACGCATCGCCGTTTCGGTCGCGATGTTGCCGTTGCTGTTCTGCTCGCTGCTGCTGGCCGTCGGCGGCTGCGAGGACGACGGCGTCTGCCGCCCCGCGGTGCCCGCCGGCCGCATCGAAGGCACGGTCCTGACCGCGGGAGTGCCCCTCGATGCCGAGGTCGCCGCGGTCCAGGTCGCCGGCGGCGCCGAGACGGGATTCTCGTACAGGACCGAACCAGATCCCGCAGGCGCCTACGGGTTCGATCTGCCCGCCGGAACCTACATCGTCAAGCTGCGGAAGAACCACGGCCGCTTCGAATACGCGTATCGCGCGGCCGGTCACGATCTTCCCGATACCCCGCCCGACACCCTGCTGGTCGATGCGGCCCATTCCCCCAAGGGGATCGATTTCGTCCTGGGCAACGTGGACCTTCGCCTGGAATTCTCCGACCACTTCGACGGAGATTGGGCGAGGGTGTTCCTGCACCGGAGCGGCGTGATCGATCCGTCGGCCTGGCGGACCTGTGAAGAGCGGGAGTCGGGCTGGATCGAAAGCGGGAGCCTGGATGTCCTGATCCCCGGAATCCTGCCCGGGGAATTCCTGATCGAGGTCGCGCTGGTTTGTCGTGATTGCGAAGAGCATTTCTGGCTGCCGGGCGTCTGGGATCCGTCGGCGGCGCCTTCGTTCTCGGTAATTGCCGACTCCACCGTCTCGCTGAACTTCGCCGTCGCTTCCGAACCGGCCTGGATCGCCGGCCGCATAGGCGGCGCGTGGCTGGAAATGGGGATGGACGAGAGGCCGGAACTGTCGGTCGTGACGTCCGATTCACTGGCCATCGTGTCGAAGTTCCGGGTCGGGGACGACGGCAGGTTCGCGGTGCCTCTCCATCTGCCGGCCCAGGTCAAGCTGCGGGTCGTCCAGAACAGCGTCGAGCGCTGGATCGGCGGCCCGGGTTTCGCCGAGGCCGACATCTTCACGCGCGAGCCGGGAACGACGGCTCCGGAGATCGACCTGGCCCAGAGCGGACTGAGCCTGGCGGTCGAGTGCCCCGACGGAGGCGCCGGATACCTGGATTTCGAATTCTACGATCCCGTCGACCTGTCCCTGGTGGCTAAGACCCGGGGCGATACGCAGCACGCGAATCGGATCGGAATCCCGAATCTCTGGCCCGGCGATTATCTGATGCATGTTTATCCCGCGGCCATGGTCGGGAAGACCGCTTGGCGCCCGCAGTGGTACGACCGCGCCGCCGAGGCGGGAGAGGCCCGGCTGATATCCATCGCTTCGGCAGGCGAAATCGTGCCGCTGGACCTGATCCTGGAGGCGGGTGGCGAGATTCACGGCAGCCTGGTCCGCCAGCCGGGCGATGAGAAATGCTACAAGATCATCGTCACCACGGCGGACGAGTACACGAGCCTGGATTACCAGTGGTTGTGTACCCGGGACAGCGATTTCGAGTACGGGGGCCTGCCGGACGGGTTATTCAAGATCGGCGCCGTGGATCTCTACGCCGACCTGGATGGAAATATGCCGCCGATCGACGCCGCCGTCTGGTATCCGGACGTGGCTGATTGGGAATCGGCCGGCGTCGTGCAGATCGAGGATGCGTCGATCGTCACGGACATCGACATAGACCTGCGGTGAACCTATTCGCGCAAATTCCTGGCGGTTTTCGTCTGATTGCCCTACATTGCGGTTCCAGGCTGGCCCGGACACTGCTGTCCGGGCCGGTTTTGCGGAAACGACCGCAAGATCTGTCGAGCTGAGGGTTACTTGGCTCAATAGAGTCGAGGAGCCCCACGTTTTGAAATTCTCCGAGTTCGAACTGGATCCCCGCCTTCAGGCAGGGATCGTCGCCATGGGCTATGTCCAGCCCACCCCCATCCAGGTCGCAGCCATTCCCGAAGTTCTCGCCGGACGCGATGTCCTGGGCGTCGCCCAGACCGGCACCGGCAAGACCGCCGCGTTCATGCTGCCGATCCTCCACCATCTGCTCGACGGCCCCCGCGGCGAGGTGCGCGCCCTGGTGCTGGCGCCGACCCGCGAACTGGCCGAGCAGATCCACCAGGCCACCCGCGACCTCGGCCGCAAGACCGATCTGCGCTCGATGGCCATCTACGGCGGCGTCAGCAAGCGGCCCCAGTCCGACCGGCTGCGGCGCGGCGGCGCGGAGATCGTGGTCGCCTGCCCCGGCCGGCTGCTCGATCTGTACCGCGACGGCGATCTCGATCTCTCGCAGGTCGAGACCCTGGTCCTGGACGAGGCCGACCACATGTGCGACATGGGATTCCTGCCCGACGTCCGCCGCATCCTGAACAAGCTGCCGGAACAGCGCCGCAACCTGTTCTTCTCGGCCACCATGCCGCCGCCGATCCGGCGGCTGGCCGACGGCATCCTCACCGCGCCGGCCGTCGTGACGATCGACCGTCCGGCGCCGGCGGCCACGGTCTCCCAGTCGATCTACCCGACCACCGAGGGCTTGAAGCTTCCGCTGCTGTCGGCGATCCTGGAGAAGAACGGACACGAACGCACCCTGGTCTTCACCCGCACCAAGCATCGCGCCCGCTACGTGACCGCGGTGCTCGACCGGCAGGGGCACCGGGTGGCCGAGCTCCAGGGCAACATGTCCCAGAGCCAGCGCCGGGAAGCCATCGAAGGATTCCGCAAAGGCAGGTACGATGTCCTGGTGGCGACCGATATCGCCGCGCGCGGCATCGACGTGATCGGCATCGAGATGGTCGTCAACTACGACATGCCCGACAACCTCGACGCGTACACCCATCGCGTGGGCCGCACGGGCCGGGCCTCGCACACCGGCGAGGCGGTGAACCTGGCTTCGGCCGTGGACACCATGCTGGTGCGCGAGATCCAGAAGGAACTGGGTTCGCCGCTCGAACAGCGCGTCGTGCCCGACATCGATTACGGCGGATTCAACCCCCATCTGCGGATCCAGCCGCAGCAGACCGGCGCGCCCGCGCCGCGTGGGATGAGCGGCCGTTCCCGGGGCGGTCGCGGACCGCGCCGCCGGGCGCCGAGATTCTGCTGATCGATTCGTAGATGAGTCAAACGAAGGAGAAGTGAGCGATGGCCCGGAACCAGTTCAGCTATCAGAAGCGGCAGAAGGAATTGGCCAAGAAGAAGAAGCGCGAGGAGAAGCTCGCGCGGAAGCTCGAGAACAAGCAGGCCGCTGCCGACGTCCCGTTCGAGGACACCCTGCCGACGGTCAACCAGTTCGGCGAAGTCATCGATACGCCGGCCCCCCCGGCGCCGCCGGCCGAAGTTGAGGACGAGGACGAGACGCCCGCCGAATAGAACGCGGAACGGAGCAAAGGCCGGCCGGATGATACGGCCGGCCTTTGCTTTTCCTTGGTTGAATTCCTGAATGTTTAGTGATATGCTGTGATTTCCGGTCGAGGATGGGGGACCTCTGCCGGCAATCAGGCTTCGTGCCCGTTCCCAGCCGTTTGCGTCGCGACGGTCCCACCGCCTCGCACAGTTCTCGCCTGAGCAGCCCTGCGTTGGTTTCAATCTGATGGGGGTGGACTCATGTATTGGTTCCTTTTCCTTCACAATCTGCTCTGCCAACTGCTCTTCGGCGGAGACGCGCCCGAATGGCTGCTCCGTCTGCACGGCCTCTTCGGCTGGGGCTAGGCCGGCCGGAGACAACGACGGAAGCATGACGATTCCCCGGGGGGCCCGCGCTTCGAGCAGGGCGTCGCCGGACTTCCCCGGGGGATTCGATCCGCGCCGACCGCATCCCACACTGGCCGGGGTCTTTCCGCGGTCCGATCCGGGCTTCCCTTGTCGATATTCCGTTTTCAACTCTTACAAATCCGCTATGCTATTTCGTTGATTCTGATAGAATGACAAAAGAAACGGAACTCCGACGTTCGGTTCTGGTCATTCAATCGGAGGGAGAAAGCATGTTCGCACGCTACCGCACGCTTGCCGTCCTGGTTCTGGCGATCCTCGTTCTGCCGCTCGCGGCCGCCGATGCCGAGGATGTCGTTCTGCAACCGGGCAGCGCCGCGGGCCAGGATACCTGGGTCGGCGCCAACGAACCCGGCACGAATCACGGGAACGAGTCCGCGTTCTATTTCGGCGGCTACAACGGATCCGAATTTCGCCTCTATCTCCGGTTCGATCTTTCGGCCTACGGGCCCGCCGTCTCGGTGGAGACCGCCCAGCTCGACCTGTACATGTTCAGCCAGAACGGCTTCATCTACAGCTACAACTACGGCGTATACGCGGTCGAGGGTGCCTGGAGCGAGACGGGACTGAACTGGAGCAACCAGCCCGCCTGCGCCGCCGATCCGGTCGCGGTCATATCGGGCAACGACTGGCACGCGCAATACGGGACATGGCGGACGGTGCCCGCCCTGGAGGGGCTGGTCCAGGACTGGATCGACGATCCCGCCTCCAACTTCGGCGTCGTGATCAAGCCCGTGTCCGGGTTCTACGGCTACCCCCAGTTCTGGACCTGCGAGTATTCCAACGCCTCGCTGCATCCCAAACTGGCGTTCACGACCACGGCGGTCGATGGCGGATCCGCGACATGGGGGGGAGTCAAGGAACTCTTCCGGTGAGATCTGCGCATCCGGGAATGATGGCTTAGATTGTCGGAAATTGTCAACGGCTCGCCCTGCTTGCTTCGCGTATGGAAGGGGGAGGGCCATGAAGATGAAGCCGGTCCCGGGATTATCCGTCCTGTCTCTCTGCCTGCTGCTGGCCACCGGTTCCGACGCCGACACCCTGCGCGTCGGGCCGGGCCAGCCTTTCGCCACGATCCAGGCCGCCGTCGAGGCTGCGTTCGCCGGGGACGAGATCATCGTTCACGATGGTCTCTACGCCGAGAACGTGGTCGTGGACAAATCCGTCTCCGTCCGCGCCGACAGCTGGGTTGTCTCATCGGACAACAGGTACGCTGTGATCGACGCGGGCTACCCGGGCGACCTGCACGGCGTCACGGTCACCGCCGCCGATGCGGTGATCGAGGGCTTCAGCATCTGCAACGCCCTGGGATCCACCGCGCAGTGGGACTACCGGGCCGCGATCCGCGTCGAGGGCGCCGACGGGGCGCGGATCGCCAACAACCGTTGCGGCTGGGACGAGGATCATCGCAACAGCCTGGGTGTCGTGATCATCGGTTCGTCCGGATGCGAGGTAACGGGGAACACCACGGCCGAGGGTCTTCACGGGATCTGGATCGAGGATTCCGGGGGATGCCTCATCCAAGGCAACCTGTGCCGGAATCATTCGCTGGACATCAATTCCGGCGGTATCTACATGTTCGGCGATGTCGACGGGGCCACCGGGCTTGCCTACACCAGCGACAACCTGATCACCGACAACACTTTCCGCGATTGCGCCGTGGGTGTCTATCTCCTGAGCGGCTGCATGCTGAACACCATTGGCGACAACGCCATCGAGATGAACTACATCGGCGTGGCTTGCCGGGGCGGTTCGAGCCGGAATCTGTTCGTCGGCAACCGGGTCGAGCACAACAGCAACCGCGGGTTCTGGCTCAACATGTCGTACGAGAACCTGGTCCTCGACAACAGGATCGACGATTGCCACAACGGCATCTGGCTGGGTTACCAGTCGCCTTCGGACTATGGCTGCGACAACACGCTCATCGTCGGCAACACCATCACCGACAACGGCTATTCGGGGATCCGCATCTCGGCCAAGTCCGATGACAACCGCATGTTCCTGAATCTGTTTTCCGGCAACCTGAACAACGTCGTTTCCGCGGGGACCGACTGGTGCACGGCCTCGGCGGTCTCGTATTTCCACGGCGGCAATTTCCAGGGACGGTTGGGGAACCGGTACGACACGTACACCGGTGCTGATCTGGACGGAGACGGGGTCGGTGACGAGGGGCTGCCCTTCCTCGACGGCGATCCCGACTACGGCCCGGTCGAAGATTATCCCCTGGTCGCATCCCCCGACGATTACAAGATCCAGGCCTGGTGCCTGGACGGGGACGAGGACCGGACGATGCACTGCGGCGATCCCGGACGGATTCCCGGTACGGTGGAGATCGAAACCGGGGAATCCGTGATCTGGCGTTCGGAGCATCCGGCCGTCGGCGACGTTTCCTTCGCGTCCGGTTCCTGGAGGGGGCAGTTGAGGTTCGGCGACGCGCCGCCGGCGGAGTCGTTCACCATCGAGATCGGGACCACGACAGACGGGACGGATTTCACGCCCACCGGCGCCCAGGCCGTCGTCGGCGGCGACTGGCGGAACGAGTTCACGACTTCGGCCGCGGCCGTCGCGGTGACCGACCGGCGTTTCCTGGCCCTGCGCCTGACCAGCGCCGCCGGCTGGACCATCCCGGTTCTGACCGGCGGGATGGCCAGCTACGTGTCGAGCCCCGGCCGGGGCGACCCCGACTGGCCGCACGGTACGGGCACCGATATTCCCGTTCCGGCGGTTCCGGGCGTCGTCCTGCGACAGAACGTCCCCAATCCCTTCAATCCGCGCACGACCATCGAATTCGAACTGTCGGCGCAGTCTGCGGCGCGCCTGCGCGTCCACGATCTGGCCGGCAGGCTCATCCGGACGCTGCTCGACAGGCCGCGGATGCCCCAAGGGAAGCACCGGGCCGTCTGGGACGGCCGCGATTCGGCCGGACGCTCTGTCGCCGCGGGCAGCTATATCTATCGCCTCGAAGCGGGCGGTTCGGTGTTTTCACGCCGGATGATGCTGGTTCGATAGCCGCCGAGTGGCGTGTCGCGTGATGATTGGCATTGCCCTGCCGGGGCGGAATTGATTTCATGGCTTCCGGGAGGGGACATGCCCGATCGAAAGGACCGCGACATCGAACCCATCTACCTGGACCACAACGCCACCACGCCCATCGCGCCGGATGTCGCCGCCGCGATGCTTCCCTATCTCCACGAGCGCTTCGGCAATCCGTCGAGCAGCCATTCCTACGGGCAGGCGGCGAAGGCGGCGGTCGAAGATGCCCGCGGCCGGGTCGCCTCTCTGCTCGGCTGCCGGCCGCCGGAAGTGGTCTTCACCGGGGGCGGCACCGAGAGCAACAATTACGCGATCAAGGGCGCGGCTTTCGCCATGCGCGACCGCGGCGATCACGTGGTCACCTCGGCCGTCGAGCATCCGGCCGTCGCCGAGGTCTGCCGCTGGCTGCAGGAGCGCGGCTTCCGCGTGACGGTGCTGCCGGTCGACGGCGCGGGGCTGGTCGATCCCGCCGATCTCGAAAAGGCCGTCACCGAGCGAACAACGCTGGTTTCGGTGATGCACGCCAACAACGAGGTCGGCACCATCGAGCCGATCGCCGAACTGGCAGCCATCGCCCATCGCCACGGCGCCCTGATGCATACCGACGCCGCCCAGTCGGTCGGCAAGATCCCGGCCGACGTCGAGGCGCTCGGGGTGGACCTGCTGTCGGTCGCGGGGCACAAGATCTACGCTCCGAAGGGGGTGGGCGCGCTCTACATCCGTTCGGGAACGGAACTCGCCAAGCAGACCCACGGGGCGGATCACGAAAGCGACCGCCGCCCGGGCACCGAGAACGTTCCTGGGATCGTCGGACTGGGCGCGGCCTGCGATATCGCCGGCCGCGGCATGGAAGCCGATGCCGCTCATTACAGGGCCATGCGCGATCTGCTGCACGAGGGCCTGGACCGCGAGCTCGCCGACGACCCGCCGCGGCTCAACGGACATCCGCAACTGAGGCTGCCCAACACCCTGAACCTCGGGTTCCGCGGCGTCGCGGCGAATGAGCTGCTGGCGGACGTAGGCGACGCGGTGGCTGCTTCCGCCGGAGCCGCCTGCCACTCCGGCGGCGTCGATGTCTCGTCGGTGCTCGCCGCGATGGACGTTCCGCCGGAATGGGCGATGGGCGCGGTCCGGTTCTCGGTGGGCAGAAGCACCACCGCCGGGCAGATCGCCGCGGCGGTCGCAGCCGTGTCAGTCGCGGTGCGCAGGTTGCGTCCTTGAATCCCGGCCGGCGATTCCCGCTGACCTCGGAGTCGGAATTCGGTTAGAATCGGGTCGGTTCGCGAGACACGTGTCGGGAAAGGAATATCCAGCCCATGAACGTCTTCATACTCAGCACCGGCCGCTGCGGATCGACGACCTTCGCCCGCGCCTGCGGCCACATCACCAACTTCACCGCGGCGCACGAGTCGCGCATCGGCCGCATCGGGCCCGATCGCCTGGAGTATCCCGACAACCACATCGAATCCGACAACCGGCTGATCTGGTTCGCGGGAAGGCTCGAGCGGCGTTACGGCGACGGCGCGCGGTACGTCCATCTGCGCCGCGACGACGAGCGGACGGCCGCCAGCTATTCCCGTCGGATGGAGCGGGGCCTGATCATGTACGCCTACGGCCGGGGGATCTACCAGGGGCTGCCGCCGAGACTCGAGAACATCCGGATGGACATCGCTCGCGACTACGTCCGGACGGTGAACGCCAACATCGAGGATTACCTCGCCGACAAGACCCACCGTATGGAGTTCCGGATCGAGAACGCCCGGGAGGATTTCCAGCGGTTCTGGGAGTTCATCGGCGCCGAGGGCGATCTGCAGGCCGCCTTGGCCGAATTCGAGACGGCCTACAACAGCGGCGCCGCCTTCGCCGCCCGCAAGGAGGCCCAGCACCGCCACGACGGCAGACTCTCGGTCAGGATATGGCGCAAGGCCGTGCGCCTGCTGCGCAAATTCCCCCATTTCCTGCGGGAAGCCTGAGCGCCGATCAGGGGCGAGAGCCTTACGAATCCGATGTGCGGCTTTCGGGTCGGCCTACCGCACCAGCGAGATCTTCCGCACCACCTCCGCGCCGTCGGTCCGCAGCCGCACCAGGTAGGCGCCCGTCGCCGCTGGACGGCCGGAATCATCGATGCCGCGCCAGGTGAAGGTCCGTTTCCCGGCGGCCAGCGGACCGGACCACACGGTCGCCACCCGGCGTCCGCGCAGATCCCAGACCGCCAGCTCGGCGTCCGACGCCGAGGGCATCTCCACGCTCAGCCGGACCGCCGGATTGGCCGGATTGGGCCAGGCGTCGAGCCGCGGCCGGACCGGCCGCGGGACGGGCTCGCCCACGTCGGTCAGAGCGTCGGCGCGGGTCGGGGCGCCGAGGCAGTCCGGCTCGAAGTCGAGGCCGCCCTGGGCGGTCAGGCGCAGGTTCATCTCCGGCGCTCCGAACAGCGGCAGCAGGTTTTCCCGGTAACGTCCCGGCGCGGCGATGTCCATCAGGAAGCCGTCCCCGGTTTCGAGGCATTCGACCAGCAACTGTCCGGGCGAATGCACGACGGCCGCATCGATCACGAAGCTCAGATAGGTCCAATCGTCGTGCCACGCGGGGATCGGGACCTGGATCTCCAGGGTCTCCGCTCCGCCTGCGGCGAGCCGCGGCGGCACGGCGTCCAGACCGAATCCGTTCTCCACCGGTCCGACCGGCACGGTTCCGGCGGCGCCGACGTTGAGGAACTCGCCGGACGAACCGTCCTTCCAGCCCAGCGAGAACCCGCCGGATTCGTGCTGGTTGTCGGGCGATTCTTCGGCCGCCGCCTTGCCCGGAACGGGTATCCCGCGCCCGATCGATTCGTCGACGTGGAAGCCGCGCGGGTGGCCCGTCTCCGGATCGCGCGAGTCGTCGTCGTTGTGCACCACCACCATCACCGGATGGTTCGAACGGTTGACCCACTTGCGCGTCTTGCCGCTGTTCTTGGTCCAGACCACCTCCCGGATCGCGCGATGCGGCTGGACCGAGGTGTCGTAAACCCACATCGTGACGTTCAGGTTCTGCTTCTCGATGGGCGGGAAGGCCACCTTCAGGGTGTCGCCGGGAGCCACCATCCGCCTGTGCTGGGCGCAGAATTCCGGCATCTCCTCCGGAACCTCGCCCAGCCCCGAGTCCTTCTTGCGGCTCTCGGAGATCACCGATTCGACCTTGGCGTGCGTCTTGTAGGTCTTCCCGCCGATCGAGACCTGGCCGTCGAGGCCGGGGATGTAGATGCGCCCGCCGGTGGTGTCGGCCATCCCGACTTCGTGATAGGTGCCCCCGGGGCCCGACTGCTTGTCGTCGTGCTTCCACGAGATGCAGATGTGGTCGCCGATCACGATCGCGCCGGTCAGCACCACCACGTGGCCGTTGACCCGGTGGGTCTTGCCCTGGTCGTCCTTGTAGTAGCGGCCGATGCCGATCTCCACGTCCTCCTTGTGACGGGCCTCCGACAGCAGCCACGATGCGCTGGGCCAGCCGTCGGCGCGGGTGGTTGAGTCGGCCGCCGAACTCTTGCCGGTCGAACTGACGATGGCGTGGTTCAGATCCTTGCTCTGGAATTTCACCTCGACGGGCAGCCCGTGGGCCTCGATGAAGTCCAGCTTGGCCTTGACCATCGTGGAGTCGCCCACGCCGTCGGCGGCCATCCTGCTCATCAGGTGCGACAGCTGGTCGAAGGCCTGGCGTTCGTCCTCGTCGAGGTCGATGTCGTCGTTCTTGTTGGCCAGCCACCGGATGCTGTTCGCGCAGCCCGCCGGGCCGCAGCCGTTCACGTCCAGACCCCCGCCGAGGTCCACGTTCGGCATCTCGCAGCCGATCCAGGCGACCAGGTCGATGTACACCCCGGGCACGTACGGCGGCCACCACCAGGGGCGGGGATCGATATCCTCGGGCAGGTGGTCGCGGTCGAATCCGTCGCCGTCGTCCACCTCCTCCTGCTTCACCGGCTCGGACGGACCCAGGGACAAGCCCGGCAGCCATATCGACGCGTCGACGTCGGTCATGATGTCCGGCGTGACCATCCACTGGTAGGCGATGTCGGGCGCGACCATGCCGGTCTCCACGCCCAGCTCCGAAAGCGGAAAGCGCACGCCCACCCTCTCGATCGGCACCCCGACCGTGTCGTCGTGCAGCGGCAGGTTGCGCACGATCCACACCGGCTCGACCGTCAGGCCGGGAATCCCGGCAGCCAGGTTGAAGAACTGCATCTGAGGCTCCGCGGCGAATTCCACGACGCAACGGCCCTGGTCGGAGAAGGGCACCGGCTCCTCGGGCGGATTCAGGAAGCTCAGCTGCTCGAACTCCACGATCAGCACCGCCGCGGGCGAGGGCGCGGGCGTCAGGATCGTCGTCGAGATCAGCAGCAGCAGGATCGGAGCGGACAGGATGGCGATGGACCGGCGGTGGCGGTGGGCGTGCGGCATGGCAAAATCCCCCTTCCATGCGGCATGGATCCGAATCGATGTCTTCAGAATTTTATCATGGACGGAATCACAAAATCCATACCCAAAAGGTGGATGAATACCGGAGGAATTTTCAGAACGGATTTTCGCCTGCGAAGTGGTATCGTTTCGTCCTGGCGATCGTCGGAGGCGCATCGCCCGGCCCCGATCCGATACCGAATCGATATGGAGGATCCATGCGAACCGAACCGACAGCCCCGTCCGCCGAAACGCTCCTGGAACCGGAAACCCCGCCGCAGGCCGCGCGGCCCCCGCGCCCCCGATTGGGCGCCGCCCGCGCCATCGGCCTGCTCGCGATCAATCTCGGGCTGGGGATCGCGGTCGTTCTGCCCCTGACGATCACAGAATTGGCCGCCGGCCTCGAGTCCGGGACGATACCGTCGTTCCTGATCTCCCAGCTCATCGCCTGGCCGATCACGATGTGGATCGCCCTGCGCTGGGCTCGCGTCTCGGCGGCCGAGGCCTTCGCCCTGAAATCCTTCCCCCTGCGCATCCTGCCGGCCCTGGTCCTGGTCAGCTTCGGCCTGCCGATCCTGCTGAACGAGGTGTCCGGCCTGGTTCCGGTGCCCGATTTCCTGGTCGGGGTTCTCGAAGACCTGGAGAAGAGCATGAGCAACTGGGCGGGATTCCTGTCGGTCGTCGTGGTGGCCCCGATCGTCGAGGAGCTCTTCTTCCGCGGCCAGCTGCTCGTCGCGTTCCGCAAGCGTTACACAGTGACCCGGGCGGTCTGGGCGACGGCCCTGCTTTTCGCCCTGATGCATCTGAACCCCTGGCAGGCTATCTCCGCCCTGCCTCTGGGGCTGCTCTTCGCCTGGCTCGTGCTGCGCACCGGATCGACCATGCCCGGGCTGGTCTGCCACGTCGTGGTGAATTTCCTCGGCGCGGTGGCGATCATGCCGCTGGGCCGGCTCTTCGGGATGCAGGAACAGAACGTCGCGACCGTATCGCACCTGCCGGCGCCGCTGCTGGCGATCGGTGCCGCGGCCGCGCTGATCGGCGGCTACCTGCTGCGGCGCCAGCTCGGCGCCCGGACCACGGTCATGGAGGCCGAAGGATGATTGCCCGCCGCCGACTGCCGGCGGCGGGATGGATTCTCGTCCTCGCGGCGTGTCTGTCGCCCTTGTCGTCGGCCGAGGCGTGCTCGGTCTTCTGCCTGTCCGCGGACGACGGAGCGGTCTGCGGCAAGAACCTCGATTGGGATGATCCCTTGCCCGCCCTGGTGGCGGTCAATGTCCGCGGCGTGGAGAAATCGATCCTGCCCTGGCGCGGCTGGTGGCCCGATACCACTCCGCGCGAGCCCGTGACCTGGACCTCCCGCCACGGTTCGGTGACCTTCACCCTCTACGGCCGCGACTTCATCGCCGGCGGCATGAACGAGGCGGGCCTGATCGTCGAGGAGGCCAGCCTGGCGAGCGTCTACCCGCCGGACGACGGCCGCCCCGGAGTTTCCGGCGCCCAGTGGATGCAGTACCAGCTCGACAACTTCGCCACCGTCGACGAAGTTCTCGAACATCTCGACGACCTGAGGCCGGACGGCGAGGGGATGCATCACCTGATCGCCGACAGCAGAGGCCGTTGCGCTGTGATCGAATATCTCGACGGAAGCCCGACGGTCCTGCGCGGCGGCGATCTGCCCGTGCCGGCGATCACCAACACGGCCTGCCGCAAGGCCCTGGACCAGTTGCCGCTGGACAAGGCCTTCGGCGGGGACGCCGACATCGCCGCTTCGGACGATTCCTACGGCCGCTTCGCGCGCATGGCGGCGATGATGCGCGACCTGCGGACCGGGGGAGGCGCCGATCCGGCGGCCGATGCCTTCGGCATCCTCGACGCGGTGACCGTCGCCGACACCCGGCGCGGCGTGGTCTACGACGCCCGCTCGCTCCGCGTGTCCTGGCGCACGGCGGCCGATCCGCGCGTCCGCCGGCTCGATTTCGCGGATCTGGATTTCACGGCCGGAGCCCCGGTGCTGGCGGTCGATGTCGAATCCGGCGGCCCCGGCGACGTCTCCGGCGAACTGCGCGTTCTGACCCCCGAGCTGAACCGGGCCCAGGGCGACCGTCTGCGTCCTTCCGGCGGCGATCCGCGTTCCGCCGCCGAACTCGGATCCCGCGGACTGACCTTCGCCGGGGCCCTCGACATGATCGCGCGACATCCCTGGCCCGGGCGCTGAACCCGGCACGAAACCCGCAAGGACCGCATCCCATGACCCGCACTCCATTGAACGTCCTGCGCACGGTCTACGGACACGACGCCTTCCGCGGCCGGCAGGCCGAGATCATCGACCACCTGCTGGCCGGCGGCGACGCCCTGGTGCTGATGCCCACCGGCGGCGGCAAGTCGCTCTGCTACCAGATCCCGGCGTTGCTGCGGCCGGGAACCGGCATCATCGTCTCGCCCCTGATCGCTTTGATGCAGGACCAGGTCTCGGCCCTGCGCCAGATGGGTCTGCGCGCCGCCTTCCTGAACTCCACCCTGACGCAGGCCGACGCGCACCGGGTCGAGACGTTGCTGCGCCGCGGCGAGCTCGATCTGCTGTACATCGCGCCCGAGCGCCTGCTGCAGGAGCGCACGCTCGAACTGCTCGACGAGGTCCGCTCCGCCGATGCCGCCGACGCCGGCCTGGCCCTCTTCGCCATCGACGAGGCCCATTGCGTCTCCCAGTGGGGACACGATTTCCGTCCGGAGTATCTGCAGCTCGACATCCTGGCCGACCGTTATCCCGGGGTGCCGCGCCTGGCCTGCACCGCCACCGCCGACGGTCGCACCCGCGACGAGATCCTCCAGCGCCTGCGCCTGCGCGACGGCCGCGTGTTCATCACCGGCTTCGACCGCCCCAACATCCGCTACCGCGTCGTGCCGAAGGAGAACGCCCGCCGGCAATTGCTGAAGTTCCTGCGGGCCGAGCATCCCGGCGACGCGGGCATCGTCTACTGCCTGTCCCGCCGCAGCGTCGAGCGGATCGCCGAATTCCTCGTCGACCAGGGGATCCCGGCCCTGCCCTACCACGCCGGTTTGCCCAAGGAGGTGCGCCGCGGGAACCAGGAGCGTTTCCTGCGGGAGGACGGCCTGGTGATGACCGCGACCATCGCCTTCGGCATGGGCATCGACAAACCCGACGTGCGCTTCGTGGCCCATCTCGATCTGCCCAAGAGCCTCGAGGCCTACTACCAGGAAACCGGCCGCGCCGGGCGCGACGGCCTGCCCGCCGACGCCTGGCTGGCCTACGGCCTGCAGGATGTGGTGACCCTGGCCAAGATGATGGATTCGGGCGAGGCCGACGCGATGCACAAGCGCCGCGAGCGCCAGCAGCTCGACGCGATGCTCGGCTACTGCGAGGTCGTCGACTGCCGGCGCCGCGTGCTGCTGCGCCATTTCGACGAGATCCTGCCCGAGCCCTGCGGAAACTGCGACAACTGCCTCGATCCGCCCGAGACCTTCGACGCCACCGAGGCCGTCCGCAAGGCCCTGTCCTGCATCGTGCGCACCGGCCAGCGCTTCGGAGCCCAGCACGTGGTGAACGTGCTGCGCGGCTCCGAGGGCGAGCGCATCCGCCGGTTGGGCCACGACCGGCTCAGCACCTACGGCATCGGCGCCGACATCGATGCGCGGGCCTGGCGCGGCATCCTGCGGCAGATGGTCGCCCGCGGCATGCTCGAGGTCGATCCCGGGGGCTTCGGCGGCCTGCGGCTGACCGAATCCGCCCTGCCGGTCCTGCGCGGCGAACGGACCGTCGAAATGAGGCGCGAATCCCTGCGCACCGTCGCCGCCGCATCCGCGGGCCGCAAGCGGCGCAGCGCCGCCCTGACCGCGCTGAGCGCCGACGACGAGGTCGTGATGGACGCCGCCGCCGAGGCCCTCTTCGAGCGCCTGCGCGCCCGGCGCAAGGAACTGGCCGCCGAGCAGGGCGTGCCCCCCTACGTCGTGTTCCACGACCGGGCCCTGGCCGCCATGGCGGTCCATCGCCCGACGACGCCCGAGAAGTTCCTGATGATCGGGGGAGTGGGCGAGAAGAAGCTCGAGAAGTACGGCGAGGATTTCATGGCCGAGATCCGGGACGCCGGGGCGGATGTCGATGGGGAAGCCGAGGCGGGCAGCGCGTTCGATTGAGCAGGGAAACGGCTCGCTGCGCCGCGCGAAAAAGAGCCCGGCCTAGGCCGGGCTCTTCGATATTTGGTAGCGGGGGCCCGTTGTGAAGTCCAACAGACGGATCGGGCGCGCGAAGTGGAGGTCATTCCGCTGCGGTTTTCGCGGGAGGGGACGGGGTTGGTTCTGGTGGGGGTGGGGTAGGAGTCGGCCGGTCTGCTTGCGAGATGATAGCCGTGGCGACGGGAATTGCAGGAAGATATGCACAAGTGGACGGAAAATGTCTCTCTGTGCTTACGAAGTGCGTGTCGCGTGGCATCGGCACCCAGGCCGGGAATCCGCCAAAGGGGGCCTGCCCCAACTCCGACAGGATCCTCGGGCGATCCGGCGACGCGAAGATCTCCCAATGCAATAGCTGGTGTCCGTGGACAAAACAGGGGCATATTATGGCCAAGTGAAGGCTAATATATGGGTATGTTTTGTTCGGGATGGTGAAGAGGTGGAAGCCGCGACGGGGAACAAATAGAAAAACGAGCGGCCGTTGATTGGTTTCACGGCCTGTCAACGTAACTCGCTGTAAAAATAGGATATACATCGGCCATTCTTGTGGGTTTGGCCGATACAAACCGTTTGGTGGCCGATAGAAGGGCGTCTCCAGCCCAAGCGATCCAAGTTCGCGCCGATTGGCTGCTATGGTTTTATGTGGGTATAAAAATTGCCTATATGAGCGCACGGCGAAAAATTCGGTTGCCAAGGTGGGCTTATATGGGTAGAATAACTGCCACTATGGACGCAAATCAGCAAATGAAGCCGACCGACTTCTTCGACCGCCACCCGGTGTTCCGCTTCGACGACTTCGCGGCGGCCCACGCCGCGGGTGGCCGCCGGAGCCGGCAGACCACCGCCTCGGTGCTGAAGCAGCACGTGGCCGCCGGCCGGCTGCTGCACCTGCGGCGCGGCCTGTACGCGTCCGTGCCGCGGTGTGCCGATCCCGAGCGCCATCCCGTCGATCCCTACCTCATGGCCACGCAGCTCGCCCCTGACGGCGTGGTGGCCTACCACGCGGCGCTCCAGTT
>CAYLMM010000023.1:0-40516 GCA_964384825.1 uncultured Fibrobacteraceae bacterium
CATGGTCCTGCGCGGCCGGCCGGGGGGGCCGGGCCGGTGGGCCCGGGCGGGCCGTCTGGCGGCCGCGGCCGAATCCCTTCTGGCGCTGCGCGGCGAACCGGTCTCGGTGATTCGCAGGCGCGGCAACGGTCTCGATGCGTCGCTCGGATGGGTGCCCGGCGGCGTCGGCCCCCGGGCGCGGGGCACCGACCTGGCGGCCCTGTCCGAGGGAGAGGTCCGTCGCCGTCCCGGCGGCTCCCTTCGCGGCCTGGTCCTGCTGACCGACGGCAACGAGACGGGCATCGCCGCCGGTCGGGCGTCTCTGGCCGGCGCTTCCGGTGTCGGCGTCGTAATGGTCGGTCTCGGCGAATCGGACGGTTCCCCCGACCGGCGGATCCTCGATCTGGGCTATCCCCAGACGGCCTACCGGGGCGATCCGATCGTGGTCGAGGCCCTGGTCGGATTCCGCGGCGACCGCGATCCGGCGCCTTTCCGGGTGCGGCTGGCCCGGGATGGGCGCGAGGTCTCGGCCGCCGAGGCGCGACCCGGTCCCGGCGATGTCCAGACGCGCGTCGAGCTGACGTTCCGGCCAGGGGACATCGGCCTCGGGGTCTACGAATTGACGGTCGATCCGTTGCCCGGGGAGCGGACGACTGCCGATAATCGCGCCGAGATCGCCGTCGACGTCCGCAAGGCCCGTTCGGAGCTGCTGCTGCTCGCGGGCGCGCCCGGATGGGATCTGCGTTTCCTGTCACAGGTCGCGGCGAGCGAGGACCGGCTCGAGCTGTCGGTGGTGCGGCCCGGACCTTCCGGACCGGTCTACGCCGGGGACGGAGGCCCCTTCGTTCCGCCCCGGACCGCGGCAGGCTGGAGCGCGTGGGATGGAGTGGTCTGCGTCGGGTGGAGCGGTTTCGACGATGTCGTGGATTGGGCCTCTCTGGCCGGGGCGGTCGCCGAGGGAACCGGTCTGCTCGTTCTGCAGGCCGGCGAGGAAGCGCCGCCGCCCGGTCCGCTGGCAGCGGCCTTGCCGGTCCGCGTGCTCTCCGGAGCGAGGCCCTGCTCGCCTCCCGGTTCCCCGCGGCGCCTGCTGATCGCGCCCGCAGCCCTGGGTCACCCCCTGCTGGCCGGAGTGGACCTGCCGGTTGACGCCCCCGGGGAGCCGCGCGGGTGGTTGCCTCCGGTCGCCGCGGCGGCCGCGGTCCGGCCGTCGCCCGGGGCGGAAACCCTGCTGTCGATCCGTTCCCGCGGCGAAGGGGATCGCGCGCAGCCCGTGCTGGTGGCCGTCGACGGCCCCGGGGGGCGCGTGATCTGGTTCGGCGCCCATCCCTTCTGGGAACAGGCTTTCTGGCGCCCGCCGAAGCCGCTCGGATCCGACGGATCCCAGCCGGTGCTGCGGCTGGCCCGGAACCTGCTGGTCGGGACCGCGACCGGGGATGATCCCGACGGCGTCTCCCTGGCGGGCCATCGCAACGTCTACGCCGAGGGCGAGCGCGTGCGGCTGGAGATGCGGGACGAGGGCGGGCGGGCGACCGGCGCCCTCCATCTCGAATTGAGCAGGATCGATGGCGCCGACGGTGAAGAACCGCGCCTGTTCAGCCTCTCGCCGATTCCGGGGGCCGCGGGAAGATCCGAGGTCGTTCTGCCGCCCCTGCCGCCCGGCCGCTACGTGGTCCGTCCGGTCGGCGGAGGCCGGGACGACGATTCCGGCAGCGCGCGTTCCTTCCTGGTCGCGTCGCGTTCTCTCGAAGAGGTGCAGACGCGCCAGGACCGTCGACGTTTGCGCGAGTTGGCCGCCGAGATGGGGGGCGTCTATGTGGCCGGAGACAGGCCGGAGGCCGTGCAGAGGCTCTCCGAGGCCCTCGACGGGCTCGATCTGAAGTCCGCCGCGTTCACCCGCGCGGCCCGCAGTCCCCTGTGGGTCGGGTGGCTGCCGCTGATGGCGGCCGTCCTGCTCCTGGCCGGGGAATGGATCCTGCGGCGCCGGCTAGGCATGCTCTGATTCTTCGCGCCCGATCGTTGCTCCATCTCCTCCCGGAACGGCCCGTTCCATGCCCTCTGCGCTTCGCTCCATCCGCGGAATTCCGCTGCTGATCCTGATCCTGCTTCGCGCCGGCGGCGCCGGCGGCGGCCTGGTGATCAACGAGGTCCTCTACGATCCGCCGGGCCCCGACTCGGGCGGGGAGTTCGTCGAGCTGTTCAACAGCGGTCCCGGCGCCGTCCGGCTGCGCGACGTGAAACTGGAATTCGCCAACGGAGCCGACGGCCCGAGCTGGCATACGCGATGGACCTGCGGAACCGACGCGGAGCTGGCTGCTGGCGCGTTCCTTCTGATCGGGGACCGCGGCTGGGAGGGGCCGCCCGCGGCGGACGCGGTGTGTTCCCTGGGGCTCCAGAACGGGCCCGACGCCCTGCGCCTGGTCCGCGGGGCCGAAGTCCTGGATCTGCTGGGCTACGGCGGCGAACTCGAGCCTTCGCTGCGGGAGGGGAACGCCCATCCGGGAGCGGAATCGGGATGCTCGCTCGCCCGGCGTCCCGACGGCGGGGATACCGGAGACAACCTGGCCGACTGGCGGTCCCGGACGCCGACGCCCGGCGCGGCGAACTTCGCGGAGCTCTCGGCCGCCGTGGCCGCGATGGAATGCGAGCCGCCCTCGCTGCCGTCCGCCGGCGGCCGAACGACGCTGAACATCCGGATCGCAAACGATGGATTGTCGGAGCTGCCGGCGGGCGTCGTCCGCCTGGTGGAGCGCGGCTGCGGGATCGACCTGGCCGAGGGTTGGCTCGACGCCCTGGCGCCGGAGGCCGCCTGCTGGATCAGGCTGGAGTGGCGCCCCGCGTCGCCGGGCCGTTTCGCGCTCGGTCTCAGGCTGCCGGCCGACGGGGCGCGGCAACCACCGGTTCTGGATCTGGGATATTACCAGGTGGGGCCCTCGGCGCTTCACATCAGCGAGGTCATGGCCGCTCCGGTTTCCGGAGCCTGCGAATGGGTGGAATTGGCCAACGCGGGGCCCGGCGGCATCGACCTGGGAGAGTGCGCGTTGGAGGAGCAGGACGGCGCCTCGACCGCGTTGCCGGGGTTGAGGCTCGGCGAGGGCGACAGGCTGCTGCTGGTCCAGGACGAGGATCGCCATCGCCGCTGGCTGCGTGAATTGGAAGACGCAGGGGCTCCGGGGATCGAGCAGCTGCTGGCGGTCGATGCGTTGGAGCCCGACGGGAGCTGGCCCTCGCTGAACAACGCGCCGCCGCCGTCGCGCGAATTCGCCGATCGGCTCTGCCTGCGGGATTCCGGGGGCGTGGTGATCGACCATCTGACCCTCGGCGGGTCCGGTTCGCCGGTGCCGGTCGGCCGCAGCCTGGAACGGGAATCCTGGGCCCCGCTCGGGGATCCCGCCGCGAACTGGGGGCCCTGCACCGCGGAGGCGGGAGGGACGCCCGGCCTGGTCAACAGCCGGACCGCCCTGATCGGCGCGGGCGAGACCCTGGAACTGCGCCCCAATCCTTTCCGGCCGCAGGGGGACGGCGGCGCCCTGCGCGTCCTGTTCAGGATCGGCGGAGGCGAAAAGGCTTGGGATGTCGCGGTCTACGATCTCTGGGGCCGGCGGGTGCGGGATCTGGGCGGCGACGATCTTGGTCCGGGAGCCCGGTCGGTGGCCTGGGACGGCGCCGATGATTCCGGGATCCGCTGCGGAACCGGCGCCTACATCGTCCTGCTGCGCCGCTACGATGCGGCGGGACGTCTGACGCAGCGGGAAAAAGCCCTGGCCGTGCTCGGGCCGCCGACCGAACCGTGATCCGATGGGGATTTCCACCGGTCGCGCGCCGGATCGCGGTGCTCGTCCTGCTGCTCGCCGCGGGCCGGGGGGACGAGAGCTTCGGCGGGGGCGTCCGGGATCTGGAAGACGGGTGGCTGGCGGATCCCGGCGCGACCGCCGCCTTCCTGCGGTACGGCGCGGAAGACGGGCGCGGCGCGACGACATGGTTCGCCGCCGGAACCGGCCGCCTCTTCGGGATGACCGAGCTGCCGGTCAGGGCCGTCGCGGCGGGCGGCGTGCTCGGTGGCGGGATGTGGGAGGCTGCCTGGCAGCAACTGGGCGGGGATCCGTATCGCGAGACGGAGATGCGGATCGGTTTCAGCCGGCGCTGCGGTCGAGGATTGCGCTTGGGGGCCCGAGCCGGTCGCCTGCAGGCGGCCTTGGCCGGCTGCGACGGCGAAGGCGCGATCGACATCGAGGTGATCGGCGACCTGGAACCGCATCCTGGGCTGTGCCTGCAGTTCCGGCTGCCCGCGACCGATCCGCCCCGGTGGTGGGCCGGCCGGGTCCGCCGGCGCTGGCTGACCGTCCGCGGAGAGAACCGGCTCTGGCGCTGGGCGGCCGCGTTCGACCGGCGTGACCGGGGCGAGGTCCAGGTCCAGGGCGAGTTGGCCCTGCGCCTCGGCGCCGCGGCTTCGGCGGGAGTGCGCGCCGACCCGGTCACCGGCACCTGCGGTTGGATCTGGGCGGTGCGGCGCGGCCGGTTGCTTCTGCGGGGATCCCATCTGGTCCATCCGGATCTCGGGGCGACCCATCGTTGGCAATGCTGCCTGCTTGCGGGGGGCGGATCGTGAGCGGCCCCGCGCGGCGCATTTTGGCCTGGATGGCGGCCGCCTGGCTGATTTGCGGCTGCGGCGATGCCGGCGCCGGTCCGGCCGACGACGAAAACCCGGGCGAACAGAACGTCCCGGAGTCTGCGCCGGACGACGAGACCCTGGCGCTCTTCGCCGAGGATCTCGCCGCCGGCGGCATATCTCCGGAGGATATCGCCGATGCCGACGCCGCCCCCGCGCCGCCGGATGGGCATTCCGGCGAGGTCTTCGGCACCGAATCGAGGTTCGCAAGCATCGGTGGCGCGACGACGCGGCGCCTGCGCGGGAGCCTCGAGGCCGGCGGGATCCTCTGCCGTTACCGCGGCGCGTCGTCGGACGATTCCGATCGCGCCGTCCTGGCGCTGGAACGGCGCGGAGGGATGATCGCTCTGGGCGCCGGAGGGATGGGGATGGAGCACGGCTTCGGGCTGATCGCGGCGGCTCCGGGGCGCTGGCGGTCGCTGGCGGCCGCTTCGGGCCTCGGCGCCGGACGCCAGGGGTGGACGCCTTACGCCTCGGGGCGCGACCGCCGGGCGCTGGTCGGAGCGGCCGTCGGGCTGAGCGGCCGAGGGTGGGATCTGCAGACGGTCGTCGGGGAAGGAGACGATCCCGACGGCGATCCCGAGCGCGAGGACGCGCGCCTGGTCCGCTTGTCCCGGCGAGGCCGGATCTCGGTCGCGATGCTGCTGGGATCCACCGCTTCGGGCTCGGGAGGCAGCTTCCACGTTGAGGCCCGGAGCGAAGGGATCGACTGCGCCGCCGAATGCGCCCGCTGGCGCCCGCGCGGGGCGGAGACCGCGGGCGGGGCGTGGGCTGCGCATGCCGGGCGCAGGCGGGGGAGGCTGCTGGTCGAGGCCCTCGCGGCGGCGGCCGATCCGGGCTTCGCTCCGCCGCTGGGCCGGCGTCCGGCGGTGCTGCTCGACGAGGCGGGGCGGGGCTGGGGCCTGCGGGCCGCGGCCGGTCTGGGGCGCGGCAACAGGATCTCGGCGCTGGCCGCCGACGCCTGGCTGCGGGAATCGGCGGCCGCCGGTTGCGAGGTGTCCCGGCGGCAGCGTCTGGAGATAGCGGCGGCCGGGGCTCCCGTCGCGGATCTGCGGTTCAGCGGGCGGTTCCGCTGGGATACCGAACGCACGACCGCCCGATTGCCCGAGGCGCCCTGGCTGCCGCCCGGCATCGTCGTCCTGCGCCGCGAGACAAGGTTCTCCCTGAAGGCGGAATGGCGGCCCGAAGGGGGCGCGGCGCGGCTGACGGTGTCGTCGCTGGGCCGCCGCGACGAAAGGCGGGAAGGAGACGGCCTGCCGGCCTTCGGACTGCGGCGGACGATGGCCGCGATCAGGGCCGAATGCGGGCTGGGAGCGGGACTGATCCTGCGCGGCGCGATGGCCTGGGCCTGGGGCGACGAGGTGGATCTGGTCACCGCGGCCGCGCCCGCCCCGGGGATCCTGCGGCCCCGGCATTGGGGCCGCTGGTCGGCGGAGACCTCCCTGGGTATGGATTGGCGCCGCGGCGGGCGGAGGCTGAGCGTTGCGTTCTGCCGCCGGCGTCCGACCCGGGCGGCCGGCTCGACAAGCCTTTACGAATTCCATCTGAGGCTGGATCTGCGCGGAAAGCTGCCCCTTTGACGAAAGGCCTCGCATGACCTAGGATTAGCCTTTCCGCCGGGGCTCCCGCCCCGGCACGTGGGCGATTGTCTTGTCCTCGAGGGGGCGGATCATGCTGGCCAAACGGATGCAGAGACTGGGGACCGAGACGGCTTTCGTCGTACTGGCTCGAGCCAAGCAGTTGGAGGCCGACGGCCGGAACATCGTCCACCTCGAGATCGGCGAACCCGATTTCGACACGCCGCCGAACATCGTCGGCAGCGCCGTGCGCGCGCTGGAGACCGGCTTCACGCATTACGGCCCCGCCGCCGGACTGCCCGACGTCCGCCGCACCATCGCCGACCACATCGCCGCCGACCGGGGGCTCGACGTCTCGCCCGCGAACGTCGTGGTCACGCCGGGCGGCAAGCCGATCATGTACTACGTCATGACAGCCCTGGTGGACGAGGGCGACCAGGTGATCTATCCGAATCCCGGGTTCCCGATCTACGAATCGGTGATCAACTTCCTCGGGGCCGACGCCGTGCCGCTGAAGCTCGCCGAGGAGAGGGACTTCAATTTCCGCGTCGAGGACCTGGCCGATCTGGTGACCGACCGCACCAAGCTGGTGATCATCAACTCCCCGCAGAATCCCACCGGCGGCGTGCTGACCGCCGCCGACCTCGACGCCCTGGCCGAGCTGGCGGTCGAGCGGGATTTCTACGTGCTGAGCGACGAGATCTACTCGAAGATCATCTACGAGGGGACCCACGAATCGATCGCGACGCGGCCCGGCATGGCCGAACGGACGATCATCCTCGACGGGCATTCCAAGACCTACGCCATGACCGGCTGGCGGCTGGGATACGGCGTGATGCCCGAGCCGATCGCCGAGGCCGTCTCCAGGCTGCAGACCAACTGCACCAGCTGCACCGCGACCTTCACCCAGATGGCCGGCGCCGAAGCCCTCACCGGTCCCCAGGACGAGGTGGAGCGGATGGTCGAGAAGTTCCGCGACCGGCGCGATCTGCTGGTCGACGGTCTCGATTCCCTCGACGGCGTCAGCTGCCTGCGTCCGCGCGGCGCGTTCTACGTCTTCCCCAACATCACCGGGCTGGGCCGTCCCAGCGCCGAGATCGAGACCCTGTTGCTCGAGAAGTACGGCGTCGCCGCGCTCAGCGGCACCGCCTTCGGCAAGTTCGGGGAAGGCTATCTGCGATTCAGCTACGCGAACAACACGAATGAAATCGAGAAGGCGCTCGAACGCGTCAAGAGGATGGTCGGAGACATCCTCTGAGATTCCTTCGGACGCCCGGACCCGGCACCGCGTCGGTCGACGCGGAGCCGCTTATTCGATAGGCGATGAACATCAGGGAGAGCCACTAAGATGACCCGTAGATTCGTTATCGCGCTCGGCGGGAACGCCATCATTCCGGTGGGCCGCAAGGGGACGTATCTGGAGCAGTATCACGTGACGAAGGCGACGATGGACCAGGTCGCCGAACTCTGCGGGGAGGGCCACGCCGTCGTGGTCACCCACGGCAACGGCCCGGTGGTGGGCAACATCTTCCTGCGCAACGACGCGGGGTACCGGACCTACGGCATCCAGCCGATGCCCCTGTTCGTCTGCGGCGCCGATTCCCAGGGCGGTCTGGGCTACATGATCCAGCAGAACCTCCAGAACGCCCTTTTCCTGAAGGGCCTGGACAATCCCGTGGCGACGGTCGTGACCCAGGTGCTCGTCGATCGCGACGATCCGGCCTTCGCGAATCCCACCAAGCCGATCGGGCCGTTCTACAACGAGGAACAGGCGCGCGAGGTGGAGCGCGACTTCGGCTGGACGGTGCGCGAGGACGCCAACCGCGGCTGGCGGCGGGTCGTGCCCAGCCCCATGCCGCAGAAGGTCGTCGAGTACGAGGCCATCCGGACGCTGCTCGACGCCGGGGTGCTGGTCGTCGCCGGCGGCGGGGGCGGCGTGCCGGTCGTGAAGTGCGAGCAGGAACGGATCGAGGGCATCGACGCGGTGATCGACAAGGACCGGGCCTCCGAGCTCCTGGCCGAGCTGATCGAGGCCGACACGCTGGTGATCATCACCCAGGTCGAGAAGGTCAGCAGCGGTTTCGGCACGCCCGGACAGAAGGATCTCGACTCTCTGACCGCGGCCGAGGCGCGGACCCTGCTGGAGGCCGGGGAGTTCCCCGCCGGCAGCATGGGCCCGAAGATCGAATCCGCCCTGAAGTTCCTCGAAGCCGGCGGCCGCGAGGTGCTGATCACCGATCCCGAACATCTGCTGGCCGCGGTGCGCGGCGAGGCCGGCACGCGGATCATCCCCTGATGCGCGCGGCCGTGGCGGCCGATGCGGAGGTTGGAACATGCCCGAGAGGATCCTGATCATCGGCTCCGGCGGACGCGAGCACGCCCTGGCGCGCCAGCTCTCCCTGGCGCCTTCGCGGCCGGAGATCCAGGTCGCGCCCGGCAATCCCGGCACCGCCGAGGTCGCGGTGAACGTCGCGCTGGACGTCTCGGATCACGATGCGGTGGCGGCCCATTGCCGCGCCGAAGGGATCGCGCTGGTGATCGTGGGTCCCGAGGATCCGCTGATCGCCGGTCTCGGCGACGCCCTGCGCGACGCCGGCGTCGACGTCTTCGGCCCCGGCGCCGCCGGCGCCAGGCTCGAGGGAGACAAGGAATTCGCCAAGCGGATCATGGCCGACGCCGGCGTGCCCACGGCCCGTTACGAGGTCTTCACCGATTTCGCGGCGGCCCGCGCCCATGCGCTGGCCGCCGACTTTCCGCTGGTGGTCAAGGCTTGCGGCGCGGCCCAGGGCAAGGGCGTGGCGGTCTGCGCCGACGCCGACGCCGCGATCGCCCATCTGGATCTCTGTTTCCAGGACGCGGCTTTCGGCGACGCCGGCCGGCGGGTGCTGATCGAGGAATGTCTCACGGGCCCCGAGCTCTCGGTCCTGGCGGTCACCGACGGCGAGGATTTCGCCCTGCTCGCGCCTTCGCGGGATCACAAGCGGGCGCTTGACGGGGACGAGGGTCCCAACACCGGCGGCATGGGCGCCTTCGCGCCGGTGGCGGTCGAGGGCGGCCTCGGCAAGGTCGTCTGCGAGTCGGTGATCGTTCCGGTCCTGGCCGAATTGCGCCGCCGCGGCATTCCCTACCGGGGGGTGCTCTACGCCGGCCTGATGCTGACGCCCGACGGCCCGCAGGTGCTGGAGTTCAACTGCCGCTTCGGCGATCCGGAGACCCAGGTCGTCCTCCCGCTGCTGGATTGCGATTTCGCCGGGCTCGTGGCTGCGACCGCCCGCGGCCGCCTGGGCGATTTCCTCTCTGCCGGGGCCGGCGGCGCGGCCGGCGCTCCGGCGGACTGGCCCGGCGCGGGTCTGACCGACTGGACGCGGGCCGCGGTGGTCGTCGTGGGTGCGGCCGGGGGGTATCCCGGGGCCTATGTGAAGGGGCGCCCGATCCATCTGCCCGAATCCCTTCCGTCCGGACGCTGGGTCATCCATGCCGGCACCCGCAGCGAGGGCGGCGATCTGGTCACCGCCGGCGGTCGCGTCCTGGGAGCGGTGGGCGTCGGAGGAGACTTTGCCGCGGCCCGCCGCGAGGCCTACCATCTGATCGAGGGCGTTTCCTTCCCGGGGATGCAGTACCGCAGCGATATCGGGGCCGGCTACCGGGGTTGAGCCGGTCCGCAAGCGAGGAGATGTGCCATGACCGCCGCCAGCAGTTCCATGCGCCCGGCCGTCGCGCGGGTCCTGATCGTCCTGGGGAGCAAGTCGGACCGTCCGGTGATCGACGGCGGTCTCGCTCTGCTGGAGCGTTTCGGCATCCCGTTCCGGGTCGAGATCGCCTCGGCCCACCGGCAGCCCGACAAGCTGCGCCGCCTGATCTCGCGCGCCGAGAAGGAAGGCACCGAGATCTTCGTGGCGGTCGCCGGAATGGCCGCGCACCTGCCCGGGGTGATGGCCTCGCTGACCGCCAAGCCGGTCATCGGGGTTCCGGTCGCCGCGGGCGCTCTGGCCGGCGTCGACGCCCTGCTGTCGATGGCCCAGATGCCCGGCGGCGTCCCGGTGGCGACGGTGGCGATCGGCTCTTCGGGCGCCAAGAACGCCGCGGTGCTGTCGGCCCGCATCCTGGCCCTGAAGGATGAAGCGGTGGCCGAGGCCCTGGCCGCGTATCGGCGCGAGCTGGCCCGGGGCGGGAAGTAGGCCGTGTCCGCCGGGACATACCGGTCGGAGGGACTGATCGATTCGCTGCGCGGCGGAGCCGTGGCGTTGCTGCCGACCGACACCCTGCCGGGGTTTCATTGCCGGGCCGACGATCCGGCGGCCGTGGCCCGCGTCGCGGGCATCAAGGGCCGCGATCCGCGCAAGCCGCTGCTGCTGCTCTGCGCATCGATCGACCAGGCCCTGGCGCTGGCTCCCGGAGCCGGCGACCGGGAGAGGGAATACGCCCGGCGTTGCTGGCCGGGACCATTCACGTTGATCCTGCCGGCGGGGCCCGGCGTTCCGCGCGAAGCCACGGGCGGTCTCGACACCGTGGCGCTGCGGGTTCCCGGGATCCCGGCCCTGCGCGGGCTGGTCGCCGCCGTCGGCGCGCCGCTCGCATCGACCAGCGTCAACAGGGCGGGAGAGCCGCCGATCCGTGATTTCGACGCGGCCGTCCGCGAATTCGGATCCGAGGTCGACGTGGTTGCCGAATCGACGATCGCGGCGGCCGGGGATCCGGCTTCCGCCCCGGGCGCGGCCTCGACATTGATCGATCTGACCGGCTGGCCGCCGCGGGTTCTCAGACCCGGCGCCGGGACGCCGCCGGAGATCTGAAGGAAACGTCCTGTTTCCCAAGGATTTACGCGTTTGCGGCGTTCTTGACGATGATCGCGGCGGGTTCTACTTTTGATCAGGGATGGAGACATGCCCGGCAAGATCCTGTTCTTCTGCGCAGCAAACACCTGCCGCAGTCCGCTGGCCGGAATCCTGGCCGCGGACCGCTTCGCCGGTTGCGATGCCGAGATCGTCTCGGCCGGTCTCTACGCCTCCGAGGGCGCTCCGGCGTCGGAGGGGTCGGTGGCGGCCGCGGCGCAGCGGGGGCTGGATCTCTCGGAGCACAGATCGCGGCCCCTGGATCACGAGGCCCTGGCCGGCGTGGACTGGGCCATCGGGATGACCGCCGAGCAGGTCGAGGTCTTCCGCCGGTGGTTTCCCGGGTTCGCGGGCCGTCTCGGCCTGCTCGGATTGCCGGGAGTCGATCTGATGCGCACCGGCGTCGTGCGGGCCGACGCCGACGTGGCCGATCCCTATCTGGGCGCCGGCTCCGCCTACGGCGTCATGGCCGGCCGGGTCGAGGAACTTGTCGAATCGTGGCGGACCGTCGTCATCGAGGGGGAACAGGAATGAAGATCGCGATCGGTTCCGATCATCGCGGGGCGGAACTGCGGGCCCATCTGACGGGACTGCTGCGCGGAGACGGCCACGAGGTCGTCGACTGCGGCGCGGACGAATCGCCGGCCGATTATCCGGATCCGGCCTTCTCGGTCGGCGAGAAAGTGGCCGGAGGCCGGTGCGACCGGGGCGTGCTGGTCTGCGGATCGGGCATCGGGGTCAGCATCGCCGCCAACAAGGTGCCCGGCGTGCGCGCGGCCCTGGTCTGGACCCTGGACATGGCCGAGACGACGCGTCGGCACAACGATTCCAACGTCCTGTGTTTCAGCGGAGACGCCACGGGCAAGCACCTGGCGGGAGAGATGTTGCGCCGCTGGCTGGCGGCCGGGTTCGAGGGCGGGCGTCATGCCCGCCGCGTGGATAAGATCGTCGCATACGAGAAGCCCTAATGTCGCCGGCCGGCAGCGGCCGGGCGAAGGAGACGTCATGATCGAGAACCTGAAGCGGATCGATCCCGAAATCGGCGCCGTCGTCGACGCCGAGCTCATGCGCCAGCGCGATCAGCTCGAGATGATCGCCAGCGAGAACTTCACCAGCCGGGCCGTGATGGAGGCGATGGGCTCCGTCCTGACCAACAAGTACGCCGAGGGCTATCCCGACAAGCGCTACTACGGCGGCTGCGAGCACGTCGACACCGCCGAGAATCTGGCCCGCGACCGCGTCTGCGAGCTCTTCGGCGCAGACCACGCCAACGTCCAGCCCCATTCCGGCTCGACGGCCAACATGATCGCCTACCTGGCCTTCCTGCAGCCGGGCGACAAGCTGCTGGGGCTTTCGCTCTCGCACGGCGGCCACCTGACCCACGGGCACCCGGTGAACTTCTCGGGCCTGCTCTTCAATGCGATCCACTACGAGGTCGACCGCGAGACCGAGACCATCGATTACGACGCCCTGCGCGAGCAGGCCAAGCGCGAACGGCCGAAGGTCATCATGGGCGGCGCCAGCGCCTATCCGCGCTTCTGGGACTACGAGGCGATGCGCTCGATCGCCGACGAGGTCGGCGCGGTGCTGATGTTCGACATGGCGCACGTGGCCGGTCTGATCGCCGGCGGGGTCCATCCCAGCCCGGTGCCCTACTCCGACGTGGTCACCTCGACCACCCACAAGACGCTGCGCGGCCCCCGCGGCGGCATCGTGCTCTGCCGCGAGGAGCACGCCAAGGCCATCGACAAGCTGAACTTCCCCGGCGTGCAGGGCGGGCCGCTGATGCACGTGATCGCCGCCAAGGCCGTCTGCTTCCGCGAGGCCATGAAGCCGGAATTCAAGGATTGGGCAGCCCGCACCGTGGCCAACGCGAAGGCTCTGGGCGAACGCCTGCTCGAGCACGGCTTCCACCTGGTCAGCGGCGGCACCGACAATCATCTGCTGCTGGTGAATCTGACCAGCAAGGAGATCTCGGGCAAGAAGATGGAGCGGCTGCTGGGCGAGGTCGGCATCACGGTCAACAAGAACACCGTGCCCTTCGATCAGCGCAAGCCCTTCGTGACCAGCGGGATCCGCATCGGCACGCCGGCGCTGACCACCCGCGGCATGGGCATCGACGAGATGGTGAAGATCGCCGACATCGTGTCCGAGACCTACGAGGCCCGGGACGACGAAGACGCGCGGGCGAAGCTGCGGGACAAGACCCGCGAGCTCTGCGCCGGCTTCCCCCTGTATCCCGAGCTTTGAGCCGACTGGAGAGATCGTGAAGTGCCCCCGCTGCGCCAAGGACAACGACCGCGTCGTCGACAGCCGCACCGTCCGCGACGGGCTGGCCGTGCGCCGGCGCCGCGAATGCCTGGAATGCGGCGAGCGCTTCACGACCTACGAATCGATCGAGACCAAGCCGGTGCTGATCGTCAAGCGTGACGGCCGCCGGATGGAATACGACCGCGCCAAGGTGGTCCGGGGCGTGACCCGCGCCTGCGAGAAGCGCCCCGTATCGAGCGAGAGCATCGAGGCGATCGTCGACGCGGTCGAACACGAGCTGGCCACCGGCATGGCCGCCGAGGTCCCCTCGCAGCTGATCGGCGAACTGGTGATGCGGCAGCTGCGCGAGGTCGACGAGGTGGCCTACGTCCGCTTCGCCTCGGTTTACCGGTCCTTCCGCGACGTCGACGAGTTCATGCACGAGCTGCGCGACCTGCTCGACGGCAAGGAGGGGGACCGATGAGCGACAAGCCGAGCGATTCCCGGGACATCCCGGTCGACGACCGTGGGTCTTCGATCCTCGAGGACGGCCTCGCGGGACTTCAGATGCCCCTGCTCGAGCACCTGTCCGAACTGCGTTCGATGCTCGTCGGTTCGCTGGCCGTGGCCCTGGTGGCGGCGATCGTCTGCTGGTTCTTCTCGGCCCATCTGCTGGAGATCCTGATCAGGCCGATGACCGGCGCCGATCAGAATCTCTATTTCCACCAGCCGGTCGAGGCCTTCCTGACCCGGCTGAAGCTGGCGTTCGTCTGCGGCCTGTTCCTGGTGCTGCCCTACCTGCTGTACCGGGTCTACGGATTCATCAATCCGGGTCTCTACAAGCGCGAACGGAAGGTGGCCGCGCCTCTGCTGATCGCGTCGGTGCTGCTCTTCTACACGGGCGTGGGGTTCGCCTACCTGGTCCTGATCCCGCAGGTCGTCTCGTTCCTGCTGTCGTTCTCGACCGAATCGATGCTGCCGCTGATCGGCATCGGGCCTTATTTCGCTTTCGTGGCGCGGCTCTGCCTGGCATTCGGCCTGGTCTTCCAGCTGCCGCTGGTGGTGCTCCTGCTGAGCGTCCTGGATCTGGTCAACCCCAAGCAGCTGCTGAAGGCCTGGCGGTACGCGTTCCTGATCATCGTGGTCGCCGCGGCGATCCTGACTCCTCCCGACGCCGTCTCCCAATTGCTGATGGCGGTGCCGGTGAGTCTTTTGTACATCTGCTCGGTATTGATCGCGATGGCCGTCAACAGCCGCCGGCGGCGCAAGAAGGCCGCTGAACAGGATCGAGAAGAGGATTGACAGGAGGCGGCCCCGGAGGCAACTTCTAGGGCCGTCGCCTGGCATTGGACACGGGAAGGCAGCATGTCCCTCATCGACCGCGAACGAATCAAACTCCAGGCCCTGCAGAAGATCATCGGGTCGGAGCTGAAGCGATTCGCCGATCTCTACGACACGTTGCTCCGGGGCGAATCGCAGCTGACCGGCGATATCTGCGCGCATCTGCGCCAGGGCGCCGGCAAGCGTTTCCGGCCCACGCTCCTGCTGCTGGCGGCCAAGCACGACGGCAAGGTTCCCGACGAGGCGATCACCGCGGCGGCCTGCGTTGAGCTCGTGCACACCGCCACCCTGCTGCATGACGACGTCATCGACGAATCGGACGTGCGGCGCGGCCTGCCCACGGTCAACAGCCGCTGGGGAGAGACGGCGGCCCTGATCATGGGCGACTATCTCTACGGCATGGCCCTGGACACGCTGAGCCGCGCCGGCCTGAACCACGCCGTGGGCTACCTGGCGCGCAGCACCCTGCTGATGAGCCAGGCCGAGATGATGCAGCTGGAGACGCGGTACGACCTCGGCATCGACGAGCAGCTGTACCGGAAGATCATCTACTACAAGACCGCCTCGCTGATCGAATCGTCCTGCGCCATCGGGGCCGCGTTCCATCCGGTGATGCGGGACCACGAGCAGACCTTCGCCGAGTTCGGCCGCAAGCTCGGATTCGTCTTCCAGATCACCGACGACATCTTCGATTATCTCGGGGATCAACGGCGGATCGGCAAGCCGACCGGACACGACTGGGCGGAGGGGCGGATCACCCTGCCCCTGATCGCGGCCCAGGCAGCCGCCGCCCCCGCCGAGCGCGACGCGTTCCGCGAGGAGTTCGGCGGCATCGGCGAGGACGTCGGGGCCCGCCGCGCCTGCTGGTCCGAGGTCAAGCGCTTCGTCCTGGACCACGGCGGCGTCGAGATCGCCCGCGGGGCGGCCCGCACCTTCGGAGACGAGGCCCGCGCCTCGCTCGAGCCACTGGCCCGCGGCGCCCAGCGCGAACTGCTTTCTGTCGCCGTCGAATACGTCATCAAGCGCCTCAACTGAGGGCGCGTTTCCGCCGCCGGCCGACCGGTGCCGCCGTGAGGATCATGAATCCCGATACACCCACACC
The DNA here is from genome assembly GCA_964384825.1 of uncultured Fibrobacteraceae bacterium. GTDB lineage: Bacteria > Krumholzibacteriota > Krumholzibacteriia > LZORAL124-64-63 > LZORAL124-64-63 > CAYLMM01. The sequence goes on from CAYLMM010000023.1 coordinate 15,748, forward strand.
CGATGCCGGCAGCCGGAAGTCGGCTCCCGCCTTCCACGCCGCCGAGATCGCCGCGCACGCGATCCTGGCCGGCAAGGGCGAGGATGTCGCCATCCTCGATTTGCGCGGGGCGTCCGACGTCACCGATTTCTTCGTTGTCGCCACCGCCACCAGCGACGCGCAGTCGCGAACGCTCAGCGATTCGGTGCGCGACGACCTGAAGGCCGCCGGCCAGACCATGCTCAGCACCGAAAGCGGCGGCAACCTGCAGTGGGTCCTGCTCGATTTCGTGGATGTGGTCGTGCACCTGTTCCAGCCCCGGGCCCGGGAATACTACCGGATCGAGAGCCTCTGGAGCGATGCGCCGCGCGTGGATGTCGATCCCGCCTATTTCCGGCGGGACGATGTGCGCGAACGCCATCCCGGACTCAGGCTGGCCCGGCGCGGAATTTCCGGCGAGAACCCCAGCGAAGCGGACCCGACATGATCATCGAAGACATCATCAAGAACGAGATCCTCAACCGGCTGGAAGGCTACGGGCTCTTCGAGGGCGACATCGCCATCGAGATCGAGAAGCCCCGCGACCGCGCGCACGGGGATCTGAGCACCAACGTGGCCCTGATGCTGGCCAAGCGGCTCGAGCGCAAGCCCCGCGAGCTGGCCGGCGAGTTGGCCGCGGCCCTGGATTACCCGCGCGAGATCGTGGAGTCGGTGGAGATCGCCGGCCCCGGATTCATCAATTTCCGCATCGCGCGCGACTACCAGCTGGCCCAGCTGCTCGACGTCACCGAGCAGAAGGGCGCCTGGGACGACATCAAGGTCGGCGGCGGCCGCCGCATCAACGTCGAGTTCATCAGCGCCAACCCCACCGGGCCGCTGAACGTGGTCTCGGCCCGCGCCGGCGCCTTCGGCGCGACCCTGGTGCGCCTGCTCGACGCCATCGGCTACGACGCCCACGCCGAGTACTACGTCAACGACGCCGGCCGCCAGGTGAAGCTGCTGGGCCGCTCGCTGCGGGCCCGCTACTTCCAGAGCCTCGGCCGCGATGTCGAATTCCCCGAGAACGGTTACAAGGGTGCGTACATCGCCAGGATGGCGGAGGAGCTGAAGACCCAGGACAGCCGCGCCATCCAGGACGCGGCCGGGGTCTTCAACGACGAGAGCTTCCAGCGGGTCACCGCGCCCGAGGGGGAGGCCGAGGACTGGATCGCCCTGCCCGAGGACGAGTCGGTGGCCAGGTTCTCCAAGTACGCCCTGATGAAGATCCTCACCTGGCAGCGTCAGACCTGCCGCCGTTTCGGCCTGCGCTTCGACACCTGGTACTTCGAATCCGAACTGCACGAGACCAGGCGCATCGAGCGCGCGCTCGAGCAGCTGCGCAAGCGGGGCGCGACCTTCGAGCAGGAGGATGCGGTCTGGTTCCGGGCCACCGATTTCGGCGACGAGAAGGACCGGGTGCTGGTGCGCTCCAACGGCACGCCGACCTATTTCCTGGCCGACGTCGCCTACCACTACCACAAGTATCAGCGCGGCTTCGAGCACGCCATCAACTACCTCGGTCCCGACCACCACGGCCACATCCCGCGGATGAAGGGCGCCATGGCGGCCCTGGGCGTTCCCGACGACTGGCTCGAGGTCCAGATCCTGCAACAGGTGAACTTCGTGGAGAACGGCCGGCCGATGGACATGTCCAAGCGCGAGGGGCAGTTCGTGTCGATGGACGCTCTCTGCGACGACGTGGGCGCGGACGTGGCCAAGTACATCTTCCTGACCCGCAAGCCCAATTCCCATCTGGATTTCGATCTTGATGTGGCGCGTGAGGAATCGAGCGAAAACCCCGTCTATTACGTCAAATACGCGCACGCCAGAATCTGTTCGGTGCTGCGCAAGGCCTCCGATGCGGGGATCGACCCGGGCGAGCCGGACCTCGAGACGCTGTCCCTGCTGAACGAGCCGAGCGAGTGGAACCTGGTGCGGGAGCTGGTGCGGCTGCCGCGGGTGCTGATGGGGGCGGCCCTGAACCGCGAGCCCCATCGCCTGACCTCGTACATCTATGAAGTGGCGGGGCTGTACCACCAGTTCTACCACAACTGCGTCATCCTCGGCGAGGACAAGGAGATGACCCTGGCCCGGCTGCAGCTGTGCCAGGCGACCCGCCGGATCCTGGCCCGGGTTCTGGATCTGATCGGTATCACCGCCCCCGAGTTCATGGGCGAGAAGGAGTGACATGACGATTCTGGTGGTCGGTTCGGTGGCCTACGACACCGTCGAGACGGTGCGCGAACGGCGCGAGCGTCAGCTCGGCGGCAGCGCCAGCTATTTCTCCCTGGCCTGTTCCCGATTCTGCCCGGTGCGGGCGGTCGGCGTGGTCGGCGAGGATTTCCGGCAGGACGATCTGGACCTGCTGGCGTCGCACGGCGTCGACATCGCCGGCATCAGCCGGGTCCCCGGCAACACCTTCCACTGGTCCGGGCGCTACCACCCCGACATGATCGAGCGCGACACCCTGGCAACCGAGCTGGGCGTTTTCGAGACCTTCCAGCCCGAGCTTCCGGCCGGATGGGGGGAGTCGGAGTACCTGTTCCTGGCCAACATCCATCCCGCCCTGCAGGCCGACGTGCTGGCCGCGGTGTCGCAGCCGCGCCTGGTGGTGCTGGACACCATGAACCTCTGGATCGACACCACGCGCGAGCAGCTGCTGTCGGTGCTGAAGGACGTCGATCTGGTGCTGGTGAACGATTCCGAGGCGCGCTTGCTGTCGGGCAAGTCGTCGCTGGCCGACGCGGCCGCCGAGATCCGCGCCATGGGCCCCGCCCGGGTCGTGGTGAAGAAGGGCGAGCACGGGGCCCTGCTCTTCGGACGCGATTCGCTGCTGGCGGTGCCGGGGCTGATCCTGCCCGAGGTGATCGATCCCACCGGCGCGGGCGATTCCTTCGCCGGCGGTTTCCTGGGCAGCCTCGCGGCCGCGGGAGCCGACCGGAATTCTCCCGATTCCGTCTTCCGCTCGGCCATGCTCGACGCCACGGCCGTGGCCAGCTTCTGCCCGGAGGGCTTCACCGTCGAGGGCCTGCTGCGCGCCGACGCCGATTCCCTGGCCGCCCGCCGCGCGACCCTGACCGGAATGATGGTGCCCTGATCCCGTCCCGCGGGACCAATCGGAAAAAAATTTGCCGGTTCCAGGGGATTGGGATTGTCCGCGTTCGATGAGACATGCTATCATTTCCAACGGTTGGGGCTGAGGGAGCGTTATCAACTAGAAGGATCTCCCGGAGGGAAGGCATGCACACCGTGGAACAGCACCCCGATCGACCGACAGACGATCAGGATTGGCGGCAGGACGCGGAAAAATGGATCTGTCGGATCCAGGGCGTCCGCCAGTGCAAGATCGATCTCGACGCGGAAGGCGAGATCTCCGGGATCCATGTGGTCGCGGTGGTCGATCGAGATGCCCGTCACGTGGTCCGCGACGTCGAGAGCCTGCTCAAGGCCCGCCTCGGTATTTCCGTGAATTACAAGAAGATCGGCGTGGCCCAGGTGGTCGAGACCGAGCCCCCGGTTGCCGAAGCGCCGGCCTCTGCGCCCACGTCCGCGTCCGCCCCCGCGGCGGCCGGGCCGTCCGGCGCCGCCGGGCCGCACATCCTGGATCTCGGTTCCGCCAGCCAGGCCCTGCTGGTGGAGGAGGCTCCCGCCCCGCGCATGCGTTGCGAGGGCGTCAGCGTCACGACCACCGATTCCGCGATCACCGTGACGGTGGACATGGCCGCCGGCGACGTCCACCGGCGTGGTCAGGCCTCGGGGCCGAACCATCCCGGCGGCGACATGCATCTGATCGGACGCGCCGCCGTCGACGCCGTCCTGCAACTCGTCGAGGACCCCGTCGTGCTGAGCCTCAGCGAGATCCGCGAGGCCGACATCGGCGGCGAACCGGTGGTCCTCGCGGCGGTCGAACTGGTCGAGGGAAGGCGCTCGGATCGCCTCTTCGGCACCTGTTCGCTGCGCCAGAATCCCCAGCAAGCCGCGGTTTTCGCCGTTCTCGACGCTTTGAACCGCCGGCTCTCGTTGATGGCCTTCAAGGAGGAAAGGCCCTAGTCCCTCGTCGGATGAAGGATTCGGAACCGGCGCCTCGATCCCGACCCACCTCAAAGGAGCGGAGCGGAAAAACAGCTGAGCGGAGCACCTCTGTCGCCTGAGCGGTAGGCGGCAAGTCCATCTGGAAATGGAGGTGACGCCAACATGCTGGACTATCTGCTGGGTCTGTTCTTCAAGTGGGAGTGGTAGCGACTGAATAAGGGATCGGCGCCGGTTCTTTTTTTCGATAAAGCTGGTTACCAGGGCTGTCGACAATAATATTTGTCCAGATCGCCGCCTCTAAGGCGTCCCCGCGCACCCTGGAAAGAGTTGATGTGAGCAATTTGAGACAGTTCCGCAGGCGCTTGCCGTTTCTCATCTATTACGCCGTGTCCCTGGTGGCTGGCGGATTGATGGCCTACCATCTGATCGAGAATCACCGGCCGGCGGAACTGGATTGGCTGGGCATCGCGTTCTTCTTCTGCGTGCTGTTCTTCGCCGACACCAAGCTCGCCGAAAGGCAGGTGCGGCAGGGCGGCCGGGTCCTTTCGTCGCGGACGATCGACATCTCGATGGTCGTGATCTTCGGCCCCGCGGTTGCGGTGCTGGTCGAGGCCGCATCCACGCTCACCCGCGGGATCGTGCTGCGCCGCAGCACGGTGATGAAATCCCTCTTCAACACCGCGATGATGTCGGTGACCGTCGGCTGCTCCGGCCTGGTCTACCACGCTCTGCCCTGGCACGAATCCTTCGGCGGCCCCCTGTTCCTGCTGCCGCTGCTGGTCTCGCTGCTGGTCTACACGCTGATCAACACGATCATGGTCACCGCGGTGATGGGATTCGAGCGCCGGATCCCCTTCGGCGAGATCTGGAGCAAGCACTTCAGCTGGGGCAACCTGCGCGGCCTGATCGAATTCCCCTTCGCGGCCATGGTCATCCTGCTCTACCGGCAGGCCGGCGCGTGGACGCTTTTGATCTACCTGTTCCCGATCTTCGTGATCTTCCAGTTCGTGAAGCTCTTCCAGGAGATGAAGGAAGCCCACATCAACTCGATCGCGGCGCTGACCACCACGCTCGAGGCCAACGAGCCGTACACCCACGGCCACAGCTACCGGGTGTCGAAGTACGGCGTGCGGATCGGGCGCGCGATGGGGCTTTCCCACCGCGACCTGGAGATCCTGGAATACGGCGGACTGCTGCACGACATCGGCAAGATCGCCATCACCAACGACATCATCTGCAAGCCGGGGCGGTTGACCGAGGAGGAGTTCAGCCAGATGACGGCCCACCCCTCGATCGGCTCGGACATCGTGCTGCAGATCAAGTTCCTGCAGGAGACCGCCGACCTGGTGCGCCATCACCACGAGCGCCCCGACGGCAAGGGCTATCCCGACGGCCTGCAGGGCGAAGAGATCAGTCTCGGCGCCAACATCCTGAACGTCTGCGACGCTTTCGACGCGATGACCAGCGACCGTTCCTACCGCAAGGCGCTGCATCCGGAGAAGGCCGTCGCCGAGCTGGTCCGCTGCCGGGGCACCCAGTTCCACTCCGAGGTGGTCGATACGCTCGTCAAGCTATACAATAGGGGCGAGTTCGAGGTGATCACCGATATCAGCGGCATCATGCTGGAGATCCAGCAGACCGCGGAATCCCGCCAACCCGGGGCAGTCCTCTCCAGACCCGTACGGGGGTAGAACGGAATGAAGTACAGCGAGAGCGGCGTCAACATCGACGCCGCCCAGGCCGCTTTGGCGCGCGCCAAGGCCGCGGTGCGTTCGACTTGGGATGATCGCGTGCGTTCCGATCTGGGCAGCTTCGGCGGCCTCTACCGGACCGCGCCCGGGCAGCCCCTGCTGGTGGCCAGCGTGGACGGCGTGGGCACCAAGGTGAAGGTGGCGTCGATGGCCGGGCGCTTCGACACCGTCGGCCGCGATCTGGTCAACCACTGCGTCGACGACATCCTGGTCCAGGGCGCCGAACCCCTGTTCTTCCTCGACTACTTCGCCACCGGCCGGCTGGCCGACGGCGTGCTCGAGGCCGTGCTCGACGGATTCTCCGGTGCCTGCCGGGAGAACGGCTGCGCTCTGCTCGGCGGCGAGACCGCCGAGATGCCCGGCGTCTACAGCGACACCGATTTCGACCTGGCCGGCTGCATCGTGGGCCAGGTGCGCGAAGAGGACCTGATCGACGGCTCGGCGATCGCCGCCGGGGACCGCCTGTGGGGCCTGGCGTCGACCGGCCTGCACACCAACGGCTATTCGCTGGCCCGCAAGGTCTGCTTCGAAGCGGCCGGCCTGGACGTGCACGACACGATTCCCGGGGTGGGCGAGACGGTGGCCGACGCCCTGCTGGCGGTCCACCGCAGCTACCTGGCCGAGGCCCGCGCCCTGTGGGCCGCCCACGGCCGCGACTGCATCCACGGCATGGCCCACATCACCGGAGGCGGCTTCGTGGACAACGTGCCGCGCGTGGTGCCCGACGGTCTGTGCGCCCGCATCGAGACCTCGGCCTGGAAGGTTCCGCCGCTCTTCGGCTTCCTCTGCGAGAAGGGCGAGGTCGCGAAGGCCGAGGCCTACCGCGTGTTCAACATGGGCATCGGGATGGTGCTGGCCTTGCCGCCGGAGCTCGATCCCAACGCCGTCGCAGGCGTCGAGGCCGTGGAGATCGGCGAGATGATCGCCGCGCCGGAAGGATCGAAGGTCGAGGTGGTTCTCTGATCCGCCGGTGTCACCCCGCCGGACTTTTGTGGATCCGCGGGAACATGCTTGAAAGTCGATGGCGCCCGGGCTCTTGAGTCCGGGCGTCGTCGTTTGCCCCCGAACGTGTCATCGGGCGGTGACGGCGGCGCCCGCAACCGCCGCGATACGGGCCGCGCATCCGTCCCGGGACCGCTCCTTTTCAGCGGCGAAAGCTGTGGACATCCTCCCGCCGCGGTCTGCTCCTTGCCATGAGCGTGCGGGGTTTGGAGAAGGAGGGACATGAATCCTGCGGTGCGGTTCTGGGAAGAGGAGCTCCGGTCGTATCCCCTCGGAGGGGGGCAGACCAGGATCTGGGTCGTTCGTTGCGACGCGGCGGGGGAGGCGGCGGCGCTGCGGCTGCTGTTCACGCGCAGCCTGGGGGGCGACGCGAAGGGGCCGACCCCGACGCCGCCGCTGACCCAGATGCTGCGGGCGGTCGACGAGGGGCGGCCGCGCATCTACAAGGATCCGCGCGACGGTCCGAACGTGCTTAGGGTGCTGCCGATCGGCGGCGCCGAGGAGCCGGCCGGGGCCTGCGCGTTGAGCCATCCGTCCAGTCCGCCCTGGAACGAGGCGGTGCGGCTGTGGGCCGAGCGTTTCGCGGCCCGGACAGGAATGCTGCTGCCCCATCTGCCGGCCGAAGAGGGGTGCGCCTGCGGCGGGAGCGAGGCGCCGACCCTGTTTCCGGTCGAGCCCTGGGTCCGCGGCGAAGCCCCCAAACCCCCGGCCGTCCGCCCGGCGACCCCCCGGGGCGTGAGCCTGCCCCATCCGTCGGCGATGCCCGGGACGCCCGGCCTGATCGGGGTCTCGCGCGAGATGGAGATCTGCTGCGACACCGTCCGCAAGGTGGCCGCCAGCGGGGTCAACGTCCTGCTCCACGGCGAGAGCGGCACCGGCAAGGAGATGCTGGCCCGGGCGCTGCATCAGAACAGCCCGCGCCGCAACGAACCCTTCATCGGCGTGAATTGCGCCTCCCTGCCCGAATCGCTGTTCGAGAGCGAGCTCTTCGGCCACAAGGCGGGCGCGTTCACCGGAGCCGCCCGCGAGAAGACCGGCCTGCTCGAGGCCGCCGACGGCGGAACCTTCTTCCTCGACGAGATCGGCGACATGCCGCAGGCCCTGCAGATCAAGCTGCTGCGCGTGATGCAGGAGCGCCGCCTGCGGCGCATCGGCGAGCTGCAGACCCGGCCGGTGGACGTGCGCTTCGTGGCCGCCAGCCACAAGGATCTGCAGCACGAGATCGACGCCGGCCGCTTCCGGCTCGACCTCTATTACCGTCTGAAGGTCGTGCAGGTCGTCATCCCGCCCCTGCGGCGCCGGCCCGAGGACATCATCCCGCTGGCGGCCTGGTTCCTCGGCCGCCACGAGGATCGGAACCGGCCGTGGCGCATCACCGAGGACGCGGTGGCGGCCCTGCAGAGGTACCGGTGGCCCGGGAACGTGCGCGAACTGGAGAACGAGGTGCGGCGCTGGCTGGCGCTGTGGGGCGAGCGCGATCTGATCGAGGTCGAGCATCTGTCGGCCGAGGTCCAGCGGGCGGCCGGCCGCGCGGTCGATCCCGGCGACCTGCTGACCCTGCGCACCATCGAGGAGGCGAACGAACTGCTCGAGCGCTACCTGATCCGCAAGGCGCTGTCGGTCTGCGGCGGGTTGAAGTCCGCGGCGGCGCGGCGGCTGGGGCTTTCGCGGCAGGGTCTGTACAAGAAGATCCGCCGCCACGGGATGGACGATCTGCTGCAGCGGACCTGAGGGCGGGCCGGGCCGCCGGATCCCCCGCCGGGCCCGCCGGCTGTCCTCGTGACCGACGGGCGGCGGCGAAAACGGGATCGGGCCCATTGCGGCTATTGCTCCCGGATCGTCGACGCGCTATGTTCGTCCCCATGTTCACCAGTGCACGCACCGAAGGCCCGGACGCACCGCGTCCGTTGCGGATCGCCCCTTCGACTTTGGCGGCGGTTGCCGCCGGCCTGCTCGCCACCGGCGCGATGTCGCCGCTGCGGGGGACCGGCTGGCTGATCCTGCCCGCGCTGGCGCTGCTCTTCGGCGCGTTGGCCGCGACCGGACGGCCCGCGCGGGTCGGCTGGTTCTTCGGCCTGGCCCATCAGGCGAGCCTGTTGCACTGGCTGTTCTTCCTCGGCCCCGACGCGCCGATCGCCTCGCGCGGACTGGTGCCGGTGGCCGGCGCCTCGGCCATCCTCTACTGCTCCCTCTACTACCTGGTCTTCGGCTGGGCCGCCGGACGGGTGCGCCGCCATCTGGGCGCGGCGACCGCGATCGCGGCCATGCCCGTGCTGTGGACCGGGATGGAGGCCTGGCGCTCGGCCGGGGAACTGGGTTTCCCCTGGTGCCTGTCGGGATTCGCCTGGCTCGAGACCCCGCTGCTGTCGCTGGCGCGCGCTTCGGGCGAGCTGGCCCTGGGATTCGCCACCGCGATGACCGCGGCCGCGCTGGTCGCCGGCTGGCGACGCCGGTCGGACGGCGCGGGGACGGTTCTGGGAACGGGATTCGCGGCCGCGGCGGTCTGGGTGCTGCTGGCCTGGGGATCCGGCTGGCGGTCCGATCCCCCGACGGTTCCCGATCCCGCGATCGATGATTCCGGCGCGCCGATCGCCGCGGCCGGCGAAGGCCGCGACGGCCGGGCGGCGGTGCGGATCGCCGCGGTCCAGGCCAACGTCTCGCTGCACGACAAGTGGCGCCGGGGCGCCCGCGATTCGAGCATCGTCCCCTACACGGCCCTGACCCGGCGGGCGGCCGCGGCCGGCGCCGATCTGGTGGTATGGGCCGAGACCTCGGTGCCCGCCTACCTGCTCTACGAGCGCCCGCTGCTGGATTGGGTGCGCGGCCAGGCCCGCGACAACGGCGTCCATCTGCTCTGCGGATTTCCCGACGCCCGGCTCGGCGCCGACGGCGAGCGCCGCCGGTACAACGGCGCGGGACTCTTCGGCCCCGGCGGCGTGCTCGTCGACCGCTACGGCAAGCATCATCTGCTGCCCTTCGGCGAGAAGGTGCCCTTCCAGGGGCTGATCCCGGCCCTGGGCGATCTGGACTTCGGCCAGGCGGAATGGGACAGCGGCGACCGCCCCCATCCGATGGCCGTGGATCTCGGTGCGCGGAGCTTCGCCTTCGGACCGCTGATCTGCTACGAATCGATCTTTGCGGACCTGACCCGCGGCGCGGTCCGCGAGGGGGCCGGGGTCCTGGTCAACATCACCAACGACGGCTGGTTCGGCGATTCCGCCGGCCCCGTCCAGCATGCCGATATGGCCCGCGTGCGGGCGGTGGAATGCGGCGTGCCCCTGGTGCGTTGCGCCAACAACGGGATCAGCTTTCTCTGTGGTCCGGACGGCCGCATCGAGCAGTCCGCGGGCATCGACCGCCGCACCGTGCTGGTCGGCGATGTCGAGCCGCGGGCCGGCCGCACGCTCTACGTCGCGCTGGGCCACCTGCCGCTGCTGGCGGCGATGCTGCTCTGGTCGGCTGCGGTCCTGGCCGGTCGTCTCTTCGGGAGGAGTCGATGAACGCTCTGCGCCACGCCCATCGCTGGTGCCCGCGTTGCGCCGCGGCCATGTCCGTGTCCCACGAGGGCGGGACCGAACGCCCGACCTGTCCGCGGTGCGGCTACGTCCAGTACCTGAATCCCTCGCCGGCCGCGGCCGCGGTGATCCGCCGCGGCGACGAGATCTGCCTGGTCCGGCGCAAGTTCCCGCCCAAGCAGGGCCAGTGGACCCTGCCCGCGGGATTCATGGAGTACGATGAGGATCCCGAGACGACCGTGATCCGCGAGGTGAAGGAGGAGACCGGGCTCGACGTGCGGGTGACCGGGCTCTTCGCCGCCCACCAGGGCATCCTGCCGCCGGATCGTCCGGTGGTGCTGATCGTCTACGCCGTCGAGCGGATCGGCGGCTCGTTGATGGCGGGGGACGACGCCGCGGAAGTCGGGTTCTTTCCGCTGGCCGAACCCCCGGGGCCCATCGCCTTCGCCGCCCACCGCAAGGTGCTCGCGGCGCTGGGCGGGGCGGAGCCGGAGCCGCAGGAGGGCCGATGACCCCGAAACGATTGCCGGTGGCGGTGCTGCTTTCGGGCAGCGGGCGCACCCTGGCCAACTTCCTGGAACGCCGGCGCGAGGGGCGGCTGCCGGTGGACATCGTCGCGGTGGTCTCCAGCCGGCCCGATGTCGCCGGGGTCGGGATCGCGCGCGAGGCCGGACTGCCGGTGGGCGTCTTCCCTCGCCGCGAACATCCCGACGTCGCTTCCCACAACGCGGCCATCAACCAGTGGCTGGCTCCCTACGCGCCGCGGATGATCCTGCTGGCGGGCTACCTCTGCTTCTACATCCGTCCCGCATGGCTCGACGGTCCGGTCCTGAACATCCATCCCGCCCTGCTGCCGAAGTACGGCGGCAAGGGTTTCTACGGCCGCCGCGTCCACGAGGCTGTCATCGCCGCCGGAGAGGAGCAGACCGGCTGCACCGTCCACATTGTCGACGAGCGCTACGACCACGGCCGCATCCTGGCCCAGCGACTGGTGTCGGTCCTGCCGTCGGACGACGCCGACACGCTTTCCGAGCGCGTCTTCGCCGCCGAGTGCGATCTCTATCCGGAGGTCGTCACCAGGATGGCGCACGAGATCCTGGGGGAGTGACCGGCGGAGGGCCCCTGTGCGGCCTCCGCCGGCCACGGCCACGGGCCCGCGCGCCATTCCTTGCGACGGCTTCCGGAAAATGTTCGAATTCGGCGAAAACGCGCTCCAGAAGGCGAATAAGACTTGGAAAGCGGCAGCTCCGGTATTTCCTTAGACTCTGGTGAATTTCTGGAATCAGCGGTTGCAGATGGAGGTGGAGACAGATGGCCGATATCAGACCTTTCCCGGGGCTGCGTCCCCGTCCCGACCTGGCCGACAAGGTCGCGAGTCCCCCTTACGACGTTTTGAATTCCGACGAGGCCCGGGCGATGGCCGCGGCGAATCCCCACAGCTTCCTGCACGTGGTCAAGGCCGAGATCGACCTGCCCGCCGACACCGACGTCCACGGCGACGAGGTCTATCGGAAGAGCGCGCAGAATTTCCGCGGCATGATCGACGACGGCGTGCTGATCCAGGACGAGCGGCCCTGCTTCTACATCTACCGCCTGACGATGGGCGATCACAGCCAGTACGGCTTGGCCGTAGGCTGCTCGGTGCAGGAATACGAGGAAGGCCGGATCAAGAAGCACGAATTCACCCGGCGCGACAAGGAAGACGACCGCGCGCGCCACGTGGAGATCCTGCAGGCCAACGCCGGCCCGGTGCTCTTCACCTACCGCAGCAGTCCGCGGATCAAGGACCTGGTCGCCGAGCTGACCGGCAAGGCGGATCCGGACTACGATTTCGTCGCCGACGACGGCGTCGGCCACACCATGTGGGTGGTCGGCGATCCCGACGACGTGACCCGCATCCGCGACGCCTTCGCGCCGCTGGACGCCCTCTACGTCGCCGACGGGCACCACCGCACCGCCTCGGCCTTCCGGGTGCGCGACATCATGCGCGCCAAGAATCCCGGCCACACCGGCGACGAGGCCTACAACCACTTCCTGGCCGTGCTGTTCCCCGACGACGAACTGCAACTGATGGGCTATCATCGCGTCGTGAAGGATCTCAACGGACTGAGCGGCGAGGAATTCCTGGCCCGCGCCGCCGAGAAGTTCGACGTCGAGCCGACCGCCCATCCCGAGCCCGAGAACCGTCTGAGCTGGGGCATGTACCTCGATGGGACCTGGTATCGCCTGACGGCCAAGCCCGGAACGTATCCGGCCGATCATCCGGTCGAGAGCCTGGACGCGGCCGTGCTGCAGAAGAACCTGCTGGAACCGGTGCTGGGCATCGGCGATCCCCGGCAGGATACCCGCATCGATTTCGTGGGCGGGATCCGCGGCGCCGCCGAGCTCGAGCGCCGCTGCGCCACCGACATGAAGGTGGCCTTCGCGTTCGCGCCCGTGACCGTGGAACAGATCATGACCATCGCCGACAACGACGCGGTGATGCCGCCCAAGTCGACCTGGTTCGAGCCGAAGCTGCGTTCGGGCCTCGTGGTCCGCAGTCTCGTCGATTGACCGAAACCCCGAAAGGAGACCGCCATGTTGATCCTTATCTCCGATGCGTTCGATCCCGGCCTGCCGGAGAAGCTCGCCCGTTTCGGCGAGGTGACCGAGGACAAGGCGCGGCTGCCCGAGGCCGACGTGGTTCTGGTCCGCAGCAAGACCAAGTGCACGCGCGAGTACATCGACCAGGCCGCGAACCTGAAGCTGATCATCCGCGGCGGCGTCGGCACCGACAACATCGACAAGCCGTACTGCGCCGAGAAGGGGATCGTCGTCCACAACACCCCGAAGGCCCCGGCGATCGCGGTGGCCGAGTTGGCGTTCGCCATGATGCTGGCGGTTCCCAACAACCTGATCGAGGCGCACCGGACCATGAGCGCCGGCGAGTGGGCCAAGAAGCAGCTCAAGCGCACCGAGCTCCACGGCAAGACCCTGGGCCTGGTCGGCATCGGCAACATCGCCCAGGCTGTGGCCGTCCGCGCGGCGGCCTTCGGCATGCGCGTCATCGCCTACGACAAGTACGTCCCGTCCTCGGACAAGGCCGAGATGATCGCCGATCTGGGCGAGATGGTGGCCCAGGCCGACTACGTGTCGCTGCACCTGCCGCTGACCGACGAGACCCGCGGCATGATCGGCGCCGAGGTGATCGGCAGGATGAAGGACGGCGTGGTCGTGATCAACACCGGCCGCGGCCTGACCGTCGACACCGACGCGATGGTCGCCGCCCTGGAGAGCGGCAAGGTCAAGACCTACGCCACCGACGTGTGGCCGTCGGATCCCCCGGCCGAGGATTTCGCCCTGCTGAAGGCTCCGAACATGCTGATGGCCCCGCATCTGGGCGCCTCCAGCAAGGAGAACCTGCTGCGCATCGGCGACGAGGTCGTCGCCCACATCGACGTTTTCGTGAAGGAGGGGAAGTGATGAACCGGATCTTCAACTTCAGCGCCGGTCCCTGCACCCTGCCGCTGAGCGCCCTCGAGAAGGCCCAGGCCGAATTCGTGGACTACCAGGGCAAGGGCATGTCCATCATCGAGATGAGTCACAGGAGCAAGGAGTACGACGCCGTCCACATGGAGGCGATGTCGCTGGTCCGCGAGCTCTACGGCATTCCCGAGAACTACAAGATCATGTTCCTCGGCGGCGGCGCCACGCTGCAGTTCTCGATGATCCCGATGAACCTGATGGGCCCCGGCGGCACCTGCGACCTCACGCTGACCGGTGCCTGGGCCAAGAAGGCCTACGCCGACGCGAAGAAGATCGGCGACGTCCACCTGGCCTTCGACGGGACCGACGACAAGTTCATGAAGCTGCCCGATCCGGCCGCGATGAAGGCCCGGCCCGGGGCGGCCTACTTCCACATGACATCCAACGAGACCATCGGCGGCGTGCAGTGGAAGGACTTCCCCGACACCGGCGACGTGCCCCTGGTCTGCGACATGTCCAGCGACTTCGTCAGCCGCCGCGTGCCGGTCGAGAAGTTCGGCCTGATCTACGCCGGCGCCCAGAAGAACGCCGGGCCGGCCGGCGTCGCGGTCGTCATCATGCGCGAGGACCTGATCGAGCGCAGCCCCGAGAACCTGACGGCGTACCTCAGCTACAAGACCCACGCGCCGAAGGACTCGATGTACAACACGCCGCCGGTGTTCCCGATCTACATGGTCAAGGAGACCCTGGCGTGGCTGAAGGAGCAGGGCGGACTGCCCGCCGCCGAGAAGCTGGCGGCCGAGCGTTCGGGCCTGATCTACGACGCCATGAAGCGCAACGCCGGCTTCTACAGCTGTCCGGTCGACGAGAACTGCCGTTCGCTGATGAACGTCGTGTTCCGCCTGCCGAGCGAGGACCTCGAGAAGCAGTTCGTCGCCGAGGCCCTGGCCGCCGGCATGAACGGGCTGAAGGGTCACCGCAGCGTCGGCGGCTGCCGGGCTTCGGTGTACAACGCCATGCCGGTCGCGGGCGCGAAGGCGTTGGCGGACTTCATGGACGAGTTCGCTCGGAAGAACGGGTAGTTTCTGGCGGAGGCGGGGCGGATTGATTCGTCCCGGCTGCAGGCCGAAGGGGCGGTACTTCCTGTACCGCCCCTTCTTGCGTTCGGGCCGCTTCGGCATCCTGCCTCTCGCGGCCCTCTCGACACCTGCATCCGGGACGAATCAATCCGCCCCGGCGGCCGAAAACGCCCGTAGTGTCCTCGCCTGCGGGGGGGGGGGGGAATTCGAAGGGCCGGCGCAAAGCGCCGGCCCTTCTCTTCCGTGCTTGGACGGGATCAGGCGGTGATCTCGACCTCGGCGGCGTTGGTCAGGTGCTCGTGGATGTCGTTGGCCGCCTTGCGGCCGGCGCCCATGGCCAGGATGACCGTGGCGCCGCCGGTTACGATGTCGCCGCCGGCCCAGACGTTGTCCAGGTTGGTGTGCATCGTCTCCTCGTCGGTGACCACGATGGTGCCGCGCCGCGGGTTCATCTCGAGATCGGGGCAGTCGGCGGTCAGGATGGGGTTGGGACCCTGGCCGATGGCCACCACGACCGTATCGACGTCGAAGGTCTCGAAGGCGCCCTCGATCGGAACTGGGCGGCGCCGGCCGCTGTCGTCCGGCTCGCCGAGCTCCATCCTCTGGCACTTGATGGCCTTCACCGCGCCGTTGTCGTCGCCGATGATCTCGACCGGGCTGTGCAGCAGCTGGAAGTCGATGAATTCCTCTTGGGCGTGATGGGATTCCTCGATCCGCGCGGGGAGCTCCTGCTTCGTGCGCCGGTAGATCAGGTAGACGTGGTCGGGATGGAGCCGCTTGCTGGTGCGGGCCGCGTCCATCGCGACGTTGCCGCCGCCGATCACCGCGATGCGCTTGATCTTCTTGATCGGGGTGTCGGAGCTGTCGGGGAACTGGTAGCCGCCCATCAGGTTCACGCGGGTCAGGAACTCGTTGGCGCTGTAGACGCCGTTGAGGTTCTCGCCCGGGATGCCCAGGAACCAGGGCAGGCCGGCGCCGGTGCCGATGAACACGGCGTCGAAGCGTTCGCGGATCGAGTTGAGCGACTCGGCCTTGCCGACCGGGTAGTTCATCACGAACTCCACGCCCATCTTCTTCAGGCCGTCGATCTCCTTGATCAGGATCTTCTTCGGCAGGCGGAACTCGGGGATGCCGTAGAACAGCACGCCGCCGGGTTTGTGCAGGGCCTCGAAGACGGTGACCTCGTGACCGCGCTGGATCAGGTCGCTGGCGCAGGTCAGCCCGGCCGGGCCGGAGCCGATGATCGCCACCTTCTTGCCGGTCGGGGCGTCCTTCTCGGGCAGGATGTCCAGGCCGTGCGCCAGGGCGTAGTCGCCCAGGAAGCGCTCGACGCGGCCGATGCCGCCGGGCTCGCGCTGCCTGTCGGGCTTGTTCAGGTTGCAGTGCAGCTCGCACTGGTCCTCCTGCGGGCAGACGCGGCCGCAGATCGCGGGCAGGAAGTTCTTCTCCTTGATCTTGCGCAGGGCCCCCTCGTAGTCGCCCTCGCCGACCAGGCGCATGAACGCCGGGATGTCCACGCCGACGGGACAGCCGCCGACGCACGGCTTCTTCTTGCACTGGATGCAGCGCTGGGCCTCGTGGGTGGCTTCATCCTCGGAATATCCCAGCGGGACTTCCCGGAAATTGTTGATGCGCTCCTCGGGCGCCTGCTCGCGCATCGGGGTCTTGGCCTTCTGCTTGTTGAAGGCGTAGGCGGGCTTGTTCGGCTTGACGGAGTCACTCATGGTCGCCCCCTTCGCTGTTCGTCCGCTCGGCTGCCTGCTCGACGGCCTCGGCGCCGCAGCGGCATTCGTGCTGATCGGCCATTTCCAGGGCCCGGCCTTCCTCATGCCTGTAGTAGGAGAGGCGGCTCATGAGCTCGTCGAAGTCGACCTTGTGGCCGTCGAACTCGGGGCCCTCGACGCAGGCGAATTTCGTCTCGCCGCCGATGGTGACGCGGCAGGCGCCGCACATGCCGGTGCCGTCGACCATGATCGGGTTGAGCGAGACGACCGTCTTGATGCCGTAGGGCTCGGTGGTCTTGCAGACGAACTTCATCATGATCACC
Organism: uncultured Fibrobacteraceae bacterium; assembly: GCA_964384825.1. Classification (GTDB taxonomy): domain Bacteria; phylum Krumholzibacteriota; class Krumholzibacteriia; order LZORAL124-64-63; family LZORAL124-64-63; genus CAYLMM01. The sequence continues at coordinate 32,657 of CAYLMM010000023.1, forward strand.
GGGCCGATGCAGATGACCTCGTCGATCTGCTCGCCGGCGTCGATCAGTTCCTGCAGGGCGTTGGTGACCAGGCCCTTCCTGCCGTAGGTCCCGTCGTCGGTGGTGACGATGACCCGGTCGCAGAAGGGGGTGATCTCGTCCTCGAGGATCAGCAGATCCTTGCTGCGCGCGCCGAGGATGGCGGTCACGTTGTTGCCGGCGGCCTTGCAGGCGGCGACCTGGGCCCACACCACGGCGTTGCCGATGCCGCCGCCGACGCAGACGACGTTCTTGCCCTCGGGGATGGCCGTGGCCTGGCCGAGCGGTCCGGCGAGATCCAGGATCTCGTCGCCGACCGCCAGCGCGTTGAGCACGCGCGTGGTCTTGCCGACTTCCTGGGCGACCAGCGTGATGGTGCCGGCCTGCTCGTCGCGGTGGGCGATCGTCAGGGGGATCCTTTCGCCCTCTTCGCTGACCCGCAATATGACGAATTGTCCGGCTTTTCCCCGTTCGGCGATGTGCTTCGCCTCGATTTCGAAGAGCATCGTCAGGGGAGCCAGTTCCCTTTTCTTGACGATCCGATTACCCAACTCCACGCCTCCAGTTGAACCAGAAAAGGTCGGCGCGACCGTGACGGCGCGCCCCAGATGTAGGATGGCGATCCGAAATGGAAGTTAGTTTGCAGGCGATCAAAATAAAAGGAAAAAACGGGATTAAAGCGGTTGTCCGGGTGTTTGGGGCCTATGCGGATGGGGGCACTCCTGCTTGACGGGCGGGCTTTTCGTTTCTATGGTGGCCCTGGCTTCGGCGATGCCCGGGGAGGGTTGTTCGACAAAGGATCCAGAGAGGAACAGGCATGATCTCGGAACTGACTCGGAAAATGCTGCTGGAGATCGGGGAGGACCCCGAACGCGAAGGCCTGGTGAAGACTCCCGAGCGCGTTGAGCGCTCGATGAAGTTCCTGACCTCGGGCTACACCACCGACGCAGACGCCATCATCCAGGGCGCCTTGTTCGAGGCCGAGGGCCAGGAGATGGTCCTGGTCAACGACATCGATTTCTACAGCATGTGCGAGCATCACATGCTGCCGTTCTTCGGGAAGGCCCACGTGGCCTACATCCCCAACGAGAAGATCATCGGGCTGTCGAAGATCGCGCGCGTGGTCGAGGTCTTCGCCCGCCGCCTGCAGGTCCAGGAGCGGATGACCGCCCAGATCGCCCGCTGCCTCTTCGAGAACCTCGACGCCAAGGGCGTCGCGGTGGTCCTGCACGCGCAGCACCTGTGCATGATGATGCGCGGCATCCAGAAGCAGAACAGCTTCGCGGTCACCAGCGAGATGCTCGGCGCCTTCCGCACCAACCACAAGACGCGGGCCGAGTTCCTGACGCTGATCCAGGAAAAGGCCTGGTGAGCCCGGCCGCTTCCGTCCGATCGGGCCCCGTTTCTTGACGGGGCCTTTTCATTGCCCCCATCTTTAGGTCACGCCCATCGGATAAACCGTATTTTCCCCACGGTGAATCGGAGGTGTCCATGCGATCCAAGACAATGGCTGCGCCCTCGCCCCTGTTCCTGCTGACGATCCTTTCCCTGTCGCTTCTGCTGCCCCTGCGGACCGCCGCCGCCGGTGATCTGACCGCCGGCTGCTGGGTCGGCCGTGTCGGCCAGGAGAGCTACGTGTTCCGGTTCGAGCACCGGGCCGGGCGCCTGGCCTGCATGACCCACACCCTGCGCGACGGGAAGCAGACCATGCAGATGGCCGCGGACGAGGTCGTCTTCGACGCCCCCGACCTGCGCCTGGCCATGCCCACCGGAGTGGTCTACACCGGCGCGGTCGATTTCCGCGACGGAAGGATCGACGGGAGCATCGAGGGCCGCACCGGCAAGGGCATGGAACTGCCCCTGACCTACGCCGATCCGGAATCGCTGCCCGGCCTGCTCGCCCGCGGCGCCGATGATCCGGCGGCCGGCTCCCGGCCGGACGACGCCGGCGACGGCTGGAAGATCGCCGCGCCGGAAGAGGTCGGCCTCGATCCCGGCGCGATCGCCGGTTTCGTCGAGGGCGTGATCGCGGGCCGGGCCGGGCTGCTGCATTCCTGCCTGGTCGCCCGTTCGGGCCGTCTGGTGGCCGAGGAGTACTTCCACGGCTACGGAGCGCAGGACCTGCATGCGCTGGCCTCGGCCTGCAAGAGCGTCTCTTCCCTGCTGGTCGGCGCCGCGATCGACGACGGCGACATCGAGGGCGTGGACGAGCCTTTGCGGCGCTGGTTCCCGGTGGAGGAATACCCGCGGGGGGAGGGCTGGGCCGATCCGACCCTGCGCGACCTGCTGAAGATGTCCCTGGGCCTGGACTGGAGCGCCCGCGAGGCCGAGGCCGAACACGGCACCGGCGAGGATTTCTTCCGCGAGGTCCTGGCCCGCGACGCCGCTTTCGCGCCCGGCGAGCGCTGGCTCTACGTCAACGCCGAGGTCGACCTGCTGAGCGGCGTGCTGGCCGAGGCCACCGGCGAGGGCCCGGAGATCTGGGCGCGGAAGAAGCTGTTCAAGCCCCTGGGCATCACCGAATGGCGATGGAACTACGGCGCGGAGGGCGAGCACCGTCTGATGGACGGCAGCCTGCACCTCAGGCCGCGGGACATGCTGAAGATCGGCCAGATGGTGCTCGACGGCGGCACCTGGAACGGCCGGCGCGTGATTTCCGGGGAATGGATCGCCGAATCGACCGCCCGGCACATGGACGCCGACGGGACCAACGGCTACGGCTATCTCTGGTGGCGGATGGCCATGCCGACGCCCGGCGGCGGCACCGACATCATCGCGGCCAACGGCTGGGGCAGCCAGTTCATCTGCGTGTTTCCCGAGCAGGACCTGGTGGTGGTGATGACCGGCGGCAACCAGGACAACGGCAAGCATATGGCGCCGGGGTTGCTGATGGCGCAGACGATCCTGCCCGGGCTGGCGGCGCCGCCGGTCGAATAGACGGATGCGGACGGGCGGCCTAGGCCTCCTGGCCGCCCAGCCACCGCTCGGCTTCCAGCGCCGCCATGCAGCCGGTGCCGGCCGCGGTGATCGCCTGCCGCCACAGATGGTCCTGCACGTCGCCCGCGGCGAAGACGCCCTCGACGCTGGTCGCGGTGCTGTCCGGCCGTGTGACCACGTAGCCGTTCTGGTCGACCTCGATCTGGCCGTCCAGGAAACCCGTGTTCGGCGTGTGGCCCAGGGCGTAGAAGCAGCCGGTGACCGGCACCTCGATCGGATCCTCGCCCTTGGTGCTGGCCAGGACCAGGCCGGCCAGGGCGCCGTCGTCGCCGGGGACGAGCTTCTCGATCGTCCGGCTCCAGGCGAATTCGATCTTCGGGTTGGCCTGGGCGCGGTCGCCCATGATCTTCGAGGCCCGCAGCTCGTCGCGGCGGTGCACGACGGTCACCTTGCGGCAGAAGTTGGTGAGGTAGATCGCCTCTTCCATGGCGGTGTCGCCGCCGCCCACGACCGCCACGTCCTGGTCGCGGAAGAAGAAGCCGTCGCAGGTCGCGCAGGCGCTCAGGCCCTTGCCGTGGAAATCGTCCTCGCCGGGCAGGCCGAGCCAACGGGCCGTCGAGCCGGTGGCCAGGATCAGGGTCTCGGCCAGGTACGAGCCCGCCGAGGTGGTCACGGCGAAGGGCCGCCGGGAGAGGTCCGCCCCGGTGACCGTCTCGGAGCGGATCTCGGCGCCGAAGCGGGCGGCCTGGGCGCGGAACTTCTCGGTCAGCTCGGGACCCTGGATGCCCTCGGGGAAACCGGGGAAGTTCTCGACATCGGTGGTGATGGTCAACTGCCCGCCGGGCTGGTCGCCTTCCAGGACCAGGGGCGGCATGTTGGCGCGGCTGAGGTAGATGGCCGCCGTGAAACCGGCCGGCCCCGATCCCAGAACGATCACTTTCCGCACTTCCTGACTCATCCATCGACCTCCGCATATTTGGTTGGTTTCGAATGCTTTCAGACGTCAATGGTTAATCCGGCGGCGGAACAATGTCAACCGGGGCCGGTTTCGGGGGACGCCATCCCGCCCGCGGCGGAAAAAACCGGAAGGGCGAACTTGACGGGCAGCCGAAAGAGTGTTAATTATTTGCGGTTCCCTGAGAAATCAGGCCGAGTGAAAACCAGGCACGACCATCGTTGGGAGCCGGGCCGAGGCCTTGGCTCGTCGCGGTGGTCCTATTGCGGAGAGATGGAAGCATGTACGCCATCGTCAAGATCAAGAGCCAGCAGTATCGGGTCGAGCTCGACGAGACCCTTCAGGTCCCGCAGCTGGAAGCCTCCGAAGGCGAGAGCGTGACCTTCGATGAAGTCCTCCTCTACAGCGACGGCGACGCCGTGCAGATCGGCGCTCCGCTGATCGACGGCTGCAAGGTCTCGGCCGAGGTCGTTCGCCACGGCCTGGGACCGAAGCTGAGGATCTTCAAGAAGAAGAAGCGCAACAACTATCGCCGTCATACGGGGCATCGGCAGCCCTTCACCGAGATCGTCATCAAGGAGATCGCCGCATCCTGACGGCGAGCGGCTTGGAGGAACGGAAATGGCGCATAAAAAAGGCGTAGGCAGTTCTCGAAACGGACGCGACAGCAATGCCCAGAGGCTGGGCGTGAAGCGTTTCGGCGGCCAGGCTGTGACCGCGGGGACCATCCTGGTCCGTCAGCGCGGCACCAAGATCCATCCGGGCACCAACGTCGGCAAGGGCGGCGACGACACCTTGTTCGCGTTGATCGACGGCAAGGTCGTTTTCGAACGCTACGACCGCACCCGGAAAAAGGTCAGTGTCCAGCCTGCTTGACAGAGGCCGCAATCGTGGATTCGGGGAACCCACTCCGCCGACGGGGTGGGTTTCTCTTTGCCCGGAGGTGACGCGGTGAGCGGAGTGCTGGTCGTGATCCCGGCCCGTTACGGGTCCAGCCGCTTTCCCGGCAAGGCGCTGGCCGACATCGACGGCAGGCCCCTGGTCGTGCGCACGGTCGAGAGGGCCTCGCGGATGAGGACCGCCGACGAGGTGGTCGTCGCCACCGACGATCCCCGCATCCGCGACGCCGTCCTGGCCGCGGGGCATCGCTGCGAGATGACCGGAGACCATCCCACCGGCTCCGACCGGGTCGGGGAGGTCGCGGCCCGCCGCGATGCGCGCATCGTGGTGAACCTCCAGGGCGACGAGCCGCTGCTCGATCCCGCCGACGCCGACCGCCTGGTCGAGGCCCTGGATTCCGACCCCGCCGCCGGGCTCGCGACCCTGGCCCACGCCCTCGACGACCCGCAGCAGTGGCGCGATCCGAACGTGGTCAAGGTCCTGGTCGGCAACGACGGTCGGGCCCTGTACTTCTCCCGCGCGCCTCTGCCCGGCGCCTTCCCCGGATCCGAGGACCGGGGATGGGAGCTGGCCCTGCGCCACGTCGGGATCTACGCCTGGCGCGTCGGGATCCTGCGGCGTTTCCTGGCCCTGCCGCGCGGCGGGCTGGAGCTCGCCGAGGGGCTCGAGCAGCTCCGCGCGCTGGAGAACGGCATCCCGATCCAGGTCGCGGCGGCGGCCCGCCCGGCGATCGGGGTGGATACGCCAGAAGATCTCGAACGCGTCCGGCGCCTCTGGCGCGGGGACGCCTGAATCGGATCCGGTTCCGGTCCGCATGCGGCGGCCCGGGCGGGATCCCAACCCAGGGAAGGACGGAGATTTCCCATGGCCAAGTACATCTTCATCACCGGCGGCGTCGTTTCGGCCCTGGGCAAGGGGATCGCCGCGGCGTCCCTCGGCAGGCTGCTGAAGTCGCGGGGGCTGAACGTCGTGCTGCAGAAGTTCGATCCCTACCTCAACGTCGATCCCGGCACCATGAGCCCCTACCAGCACGGCGAGGTCTTCGTCACCGACGACGGGGCCGAGGCCGACCTGGATCTGGGCCACTACGAGCGCTTCACCGACACCAGCCTCTCGAAGATGAACAACCTGACCAGCGGCCAGGTCTACGACACCATCCTCACCCGCGAGCGCAAGGGGGAGTACCTCGGCCGCACGGTGCAGGTGATTCCGCACGTGACCGACGAGATCAAGCGCCGCATCCAGCTGCCCGCCGAGCGGGACGGCGTCGACGTGGTGCTGACCGAGATCGGCGGCACCGTCGGCGACATCGAATCGCAGCCCTTCCTCGAGGCCATCCGGCAGTTCCGGCTCGAACAGCCGGTGGAAGACACGGCCTCGGTGCATCTGACCCTGGTGCCCTACATCGCGGCCGCGGGCGAGATCAAGACCAAGCCGACCCAGCATTCGGTGCGCGAGCTGCGGAGCATCGGCATCCAGCCCGATTTCCTGGTCTGCCGCACCGAGTCGCCCCTGCCCGAGGACGCCCGGCGCAAGATCGCCCTGTTCTGCAACGTGCCGGTGGAGTCGGTCATCAACGCGCGCGACGTCGAGTCGATCTACGAGATCCCGCTTTCCTTCCACCAGCAGGGCCTCGACGAGCAGGTCTGCCGGCGGCTGGGCCTGGACGTGCCCGAGGCCGACATGGGAGAGTGGGAGCGCATGATGGACATCATCACCAACCCGCCGGACACGGTGAAGATCGCGATCGTCGGCAAGTACGTTGAGCTGAAGGACGCCTACAAGAGCATCATCGAGTCGTTCATCCACGCCGGCATTCCGAACCGGGTCCACGTCGAGCAGGTCTGGATCGATTCCGAGAGCCTCGAGGGCAAGGATGTCGGCGACGACCGGCTGGCCACCGCGTTCACCGGCTGCCACGGGATCCTGGTGCCCGGCGGATTCGGCGACCGCGGCATCCCGGGCAAGATCAACGCCGTGCGCTGGGCCCGCGAGCAGGGGATCCCCTTCTTCGGCATCTGCCTCGGACTGCAGTGCGCGATGATCGAGATCGGCCGCGACATGGTGGGCCTGCCGATGGCCAACAGCAGCGAGTTCGATCCCGATTGCGAGCACCCGGTGATCGACCTGATGCGCGAGCAGAGGGATATCAAGGGTTTGGGGGGGACCATGCGTCTGGGCGCCTATCCCTGCCGGCTCGCTTCCGGCAGCCTGGCCGCCGAACTCTACGGCGCCGAGCAGATCAGCGAACGCCACCGCCACCGGTACGAGGTGAACAACGAGTACCGGGATCGCTTCGTCGAGGCGGGCGTGCTACTCTCGGGGCTGTCGCCGGACGGCCGGCTGGTCGAGATCATCGAGCTGCCCGGCCACCCGTTCTTCATCGCGGTGCAGTTCCATCCCGAGCTGAAGTCCCGTCCCAATCGCCCGCATCCGCTGTTCGAGCGGTTCGTCGCCGAGGCGGTGGCGCATCAGCGGCGCGAAACCGTCGAGCCGCAGAGTTAGGAGATCTTCATGAACACCGTGGAAATCGGCGGCCGCAGGATCGGATCCGGACAGCCCCTCTTCGTGATTTCCGGGCCGTGCGTCCTGGAGGACGCCGACGAGATGATGCGCATCGCCGGCGAGCTGGCCGGCGTCTGCCGCGATCTCGGCGTGGGCTTCTGCTTCAAGTCCAGCTACCGGAAGGACAACCGCACCTCGGGCGATTCCTACCGGGGGCCGGGCCCCGAGGAGGGTCTGCGCCTGCTCGAACGGATCCGCGACGCCCACGGCGTGCCGGTGCTGACCGACATCCATCATCCGCAGGAAGCCGCCGCGGCGGGCGAGGTCGTGGACGTGCTGCAGATCCCGGCGTTCCTGTGCCGGCAGAGCTCGCTGCTCGAGGCCGCGGGCGCGACCGGGAAGATCGTCAACATCAAGAAGGGGCAGTTCCTGGCGCCGGACGACATGGCCCACGCCGCGGCCAAGGTCCGCGACGCCGGCGGGTCCGGCGCACTTCCGAGTGAGTACTTGACATCCGGGTTAATCGCTGCTCTTTCTACTGCTTC
>CAYLMM010000024.1:0-21778 GCA_964384825.1 uncultured Fibrobacteraceae bacterium
CCAGTGTGGCCGGACACCCTCTCAGGCCGGCTACCGATCGTCGCCTTGGTGAGCCATTACCTCACCAACTAGCTAATCGGACGCGGGACCATCCTTCAGCGACAGCTTCCAAGGAGAGGCCATCTTTCATTTCAGGGCCATGCGGCCCCGAGGTCGTATGCGGTATTAGCACCCCGTTAGGAGTGTTGTCCCCCGCTGAAGGGCAGGTTTCCCACGCGTTACTCACCCGTTCGCCACTTTACTCATTTCTCGAAAGAAACTTTCTCGTTCGACTTGCATGCCTAATCCACGCCGCCAACGTTCGTTCTGAGCCAGGATCAAACTCTCCGTTGTCAAAATATTGACAAGAAGCGCTATGCTCCTGTGTCGCGTTCGTTTCTAACTCAACCGCGCAACCTTTCGCCGAAGCGACAGGTCCGCGATCTCAGAATCGATCGGGTCGTCGTACGCTATTCCGTTGTCAAAGAGCCCGGGCAGTCTGGACCGCCGGCCGCCCCTCTCTTGGGGCGAAGAGGCAAGTTATACGAGGCTCCCGGATTTGTCAACCTTTTTTGAGAAAAAAAGTTAAGGGATCCGAGACCCTCTCCTTCGGGCTCCCTCGGGGGCCTTCCGGCGCCGCCCGCCGTGAACCGCTTCACCCGGGCAACGGAGACGCAATCTAGATTCGTCCCCCCGGTTTGTCAACGAAAAAGGGAAAAAAACTTAAAAACGGCGTAAAACCCGCTTTACGCCTTCCCAGACAAGGGGTTCGGGGGTTATCTTGGGTGCGTGCGGAGCCCTCCCTCAACATGGAACAGGTCATGAAACGCTTTTGGAACATCGACATCCCGCGGCGAATCGTACGGATCACGCTGCTTTCGCTGGCCGGAATCTGCCTGATCGGCGCTGCGGCGGGGGTGGTCGTCTTCGCGATCCTCTCGCGCGACCTGCCCTCGCTGGGCCGGATCCAGTCGATCGAGCCCACCCGCAAGACCCTGATCTTCGCCGCCGACGGCGACACCATCCATGAATTCTATACGGAGAACCGGACGGTCGTGCCGCTGGACAGGATCCCGGTCCGCCTCCAGCAGGCCGTCGTGGCCACCGAGGACCGCCGCTTCTACCATCATTACGGCCTCGATCCGCGCCGCATCGTCAAGGTCATCTGGACCAACCTCTCGACCAGCAGCAGCCCCGGCGCCAGCACCCTCACCCAGCAGCTGGCCCGGAACCTCTTCCTCACGCTGGACAAGACCTACAAGCGCAAGCTCAAGGAGATGATCCTCGCCCTGCGCATCGAGCAGACCTACAGCAAGGACGAGATCCTCACCATGTACCTGAACCAGATCTATCTGGGGAAGGGTGCGTACGGCGTCCAGGCCGCGGCCCACATCTACTTCGGCCGCGACGTCTGGAACCTGAACGACGCCGAATGCACGATGCTGGCCGGGATGATCCAGCTGCCCGAGGCCTACTCCCCCTTCCGGCATCTCGATCGGGCCTACAAGCGCCGCCGCACCGTGCTGCGCTCGATGCAGGCGATGGGCGTGCTCTCGGCCGCCGAGGCGACCCGCATCGACACCACGGGGATCGTCGTGACATCCGGGGACGCCGACGGGGAATCCGCCGGCTTCGCCGCGTACTTCGTCGAGGAGGTGCGCAAGGAACTGGAGAGCCGCTACGGGTACGAAGGATTGTATTCCGACGGCCTGCGGGTGACCACGACCCTCGTCCCGCGGTACCAGCGCTGGATGGAGGAGGCGGCCGAGGAGCACCTGACCGCCCTGGAGGCCGAGGGCGGATATCCGATGACCAAGGCCCGCTACGACAGTCTGGCCGCGATCGGCGAGAGGCCCGAGAAGATCGAATACCTGCTGGGCGCGTCGGTGCTGCTGGACGTCCGCACCGGAGCGGTGCTGGGCCTCTACGGCGGCCGCGACTACGAAGACTCGAAGTTCAACCTGGCCATCCAGGCGGCCCGGCAACCGGGCTCGATCTTCAAGCCGGTGGTCTATCTCACCGCCCTGCAGCACGGCTACACGCCCTGCTCGGTGGTGCTCGACTCGCCGGTGGTGATCGATACCGGCGTCAGCCTCTGGCGCCCCAAGAACTTCAACAACCGGTTCATGGGACCGCTGTCGCTGCGCTACTGCCTGAGCCATTCCAAGAACGTGCCGACCGCGAAGCTGATCAACGATTTCGGCGTGGCGCCGGTGATCGAGAACGCGCGACGGCTGGGCATCAGCAGCAACCTGCCGCCGGTGATGTCGCTGGCCCTCGGCTCGGGCGAGGTCAAGCTGATCGAGATGGTCTCGGCCTATTCCTCGTTCGGCAACCACGGCGTGCGGGTCGAGCCGTACTTCATCACTCGGGTCGAGACGGCCGACGGCGAGATTCTCGAGGAGGCCCGCATCCGCCAGCGCGAGGTGCTCGACCCGGCGACGGCCTACCTGATGGCCGACATGATGCACTCCACCCTCGAGGAGGGCACCGCGAAATGGGCCAAGGCCTACGGCTTCCGCAAGACGGCCGCGGGCAAGACCGGCACCTACAACAAGTACACCGACGCCTGGTTCGTGGGCTACACGCCGAGCTATGCGGCGGGCGTCTGGGTGGGATTCGACCAGAAGATCAACATGGGCCGCCGGGGTACCGGCGCCCACATGGCGATGCCGATCTGGGCCCGGTTCATGGGCAAGATCACCGACGGCAGACCCGACGAGCCCTTCGTCCGCCCCGAGGGCGTGATCGAGAAGAAGGTCTGCCTGCGGACGGGCATGCTGGCCACCGCGGCCTGCGACTCCGTGGCGAACGAGGTCTTCCTTCCCGGCAACTACCCCCAGCGGCCCTGCGACCTGCACGGAGGGCCCCTGCACGACTTCGAGGGACTGAACAAGGATTTCGACACGCTGGACGACGAGGGGGAATTCTAGCCCTGCCGCCCTCCGGACGCGAAGCGGCCGCCGGCTCGTACCGGCGGCCGCTTTTTCATGCCGCGTCGAACAGCGGAAGCGTCAGGGGCCTCAGGCTCCCTCCCCGCCGAGGATGAGGGTCGCCGGCGCCGCAGGTTCATCGACGATGGTCACCGCATCGATCAGGCGCCTGGCGGCGAGGCCGGCCTTGTGCGGATCGCGGCCGCGGATCAGGGCCAGCGGTTCGCCCGCCTCTACGCGCGATCCGACGGAGGTCAGGAAATCGATGCCGGCGGCCAGGTCCAGCTCGTCGTCGACACGAGCGCGCGCACCCCCCAATTCTCCGAGCGAGTATCCGACCTCGCGGCAGGCGACCGCCGAAACGAAACCGGCGCGCGGCGCGACCGCCTCGGCGACCACCGGCGACAGATCGAGCCCGAAGTCGGCCCGGTCGGGATCGAGCCTGCCGCCCTGGGCGGCGACCCACGCGAGCATCTTGTCGAAGGCGACGCCCGAATCCCAGACCCGCCGAACGCGTTCGAGCGCGCCGTCGGCGGTCTCGATTCCCGCGGTCGAGAGCATCCGCGCGGTCAGGACCTCGGTGACCTCGACCAGGTCGGCGGGCGCCTCGGCGCGTCCGCCGGGACGCAAAGCCGCGAAGGCCTCGATCGTCTCGTTGGCGTGGCCCACCGCGCGTCCCAGGGGCTGCGACATGTCCGTGAAGACCACCGACATGCGCCGGCCGCGGCGGCCGCCCACGTCCACCAGGGTGCGCGCCAGCTCGCGGGCGGAATCCAGATCGGTCATGAACGCGCCGTCGCCGACCTTCAGGTCGATGACGATGGTGCGCGGTCCGGCCGCCAGCTTCTTGCTGAGGATCGAAGCGGTGATCAGGGGTACGCAGTCGACCGTGCCGGTCACGTCGCGCAGGGCGTAGATGCGGCCGTCTGCCGGCGCGATCCGCGGACCCTGGCCGACGACGGCGCAGCCGACCTCGCGCACCAGGCGGCCGAACTCCTCGTTGTCGACGTGGATCCGGTAGCCGGGAATCGCCTCGAGCTTGTCCAGGGTGCCGCCGGTGTGGCCGAGGCCGCGCCCCGAGAGCATCGGCACGTTGAGGCCGCAGGCCGCGGCCAGGGGCGCGAGCAGCAGGCTGACCTTGTCGCCGATGCCGCCGGTGCTGTGCTTGTCGGCCGACGCGTCGCCGAGATCGGAGAAATCCAGCTCGTCGCCGGATTCCAGCATGGCCCCGGTCAGGGCCACCGTCTCGTCGATGTCCATGCCCCGGCACCAGACCGCCATCAGGAAGGCGGCCATCTGGTAGTCGGGAACCTTGCCGGCGGTGTAGCCGGCGATCAGCTCGGCGATCTGCCCGCCTTCGAGCACGCCGCCGCGCTTCTTGATTTCGATGATACGGACTACGTCCACGTTTCTCCTCGAGGATGGGATCCGGTCGATCGTCAGCGGATTCGCGCCGCGCCTCAGCCTTCCTCCGATGTGGGCGAACGGAAGGAGGAGAAGGGGCGCGGAATCAGGGCGTCGAGAGTCGTGCGCTCGATCGCGCCGCCGTTGCCGACCAGGACGATCGGCAGTTCGGGAGCGAACTCGAGCAGGACCTGGCGGCAGGCGCCACAGGGGGACGCCGGGGTCTCGGTTTCCGACGCGATGGCCAGGGAGCGGAAGGACCGGACCCCCGCGGAGACCGCCTTGAAGACGGCCGACCGCTCGGCGCAGATCGACAGGCCGAAGCTGGCGTTCTCGACGTTGGTGCCGGTGTAGACGACCCCGTCCTCCCCCAGCAGTGCGGCGCCGACCCGGAAGCGGGAATACGGGGAATAACTCCGCTGCAGCACTTCGACCGCGGCGCGGACCAGTTCCTTCTCGTTGGGAATCACTGCGGCTCCTTTGCGGTCAATTCCGGCAGGAAGCTCGTACCGGCCGCCGGGGCCGGCCGGCCGAAGTAGTCGGCCAGCGTGGCACCGAGATCGGCGAAGGTCGAGCGGACGCCCAGATCGCGGCCGGGCCCGCCGCCGGCGACCATCGCCAGCAGGGGCACGTACTCGCGCGAGTGGTCGGTGCTCGGGGTCGTGGGATCGTTGCCGTGGTCGGCGGTCATCAGCAGCATGTCGCCGGGCCGCAGCGCGTCGAGGAAGCCGGGCAGCCAGGCGTCGAAGACACGCAGGCCATCGGCCATCCCCTGCGGATCGTTGCGGTGGCCCCACAGCATGTCGAAGTCGACGAGGTTCAGCAGCAGGAGCTCCGGCTCCGCCGGCGCGACGGCCTGGAGGCCGGCCAGCGTCTCCATCCCCTGGGCGTTGGACTTCGAGACCAGGGCCCGGGCGATGCCGCTGCCGGCGTAGAGGTCGTTGATCTTGCCGACGGCCGTGATCCGCACTCCGGCCTCGGCCAGACGGGGCAGCAGCATGTGCTCCGGGGGCTCGACCGAATAATCGTGGCGGTTGGGCGTGCGCTCGTAATGCCCGTCGCCGCCGAGGAAGGGCCGGGCGATGACCCGGCTCACCCGGTGCGGCGGCTGCAGGATCTCGCGGGCCTTCTCGCAGATCCGATACAGCTCCTCCAGGGGCACGACCTCTTCATGGGCCGCGATCTGGAAGACCGAATCGGCCGACGTGTAGACGATCAGCTTGCCGGTGCGGACGTGCTCGTCGCCCAGCTGCTGGATGATCTCGGTGCCCGAAGCGGGGATGTTGCCCAGCACGCCGTAGCCGGTGGCCTCTGTGAAGGCCTCGATGACCTCGGGCGGGAAACCTTCGGGATACGTGGGATAGGGCGTATCGGTGATCACGCCCATCAGTTCCCAGTGGCCGGTCGTGCTGTCCTTGCCGGCCGATATCTCCTTCATCCGTCCGTAGCAGGCCCGCGGTTCGGGCACCGGGTCCACGCCGGGCACCCGATGCGCGTTGCCCAGGCCCAGCGACCGCAGCGCGGGCAATTCCAGCCCGCCGACGGCTTCGCCGGTATGCCCCAGCGTGTCGCTGCCCGCGTCGCCGTAGAGATCGGCGTCGGGCAAGGCGCCGACTCCGACGCCGTCGAGAATGATCACGATAGCTCTGCTCATCTTTCCTCCCGTATTGATCCAATCAACATTAGACGCCCCTTTGGGGATAGTCAATCCGCGAACCCCGGCGCGGCTCGGCGACTGCGCCTTGTGCCCGGAGCGTTTGCGGGTAATATGGAGGGCATGAATAACGATCTGTTCAAAACCGGCCCCGGCGAGCCCGGCGCCCCCCGCGCCGAAACCGGACCCGCGACGTCCCCCCTGGCCGAGAGGATGCGCCCGCGCGACGTGGACGAGATCCTCGGCCAGGACGAGCTGCTGGCTCCGGGGCGCCCGCTGCGGCTGCTGATCGAGCGCGACGAGCTGCCTTCGCTGCTGTTCTGGGGTCCGCCGGGCAGCGGCAAGACCTCGCTGGCCCGGGTGATCGCCCATCGCAGCGACGCCCACTTCCTCGAATTCTCGGCCGTCCAGGTGGGCAGCAGGGAGCTCAAGAAGGTCATGGCCGAGGCCGAGAAGATCCGCCGCGCGATGGGCCGCCGGACCATCATCTTCCTCGACGAGATCCATCGATTCAACAAGGCCCAGCAGGACGCGCTGCTGCCCTGGGTGGAGCGGGGCGACGTGGTGCTGATCGGGGCGACGACCGAGAATCCGTCGTTCGAGATCAATTCCGCCCTGCTGTCGCGGACGCGACTTTTCGTGCTCGAGCCCCTGGACCGCGACCACCTGCGCGCGATCCTGCGCCGCGCCCTTGACGATCCGCGGGGACTGGCCGGCCGCGCCCCCGCCTTCGCCGACGACGGGCTGGACGCCTTGACCGCCTTGGCCGACGGCGACGCCCGGACCGCGCTGAATCTGCTGGAGATGGCGGCGTCCGCCGCCGGCGCGGGCGACGGGGACGAGCCGGCGCCCGGGATCGACGCCGAGCGCATCGCCGGCATGATCCGCGAACGCGCCCTGCGCTACGACCGCAACGGCGAAGAGCATTTCAACCTGATATCGGCCCTGCACAAATCGCTGCGCAACAGCGATCCCGACGCGGCGGTCTACTATCTGGCCCGCATGCTCGAATCGGGCGAGGACCCGCTGTATCTGGCGCGTCGCCTGATGCGGGTCGCCAGCGAGGACATCGGCCTGGCCGATCCGCAGGCCCTGCCGCAGACCGTAGCCGCGCGCGACGCGGTGCAGTTCATCGGGATGCCCGAAGGGGCGCTGGCCCTGGCCCAGGCGGCGGTCTATCTGGCCCTCGCTCCCAAGAGCAATGCCCTGTACAAGGGCTACGCCGCCGCCGCCGCCGAAGTGCGCGACGGACCGAATCCGCCGGTCCCCCCCCAGCTGCTCAACGCGCCGACGCGCCTGATGAAGACCCTGGGGTACGGCCGCGGCTACCGCTACGCGCACGACGAGCCCGAGGGAGTGGCCGCCATGGCCTGCCTGCCCGACGAGCTGAGCGGCCGCCGCTTCTACGAACCGACGCGACGCGGCCTCGAGGCCCGTCTGACCGAACGCCTGGAGAAGATCCGCGCCTGGCGGACGGACCGCCTGGCCGCCGCCCGAGAAGAAAGCGAGAAACGATGAAAAGGAAGATCGGCGTGCTGACCGGAGGCGGCGATGCCGCCGGCATGAACGCGGCGCTGCGCTCGGTGACCCGCACCCTGTTGCGCGACGGCTGCGAGGTCATCGGAATCCACCGCGGCTGGCTGGGCCTGAGCGAAGGCGACGCCGCGCCGCTGACATCCGCCGACGTGGGCGGCATCATGCAGCACGGCGGCACCGTCCTGCGCACCTTCCGCTACCCGGAGTTCCTCGAGCCGGCCGGCCGCGAGAAGGTCCTGAAATCGGTGCGCCGCCTGAAGCTCGACGGCCTGGTGATCATCGGCGGCGACGGCAGCTTCCGCGGCGGCGACGTGCTGGACCGCGAGATGGACCTGCCGGTGATCGGCGTCCCGGCCACCATCGACAACGACATCCAGGGCACCGACGCCTCGATCGGCTTCGACACCGCCCTGAACATCGCCGTCGACGCGGTGGACAAGATCCGCGACACGGCGTCGAGCCACGGCCGGATCTTCGTGATCGAGGTGATGGGACGCGCCTGCGGCCTGCTGGCCCTGCAAACCGGTCTGGCCTGCGGCGCCGAGGAGGTGCTGGTGCCGGAGCTGCCCTTCGACCTCGACGAGATCTGCCGGCGCATCGAATGCGGATACGACCGCGGCAAGCAGCACGCCCTGATCCTCTGCGCCGAGGGCGCGGCCAGGGCGCCCCACATCCATTACGAGCTCAAGACCAGGCTGCAGCGCAGCGTGCGGATGGTCGTGCTGGGCCACGTGCAGCGGGGCGGGGCGCCGACGGCCCTGGACCGCACCCTGGCCACGACCCTCGGCCACGCCGCCGCCGAGCGCCTGCTGGCCGGCGAACACGGCGTGATGGTGGGCCAGGTCGCCAACCGCATCCGGACCAGCCCCCTGCACAAGCGGGGCCACGCCGTCCGGCGCGCCGTGAAGAACCTGGCCGAGCTGCAGCGCCTGCTGGCCTGAGCTACCCCCGGACCCGCGGCCGCGCCGCCGCCGGACGCACGAAGGCCCCCCGCCTACCGGCGGGGGGCCTTCTCTTATCCTGCGGCCTTCGGAGGGAAGCGCCTAGCTGGCGGCCCGCACGAAGGTGTTGGCGAAGCGGAACCAGTTGATCTTCATCTTGCCGACCACGTGGCCCAGGTCGCCGTGCGTCTTCGAACGCACCGTGTACTTGTCGTAGAACTCGGTCAGCGAGAACGAGCCGACCAGCGGCAGGTTCTTGGCCTTCAGCAGCCGGAGCATGAAAGGAGCGCCCGGGTGCAGATCGACGATCTCGAAGGTCGCGTTCGGGAAGACCGCGTACCAGGCGTAATCGTTCTCGCCCGGATTCTCGGCGGCCTCGCCCTCGAGGTCGTGGCGCGGGGCGTAGACGAAGTTGGAGATGCCGGACTGCACGGAGATCAGGGGATCGCCCTCGTTCTCGGGCAACAGGCCCTCGATCTCGGTCTTCTTCTTCCAGCTCAGATCCGGCAGGGCCTTGCCCGGGGTCTGCAGCTGATTCTGCGTCGCCTCGAAGATGGCGGGCAGCTGATAGGTCTCGAGCGAATCCACCGGAGTGATGATCTCGCCCTGCTTGACCCGCATCAGGAACATGTGCGAGGTCGGCGAGAAGCGCTTCTGGACGCCCAGCAGCGAGCCGGCGTAGTTGCGGTAGTTGTTCTCCAGGTCGGGACCCACCAGGAATTCGATCCGGTTGCCCGACTTCACCATGGCGATGTCGCCTTCGGCGTAGTCCAAGACCGGAGCGTCGATCTCGAAGAGGAAGTTGGTGCTCGTGGTGTCGCCGTCCATCACGCGGGACATGGTCGTGTAGACGTAAGGATCGACATCCTTCTTGCCGCCGCAGCCGACGAGACCGGCGAGGGTCAGACTCGCGACAGCCAGCAGCACCAAGATGGAAGCCCGACGCAGCGAGGACGAACGAGAGAACATGGAGAACCTCCCTTAAGGGTCGATCTTGCTGGTGGGAGCAAGCCTTCAAACCAACGTCATGATCGTGTTTGGCGGCGGATCGCGATCCTAGCGTTCACCGCCGACGCCGTCAACCCCCCGTCGGGAGGTGCAGCGACTAGAAATTGGCGATTCCGGGCCGAAAAAGCAAATCAATAGTTCGGTCCGGGGCCCTGCGCCGCGGTGGGCGGCAGGGATGCCAGAGCCGCCAGAAGTCGTTCCTGGGTCCAGTCTTCCTCATCCCACAGCTCGCGGAAGATCTGCCAGTGCTGCGGCAGAACCAGCCCTCCGCGGGCGAATGTGCGATAGAAACGCCGGCGACGGTCGGCCACCGGATAACCCGGCAGTCCGTCGCGGCGCAGGCGCCCGTCGATCACCACAGCCCAGCATTCCAGGAAGCTCCACGACATTCCGGCGGGCACCTCGGCCGGAGCCAGGGTCCCGTCCCGCAGGTCGCGCAGCATCAGGAACTGGTGGTAGACGAATCTTTCGGCCTTGGCGGGAACGAATTCGGGCGGCAGGGACTCGTCGGATCCTTCGGCGGCGGCGAAGGGATCCCGGATCTCCCAGGGAAAATCGCCCGGCAGGATGGCCAAGGCGGCCCCGCGGTCGCGGATGAAGTGCCCTGCGTGGCACCAGATCCTCATCGCCCGCCCGCGGCCGTCCTCGTCCGCCGCGGCGGCGTCCGGCCCGACCCAGACCCGCTCGTCGTGGGCGATGTCGTCGACCACGACCGTGACCCGGTCCAGCCAGGCCTCCAGGCCCAGCCGCTCGGCGGCCTGCTCCGCGACGTCCCGCAAACGGGAGGCGAAGGGGAAGGAATCGGGAAGAACATCGATCCTCATGATTCCCTCCCCCGGATCCGCATCAGGCGTGGATCAGCGCGCCGCCGGCGACCGGTCGCAGGCGGGCGGTGAAGTGGCGCAGGCAGGACGCCTCGTGCTCGATCTCCAGACCGGCAAGCTTGTCCTTGTTGCGGTTCAGCTCGCCGAAGGCCTCGGCCACGTACTGCAGATGGATGTCGGTGTACACGCGTCGCGGCACCGCCAGCCGGACCAGCTCCATGGCCGGATAGACGAACTCGCCGGTATCGGGATCCTTGTGCTCGAACATCAGGCTGCCGATCTCGACCGCGCGGACTCCCGACTCGATGTACAGGGCGCAGGCCAGCGCCTGGGCCGGGAACTGGGACTGAGGGATGTGCGGCAGCATGTTCTTGGCGTCGACGTAGACCGCGTGGCCGCCGGTCGGCCGCAGGATCGGCACGCCGAGCTCGACGATGCGCCGGCCCATCCGCTCGATCTGCCCGATGCGATGGGTCAGGTATTCCTCGTCCTGGACCTCGATCAGGCCCTGGGCCACCGCGCCCAGATCGCGCCCGGCCAGGCCGCCGTAGGTGCGGAAGCCCTCGCGCAGGATCAGGCCCTCGGTCAGCTTTTCGGCCCACCGGTCGTCGTTGACGCAGAGAAAGCCGCCGATGTTGACCAGGGCGTCCTTCTTGGCGCTCATCGTGCAGCCGTCGCCGCAGGCGAAGATCTCCCGCGCGATGTCGCCGATGCTCTTGTCGCGGTATCCCGCCTCGCGGCGCTGGATGAACCACGAGTTCTCGGCGAAGCGGCAGGCGTCGAAGATCAGCGGCACCTCGCGCTCGCGGCAGAATTCCGAGACCGCCTTGATGTTGGCCATCGAGACCGGCTGGCCGCCGCCGCTGTTGTTGGTGATCGTCAGCATCACGAAGGGGATGCGCTCGCGGCCGTACTTGGTGAACGCGGCCTCGAGCTTCGCGAGCGACATGTCGCCCTTGAACGGCAGCTCGATGCTCGGGTCGAGGCCCTCGTCGCAGACGCAGTCCAGGGCGATCGCGCCCTGCGCCTCGACGTTGGCGCGCGTGGTGTCGAAATGCGTGTTGTTCGGCACGACCGTGTCGGGGGTGAGCATCGTGGTGAACAGGAGGTTCTCCGCGGCTCTTCCCTGATGGGTGGGCAGAACGTGCTTGTATCCGAAGAGGTCGCGGACGGTCCGCTCGAAATCGAGATAGTCGCGGCAGCAGGCGTAGGCCTCGTCGCCCTGCATCATCCGCCCCCACTGCGCATCGCTCATCGCCGAGGTCCCGCTGTCGGTCAGCAGGTCGACGTAGACGGCGTCGGAGGGAATGTTGAACAGGTTGTATCCAGCCTTCTCGAGCAGGCGGGCGCGATCCTCGCGGCTGACCCGGCGTACGGGCTCCACGACCTTGATGCGATAAGGCACGAACGGCAATTCCTTCATATCCGCGATCACATCTCCTTCCCGGTATGGCATACCTTCCAGGGTCGTCCCGCGGCGGGGCCGCGGTTCGCTCCGAAGTTAGTCTCCGCCGGAGCCCCAAACAAGAGAACTCGGAGCGGCGTCACGAACCTTCGGCGTCCCCCGGAAGGGGAGATCGTTCCTGATAGAGGATCCGGGCCCGGTCGGTCGCCCCGGCCAGGACCCGGTAATGGCGGCGCGGAGGCTCGGTGCCGAGACACAGATAGACCAGGGAATCGGCCGCGGGGCCCCTCTCCCGGCCGGCGGTGGCCAGGACCAGCAGGGGCGGTCCCGGTTCCGCCCCGAGGCCCGCGACCTCAGCCGCGCGCCGCCGCCAGACCCGCGCCAGGGGCCGTTCGATGAAACGCTCGAGGGATTCCGCCCCCACGTCGGCGATGATGGCCTCGACCCGGGCGCGAGCGACGGGATCGGCCAGGAAGGGAGCCGACCAGGCCGTCCGCGCGATGCGTTCGTAGCAGATGCCGAGGAACGACCCGGCGTCCAGATCGGTCTCGCTGCGCCAGAGACGATACTCGACGCGTTCGTCCGGCGGCAGCAGCGGTTCGAGCATCGAGGGCGCATCGGCAGCCGCGGCCAGGTCCGCAGCGCAGGCCAGAAATTCGAGCGGTCCGGGCAACAGCCAGGCATCGCGCTCGGTCGCGTAGACGGCCAGCCAGCCGAGCCGGGCGGCGGCCTTGCCGATGTAGGCCAGATCGTCGGCGACCGGCGCGGCCAGCGCCACCTCCAGCGCGCCGGATCCGCCGCGGCGCTCGTCCTCGATGAAGCCGAGGCATTCGTCGAGGTTGGTCGCCCAGTGCGCGGCGCATTCGCCCTTGTCCCGGCGCAGGGCCCGGCCCTTGAGCTCGACTCCGGCCACCGCCGCGAAACCCTTCTGCTCGGACCAGAGACGCCGCGACTGGCGGCGCTGGACAGTGAATTCGACGATGTCCCCACGCGCGGGAGTGGTCAGGAAAAGGTGCTCCCAGGCTTCTTCGGCCAGGATCGGATCGACCGTCGCCAGCAAGCGTCCCAAACGGTAGCGCTGCGAGATCCGGAAGCGCGTCTCGGTCGGCATGTCCTGGGCCTCGAGCAGCAGACAGACCATGCGCGCGGGATCGGCCGGCAGGCAGCCCGGCTCAGCGGGCGGGCCCTCGGGCGCGTGCCGGCTGCCGATCCGCAACGCCGGCGGCGGCTGCTCCGGCGCGACCGCGCGCCAGGCCAGATGGAAACGGGCCGCGGTCGCGGCGTCGGGAACGTGGACCCGCACCATCGCCGCCGGCACGCCGCGGCCCAGAGCCGCGGCCAGGGCCGCCGCCGCGGTATCCATCCTGCCGGTGCCGGCCGGGCCGCGCAGCACCCGGATCCCGAAACCCCGCCCGGTCAGGAAATCGGTGGTCGTCGCGACCTCGTCCCCGGCGGAGCGCCGACCGCGGGGCGCCGCGTCCTTCCCGGACGGCAAGGCGGTATCGGGAGCTTCCTCGAGGAACCCGGTCGACCAGGCGTCGCGCAGACGCCCGCCCCATTCCTCCCGCGCGACCGCCAGATCGCCGAGCAGGAGCTGCGGACCGAGCGGGCCGCCTTCGCGCAGGGCCGCGGCCCATCCCGTATCGGCGGGCAGGGGGATCTCGCCAGCCGCGGGAGCGCCGGCCAGGCGCCAGGCGCCGAGCAGGATCCCCATCGCCAGCAGATCACGGTCCGAGGGCACGGTCAGCAGACCGTCGGCGGTCCGCGAATCGAAGATCCCGGCGGCGCCGGCCAGGAAACGGTCGAGGCGCGCGTCCAGGGCCTCGACGACTCGCGGCACGACGCCCAGGCAGCCGATCCGGCGCCGGGGCGAGAAGAGCATCCCCTGATCCGGAACGTAGAGCAGTTCGACGCCGACGGCCGCGGCATCGCGATCGGGTTGGGGATCGCCGGCGCCGGAATCGCCCAGGCGCAGCGACGAGGCGGCGAGGAAGCGATCGCAGAGAGCCAGGTCGTCCCATTCGAGCGCCAGGGGCAGGGAGTCGATGTCGAGGACGGTGATCGCGCCGGGCCGCAGCCCGTTCAGGAGCACCGGCAGCAGCCGCTTCAGGGCGTTGCGCAGGCGGCCTGCGCGGAAATCGAGTTCGGTGTAGGTGAGCCGGGGTTCGAGACGCCGCGGCCCGGGATCCAGGTCTCCGTCGCGGGCGAATCCGGCGACTTCGGCGGCCCACTCCGCCACCGACATCGCGCGGCGGACTGTGCCGGGCTGCATCCCGGTCAGCAGCGCCATCAGACGCGCCGGCAGGATCCCCTCCCAACGCCAGGCCGCATCCAATCCCGCCGGTTCGACCATCCCTCCCAGCAGGCGGGCGTAACGGACACTCGCCGGACCGCAGGCCGGCGGCCGGTGCGATGCCGACACTTCCAGGGGATGGTACCAGAGGCCGACCTCTCCCCCGGCGGCGCGGCGGAAAGCCTGCAGGTCGGATTCGTCCTCCGGCAGATCCAGCAGCGCGTGGCGACAACCCGGACGCGGCGCGACGCCCGTTCCCAGGACCGCCAGTTCCCAGCAGCGCCCGTCGCCGGGATCGATCCGCAGGCGGTCCTCGCTGCGGCGGGCCGAGATGCCGTGCTCCGACAGGACCTTCCCCAGGGCGCCGACGCGCAGGGCTTCGGTCCATATTACCAGGGGCGCTCCGGCCCCGAGATCGGACCGGTCGAGCAGGGCGCGCACCTTCAGATCCAGCAGATCGGCGCGCAGACGCGCCCGGGCCGACGGCGCGAGCCAGCGACCGGCGGCGAGGCTGCAGGAGGGACACGACATGCCGGCCCGCTTCAAGGGAAACTCCGTCCCGCATCGCGGACAAAGGATCCGCGGGTGTCCGATCCGGCCCGCCGAGACCGGCGGCAGCCCGCCATCGCCCCGATCGGAACCGTCGTCGCGCGCCGCGGGCAAAAGATGCGGCCGGTCCGCGGCGGTCTCCCAGAGCGTCCGGCAGAAGCGGTCCCAGGCGGCAGGCAGCGAAGAGGCTCCGACCAGCACGGTGCAACGGAGGTCGCGAACCAGGAAACGCAGGGCGGCCGCGGTGGCCGGATCCGCGGCCGGGGGCAGCCAATCGCGCAGATCGGCGGCATGGACCGCGGTCGGAGGATTCTCCGTCAGCACGCGCCTCGTTCCGGCGTCGGCCAGGTCCCCGGGACGGACCCAGTAGACCGGCCCCCCGGCGGGGCTCCGCGGCGGGACCGAGGGAGCGGCGAAGGGCAGCGCCCGAGCCACAGCGGCGGCGACCGCCGGCGGACGCGCGCCGACGAAAAGCATCCAGGCCGTCGTCTCGCCGGACTCGCGGCGGCGCACGAGATCCCTCAGAAGCTGATGCAGCAGGGCCTCGCGTTGTTCGCCGGCGAGGATCAGAGAACCGGCCCGCGGGATGTCGCCCGGAATCTTCGGCGCCGAAGCCGCGGTGCCGGGAAGCAGACCTTCTCCCCGGTCGTCGCAGATACGCTCATCGCGGCACCAGTCCAGACAGGCCGCGGCCAGGGATCCGGACGCCCTTTTCTTCCGGCGGCGGTCGCGGGAGCCGGCCGGCAACTCCAGAAGCTCGATTCCGCCGCGGCGCACGGCCGCGACCGGACCGTCCGGGACGGACGCCGGCAGCCGGCGCGCCCAGCGGGTATCGAGCACGTCCACCGCCGCCGCCCCGATCTCCAGCAGCGCCCCGACCTCCAGGGCGCAGAGATCGAACGATCCGTCCAGCGCCTCGGCCCGCAGACGGTCGGCCTCGCGCCAGGCCTCGGGATCGGGCTGCTCGGGCGCGGGAGCGACGACGTCGAGGCTCTCGAGGCGGGCGATCATCAACCGGGATACGGCGGCGGCGGCGGGAGCATCCCAAAGATCGTCCGGAACCAGAAGCCTGCCGCGCAGGCCCTGCTCCTTCTCATGCCGCGCCTGGGCTTCGATGAACACCCTCAGCGGACCGCCGGCCGGCGCGACCAGGACGGCCCCGTTGCCCGCATCCGCGGTTTCGAAGAATTCCAGACATCCGGCGAAGGCGTCGCCGCGCGCTATCTCGGCGTCCACATCGATTCCCCGGCCGGCGAGACGCAATTGGGAGCGGTCGCCGCCGGGCAGGACCAGGCGCCGCGCCGTCGTTCCGGCAGGCAGCCATCCGGCCAGCAGGCCGGCCAGCCGCTCGCCGAGAAAGGGCGTCGCGGGCAGCAGCGAGAGATGGGCGCAAGACAACGGGGCCAGGCGTCGATGGAGGTCGGCGCCGGCGCCGCGGGATCGGCGCACCAGCCGCCAATGGATGCCGGCGCTGCCGCAGAAGGCCCAGGCCGCCGCGCCGGCGGCCGAAGCCCCCCAGCGCCGTCCCAGGTCCGCCGTCGCGCCGTCGAGATCGTCCGCCGTTCCGGCCACGACCCGCGACGCGGCCGCCCGCTCCTCCAGCTCGCACATCCAGCGCGTGCCTTCGCCGGCGGCCGGCAGGGCGGCGACGACCTCGCGATAGCGATCGCAGATCCCGACCGCCGCCGCGGGCCGCGGGCGCACGGCCAGGAAATCCAGCAGATCGCCGTTGTGGCTCTCGCAGATCCGAATCCAGTGGAACAGGACGAGAGGATCCCACGCCCCTTCCGGCGCGGGGGTCAGCGTGCGCAGCAACGCCAGGGCGCGTTCGAGATCGTGCGGGACGCCGCCGCGGGGCAGGATGGTCACCGGCCCGTCGCTTCCGGCCAGCGCCGCAGCCGCCGCGCCGAGCCTGCCGGCATGATCCAGCACGATCCGCACGCGCGGACGCTCCTCGCTCCAGGCCGCCAGCACCGCGGCGGCATCGCCACCCGAAACCAGGATCGCGTCGTCGCGCAGAACCTGCCGGTCCTCCTCGGACAAGGCCGGCGGCGGATCGCGATCCACGGCGCCGAGCCGGGGCGATGGGCGCCCGGCCAAAGGAAGGGGTTCGGGCCACGCCGCGGCGGCATCGGTGTCCGCGGCGCGGTCGAGCGCCATGACGAGGGTCGTGGCGACCGGATCGGCGGCGGCGGCCAGCATCTCGACGCCGGCCAGGAACACCGGGCCCGCCCGTCGGACCCGCCGCAGGCAGACGCGCCACAGCCGCCCCGCGCGCAGGGCGATGTCGAGCGGCGTCCCCGGGACGGCCTCGTCTCGATCCCAGGCCGGATGCGAGGCCCGTTTCTCGCCGCCGGCGCAGCCCCTTATCAGATCGGCCACGGCGTCGGCGGTCAGGCCGGCCGCCGGCAGCCAGGGTTCCAGCAGGGCCTCGGCCACCGGAAAGAGCGGCGCGCCGCGCAGGGGGTCGGGAGATTCCGATCCGCCGGCGGCCAGCACCACCCCGCGGCAGGAAGCCAGGAACGCCCGCACCGATTCCTGATCCTGGCCGGGGAGCCAGGTGACGACATCGACCGGATCGTCGCCCCGCCAGCAGACGACCGTCCAGGCATCGCCTTCGCGGGCGCAGGAGGCCCAGGATCTTCCCGGCGCCTGGAGACGGGCCGCGACGATCGCCAATCCCCGGTCGTAGCGTTCGGCCAGGGCCGCGTCGAGAGGCCGCTCGGCCCCGGCCGCCCCCACGGCCTCGTCGTACCGCGGCACCGCGACATGGAAGCGGTCGATATTGGCCAGGATCTCCAGCAACCGCACGCGCGCCTCGTCGCGCCGCGACTGCTGCGGACCCACGGCGAGGAAATGGCGGTACAGGCCGGCCGCGCGGATCCCGTCCCCGAGTCCGCGGTCGGTCAGGACGGCCTCGCGCCAGGAGCGCTCCTCTTCCAGGGGGCTGTGCAGGGAGAAGCGGGTCGGCGCGAGCATCTCGAGCAGGCTCTCGGCCAGGTCACGGATCACGGCCTGCTCCGCTCCGGCCGATCGCAGGCCGTCGACGAGCCGGGTCCCGAGCCTGGCCGCGGCCACGCGATCCGGTTCGTCCAGGGGCAGATCGCCGTCGAGGATGCCGGCCGGCGGCGCGGCCGAAGAAGCCAGCGACGCCGTCAGCACCGCCAGCACCAGAGCCGGCACCTGCCGGGCGTCGGATGGATAGATCCTGCTGCGGGAGACGAGATGCAGGACGGAGGCGCAGAGGGAAAGATGCTCGCCGGAAACCTCGGCGGAAGCGGCCAGCATCTCGCCGGCGCGGGCGACCGCTTCAGCGCCGGCGACCAGATAATGTTCGCGGAATGCGCCGGCGGCCGCTTCCCACCTTCCGTCGGCGCCGGACGGGGCGCCGCGCAGACGGGACCACGCTCCGCGCACGGCGTCGGCCATCTTCTCGGACAGGAAGACCCGGCCCGGGGAGTCGTCCCGCACCCGCCGGGCTTCATGGAAACGAAGCTCGGCGGCCGCGAATTCGCCGCGCGCCAGCAGCGCCTCGGCTTCGGCCAGGATATCCCAGTAATTCATCCGCGCCCCCCACTGCGTCGGGCCACGATCGCCGACGGCCTCATCCGCGGACGGCGGGATCAGACCACCAGGTTGACCAGCTTGTTCGGCACCACGATGGTCTTGCGAACCTCGCGTCCGGCGATCAGTTCCGGAATCCGGCCGCAGGCCAGGGCGGCCTCGGCCACGGCCGCGCGATCGAGGTTGCGGGCCAGCTGGATCTTCTCACGGATCTTGCCGTTGATCTGCACGACGTAGGTCACGGTGTCGGCCACCAGGAACGTCGGATCCCAATCGGGCCAGCCGGCGTCGAAGACGTGCCCCTGGCCGCCGAGCGACGCCCAGAGCTCCTCTCCCAGATGGGGAGCGAAGGGGCTGATCATCCGCGCCAGGTTGTGCACGGCCTCGCTATAGCCGGGGTCGTCGAGACCGACCGCGTCGCGGCCGGCGTAGACGAACAGCGCGTTGGTCAGTTCCATCAGGCGGCTGAGCGCCGTGTTGAACTGGAAGCGTTCGATGTCCTGGGTGCATCCCTTGATGGAATTGTGCATCACCCGGCGCAGCTCGGGCCAGCGCGCGGCGGCCTGCTCGGCGGTGATCGGCGCGGCGTCGGCGGGGGCGTCGCCGGCGGGGGGAATCCCGTCGACCGCGGCGTGGACCAGCCGCCAGACGCGCTTCAGGTAGCGGTGCATGCCCTCGATGCCCTCGTCGGTCCAGTCGCCGCCCTCGGCGAACGCGAAGCCGAACATCAGGTAGGCCCGCAGGGTGTCGGTGCCGTAACTGTCGAGATAATCCGAAGGCACCACCACGTTGCCCTTGGACTTCGACATCTTCTCGCCGTCGCGCGTGATCATCCCCTGATGGCGCAGGCAGGTGAAGGGCTCGTCGAAACCGACCAGGCCGAGATCGTGCAGCACCTTGGTCACGAAGCGCGAGAAGATCAGGTGCCCGTAGGCGTGATCCGCGCCGCCGATGTACTGGTCGACCGGCAGCCAGGCGTCCATCGTCGCGCGGTCGAAGGCGACGTCGTCGCGGCCGGGCTCGGGATAGCGCAGGAAGTACCACGAGCTGCACACGAAGGTGTCCATCGTGTCGGGATCGCGCCGGGCCGGACCGCCGCATTTGGGACAGGACGTGTTCATGAAGCTCTCGGACGAGGCCAGCGGCGACTTGCCCTTGGGCTTGTAGTCGACATCCTCGGGCAACAGCACCGGCAGGTCCTCGACCGGCACCGGCACCTCGCCGCATTCCGGGCAGTAGACGATGGGGATCGGCGCGCCCCAGTAGCGCTGGCGGCTGATCAGCCAGTCGCGCAGGCGGTACTGGATGGTGGCCTCGCCCAGACCGCGTTCGGCCAGATCCGCAACGACCGCGGCCCCGCCCTCGCGGTAATCCATGCCGTCGAAACGGCCCGAATCGATCATCGCGCCGGTCCCGGTCCACGCCTCGGCCAGAGGCGCTGCCGGATCCTGCCCCTCGCCCAGGATGACCCTGCGCACCGGCAGGTCGTGGGCGGCGGCGAAGGCGAAATCGCGCTCGTCGTGTCCGGGGACGGCCATGACAGCGCCGGTGCCGTAGCTGGCCAGGACGTAGTCGGCGATCCACACCGGGACCTCGCGGCCGTCGACCGGGTTGACCGCGGTCGCGCCGATCGGCACGCCGGTCTTGGGCCGGTCGGTGCT
Source organism: uncultured Fibrobacteraceae bacterium (assembly GCA_964384825.1). Taxonomy (GTDB): domain Bacteria; phylum Krumholzibacteriota; class Krumholzibacteriia; order LZORAL124-64-63; family LZORAL124-64-63; genus CAYLMM01. Next base: position 19,752 of record CAYLMM010000024.1, read on the forward strand.
CTGGCGGTCGACCTCGCTCAGGCGGCCGGCTTCGCGGATGTAGGTCTCGACGGCCTCGCGCCGGGCCGGCTCGGTCAGCAGGCCGACCAGCGGATGCTCGGGCGCGAGCACCATGTAGGTGACCCCGAAGAGCGTATCGGGACGGGTGGTGAAGACCCGCAGGCGCAGATTCCCCTGCTCGTCGGTCTCGGCGTCGGCCGGGATCTCGCCCTGCAGGCAGCGCCCGGGCACCGTGAAGACGATCTCGGCTCCCTCGCTGCGGCCGATCCAGTTGATCTGCTTCTTCTTGGTCTCCTCGGGCCAGTCCAGATCGCGCAGGCCGTCGATCAGGCGGTCGGCGTACTCGGTGATCCGGAAGCACCACTGGGTCAGGTTGCGGCGCTCGATCACGTGGCCGCAACGCTCGCAGGCCCCGTCGACGACCTGCTCGTTCGCCAGCACCGTCTGGCACGATTCGCACCAGTTGACCGGCTGGTCGGACCGGTAGGCCAGGCCGTTCTCGTAGAGCGTCAGAAACAGCCACTGGGTCCACTTGTAGAAATCGGGCCGGTGGGTGGCCAGCTCGCTGTTCCAGTCGTACATGGCCCCGAGGGTGGCCAGTTGCTCGCGGATGACCTTGATGTTCTCCTCGGTGTGCACCTGGGGCGGAACGCCGCATTTGATGGCGTAGTTCTCGGCGGGCAGCCCGAAGCTGTCGAATCCCATGGGCTGGAACACGTTGAAGCCCCGCATCTTCTTGAAGCGGGTCCAGGTGTCGGCCGGAACGTAGTTGTACCAGTGGCCGAGATGCAGCTTGTCGCCCGAGGGGTAGGAGAACATCACCAGGCTGTAGCACTTGCGCGCCGCGTCGGACATGTCGGTCCGGTGATAGCCTTCCTCGTCCCAGCGCCGCCGCCAGCGCGCCTCGATCTCGGTGAAGTCGTATTCCGCCATCGTAGATTGCCTTTCGACCGGGCCGACGACCCGGAGCGGCGCCGTCCGGCGCCGTATTCGATGTATGCCGTGGGATGGTCCGAGAGGCCCGCCCGGAGCGTTGGTGGCCAACAATAAGCCCAAGCCGATCGGCGTTCCAGCGAAATCCGCCGCAAACGCCGGGATGCGTCGGCCGGCCGGGCCGTCACCACCCGGCGACGCCCTTCAGATGACGCAGTTCCAGCCCCCCGGGCCGCACGTCCACCCCCACGACGTCGAACCGGAATTCCCGGATCCCGCGGCAGCAGCCGCCGCTGATCCAGGCCCCGGCCACCCGGCGCATCCTCATCAGCTTGCGGCGGTCCACCGCGTCCTCCGGGGAGCCGCAGGCGCGGCCGCGGCGGGTCTTGACCTCGACGAAGACCGCCACCCCGGCGCGGCTGGCGATCAGGTCGATCTCCCCCTCCCGGGTGCGGAACCCCGCTTCGAGCACGAGATAGCCGTGCGCCTCGAGATAGAGGCGCGCGATGCCCTCGCCCATCGCGCCGAGGCGATGGGGCGACGGCCGAAACACGTTGCCGATCATCGGACCGTCCATTTCCGGGAGGAAGCCGGGGCATGCAAGAAGGCGGCCCGCGGAGGCGGGGGATCTACCAGAGCCGCCCTTGGCCGAGCTGGGCCACCGGGCGGAAGGTCCTGCGGTGGATGGGACAGGGACCGAGGCGGCGCAGGGCCGCGAGGTGTTCGGCCGAACCGTATCCCTTGTGGCCGGCGAAGCCGTAGCCGGGATGGGCGGCGTCGTAGGCGGTCATCAGCCGGTCGCGGGTGACCTTGGCGATGATCGATGCGGCCGCCACCGAGGCGCCCAGCCCGTCGCCGCCGATCACGGCCTGCGCCTCCCGCTCCCACCGGGGCAGACGGTTGCCGTCGACCAGCACCAGATCGGGTTGCGTCGCCAGGGAATCGACCGCGCCGACCATGGCCAGCATCGTGGCCTGCAGGATGTTCACGCGGTCGATCTCGGCGGCCGATACGTCGAAGGCGCCCCATGACAGGGCGCCTTCGACGATGGCGTCGTACAACGACTCGCGCCGGGAGGCGTCGAGACGCTTGGA
>CAYLMM010000024.1:21788-31439 GCA_964384825.1 uncultured Fibrobacteraceae bacterium
GAGTCGTCCAGGCCCTCGGGGCACCACCCGGGCGGCAGGATCACGGCGCCGGCGGTCACCGGCCCGGCCAGGCAGCCGCGGCCCGCCTCGTCCACGCCGCAGACCAGGCGGCGCTCGTCACCCGACCGTTCCCGGTCGAAGGCGACCAGGGCACCGGGATCGGCGCTCACTTCTTGATGTGCTGGCGCTCGCGGATGCGTGCCTTGCGGCCGGTCAGGGCGCGCAGGTAGTAGAGCTTGGCCCGGCGCACCTTGCCCCGGCGCACGACGTCGATGCTCGCCAGGTTCGGCGACTCGACGGGGAAGACGCGCTCGACGGCGACGCCGCCGGAGATCTTCCGCACGGTGATCGCGGCCTCGTTGCCGGTGCCCCGGCGGGCCATGACCACGCCCTCGAAATTCTGGATGCGTGTCTTGCCGCCCTCGCGGATGCGGACGCCGCAGCGCACGGTGTCGCCGATGGCGAACTCGGGCAGGTCGTTCCGCGCCGAATCGCGGCGGATCGAATCGATGACGTTGCTCATCATGGCCTCCTGGATGCCGTCCCCGGGAACCGCCCGGCGGCGACTTGTCTCATATCCCCCCGCCCTTTGCGGGAGGCTCGCGATCATCTTCTTCCGTGGTCGTCAGGTCCGGCCGGCGCTCGTTCGTCCGGAGCCGGGCCTGTTCCCTCTGCCACGCCTCGATATTGGCGTGATGTCCCGAAAGCAGGATCTCCGGGACCTCAAGGCCGCGGTAGACGGGCGGCCGTGTGTACCATGGGCACTCCAGCCCGCCGTCGCGCGCGTCCGTGAAGCTGTCGTTCTCGGCCGAGTCGCTGTTGTGCAGCACTCCCGGCAGCCGGCGCACGACCGCGTCGACGATCACCAGGGCCGGCAGCTCCCCGCCGGTCAGGACGTAGTCCCCGATCGAGACCTCGCGGGTGACGACCAGTTCGCGCGCCCTCTCGTCGACGCCCTTGTAGTGCCCGCAGACGACGATCAGTTCGCCGATGTCGCGGCACTGCGCCACCAGTTCGAGGACCAGGTCCTCGTCCAGCCGCTCCCCCTGCGGGGACGTCAGCAGCACCGGCGCTTCGGACCGGCCGCGGTGGGCCTCGACGGCGTCGACCACCGGCGGCGCCATCATGATCATCCCGGCGCCGCCTCCGTAGGGCGTGCCGTCGACCGTACGGTGCTTGTCCACCGCGTAGTCGCGGATGTCCACGACCGTATAATCCACCTGTCCCTGCTTCTGCGCGCGCCCGAGGATGCTCGTCTCCAGAGCGGCCCGGATCATGTCCGGGAACAGGGTCAGGATCTTGATCTCAATCGGCATCGAGCAGGCCTTCCGGCGGATCGATCACCAGCGGGCCCTCGAGCTCGTCGTTCTCGACGAGGATCGGCGCCACCGCGGGGATCAGGATCTCGCCCCCCTGCGCGGGGATCACCAGGGTGAACTGCGGACCGTAGAGACGAACCTCGTCGACCACGCCCACTTCCTCACCCGTCCGGGTCACGACCTCGCGTCCCACGTACCGGAACGGCAGGCCGCCCGCGGGACGGGGAAAACCGGCGTCACGGTATCGGCCCCGGAGGAAGCCGATCCGCTCCCCGACGACGGATTCCGCCTCGTCGCGATCACTGATCCCGGCGATCCTCACCACGACCCCGCCGCTGACGGCACGCCAACGCTCGATCTCGAGCGCCGACCCGTCGCCGCGGACCAGGACGTCCGCATCCAGCAGGGGCTCGTACCAGTCCAGCAGCGGATAGAGTTTGACCTCGCCCCGCAACCCTACCGCCCTGACGATCTCGGCGACCGCGACGAAGGCGTCATCCGGAAATCGCGTCATGGCGTCGGGCGCCTCCTACTGTCCGGCTTCTTCGTCGATGATCTCGAAGCCGAGACGGCGGTCGTTGCGGGCTCCGAAGGCCTGCAGCAGGGTGCGCACGGCGTTGGCCGTGTGGCCTCCCTTGCCGATCACCTTGCCGCGATCGTCCGGATGGACCCGCAGCATGAACGTCTCGACCTGGCCGTCGACGGTCTTCTCGACCTGAACGGCCTCGGGATGATCGACCAGGTTGACGGCGATGTAGGCGACCAGATCGGCAGCGTCACGCATGATCATCAACCCTCGTCCGCGGGCTTCTCGGGCTCTTCGGCGGCCTCTTCGGCGGGCTCTTCGGCAGCCTCCTCGGAGGTCTCCTCGGCGGCCTTGGCCTCGGCAGCGGCGGCTTCCTCGGCGGCCTTGGCCTCGGCGGCGGCGGCCTCCTCGGCGGCCTTGGCCTCGGCGGCGGCGGCGGCTTCGGCCTCGGCCTTGGCCTTGGCGGCGGCGGCGGCCTTGCGCTGGGCCTTGTCGACCTCGCGCTGCTCGCTGCCGGACTTCCACTCGGCGACCTTGGCTTCGACCTCGTCCTTGCTCAGCCCCTGCTTGATCAGGGACCAACGATAGAGCACGCCCTGGTTGCGCAGCAGGGAACGAGCGGTATCGGAAGGAACCGCGCCCTTCTTCAACCAGGCGATGATCTCCTCGTCGTGCAGCTGGACCTCGAAAGGCTCCACGAACGGATTGTAGAAGCCGAGATTGGCCAGGTAGGCACCGTCACGGCGTTTGCGGCTGTCCATGGCCACAAGGCGATAGAAAGGGCGTTTCTTGCGACCCATGCGGGTCAGTCGGATGGCAGTCGACACCGTTCACCTCCGGATGTGTGTCGCTTCTCTGCTCAGAGCCCCGCCCAAAAGACGGGCGGGCAAATATAGGCCGTGTCCGCTCCCCTGCCAAGCGGGGAGCTAGGACTCGCCGCCGAGTTTCCGGCCGAAGGCCTCGATTCCGCCGGCGGCGTTGATCTGCCGCATCATGCGGCGCATGTCCCGGAACTGCTTCAGAAGCTTGTTCACCTGGGACACGTTGGTCCCGCTGCCGCGCGCGATGCGCTTGCGCCGGGACCCGTTGATGATGTCGGGCTGGCGGCGCTCGCCGAGGGTCATCGAGTTGATGATGGCCTCGGTCCGCACCAGTTGCCCGTCGTCCACCTTGACCTTGTCCAGCACGCCGGAATTCATACCCGGCAGCATCCCCATGACGCTCTTCAGGGGACCCATCCGGCGCACCTGCCGGATCTGCTTGTGGTAGTCCTCGAGCGAGAACTGATTCTGCATGAAGCGCTCGGCCAGATCCTGGGCCTCGTCCTGGTCGAGCTTCTCCTCGGCCTGCTCGAGCAGCGTCATCACGTCGCCCATGCCGAGGATCCGACCGGCCATGCGGTCGGGATGGAAGGTTTCCAGATCGTCGGGCTTCTCGCCCACCGAGACCAGCTTCACCGGCCGGCCGGTCACCTTCAGGATCGAGAGCGCGGCGCCGCCGCGGGCGTCGCCGTCGAGCTTCGAGAGAACCGCGCCGTCGAAGCCCACCTTCTCGGCGAACTCGGTGGCGATCGTGACCGCCTCCTGGCCGACCATGGCGTCGACGACCAGGAGCTTCTCGTGCATCGGGACCGCCTTGTCGATGGCGGCCAGCTCCTGCATCAGGACGTCGTCGATGTGCAGACGCCCGGCGGTGTCGACGATCAGCACGTCGCAGCCCCGGTCCTTGGCCCGGCGATGCGCCATCTTCACGATGTTCGGCGCGTTCTTCTTCTCGCGGTCGCTGTGCACCGGAACGCCGACGGTCTCGGCCAGCGTATGCAGCTGATCGATGGCGGCGGGCCGGTAGATGTCGGCGGCCACCAGCATCGGGCGGCGGCCTTCCTTCTTCAGCTTGTGCGCCAGCTTGGCGCAGAAGGTCGTCTTGCCGCTGCCCTGCAGGCCCATGACCATCAGCGTGGCCACCGGGCCGCCGCCGAGCGCCAGATCGGAAGCCTGGCCGCCGAGCAGCGCGACCATCTCGTCGCGGACGATGGTCACGACCTGTTCGGCCGGGGACAGGGACCCCAGAACCTCGTGGCCCAAGGCCTTCTCGCGGATGGCCGCGACGAAATCGCGGGCGACGCCGTAGTTGACGTCGGCCTCGAGCAGCGCCAGCCGGACCTCGCGCAGCACATCCTTGACGTTGTCTTCGGTCAACGTCCCCTGGCCGGCCAGCTTCTTGAAAGCGCCGTCCAGGCGACGGGTCAGTTCCTGAAACACCGTCGATCTCCGGTTCCGCGGGCTTCGGCCCCGCCCCCGCAAACGGGACGAAGCGCAGAAAAACAACGGGCGGGCATACAAATACGCCCGGCCCAGAGAGCCGCAACGGCACAGAATAGATCACAAGGGCCGCAGGAGCAAGTTATTTGTCGACAAGCCCCTCGGCAGGTGGTCGGCTCAGCCCCGCAGTTCGGCCACGGCGGCGGCCCGGTCCTCCGCCGCGAGCAGCCAGGATCCGGAAACCAGGATATCGGCGCCGGCCTCGCGGCAACCGGGGGCCGTCCCGCCGGCGACGCCGCCATCGATGGAAACGGCGTATTTCCAGCCGTTTTCATCCCGCAGCCGACAAAGTTCGCGAACCTTGTCCAAGGCTTCCGGCCGGAAGGACTGCCCGCCGAATCCCGGTTCGACGGACATGACCAGCACCAGATCCAGATCCGCCAGATAGGGCTTCGTCTCGTCCAGGGCCGTGCCGGGATTCAGCGAGATCCCCGTCTTGACGCCCCGGGCCTCGATGGCCGCCAGCGTGTCGCCCACGTCGCAATCGGATTCGACGTGGATGGTCAGGGCGTCCGCCCCCGCGTCGGCGAAGGGGCCGACGTAGAGATCGGGCCGCGAGAGCATCAGATGAGTATCGAGCGGAAGATCGGTCAGCCGGCGCACGGCGGCGACGATGAACGGGCCGAAGGTGATGTTGGGCACGAAATGCCCGTCCATCACGTCGAGATGGAAGATATCGCAGCCGGCGTCGGTCAGCGAGGCCAGCTCGTCGGCCAGGCGCCCGAAATCTGCGGCCAGCAGCGAGGGCGCGACGCCCGTCGTCGTTTCAGCGTGTCGAAGCCACCAGTTCAATCGTCTCTCCCCTGCGGATGCGCGTGCCGGGCGACGGCCGCTGCTCGAGAACGGTGTTGGGCGCCATCCCGGACTCGCGGCGGAAACGGACCGGCGAGGTGACGCAGCCGGCGTCCGCCACGCCCTCGCGCGCCACGTAGAGCGAAAGGCCCCTCAGGTCGGGCATCAGGAAGCTCGGACGGGCCGCCGGTTCGGCGACGACCATGTCCACTTGCCTTCCCTTGCGCAGATGGGTGCCCGCGGGAGGCGACTGGCACATCACCACTTCGGCCGCCCGGTCGGGAAGACGCACGTGCAGCGCCCGGCCGAGGCGATAGTCTTCGCGCTGGAGGGTGGCTCCGGCCTGCCGTGGCGAAAGGCCGGCCAGGGCCGGCACGGCGCCCGCGGCGGGACCGCTGCTGGTCACCAGGGCGATCCTGCGGCCCTGGCGCATCGCCAGGCCGGGAACCGGCTGCTGGTCGATGACCGTGCCCGCGGGCTGCGACGGATGCGCGTCGCGCCGGACGATCTCGATATCCAGGCCGACCGCGGCGGCCGTCTCCCGGGCCTCGGAGACGGTCGAACCCAGCAGTTGCGGCGCCCGCACCACGTCGTGACGGTGGACGATCAGGGGCATCACCAGAAAGTGGACCACCGCCAGGCAGACCACCGCCAGGGCGGCCAGTCCGCCGAGCATCAAGAGGAAGCGTCCGAGCTTCATGAACATCCTTCCCGGCGGCGCAGCCGCGCCGCGTAGAAACCGTCCGCGCCATCGCGCTGGGGCAGCCAGCGACGGTCCGGATCGCCGGGAGCCTCGGCCGCGAAATCGGGGCGTCCGGCGAGCAGATGAGCAACGACAGCCTCGTTCTCCTCGGGCTCCAGCGAACAGGTGCAGTAGAGCAGCAGGCCGCCGGGCCGGACCAGGTCGGCGGCGGCGACGGCCAGATCCCGCAACCGTGCGCCGCTGCGCTCGATGCTCCGCGGGGAGACCAGCCAGCGGCCCTCCGGATGCCGGCGCAGGACTCCGGTCCCGGTGCAGGGGCCATCCAGCAGCACGGCGTCGCAGGATCCGCGCTTCAACGGCGGCATCATAGCATCCCCCACCAGCAGCGGCAACGGCGCCCCTCCCATCCTGTCGGACGTTTCGCGGACCAGGCCCAGCCTGGCGGCCGAGACATCCATCGCGACGACCGATCCCGACTTTCCGACCGCAGCGCGCAGATGGAAGGCCTTGCCCCCCGGCGCGGCGCAGAGATCGACCACCCGGCCCGAACAGCCGCGTCCCAGCCAGGCGGTGGCCTCCTGGACGGCGGCGTCCTGGACGATGACCCCGGGTTCGCCGGCCAGCACCCGGGCCAGTTCGCGGCGGACCGGCGGCGCGTCGAGGACCAGGCAGCGTGGATCCTCACCCGACGCGCGCGGTTCGAGCCCGGCTGCGGCCAGACGCGACGTCGCGGCGGCCGGATCGACGGGCTCCAGGACGCGCACGCAGAGCGGCGGCGGCGCGTTGTCGCGGGCGCAGAGATCGGCGCAGCCTTCCATCCCGAAGCGGTCCAGCCAGCGTTCGACCAGCCACCGGGGATGGGAATGGCGGGCGGCGATGTGGCCGGCCGGATCGGTGGCGGGATCGGGGTACAGCGGGAGCAGGGCCTCGTCGGCCGGAACGTCGGCCGCGGCCAGATGCCGGGCCGCCGACTGCAGCAGGCCGTTGACGAAAGGGGCGGTCCGCGCGCCGCAGACCGCGCGCGCCAGGCGCACCGACTGGTCGACCGCCGCATAGGCGGGAACGCCGTCGCAGGAGATCAACTGATGCAGACCCAGGCGCAGGACCTCCCGCGTCTTGGCATCGGGGCTGCGGCGGGGATGGCGCAGGAACGCCTGGATGACCGCGTCGTAGCGCCCCCGCCAGCGGATGGCGCCCTTGACGAGCTCGGCCAGGAAGGAACGGCTCCGGGGTTCGTCGACCGCGTCCAGGGCGGCGTCGAGGGTCGGATCGAGGGGCGCGCCGGCGCCGAAATCACGCAGGACCTCCCAGGCCCGGCGGCGGATCGGATCGGTCTTCATGAGCGCAGACGGGTTCCGACGGCCACCGGACGGCCCCGCAGGTACTCGGCGGCGGTCATGGGCTTGCGGCCGGGGTTCTGCAATCCGGTCACCAGCAGCACGCCCTCGCCGCAGGCGACCAGGATGCCGTCCTCGATGACCCCGACCACGGTGCCGGGCTCGGTGTCGCCGGTCAGCATCGAATAGGGCCGCGCCGAGGTGATCTTGACCTGCCGGTCGTCGAGGAAGCTGGTGGCTCCGGGCCAGGGCTGCAGGCCCCGGATCTGGTTGTGCACCGACACCACGTGCCGCTCCCAGCGCACCGGCGAGAGCGAGCGGGTCAGCTTCGGGGCGTAGACGGCCCCCTTGTCGGTCTGGGGCTCCGCTTCGATGCGCCCGACGGCCAGATCCCGCAGGCCGCGCACCAGCAGATCGGCGCCCAGTCCGGCCAGCCTTTCGAGCAGATCGCCGGCGGTCTCCTCGGGATCGATCGGCGTGGGGGCCTGGGCCAGGACCGGCCCGGTATCGACGCCCGCGTTCATCCGCATCAGCGAAACCCCGGTCCAGGAATCGTTGTGCAGGATGGAGTAATGCACAGGGGAAACGCCGCGCCAGCGAGGCAGCAGCGAGGCGTGCACGTTAAGGCAGCCCAACGGAGGCGAGGTCAGCAGCGGTTCGCGCAGGATGTGCCCGAAGGCGACCACGACCACCGCGTCGGGCTTCTGGTCGAGGACCGAGCGGGTCACGCGGGATGCGTCGCCGCGCCCCCATTCGAGCACGGGCAGGCCGTGCCCGGCGGCGGCGACCTTGACGGCCGTCTGTTCGATCCGGCGCCCGCGGCCGGCGCGGCGGTCGGGCTGGGTGACGACCAGGCTGATATCGAAACGGGCCTCGACCAGGGCGTCGAGCGACGGCACCGCGAACCCCGGCGAACCCATGAACACGATCTTCAACGGGAATCCCCCCCCCGCATCCGTCTACGGACGGACGCCATGCGGACACGAACCCAGAATTTCCCCCAGGGCGAAAGATGGTCAATGAAGAGGATTCCGTCCAGGTGATCGACCTCGTGCTGCGCGATCCGCGCGAAGATGTCGTCGTCCTCGCGGACCGCGGGCGCGCCGTCGGTGCCGGTCCAGTGCAGGGTCGCGGTCGAAGGCCGCCGCACGACGCGGTAGATGTCGGGGAAGGAGAGGCAGCCCTCCTCGAAGGGGCGCAGATCGTCGGAAAGACTCGCGATGACGGGATTCAGCAGGACAAGAGGTTCGGGATCCCCGGGCGGCCGGATCAGCACGACGCGTCGGTCGTCGCCGACCTGCGGCGCGGCGAGCCCGACGCCCCCGTGCCGCCTCATGACAGCGCGCATGCGGTCGATCAGGCCGGGCAGGGTCGGATCGGCGGGATCGGCGGTGCGGCAGATCAGGCGCAGACGGGGATCGCCGTAGAGCACGATCTCCGCCCGCGCCGGATCGCCGTCCGCCGTCATGGTCAGGCCTTCTCGACGACGGTGCCGACGGCACCGCGTGAGATCTCCACCTTCACGCCCTCGGCGATGGTGCAGACCAGGCGGTCTTCCTTCACGTTGAGGACCGTGGCGAAGAGCCCGCCGTTGGTCACGATCCGGTCGCCCTTCTTCAGGGCGCCCAGCATCTCCTTGTGCTTCTTCTGGCGCTGCGAATTGGGCCGCCAGATCAGCATGTAGAAGATCACGACCATCAGACCGATGAACACGAGGTTCATCACGGCGGGACCGGCGCCGCCGCCGGCGGATTCGCCCTTGGGCGCGGCGCTCATGGCCAGGAACATCAGCATCTGCATCGCGACTCCTTCGAGTTGTTTCCAGGAACGACGAACACTTCCAAAATGACACATGCGGCCGGCGGGGGCAACCGGGGTCTCAGCGGCCGCCCGGCTTGCGGCGCGCGGCCTCGTCGCGCCGGCGCCGCTCCCCCTCGCGCCAACGCGCCAGGAACGCGCCGGCGAAGGCATCGAGGCTTCCCGCGGCCAGGGCCGCGCGGATATCGGCCATCAGCCTCTGGTAGAAGAAGATGTTGTGCGTCGAGGCCAGCATCGGGCCCAGAACCTCGCGGGCGTTGAACAGATGGCGGATGTAGGCGCGCGAATGGCGGCGGCAGACCGGGCAGTCGCAATCGGGGTCCAGGGGCCGGTCGTCCTCGGCGTAGGCGCTGTTGCGCACGACCAACCGTCCCTCGCGGGTGACCACGGTGCCGTTGCGGCCCATCCGTGTCGGCAGCACGCAGTCGAACATGTCGATCCCCCGCCGGACGCTCTCGATGATGTCGTCGGGGAAACCGACCCCCATCAGGTAGCGGGGCTTGTCGTCCGGAAGCAGTTCGGCGGTGACGCCGGTCATCTCGCGCATCAGCGGGATCGGCTCGCCGACCGACAGGCCGCCGACGGCGTAGCCGGGCAGGTCGAGCTCGATCAGCTCGGCGGCCGAGCGACGGCGCAGCTCGGGATAGACGCCCCCCTGCACGATGCCGAAGAGCGAGCGCCACCAGCCTCCGCGCTCGGCGCGGCCGCCCGGTCCGAAGGCGTCGCGGCAGCGCACCGCCCAGGCGGTCGTGCGGTCGACGGCGCGGGCCGCCGCGGCCTCGTCCGCGCCGTAGGGCAGGCAGTGGTCGAAGGCCATCACGATATCCGAGCCCAG
>CAYLMM010000024.1:31449-39544 GCA_964384825.1 uncultured Fibrobacteraceae bacterium
TCCATCGAAAGCTCCGGGGTGAACACGTGCCGGCTGCCGTCGAGATGGGATCGGAAGCGCACGCCCGAATCGTCGACCTTGTTCAGATCCGAGAGCGAGAAGACCTGGAAGCCGGCGCTATCGGTCAGCAGGGCCCCGTCCCAGCCCTGGAAACTGTGCAACCCGCCGAGGCGCTCGATCAGCTCGTGCCCCGGCCGCAGGTACAGATGGTAGGTATTGCCCAGAATGATCCGCGCGCCGCTCTCGCGGACCGTCTCGAAGGTCATGGCCTTGACCGACCCCGATGTTCCGACGGGCATGAAGACCGGCGTGGGGATCTCGCCGTGTCCGGTGCGGATGCGCCCGAGCCGCGCCGAACTCGCCGCGTCGCGGGCCTCGACCGTGAACGAGAAGGGTGTCGTGTCCGGGAAGGCCCGGCCGTCGCTGCGGTTCATGTTTCCTCCCGCGCCTCGGTCCGCGGATCGCCGCCGGCGGCGGTCGGACGGATGAACATGGCGTCGCCGTAGCTGTAGAAGCGATAGCCTTCGGCCACGGCGTGGTCGTAGACCGGGCGCCACACCCCGGGGCCGCTGAAGGATGCGATCAGCATCAGCAGCGACGAACCCGGCAGATGGAAATTCGTGATCAGGCCGTCGGCCGCGCCGACTTCCTGCGGCGGCCGCAAGAAGAGACGCGTCATGCCGGCCACCTCCCAGCCCTCGGGCGTGCGCATGGCCTCGCCGGTGAAGACCGGATCGGGATCCCCGGGGCCGGCCTCCCAGCGCCGCCTGTCGCCGCCGGCGGCGTCGAGGTCCAGCCGCGCGACCGTCTCGATCACGCGCAGGGCCGTGGTCCCCACCGCGATCACGCGGCCGCCGCGCAGGCGGGTCGCCGCGATCGCGGCGCTGACCGCAGCCGGGCACCGGAAGACCTCCGCGTGCAGGCGGCCGCGGCGCAGATCGTTCTCGTCGGGGGGCCGGAACGTGCCGGGCCCCACGTGCAGCGTGACCCGGGCCAGGCCCACGCCCGCATCCGCCAGCCTTTCGAGCAGTTCGTCGTCGAAATGCAGCCCCGCGGTGGGCGCGGCGACCGACCCGGATTCGCGTGCGTAGACAGTCTGGTAGCGTTCGCGATCGTCGGCCGCCAGTTCGGAATCCGTTTGCGGACCGCGCAGGATGTAGGGCGGCAACGGTGTCTCGCCGAGATGTTCGGCCAGCTCCGAGAGAGGCGCCTCGCGGCCCCGGATCCTCACGTAGCCGCCGTCGAGACGTTCCTCGACCACGACCGAGCCCTTCCCCTCTTCGGCCACCAGCAATCCGCCGGGACGCAGCCTGCGCCCGGGACGGGCCATGGCGATCCAGGAACGATCGGCTTCGGGGCGCACCAGCAGCAGTTCGACGCGCCCGCCGCCGGGTTCGCGCCGCATCCGCAGGCGCGCCGGCAGCACGCGGCTGTCGTTGACCACCAGCAGATCGCCCGGCCGCAGCAGAGCGGGCAGATCGGAGAATGCGGCTTCGCCGGCCAGGCCCTCGCCGCGATCGACCAGCAGCAGGCGCGACGCCGTGCGCCGCGGCGCCGGTCGCTGCGCGATCAGTTCGGTGGGCAGATCGAAGTGGAAATCCTCGGCGTGGGTCGACATCTCAGAGCAGGTCCCGTTGCGCCCCGTCGCCGCGGGGCGGATTCTGGATCCCGAGGTGGGCGCAGGCGCGCGGCGTCGTCTCGCGTCCGCGCGGCGTGCGCTGCAGCAGCCCCGACTGGATCAGGAACGGCTCGACGACGTCCTCCAGGGTGTCGGGCTCCTCGCCCAGCGAGACGGCCAGGTTCTGCAGCCCGACCGGACCGCCGGCGAAATGCTCGGCAACCAGGCGCAGGTAGCGGCGGTCGAGATCGTCGAGACCGAGATGGTCGACGCCCAGCCGCGACAGGCCGCGGTCGGCCGTCTCGCGGTCGATGATCGTGCCGCCGTCGACCTGGGCGAAGTCGCGCACCCGGCGCAGCAGGCGGTTGGCGATGCGCGGAGTGCCGCGGGAACGGCGGGCGATCTCGGCGGCGCCCTGCTCGTCGAGATCGACGCCGAGGATCCCGGCCGAACGCGAGACGATCAGAGCCAGCTCCTCGGGCGGATAGAAATCCAGATGGAAGATGATGCCGAAGCGGCTGCGCAGGGCCCCGGTGATCATCCCCGCGCGGGTGGTCGCGCCGATCAGGGTGAAGGGCGAGAGCTGCAGCTGGAAGTGGCGCGCGTTGGGTCCCTTGTCCACCACCAGTTCGATCCGCCAGTCCTCCATCGCCGGATAGAGATATTCCTCGACGATGCGGTTGAGCCGGTGGATCTCGTCGATGAAGACGGCCCGCGCGCCTTCCTCCTGGGTCAGCAGCCCGATCAGTTCGGCGCTGTTCTGGAAGGCCGGCCCGCTGCTCATGCGGACCTCCATGCCCATCTCGGCGGCGATGATCCCGGCCAGGGTCGTCTTGCCCAGTCCCGGCGGGCCGTAGAGCAGGACGTGATCCAGCGGCTCGCCCCGCTCGCGGGCGGCGCGGATGAAGATCCGCAGGTTGTCCTTGACCTTGGCCTGGCCGATGAAACCGTCGAGGCTCCGGGGACGCAGCGAGGATTCCAGCTCCTCGTCGCGGGGACTTCCGACGGGGTCGGTCCAATTCCGATCGGTCACTCTCGGCTCCTTTTCGCGGCTCGCATCCGGATCAAGCCAACTCTCTGAGGGTCTCGCGGACCCAGCCCTCGAGATCGTCGCCCAGATCGGGCCGGCGGTCCAGGGCTTCGGCCAGAGCCTTCTCCGCGCGGGCGGTCGGCACGCCCATCGCGCCCAGCACGTCGATGGCCTCGGACATCGGGGTGGCGGCCCTGCGGACGGCGGCCGCGTCGGGCTCCCCCGCCGCGCCTCCGGCCAGCAGTTCGCCGGGCATCTTCTTGCCAAGCTCGACCACCAGGCGGGCCGCGCTCTTGGGACCGATGCCGGGCAGGCGCGCCAGGCCCTTCTCGTCGCCCGAGGCGATGCGCCGGGCGATCTCCTCGGCGCCGGCGCCGGCCAGCATGGCCAGCCCGAGCTTCGGCCCGACCCCGTTGACCGAGATCAGCAGCCGGAAGAGTTCGCGCTCCACGCGGCGCACGAATCCGTAGAGCGTCCAGCCGTCCTCGCGCACCGCGAGATGGGTCCAGCAGCGCACCGTCTCGCCGACCGGCGGCAGCGCGCCGGCGTCGGGCATCTGCAGCGCCAGGCCGACGCCGCCGACCGAGACCACCGTCTCGGCGCCGTTCTCGATCAGGGTTCCTTCCAGACGGGTGATCACGTCTCGATACCTCCGCGCGACAGCCTGCCGGCGACGCCGCCGCGGCGCAGGGCGTGGCAGAGGGCCACCCCCAGCGCGTCGCTGGCGTCGAGCTGGTCCGGGGCGCCGGGCCCCAGCAGGCGTTTCACCATGAACCGCACCTGCTCCTTGGTGGCGGCCCCGTTCCCGGTCAGGGCCATCTTAACCTCACCGGGGGCGTATTCGGCAATGGGAAGATCCCGCAGGGCGCCGGCCAGCAGCACCGCGCCGCGGGCCTGGCCCAGGATCAGCGAGCTGCGGGCGTTGCGGGAGTTGAACACGTCCTCCACGGCCATGGCGTCCGGCCGGTGCTCGTCCAGGATGCCGGCCAGACCGACGTGGATGGCCTTCAGCCGCTCGGGCAGGCCCCGGCCGCGCGGGGGCCGGACGACGCCGGCGCCCACCAGGCGCAGACGGCCGCCGGTCTCGTCGACCAGACCGTATCCCGTTGTGTGCGAACCCG
The DNA here is from genome assembly GCA_964384825.1 of uncultured Fibrobacteraceae bacterium. GTDB lineage: Bacteria > Krumholzibacteriota > Krumholzibacteriia > LZORAL124-64-63 > LZORAL124-64-63 > CAYLMM01. Next base: position 35,219 of record CAYLMM010000024.1, read on the forward strand.
GGTCGATGCCGATGATGAGCATGCGGCGGACCTTGCGGTGGGAGGAGGCGCGGGGCGGCGCCGGCCGCCCCGCGTCGACGTTCTAGAGGTTCTCCTGGATGGCGGCCAGCTCGTCGTCATCGATGTCGAAATTCGCCGAAACCGACGAGACGTCGTCCAGGTCGTCGAGGGCGGTGATCAGCTTCATCAACGTCTCGGCGTCCTTGCCGGCGACCTGGGTCTGGGTGGTCGGGATCCGCGTCAGCTCGGACGAGGTGATCGGCAGACCCTTCTCCTGCAGGGACTGCTGCACGCCGACGAAGTCCTCGAAGGAGGTCGTCACGACCAGCGATTCGTCCTCTTCCTCGACATCCTCGGCGCCGGCCTCGATCGCGGCGTCCATGACCGATTCCATGTCGGCGCGCTCGGCGTCGATCAGGATCATCCCCTTGCGCTCGAAGAGATAGCCGACGCAGCCGCTGCTGCCGAGGTTGCCGTTGTACTTCGAGAAGACGTGACGCACCTCGGCCGCGGTCCGGTTGCGGTTGTCGGTCTGGGTCTCGACGAAGACCGCCACTCCGCCGGGGCCGTAGCCCTCGTAGGCGATCTCCTCGTAGACGACGCCGTCCATCCCGCCCGAGCCGCGCTTGATGGCCTTCTCGATGGTGTCCTTCGGCATGTTCGCGCCACGGGCGTTGGCGACGGCCAAACGCAGACGGGGATTCGCCTCGGGATCGCCGCCGCCGCGGGCCGCGATCGTGACCTCACGGATCAGTCGCGACCACAGCTTGCTGCGCTGCGCATCCTTGGCGCCCTTCTTGTGCTTGATCGTGCTCCACTTGGAGTGTCCGGACATGTCTCACCTGCTTCTTGTCAGTCGGAACCCTCGGACCGGCTCTTCTGGTATTCATCGATCAGATTCTTGGCCACGTCGCCCGGCACCTCGGCGTAATGGCTGAACTCCATGGCGAACTCGCCGGTGCCCTGGGTCATGGCCCGCAGCGTGGTGGAGTACTGGTACATCTCGTCCTGCGGAACCAGGGCGTTGATGACCTGGATGGCACCTTCGGCCTCCATGCCCTGGGGCTGGCCGCGCCGGCCGGAGATGTCGCCCATGACGTCGCCCATGTAGGCCTCCGGCACGCGGATCTGAACCTTCATGACCGGCTCGAGCAGCGCGGGCTTGGCCTCGGGCACGCCCTTCTGCAGGGCGATTCGGGCGGCGGCCTTGAAGCTGTTCTCGCTGGAGTCCACGGCGTGGTAGGAGCCGAAGAACAGGGTCACGCGCATGTCAACCATCGCGTAGCCGGCGACCACTCCCTGCTTCATGGTCTCGCGGACGCCCTTCTCGACGGCCGGAATGAACTTGTTGGGCACGACGCCGCCGACGATGGCGTCGACGAACTCGAAGTCCTCGCCGCGGGGCAGCGGCTCGAGCCGCAGGTGCACGTCGCCGAACTGGCCGCGGCCGCCGGTCTGCTTCTTGTACCGGCCCTGGACCTCGGTGGTCCCCTTGATGGTCTCCTTGAAGGCCACCTTCGGCCGCTTGCGCTCGACCTCGACCCCGTACTGCTTCTTCAGCCGGTCGAGGATGGTCGCCAGGTGCATCTCGCCCTGGCCCACCAGCAGGGTCTGGCTCAGCTCGCCCTCGTGACGCACCTCGAAGGAGGGATCCTCCTCGCGGATCTTGTTCAGGCCGACGCCCATCTTGTCCTCGTCGCCCGCGTTCATCGAGGTGATGGCCTCGGCGCTGGTCGGGGTCGGCAGCGCGGGAGCCGGCAGCTCGATGTCGACGCCGTTGCCGCAGAGGGTCGACCCGGTGGGGCTGTTCTTCAGCTTGGCGGCCAGCACGATGTCGCCGGCGCTGACGGCTTCGACCTTCTCGCGGCCCTTGCCCACCGCGAAGCTCAGCTGGCCGATGCGTTCGCTGTTGCCGGTGCTGACGTTCAGGTTGTCGCCCGACTTCAGCCCGCCGCTGTGGACCTTCAGCCAGGTCATGTCGCCGCCCTGGGCCTCGCGCTGGTACTTGAAGGCGTAGGCGACGGTCGGCCCGTCGGCGGTGATCGGATGGACGATCTCTTCCCCGTCGTCGCCGGCGACCCTGAGCTCGCCGCCGGGCGCGGGCATCAGCTTGGCCACGCAGTCCATCAGGGGCTTGACGCCGACCTCGCTGTCGGCGGCGGTCAGGAAGATCGGGAAGACCGAACCGGCCACGATGCCGGTCGCCAGGCCGTTGATCAGCTCGGCGTCGGTCAGGGTGCCCTCCTCGAGGAACTTCTCGACCAGCTCGTCGTCGGTCTCCGCGGCGGCGTTCATCAGTTCCTCGCGCGCGGCCTCGACATCGGCGGCCATATCGGCCGGGATGTCGACGGGCTGGGGCTTGCCCTCGCCGTCGATCCTGTAGGCGGTGTTGGAGATCAGGTCGACCACGCCCGCGAAGCCCTCGCCCGCGCCGATGGGCAGCTGGACCGGGACGCAGGTGCCGCCGAGACGGTCGGCGAATTCGCCGACGGCGCCTTCGAAGTCGGAATGCTCCTTGTTCATGCGGCTCATGACGATGAACGTCGGGGTGTTGCGCCGCCGCAGGGTCCGCCACAGGGCGTCGCTCGAGACCTCGAGCCCGCCGTCGGCCTTGACCAGGAACAGGCAGCCCTCGACGACCTCGAGAGCGGCGTACATGTCGCAGCGGAAATCGGCCACTCCCGGAGTGTCGATGATGTTGATCTTCACGTCGTCGACATCGACCCAGCCCAGACCGGCGCCCATGGTCTGCTTGCGCTCGATCTCCTCCTCCGAGTAGTCGAACACTGAACTGCCGTCGTCCACGTTGCCCCTGCGGCCGACCTGGCCGGCGACGTGGATCATCGCGTCGGCGAGGCTCGTCTTACCGACCCCGTGGGGGGCGATCAGGGCGATATTGCGGATCTTGTCCATGGCGTAGGTCTTCAATTCGATCCTCCCGGAGTCCTGGAGCCGTAGGCTGTTCGGGGAAGCCATCACCCAAATGGGGGCACAGGGCCATAAACGGCGATTTTGTTGCCCGTTGAGGCCGACTGCGAATGATAACCCTCCTTGTAGGCACTGTCAATCTCGCCGGACTTGTCCCCGGCCTCTCCATTCCCTATTTTTCCCTAGAACCAGGCAGGCACAAAGAGCTTGTCTCCATTGTGGGCGTGCATTACCGTTGATCGCAGTGGGCGGAATCATGTTGTCGCGCCCGCGAACCGTCCAGTTTCCCACCGAACGACGGTTCATCCCGGTCAACAAACCTACTAACGGGCCACGCTCGGCCGTTCGAGGTATCTCATGAATCGACGATTCCTGACCGCTCTTTTCTGCATCGCCGTGATGACGCTGCCGACCGTCGGCGCCCTGGCCCAGGCCGCCGACGCCGAACAGGGCGCCGAGCAGACGGAAGAAAACACGTCGATGATCAAGCGCATGTCGATCGCGTTCTTCGGGGGCTACAACTCCGGCGACACGTATTTCCAGCTTCCGATCATGGACGAGCGCGCCCAGCTGGCCGAGCATTCCAATCTGGTCTACATGTACGACGGCACGACCTTCGACATCGGCAACGAGCTGACCGCCAACGGTCTGACCGCCCCGGAGAAGAAAATCGACTCCGGAAACACCTACGGCGCGAAGATCGGCTTCTACCTCTCCGATAATTTCCACATCGACATCGGCGGATCGATCAGCAAGGGCGAAGCCAAACTGACCGCCCTGAAGCTCGAGGACTGGGAGCCTCAGGAACGGATCCTGCTGAGCAGCGACGACAAGTTCACGCTGTACATGGGCGGGATGGAACTCATCTACGATCTGCACAACATGAAGATCCTGGGCCTGACCCCCTACTTCGGCCTGGGTCTCGGCGGCGTGATCAACCGCTTCGACGTGCTCGAGGATCAGACGTCGCTCTACTTCCAGTTCCTGGGCGGGCTCTCGCGCCCGATCACCGACAGCATCGGCGTCGACGTCGGACTGCGCGCCGCCACCTATTCCTTCCAGACCGACGACCAGGAATACTCCGAGCAGGTCACGAATCTCCAGCTGACCGGCGGGATCACCTTCCTGTTCGACGTCAAGCCGATCCACGACCTGGACTGATCCCCGCCCAGATGCCGATAAAAAGCGATCGCCGCGCCCCTCGAGGCGCGGCGATCTTCTTCGTGTCCGGGCCTTGCGGAAACCCGGCTACCTCTTGCGGAACGGCACCTTCTTCTTGGTGATCCGCTTCTTGGCCACCTTCTTCTTCGCCACCTTCTTCTTGGCGACCTTCTTCTTAGCGACCTTCTTCTTCGCGACCTTCTTCTTGGCGACCTTCTTCTTCGCCACCTTCTTCTT
>CAYLMM010000025.1:0-38267 GCA_964384825.1 uncultured Fibrobacteraceae bacterium
CCGGATCCCGAGAACGGCTGCCGGGCCGAGGTCTCGTGGCTGGCCGAGGGCGGCCTCTGGGAAATGGATCCCGCCGCCGACATGTCCGAGCTGGCGGCCGGATTGCTGTCCGGAGTCCTGATCGATCCCGAGGTCTCCGACCTGCGCGTCATGGAATGGTCGCCCTTCAAGGTCGACCTGCGCTTCGTCGCCACCGGATCGCTGCCCGAGGCCGAGAACGACCTGGTGGTCGTGGATCTGCCGCGGCCGCCGCGCACGGTGGTCGATGCCCTGCCGCCGGGCTTCCGGGCCAACGCCCGCGCCCGCGCGCTTCCGTTGCTGATCGAACGCGGACTGGAGCAGCGGCTGCGTCTGCGGCTGACGCCTCCCGAGGGCCTGGTCTTCGACGCCGTCCCGCCGGCGATCGAGCGCAAGGCCGGGAAGAATTCCCTGCGCCTGTTCTGCTCGCTGGTCGACGGGCGGCTGGAAGTGGACCGGTCGTTGACCGTCGCGAAGGGCGCGGTCGCCCCGGACGATTTCCCCGCCCTGCGGGATCTCGTGGCCGACGCGCAGAGGCCGGCGGCGAACCGGTTGATCCTGATGCAGTCCGCCGCGGAGTGAACATGGCGCTGATCGACCTGAAGGACGTCCGTCTCGCCCTCGGCGGCCCGCCGCTGTTGGACGGCGTCTCGCTGCAGATCGGCAAAGGCGAAAGGATCTGCCTGCTGGGGCGCAACGGCGAGGGCAAGAGCACCCTGCTGCGGATCCTGCACGGAAAGCTCGCACCCGGTTCGGGACGGATCACGCGCGCGGCCGGGGTCCGGATCGCGGCCTTGCCGCAGAACGTCCCGGCCGGCCTGGCGGGCAGCGCCCTCGAGGTGGCCTCGGCCCCCGGACCCGAGATCGCCGACGACGACGATCGCCCGCCGGAGCACGCCGTCGCGGGCGCCCTGACCCGTCTGGACATCCGCGCCGATGACGACTTCGGATCGCTCTCGACAGGGGCCCGGCGCCGGGTGCTGCTGGCCGGGGCCCTGGCCCGCGATCCCGACCTGCTGCTGCTGGACGAACCCACCAACCACCTCGACATCGAGGCCATCGCCTGGCTCGAGGAGCAGCTCGCCCGCCGGCGCAAGGCCCTGGTCTTCGTGACCCACGACCGGCGGCTGGTCCGGCGGCTGGCCACCCGCATCCTCGAGCTGGACCGCGGCCGGATCTTCGACTGGAAATGCGATTACGACACCTTCGCGCAACGGCGCGACGACGCGCTCGACGCCGAAGCCGCCGCCCGCGTCGAATTCGACAAGAAGCTGGCGCAGGAGGAGGCCTGGATCCGACGAGGCGTCCGCGAGAGGCGGACGCGCAACGAGGGCCGTGTCCGCAAGCTGATGGAGATGCGCGAGATCCGCGGCAACCGGCGCGAACGGCTCGACCGGGCCCGGATCCACGCCGAGCAGGCCGGACCCTCCGGCCGCCGTGTGCTGACCATCCGCGACGTCGGCTTCGGCTACGGCGACCATCCGGTGATCCGGAGCCTGCACTCGGACATCCTGCGCGGCGACCGGGTGGGCATCGTCGGTCCCAACGGTTCGGGCAAGACCACGCTGCTGCGGCTGCTGCTCGGGGAGCTGGAGCCGAACACCGGAACCATCAGGCTCGGCACCGGACTGAAGGTCGCGTATTTCGACCAGCAGCGCGACGTCCTGGACGAGACCCTGAACGTGCGCGAGAACGTGGCCGGGGGCGCCGACATCCTGCAGCTGGCGGGCGGTTCGCGGCACGTCATCGGCTATCTGCAGGACTTCCTGTTCACTCCCGACCGGGCCCACGCCCCGATCACCGCGCTGTCCGGCGGCGAGCGCAACCGGCTGCTGCTGGCCCGCCTGTTCGCCAAGCCGGCGAATCTGCTGATCCTCGACGAACCGACCAACGACCTGGACATCGAAACCCTCGAACTGCTCGAGGAACTGCTGCTGAACTACGAAGGGACGGTCCTGGTGGTCAGCCACGACCGCGATTTCCTGGACAACGTCGTGACCAGCACGCTGGCCTTCGCGGGCGACGGCGTGGTCGAGGAGCACGCCGGCGGCTACTCCGATTGGGAGCGGGTGCGGGATGCGCGCCGGGCGGCGGCATCGGGAGCGAAGGCGAAGACGAAGCCGGCCCGCGACCGCCGGGAGCGCCCCCGCAAGGCGCTGACGTGGAAGGAAGAACGCGAACTCGAGGCCCTGCCCGCAAGGATCGAGGCGCTGGAGGGCGATCGCGACCGGCTGCACGGGGAGCTGGCCGATCCCGCGCTCTACCAGGGCGACGGCGCCGGCGTGGCGGCCCGCAAGGAAAGCCTCGCCGCCCTGGAGGCCGACCTGGCCGCGGCCTACGCCCGCTGGGAAGATCTGGAATCGAAGCGGGATCAGGCCTAGATCCGCGGATTCGGTGCTTGCCGTGTCCGGCGATCGTGCTTTCTCTTGGATCAAATCGACTTCGATGCCCGCGATCGATCCGCCAGACAAAGGGAGAACGCCATGGACGTCGCCGCCGCCATCCGGAACCGCCGCGCCGTGAAACGATTCGATCCCGACCATCAGATGACCGCTGCCGAGATCGAGAAGCTGATGTCGCTGGCGGTGCTCTCGCCCACCGCCTTCAACACCCAGAACTGGCGGTTCGTGCTGGTCCGCGACCCGGACCTCCGCCGTCGCATCCGAGAGAAGTCCTTCGGCCAGCCGCAGGTCACCGACGCGTCCCTGCTGATCATCCTCTGCGCCGATCTGAAGGCATGGGACCGCGACCCGCAGCGCTACTGGAATTCCGCTCCGGCGGATGTGCGCGAAAAACTGGTCGGCATGATCCGCGGCTTCTACGGCGGGAAAGACCAGGTCCAGCGTGACGAGGCGATGCGGTCCTGCGGCCTGGCCGCGACGACGCTGATGCTGGCGGCCCAGGACATGGGCTACGATTCCTGCCCGATGGACGGATTCGATTTCGACGCGGTGGGCGAACTGATCGATCTGCCCGCCGACCACGTCATCTCGATGTTCGTCGCCGTGGGCAAGCCGCTCGAACCCGCCAAGCCGCGGGCGGACAGGCTGCCTCCCGGGGACGTGACCATCATCGACCGCTTCGCCGCCGCGGACTGAGATCCGCCGCTTCCCGATCGAGGAGGACCATGCGCCCGCCGACCTTCGCCGACATCCGGGCGGCCCACGAGCGGATCCGCCCGCGCATCCACCGCACCCCGGTGCTGACCTGCTCCGCCCTGGACCGGATCGGCGGCGCGGAGATCCACTTCAAATGCGAGAACCTGCAGAAGGTCGGCGCCTTCAAGATCCGCGGGGCCGCCAACGCGGTCTTCCAGCTCGAAGACCGGGAGGCCGCCCGGGGCGTGGCGACCCATTCCTCGGGAAACCACGCCGCCGCCCTGGCGCTGGCCGCGCGCTGGCGGGGCGTCCCCGCCCACGTGGTGATGCCGGAGAACTCGCCGCGCGTGAAGGTGGCGGCGGTGCGCGGCTACGGGGCCGAGATCACGTTCTGTCCGCCGACCCTGCCCGACCGGGAAAAGGGTCTGGCCGAGGTGCTGTCCCGGACCGGGGCCACTCCCATCCATCCCTATGACGATCCCCGCATCGTGGCCGGCCAGGGCACCGCGGCCTTGGAACTCTGCGCCGACGTCCCGGACCTCGACGCGGTCCTGGCTCCGATCGGCGGCGGCGGGCTCTTCGGCGGCACCGCCCTGGCGGTCGCCGGCGCCCGGCCCGGCACCGAGGCCTACGCCTGCGAGCCGGCCAACGCGGACGACGCCCGGCGCTCGTTCCTGGCCGGAAGGATCATCCCGGTCGAGAATCCCGACACCATCGCCGACGGCCTGCGCACCTCGCTCGGACGGATCACCTTCCCCCTGCTGCGCGATCTCGCGACGGACGTGCTGACGGTGGACGAGGAGGGGATCGCGGCGGCCATGCGCCTGATCTGGGAGCGGATGAAGATCGTGGTCGAGCCTTCCTCGGCGGTGCCTCTGGGAGCGTTGCTGGCTCATCGGGATCGGTTCGCGGGGCGCCGGGTGGGCGTCATCCTGTCGGGTGGGAACGTCGATCTCGGCAATCTGCCCTGGAGCGGAACGACCGGCTGACGAAAAGAACCGGAGCCCCGCCGCTCGACGCGGCGGAAGCCCCGGTTCCCGGGGTGCGGAGCCCCTCCCTCTCAGATTCCCCGTTCCCGACCGCGAACCACCAGGACGATGCGGCGGCCGCCGGCGGGCAACACCGTCACCTCCATCTTCCGATCGCCGCTCAGCGCATCCCACTCGAGTTCCAGGGTCTCGCCCCCGACGATGACCGCGGTGAAGTTCTCCAGGTCCTGCGCATATTTCTGCGGCGTGATGTCGCTCAGCTTCAGATCCTTCAGCTCATCGTCGACGAGACCGGTCAGCTCGCAGTAGGTCCGGTTCCACTGGCGATGCACGGCGTCGATCGGCCGTCCGGCATCGTCATCGACGATCTCCAGCAGGGCCACGCCCTCGCCCACGGCCCGCATCAGGGAACGCAGGAGTTCCTCGCCCTGCACCCGTTGGCGATCGGCCCGGACGCGTTCGGTCACGTCGGTGATGAAACCTTCCACATCCATCACCTCGCCGTCGTCCCCGCAGACGCCCAGGCCCTGCTCCCAGACCCAGCGTTCGTCGCCCGCGGCGGAGAAGAGCCGGTATTCGATCCGGAAGCGTTCGCCGGCGGCTACCGCCCGGTCGATGATCCCGCGCACCCTGGCCCTGTCCTCGGGGTGGATGAGTTCGGCGAAGGCGATCCCGCCGTCGCCGACCAGTTCGTCGGGGCGATAGCCGGTCAGGGCCTCGCATCCCTCGCTGACGAATTCCATGTTCCAGTCGCCGTCGCGGCGGCAGCGGTAGGCCATGCCCGGCATGTTGGCGAAAAGCCTGGCCGTCTGGAGTTCGGTGTCGCGCCGGATCCGCTCCTCCTCCCGCCGCAGCGTGATGTCGCGGATCTGCACGACGACGCCCAGCGGGTCGCCGTTCCTGTCCCGCATGATCGAGGCGATCACGCTGACCGGAAATTCCGTGCCGTCGGCGCGCACATGGCGGCTCTCGCCCTCCCAGGCGCCCTCGGCCATGATGAGCGCCATGGCCGGCAGGTAGGTGTTCTCGAAATGTTCGGGCGTGATGAATTCCGCGGCGGTCATACCGAGGGTCAGACGCACCGACCGGCCGTGCATCCTGGCCCAGGCGGGGTTGGAATACTGCACTCCGCCCTGCTGATCGAGCAGGGCGATGCCGTCGGGCGACTGGATGACCGCCCGGCTGAGCATCTGCATCCTGTCCTCGGTGTAGCGGCGCGAACTGATGTCCAGGATCACCCCGCGCACGCCGCAGACGACGTCGCCGCGCTCGACCGGAGCCACGTGGCAAACGACCGGGAACCGCGTTCCGTCGCTGCGCTGAACTTCGAGTTCGATGGTGATCGCGTCGCCGCCCGCCATCATGCGGTTGAAGGCCCGCTGGGCGATATCGTGGAATCCGGGGGCCACGAACCCGACGATGCTGTCGCGGGCGAGGATCTTGTCGCGTCCGCACCCGATCAGCATCCCGAACTGTTCGTTGACGTAGACGGCCCGGCCCGCGGCGTCGGTCTCGAAGACGCACGCCGGCAGGAAGTCGGCCAATTCCCGGAACCGATCGTAGTCGGAATCGACGGTTCCGACCGCATCCCGGACACCCCGGTCTTCTTCCGGATCCATTCCGGCCGGCTCCGCGAGACCGGCGCCCATCCGCTCGGAATCCTGGTTCTTCGGCATCCGCCCCACCCCCATGAGACATTCCCGACATGACGATTGCAGAATTATCGGTCGCGGGAAGAGGAGCTTTAGGCGGGAAGAAGACCGATCCGGGCCCGGATCTTCAGGAACCCTCGCCGGGCAGGACGTCGCGGAACGCCACGCCGTAGAGATCCCACACGGTCACCAGAAGGGCCGCCATCACCGGCCCGACCACGAAGCCGAAGACCCCGAAGAGCAGCAGACCGCCGACGGTGCCCAGGAAGATCAGCAGGTCGTGCAGACGCGTGTCCCGGCCGACCAGCCTCGGGCGCAGCACGTTGTCCACGCTGCCGACGATCAGCGCGCAGAACAGGGCCAGCAGGATCCCCTTGGCGAGATGTCCGCCCAGAACCAGGATCACCGCCGCCGGCACCCAGACCAGGCCGGTGCCGATGCCGGGGATGATCGAAAGAGCGGTCATCACCGCCCCCCAGAAGACGGCCCCCTCGATCCCCGCCGCCCAGAAGGCCGCGCCGGCCAAAGCGCCCTGGATCACGCCGATCACCACGGTGCCCTTGAGCGTGGCCCGCGTGACCGACGAGAACCGTTCCATCAGCCGGGCCTCGTCGCGTTCGTTCAGCGGCAGGTAATAGAGGATCCGCTTCAGCAGGGATCCGCCGTCGATCAGGAAGAAGAACATGGCGTAGATCGCCACGAAGAACTGGAATAGGAACCAGACCGTCCCGCGAGTCGCCGACGAGGCCAGGTTGAAGACGAAGGCGCCGGCGCCGGCCGCCAGATCCCCGGCGCGCGTGAGGATCGTCTCGCGCAGCGGCGCGAGATCCCCGCTCAGCGGAATCCGTTCGATCAGCCGCGCCAGGGCGTCGGGCTCGGCCAGCTGCCTTTCGATCCAGGGCCTGGCGATCTGGCTGATCTTCAGGGCCTCCGAGGCCACGACCCCCATCAGCGCCAGCACCGGCCCCACGACCACGATCAGCAGCAGCAGGATGGTCAGCAGGGAGGCCGCGGCGCGGCGGCCCCGGCAGAGGCGCAGCAGACGGGTGTAGAGAGGATGCGCGAGCCCGGCGGCGATCGCCGCCATCAGCAATGTCATCAGGAAATCGCGGACCATGGCGACGAAGACCGCCGTGACCGCGATCACCAGCAGCAGCAGGAAGGATTTCTGGAAACGATCGGCGTTCATGCGGCAGAGACTAGCAAACACCCGCGCCGGAGACAATCGCTCCCTGGCGTGAAGCGGCCCGGGCATCGGACCCGGGCCGCCTCCGAATGGCCGTCGATGGATGCGCGAGGATCAGTCGCCGTAGATCGCCTTGATGGCGCCCCAGGTGGCCTCGGCGTCCGGCACGACGCAGTTGTTCTCGGCGCAGGGCGTGGAGTTCGGGGTGAACACCCACGCGCCCTCGCACAGAGCGATCGATCCGTTCGGCTCGAGAGGATCGTCCGCGGCTTCGGTCATGTTGAAGTTGCAGATGCTGTTGATCATGTCCGACTCGTACTCGACGCTGTCGACCACGAACGCGGTGCCGCGCTCCACGATGGCCACCGCGTCGGGCGCGCCGTTCTGGATGGCGTTGGTCGCGACGCACAGGGGCGCCACGGCGCAGTCGTTGACGCCGAACACCAGGTAGCCGCCGGCCGGGATCGCGTAGGGATCCAGGTCGATGGTGCAGTACGAAGAGCAGTCGCCCGAGAGCGTGCCGTTGTAGAGGACCAGATCGTGCCCGACCAGCTGCATTTCCGTGCCGTCGGGATTGTGCAGCTCGATCCATTCGGCGGCGTCGGTGCCGTCCTGGTCATAGTCGATCTCGTTGATCACGACGCCGGCCTGGGCCGATGCCGCGACCATGCAGCCGAGCAGCAGAGCGATGCGCAAGAATTTCATGTCTTCCCTCCGGATTCGATGACGGCAGGCCGTCCCCACGGCCCCGACGGGGCCACGACAAGACAAACGCCCGATCCGAGTGGAGCGGGCGTTCTCCCAAGAAATATCCGACCTCGGTATTCCCGGTCGCGAACCGGTCGGCCCGAGTCATTCAGGCGAGGGAACCGGGTCGTGATCCGGCGCTGCGCGACCGGGAAGCGAGGGTCCAAGGATTGTACCACACATCAAATCAAGAGTCAAAAACGCATATCTTTCTCGTGAAAGCTCCGCCCCGAGGTCCGAAGATTGTCTTTCCGGCCGCGGGAACCTAGTATGGTCGGGTCGACGAAGCACCCGATCCGGAGGAATCCATGCTATACGGCATCACGCCGGTCCACGAAGCGCTGCGCGCCGGTCGCCGCAGCATCGAGCGCCTGCTGGTCAAGGAGGGCAAGCCCTCTCCCCGGCTTCGCGACATCCTCGACCTGGCCCGCGAGCGGGGCGTGCCCGTCGAGACCCGGACCGTCCACGAGATCGGACGCGAGGTGCGCTCGCGCCAGCATCAGGGCGTGGCTCTGGAATGCGGCGAGCTGCCGACGCTCGACCTCGACGACCTGCTCGGCGGACTGCCGCCCGGACCGGCCCTGATCCTCGCCCTCGACCAGGTCGAAGATCCCCAGAACCTCGGCGCCCTGATCCGCACCGCCGCCTTCCTGGGCGCCGACGCCGTGCTGACCCTGCGCAGCCGGTCGGCCCCTCTGAGTCCCGCGGCGAGCAAGGCTTCCGCCGGCACGATGGAATTCTTTCCCGTCGTCCAGGCGCCCAACCTCGCGGAGTCCCTGCGGCGGCTGCAGCGCGAGGGATGGTGGGTCGCGGGCAGTTCGCTGGCCGAAGGCTGCGTCGACTACCGCGATATCGCCCCGGCCGAGAAGACGGTGCTGGTGATGGGGGCCGAAGGCTCGGGGATCCGGTCGCTGACCGGCCGCCGCTGCGACGCCCTGGTGAAGATCCCCGGAACCCCGGAGGTCGAGTCGCTGAACGTGACCGTCTCGGCGGGCATCCTGCTGGCGCATTTCCTCGCCCGCTGACCGGGCCCGATCATTGCGGTCAATTCCACTCTTTTTCATCCCGTCTCGTTCTGATAATCTGTCCGGGCCGCGGTCCGCGAGGGCGCCCGCCCTCATCTTCAGACGAGGAGACGGTGCTCGATGGATTTCCCCATCTTCCATCTCGACTTCCTGGGCAACCGCCTGCTGATAGCCCTGATCGCCATCCTGCACGTCTACATGTCCCATGCGCTGGCCGTCGGATCGATCCCGCTGATCACCATCATGGAATGGCGGGGGATGCGCACCGGCGACGAGCGATGGGACCGGCTGGCCTACAAGGTGCTGCTGACCTGCTTCGTGCTGACCACCAGCGTCGGCGCGCTGACCGGCGTGGGGATCTGGTTCTCGACGTCGCTGGTCAATCCTGCGGCGATCGGCAGCCTGATCCGGGTCTTCTTCTGGGTCTGGTTCTTCGAGTGGTTCCTGTTCTTCGCCGAGGTCGCGCTGATCATGGCCTACTTCCTGACCTGGAAGCGCTGGACCGGGCCGCGCAAGGGGATGCACGTGGCTTTCGGCGCCGTGCTGACCTTCTTCTCGTGGCTGACGATGGCCGTCATCTCGGCGATCCTGGGTTTCATGATGGACCCCGGCAGCTGGATCGAGCAGCGCTTCCTGCTCAACGGCGTCCTGAATCCGATCTACCTGCCCCAGCTGGTCTTCCGCACCGGCATGGCGATGGTCGCGGCGGGCTTCTTCTCGATGTTCCTGGCCTACTTCTTCACCCGCCGCAACCGCGACTTCCGGGCCGCCGCCGTGCGCGGCATCTCGCTGTGGAGCCTGGCCTGGCTGCCGGTCGGATTGCTCGGCGGCTACTGGTACCGCTCGGTCGTGCCGGAATGGATGGCCGAGAACTATCCGGTGGCCCTGACCTCGCAGAACTTCGTGCAATGGGAAGGGACTCTGCTGACGATCATGGGCGCCATGGCGGCGGTCGGAGCCCTGATCGCCCTGTGGGGAGCGATCGCGCCCCGGCGGCTGCCCCGCGTCGCGCTGCTGGCGCCCTTCGTGCTGGCGATCGTGCTGATGGGGTGGTTCGAGCGGGTCCGGGAATTCGTCCGCAAGCCGTACATCATCGCCGACTACATGTACGCCAACGGCCTGCTGGTCGAGGACTACCCCCTGCTGCGGTCCGAGGGATTGCTGCCCCACGCCTCCTACGTCGGATCCCGCGGCGTGGACCCGGACGACCGCGAGACCGCCGGCCGCGACGTCTTCCTGCTCGCCTGCACCCGCTGCCACACCACCGACGGCATGAACGGGATCGTCCAGAAGCTGCGCGATCTCTACGGCGAGCCGCCCTGGAACCGCGACGTCGTGAAGAGCTACGTCCTGTCGATGCACAACACCCGGCCGTTCATGCCGCCCTTCCCGGGCAACGACCCCGAGGCGGGAGCGCTGGCCGATTGGCTCGTGACGCTGCCCGACCGCCCCGAGACCCTGGCCGGCGCCCAGTCCGCCGGCATCGCTCCGCCGGCCGGGACCGGCGAACGACCGAAGGAGCCCGGATCGTGACCAACCTGGCCGTTCCCCGCGATCTGCCCCTGCCGCTGCCCGGAACCGCGCTGGAGTTCCAGATCGCCATCGTGCTGCTTTTCCTGGCCCACATCCTGTTCGTGAACCTGATGCTGGGCTCGACCGTGCTGGCGCTCTTCGCCCAGTGGCGGGGCCGCGGCGATCCCGACTACGACCAGCTGGCCCGGGAGCTGGCCGGGATGGTGACCGTCCACAAGAGCCTGGCGGTGGTGCTGGGCGTCGCCCCCCTGCTGGTGGCCAACGTCTACTACACGAACCACTTCTACGGCGCCAACGCCCTGACCGGCACCGCCTGGATCATGGTCGTGCCCCTGGTGGCGCTGGCCTTCCTGCTGACCTACGCCTACAAGTATTCCTGGGACGTGCTTTCCGAACGCCGCGGGCTGCACATGGCCATCGGCGCCGCCGGCGCGGCCATCTTCCTGGCCGTGCCCCTGATCTTCCTGGCGAACATCAACCTGATGCTCTTCCCCGAACGCTGGGGCGAGGTACGGGGCTTCCTTTCGACGCTCGCGCTGCCGAACGTCCTGCCCCGCTACCTGCATTTCCTGCTGGCCTCGCTGGCGGTCACCGGCCTGTTCGCGGCCGGATGGTTCGGCCGCGCCTCGTATCCCGCCGCCGAGACCTTCCGCGTCCTGGGGCGCGACGATCTGCGCCGCCATTTCCTGGGAATCGCCTTCGGCGCCTCGGCCCTGCAGTTCGTCGCCGGGCCGCTGCTGCTGTTCACCCTGCCCGAACGGGGGGTGAACTGGCGTCTGATCCTGCTGCTGGGATTCGGCGTCGCCGCGGCCCTGGTGGCCGTGTGGCGCCTGTGGCGCGAGATGCTGGAGCGCCGGGCCGGCCTGGGCCGCGGATTCGCAGTGGTGGTCGTCGCGCTGTCGGTCACGGTGGTCTTCATGGCCACGACCCGCCATTACTACCGGGAACGATCGCTGGCGCCCCACCGCGAGATGATCGCCGCCAGGACGACCGGATTCCAGGCCCTCGCCCTCGGCGCCCGCATGCGCGAAGCGGCCGGCATCCTCGATACGGGCGCGACCGAGGCCGCGTTCGCGTCGCCGGGGCAGAAGACGTTCATGATCCAGTGCAACGCCTGCCATGCCGTCGGCGAGGTCCGCGTGGGACCGCCGCTCGACGAGATCGCGACGCTCTACGCGGACGACCCGCAAGGCCTGATCGCCTGGGTCAAGGCTCCGGGCCGCAAGCGCGAGGATTATCCCCGGATGCCGGCGGTGCGGCTGACCGAAGAGCAGTACCGTGACGTCGCCGGTTACGTCCTCGGCAGGGAGTGGGAAGGGCAATAACGGTCCGCCGGCCGGCACCGCGAACCGGACCGAGAACAGGCCGCGAAAGAAGGCCGCCGCCCCTTCGGGGGACGGCGGCCTTTTCATCTCCGCATTCCTTCGATCGTATCCGGGACACCGGCCTAGCGGAAGCGATCCTTGATCGCGCCCCAGGTCGAATCCACGTCGGGCAGTTCGTCCGAATCGGGCGTCAGGACCGGCATGCCCATCATGAAGTCCGGCTCCATGACGTGGTCGTCCGGACAACCCATCTCGTTGTAGGCGCAGAGCTCGTCCTTGACCATCAGCACCTCGTTCTTCAGGTCGCCCGAGGGTTTGCTGAACAACGGCGCGTCGCCGGCCAGCAGGGCGTCGGCCTCATCGATCGCATCCTGGATCGAATCGTCCGCCCCGTTGAGCACGTTCAGCTTGGCCGCGATCAGGTGGTAGGCCAGGATGATCGTGGCGTCGCCGCGGACCGGAGTCGCGAGGACCTCGAGCAACTCCTCCTGGGTATAGGAGATCCCGCCCAGCGCGAGCGTAGCGACCGGCCAGTTCTCCTCGTGGTTCTTCCAGTAGCCCGGCGTGAAGTGGCAGGCGTCCGGCGGCGGGCAATCGCAGGTGAACGCGGCGGTGAGGTTGCGCACGGTGTCGTCCTCGTCGACCACGATCTCGAAAACGCCCTCGACGGTGTAGTCGCCGCAGAGCTCGCCTTCCCACATGCCGGATGCGTAGTAATCGGAAGCGAAGGGATTCTGCGACATGACCGTCGCCTGCCCCGTCTGTTCCTGGACCACCACGCCGTCCTGCATCAGCTGCACCAGATAGGTGACCTCGACGCTCTCGAGCGTACTGCGAACGACGATGCCGCCCTCGGCGCTCCAGCCTTCGCAATCCGCCTGGGCGACGAAGGTCTCCCAGTGGGTGGCCAGCGCCGGAGTCGCCGCCAGCGCCATCAACAAGGCCACCGCCATCATCGTCTTGAACTTCATGTCCCTCTCCCCCCTTGTCAGGTTCCGGTTTCCGGCTTCGTTTCGCGGCCGATAGCTTTTTGCAATATCGATATATTATACCACAACACGGTCCCCATCCGCGAGTCTTCCCCGCGGCCGCACCTCCTTTTATGGAAAACGAAGCCCCCGACGGCGAAATGCGCCGGCGAGGACCGATTGACGAGGCGAGCGGAAAAAAAGAAGCGCCGGCCCGAGCCGGCGCCGGAAAGCTCAGAGCGAGGAAGGAACGCCTTGGCGGTCCTCGATATGGCGGTGCAGGAGTTCCAGAAGACGCCGATCGATCTCCTCGCGGTGCTCGAGATAGATCGCCAGCTCCTCGGCCGTCAGATGGCCGATGATCACTCCGATCAGGCTGTCCCGCACGGCGGGATCCTGCAGCACGGACGTCGGCTCGACGTCGGAATCGGCGGCGGCGATCCGGGAGTTGACCAGAGAGGCGATGATGCCGCTCTGCAGGGTGATGATCGGGCGGAGGCTTTCCTCCTGGAAACCGTCGAGGTCGTGAGAGTCCCGGGCCGATCCGTTGATGACGGGTCGGATCGCAACCAATGCGTCGTCTCGAAGCGAGCGGTTCATGACTCTCCCCCTTCCTTGAAAGATCCCTTTCAGCCGGGCGAACAGGGGCTTGATTCAATATAGACGTACAAGTCGGTCCTGCCGCAACTATCCGGCCGCGAAAATTTCTTCCGGCCCGTCGCGCCCTCCGCCCCCTCTTTTCCGGAAATGCGACCGGATTGATGACTCCGGCGGCTTCGGGGATTATCTTCGATGCCGGTTCCGGCCGGCCGCGCCGCGCGCCCGGCCCGATCGTTCGCCCCGCCGCCGGGGCCGTCCCGCTTCGCCGGAGGTTCCGATGCGCATCGTCTCGACGACCGCGATATTGCTCTGCGCCCTGCTGATCTGTTCCTGCGCCGCCACCACGAATCGGGCGGCCGATCCCGCCGGCGCCCCGACGGGAACATCCGCGCTGACGACCGCCGACGTCGGGAACCTGCTCGCCGCCGCCCGCGCGGACAGCCACGCCTACCACCGTCTGCACGACCTCTGCACCCTGATCGGTCCGCGCCTGAACGGTTCGCCGGGCCACGCCGCCGCGATCGCCTGGGCCGCCGAAGCCATGCGGGCCGACGGCCTCGACCGCGTCTGGACCGACTCGCTGACCGTTCCCCACTGGATCCGGGGCGAGGAGAAGGCCGAAGTCCTCGCGCCCAGGCGCTTCCCCCTGCCGATCCTGGGGCTGGGCGGTTCGGTGGGCACCCCGGGGGACGGGATCACAGCGCCCCTGTTGACGGTGACTTCGTTCGAGGAACTCGAAGAGCGCGCCGACGAGGCGGCCGGCCGGATCGTCCTGTTCGCTTCCGCCTGGGAAGGCTACGGCAAGACGGTCCGCTACCGCAGCCGCGGCGCCGTCCACGCCGCCCGCCACGGCGCGGTCGGCTGCCTGATCCGCTCGGTCACTCCCCGCAGCCTCGAGACCCTGCACACCGGCGTCATGCGCTACGACGAGGGCGACACGATCGCGCGCATCCCCTGCGCCGCGGTGTCGGTGGAGAACGCCGCGCTGCTGCTGGACATGGACCGCCGGGGCCTGGACGTCGTGGTCTCGATGTCCATGGGCGCCCGCACCGAGGCCGACGCGCCCTCGGCCAACGTCCTGGGCGAGCTGACCGGGCGCGCGTCGCCCGAAGAGGTCGTCGTTCTCGGCGCCCATCTCGATTCCTGGGATGTCGGCACATGCGCCCACGACGACGGCGGCGGCTGCGTCATCGTGATGGAGGCCGTTCGCCTGCTGAAGGAATCGGGGATGCGCCCCCGCCGCAGCATCCGGGTGGTGCTCTACGCCGACGAGGAGATGACCCAGCAGGGCGGACGCGACTACGCGCGGCGCTACGCGGACGAGCTGCCGCGCCACTTCGCCGCCCTGGAATGCGATGCGGGAGCCTACGCTCCGGCGGGCTTCGGCGTGCGCGGCGACTCGACCATGGTCGCCCGGGTCCGCGAGCTGGCCCGCCCCCTGGCTGCGCTCGGGGCCGACACGGTCGAAGCCGGCTGGTCGGGCGTGGACATCTCGTTCATCGTCGAGCAGGGCGTGCCCGGCGTCGGGCATCGGGTCCACGGCGAGCACTACTTCGACATCCACCACAGTCCGGCCGACACCTTCGACAAGATCGACGCCGACGACCTGGCCGCGAACGTGGCCGCGGTGGCGGCCCTGGCCTATGCGCTGGCCGAGGATCCGGACCTGCCGCCGCCGGACATCGACGCCGGGGATTCCCGACCCTAGAAAGCCCGCGACCGCACGGCTGCGCCCTTAACCGGGGGGCGCGGCTGTGCTATCCTGCGCGCGATCGTCCCGCGGCCGCCCGCCGCTCCCATCTCATCCGTATCCATAACGAGCGCCACATGTTCCAGATCCATACCGTCGCTCCCGAGATGCCCTTTCTGCGCGCCGTCGCCCGCCTGCTGCTGGACGACGCCGGCGCCGACCCCTACGGCATGGCCGCCGACCTGGTTTTGCTGCCCTCGCAACGGGCCTGCGCCTCGCTGCGCCATCTGATGCTCGAGCAGAGCGGCCGCGGCGCGGTGCTGACGCCGCGACTGCTGACCGCCGCCGGCCTGCTGCGTGATCTCGGCGACCGCCTGCCCTCGGTCGACCCGCCCGCGATCCCCGACCGCCTGCGCGCGGCGGTGCTGGCCCCGGCGCTGGCGGAATTGCCGTGGCTGCGGAAGCACCCCGAATCGGCGCCGGGACTGGCCGAGGAGCTGGTGGACCTCTTCGACGACATGCGCCGCCACGGCATCGATCCCGGCGCGCCGGAAGGGATGTCCGACGAGCCGCAGGGCGAGTTCGGCGAACTGCTGGCGACCGATCTGCGCCGGGTGGCCGAATCCTGGCGCCTCTATCGCGGACTCTGCCCGCGGGACGAAATCGATCGCGAGCTGCGGATCGTCGCCGCCGTCGCCGGCTCGTGGCCCGAACCCGCGTTCCGCCGTCTGACCGTGGCGGGATTCGTCTCGATGACCCCGACCACCGCGGCGCTGCTGCGTTCGGCGGCCGCCGCCGCGGATTCGGCCCGCCTGGTGATGACCGGCATCGAGGGCGAGGGCCAGCTCTCGCGCCTCTTCGCGGCCTCGTTCGGCGACCGCGACGCCGAAACGCATCCCGCGCGCCCGGCCGCCCGCGCCTTGGCCCAGCTCACGGGCGATCAGCCCCCCGAACTCGGACGCGATCTGAGGCCCTACCGCGAGAGGATCGCCCCGCTCGGCGACATCGCGGCCCTGTTCCGGAATCCGGGCTTTCCCCGCTGGGTCCCCTGCTCCGATCCGGAAACCGAGAGCCGCGTGATCGCGGCCCGGGTCATCGAGGCCTTGCGCGTGGATTCCGGCCGTCGGATCACCGTGGCCACCGCCGACCGCGGCCTGGCCCGGCGCGTCGCAGCCCAGCTGCGCGACGCCGGACTGACGACCCTGGACGATTCCGGCGGCGCCCCGCTGTCGACCCGCGGAGCCGGCCGCCTCGCCTGGCAACTGCTGCGCTGCGCGACCACCGGCCTGAACCATCAGGCTCTGCTGGAAGTGCTGACCCACCCGGACGTGGATTTCGGCGCGCCGGGCGAGGACTTCGGCCGCAAGATCCTGAATTTCGAGAAGGAGGTGCTGCACGGACATCTCGCCGCAGAGGGGTTGGCCGGGTACCGCAGGCTGGCCGAGAAACGCGACGCCGGAATCGGGCCGCACGAAGGCCCTGCGCGCCGGGAACCCTACTGGGCGCCTTTCGTCGAGACGATCGCCCCCGCATTCGCCGGCCTGTTGAAGCTCGCGGGACGCCGCCGGGTCGCCTGCGCCGAGATCACCGCCGCCCTGCGCGCCTCCTGGAAGGTCGCGGCGCCGAGCCAGCCGCTCGACGACGCCGCGGCCGGCAGCCCCGTCCACGACCCCGGCGGACGGATCGCCCTGGCCGACCTGCTCGACGAGATCGACGCCGCCTCCCCGGCCCTGCCGCCGATGACGCTCAACGATTTCGCGTCGCTGCTCTCGCGTCTGATGGGCAAGGTCGAGGTCCGGACCAACCGCCTGAGCTTCCTGCCGGTCCAGATCACCGGGCTGCTCGAGGCCAGGCTCGAACATTACGATCTGCTGATTCTCGGCGGCATGACCGAGGACGTCTTCCCGGGCCGCGAACCCCGCCCCCTGTTCCTGGGGCAGGCGTGGCGACGCAGGATGGAGCTTCGCGACTGGCGGCATCGCCTGGCCGAGCAGGCGGACCTCTTCCACCGCCTGCTGCACAACGGCCGCGAAGTCATGGTGACCTGGCCGTGCGAGAAGAACGGCCAGCCGGCGCTGCCGTCGCCGTTGATCAGCCGGTTGACCCTCGGGCTGGACGAGGAGGATCAGCCCCGGCTCGCTTCGCCGCCGCCGTTGTACCGGCCCGTCCCTCCGGACGCCGCGGCGATGATCTCGGTCCAGCAGGACTTCATCGCCGAAGGGCCTTCCCCGGCGCGTCACGTCGAAACGCCCGCGCCCCGGAGCGTCTCGCATTCGTCGCTGGCGATCTTCCGGGCCTGCCCCTACCGCCATCTGCTCGAAAGGGGTTTCGGCCTGCGCGAGGAGCAGGAGGTTCTCGAAGACCTGCGGGCCCGGGACGTGGGCGAGACATCCCATCTGATCATGAAGCGGTTCCTGCAGCCCGGCGGCGAAGGTTCGGCCGCGCTGGTCGGCGGCGACCGCGACGCGGCGCTCCGGATCCTGGCCAGAATCGCAGACGAGTCGTTCCACGACCGGCACGGCGACCTGCCGCAGCTGAACCTCTGGCGCAACACCTTTTTGGCGGGCGCCGACAGCATCGTGGACTTCGAGATCGGCCGGGCTTCGGCCTGGCGTCCGGCGGCCTGCGAGGCGTCGTTCTCGTTCTCCCTCGGCGATCTGCATCAATGGTTGGATTCGCCGAGCGGACTCGAGCCCTCGGCCGACGAGGCCGCCGTGGCTTTGGCCGGCCGCATCGACCGCATCGACACGGCCCGCGACGGTTCGGAATCCGCGTTCGTGATCGATTACAAGACCGGCTCGAGGCCGACGGCCCGCGACGTGAGCGAGCAGCGCGATCTGCAACTGCCGATCTACGCCCTGGCCGCGGCGATCGGCGGAATCGAGGGGATGCCCGCCGCCTCCTCGGTCGCCGGCGGGGCCTACTACGGACTGGCCGCCGACACGGTGGGATTCGGCAAGCCCCAGATGGCCGACGCCTCGGCGCTGAACGACCAGGCCCGCACCGTGCTCGCGACGGCGCTCGAAGCGATCCGCGCCGGCGCTTCGTCTCCGCTGGTTCCCGACCAGTGGGGCGATCCCGATCCCGACGCCTGCCGTTTCTGCCCCTTCCGCGGCGTCTGCCGCTACGACGAACGGCTGAACGCGCCGGAACCGACGCGGACTGGAGGCGGAGCATGAATCCCGATCCCATCCGCGAAGCGACCCTGATGCAGCGCAAGGCTTCCCGGCCGGACGCCTCGGCCGTGCTGCGCGCATCGGCGGGCTCGGGCAAGACCAAGGTGCTGATCGATCGCCTGGTGCGGCTGATGCTCTTCGGCGCCCCGCTCAAGAGCGTCGTGGCGATGACCTTCACCCGCAAGGCCGCCGTGGAAATCAAGAGCCGCCTGCTGCGGCGGGTGGCCGGCCTGGCCCGGGCCGACGAAGCCGCGCGCGCCGCCGACCTGGAGAAGCTGCTCGGCAGGACGCCATCGGAACGCGAGACGGCGCTGGCCGCGACCCTCTTCGAGCAGATCCTCGACGACGGCGCCGGCCTGCACATCGGGACCATCCATACCTTCTGCCAGATGCTGCTGTCGCGCTTCGCGGACGAGGCCGGCGTGGATCCGGGCTTCGGAATCCTGGAGAACACCGACGATCTCTGGGAGGAGGCCCTGGAGCGTCAGGAAAAGGAGGCGGGCGCCGACCCCGAACGGGCGTCGGCCTACGCCGGCATCGGCAAGAATCCGCCGGCGGCGCGCAAGAGGCTCGACATCATGCGCCACTCCCGGATGGAGCTGGACCGCTGGATCGATCGCGCCGCGGCCGAAGCGGGCCTGGAGCGGTCGGACCCGCGGGGATCGGCGATGCTGCCCCATCTGCGCCGCGACCTGGCGCGACGGCTCTTCGCGGGCTCCGCGCTGGCGGACATGGAACCAGAACTCGCGGCCCTGGCCCGGCCCCTGGCCGCGGCCTCCCGGACACTGGCCGGCCCCGGGCTGGACGCGGTCGCGGCGGCCGAGGGTCCCGATGCGACGCCGACGTTCTCGAAGAACATCGCCGGGATGCGGGCCGACCTTCTGGCTTTGGCCGAACGGCTGGCGACCGAGCCCGTCGCCGATCTGCTGCCGGAGATCGCCGCGATCCCGCTGACCGGCCAGGGATCGGTCCGCAAGCTGCGTGGCCGGGACAAGACCAAGGCCGAGCGTCAGGCGGCCTTCGCGGAGTCCGTCGGCCCCCTGCTCGACCTGCTGCGCCTGGCCGCCCTGGTCGAGCTCTTCGACGCCAACATCAGGCTGCTGACCGTCGGCCTGCGCGCCCTGGACATCTACGCCGAGCTGAAGATCCGCGACCGCGGCCTGGATTTCCACGACCTCGAACGCAGGGCCTGGGAACTGCTGCGCGATTTCGAGGTCGGGCCGTGGGTCGTTTATCGGCTCGACGAGGCCCTGGACCATCTTCTGGTCGACGAATTCCAGGACACCAACCGCAATCAGTGGGACGTGATGGCGCCGTTTGCCGCCGAGTTCACCGCCGGCGACTCGCCCGAAGGCCGGCCGCGGTCGGTGTTCTTCGTCGGCGACGTGAAGCAGTCGATCTACCGCTTCCGCGGCGCCTGTCCGGAACTCTTCGGCAAGGTGGCGGCGGAACTCGAAAAACGGGCCGGCATCGAACCGCTGACCCTGCCGACCAACTTCCGCAGCCTGCCGGCGGTGGTCGATTCGGTGGGCGAGCTCTTCGAGTCCGATCCCCTGCGCGGCCTGCTGCCCGACGACGCCGAGCGCCGTTCGGTCCGCCAGATCCCTTACCGCGGCGACGGCCCCGGCAAGGTGACCATCCTGCCGCCGATCCCCGACGATCCCGACGGCGCCGACGGCCAGCAGACCTGCGCCGCGATGACCGTCGCGATCATCGAGCGGATCCTGGCGACCCGCCGCGTGCGCGTCGACGATCATTCCGACCGGCCGGCCCGCTTCGGCGACATCCTGATGCTCAGCCGCAACCGCACCCATCTGGCCGTCTACGAGAAGGCCCTGCGGACCGCGGGCGTGCCCTTCGTTCCGGCCGGCCGCGGCGCCCTGGCCCGCAGCCGCGAGGTGGCCGACATCCGCCTGCTGCTGCGTTGGCTGATCTTCCCGCAGGACGATCCGGCGCTGGCCTCGGTGCTGCGCTCGCCCTTGATGCGGGTCGACGAAAGACGCCTGCAGGCCCTGCTGGCGGCCCGACGCGAGCGGAAGGGATCGCTCTGGGGCGCGTTGAAGGGCGGCGGCAAGAGGCCGGGTCTGGCCGCGAGGCTGGGCCTGGAACGCGAAACGGATCTGCTGGCCGGATGGCGCAAGGCGGCGGCCGGCGACGCCCACGCCCTGCTGCGCCGCATCTACCGCGAATCCGACGCCCCGGACCGCTACCATCTGGCCCTGGGCGAACAGGCCCGCTTCAACCTGCTGCGCCTGCACGACCTGGCCCTGGCCCACGACCAGGCGCCCTTCCCCTCGCCGCGCCGGTTCCTCGAGACGATCGAGCAGGCCGCGATCCGCCAGGACGAGGAGGAGGCGGCCCTGCCCGAATCCGACTCCGGCCGCGTACGGATGATGACCATCCACGGCGCCAAGGGCCTCGAGGCGCCCTTCGTACTGCTGATCGACGCCGCCGC
The DNA here is from genome assembly GCA_964384825.1 of uncultured Fibrobacteraceae bacterium. Classification (GTDB taxonomy): domain Bacteria; phylum Krumholzibacteriota; class Krumholzibacteriia; order LZORAL124-64-63; family LZORAL124-64-63; genus CAYLMM01. The sequence goes on from CAYLMM010000025.1 coordinate 20,463, forward strand.
GCCGATGTCCCGCGAGGATCCCGACCGCGTCGCCCTGGGCGAAGGCGGACACGACCCCACCGGCGACGGCGCCCTGCTCTTCGGAGTGCGCAAGGAGCATCGCGACCGCGAAAACGGAAACGAAACCGCCGTTTCCGCCGCCGCCGCGCACGAGCTGGAACGTTCCCGCCGGGAGGAGGCCGATCTGCTCTACGTGGCCCTGACCCGCGCCCGCGACGAGCTTTTCGTGCTCGGAGCCGAGCCCAGCCGCAACCTGACCAAGCCGAGCTATCTGAAGTGGATCATCGAGGCCCGCGGCGGAAGCGATCCGATCCCGGATTGGCTCGCCGGCGCGGCCGGCGGCGGGGCGGCGGCGACTCCGACGACGGCCGGCGAGGCCGCGATGGAATCCTACGCGGCATGGACGCCCGCCGGCATGTCCGCCCGGATCAAGCTGCGCCACCCCTCGGCGGCGGCGATCGAACCGTCGGCCGAGACGGCGACGCCGGCCGCGGCGCCGGCCGCGAACCCGGACGCCCCGGTCATGGCGACTTCCGACGGCGAACCCCTGGACGCCGCCGAGGCCGCCGACCGCGGCACCCGCATCCATCTGTGGCTGCAGCGTGCAGCCGAGACCGGGGCGATGCCCCCGGGGGAAGGCGAGGAATGGGAGGAAGCCCGGGCGGTCTTCGCCAATCCCGGCCTCGAGTGGGTCTTCCGTCCCGAGAGCGGGCGCGGTTTCTGCGAAATCCCCATGATCCACCGCAACGTTCCGGGTTCGGGGACCGTAGTCGAGGAGCGCACCATCGGGGTCATCGACCGCCTGATCGACACCGGCCGGGAGATCCGGATCGTGGATTACAAATCCAACCGCATCGGCACCGGCGACATCGGTCGGATGGTCGAACACTACCGGCCCCAGATCGAGGCCTACCGCGAGGCGATGGCCGCCGCCGATCCCGATCGGCCCGTCCGCGCCTGGCTGCTCTTCACACACGTCCCGGGACCGGACGGACCGGGGCTGCCGGTGGAGGTCCTACCTCCTCCCGCATCATGACAGGGGAACCGACATGAGAACATTCCGGATCATCGCCGCGGCCGTCCTGGCGCTCGCCGCGACCGCCGTTCTCGCCGGCGACGTCGAGATCATCGACGGCGTCGAACATGTCCGCAACGCCGCGACGCCCGAACACGGCGTCGTGAACATGGAGCTGCGCGAGCTCTGGCGCGTCGGCGGCGCCGACGACGAGGAGAACTTCTTCGGCCTGATCACCCAGGTCGAATCCGACGCCGAGGGCAACATCCTGGTCCTCGACGGACAGCTCTGCCAGGTGCAGGTCTACAGTCCCGACGGCGAGTTGCTGCGCACCCTGTTCCGCGAGGGCGACGGGCCCGGCGAGGTGCGCCAGCCCCGCGACATGATCGTGATGCCCGACGGCCGCATCGGCCTGGCCCAGGAATTCCCGGGCAAGCTGATCCTGGTCGACGAGGCGGGCGATCCGGCGGGCAGCATCACCGCCGGCGGCAACGATCCCACATCCGGAGGCTTCTCCGCCCTGGCGAGCACCGCCTGCCGCGGCGGCACCTTCGCGATGGCGGGCGTCCACCTGACGCCCGGCGAGCAGGCCGGCACCCAGAACCGCCGCCTGTTTTTCGCGATCCACGAACTCGACGGGACCCTGCGCAAGACGCTGATCTCGCGGGACACCATGTTCGACTTCAACCACTTCGTCTTCGACGAGAGGGTGCATCTGGCGCCGTTCTTCTGGGCGCACGGCATCGATTCCGAGGGCGAAGTCTACGCCGTCGCGGACGCGGATGCGTATCGGATCGAAGTCTTCTCGCCGACCGGGCGGCCGGTGCGGGTGATCGAGCGGGAATACGTCCAGCGCGCGCGTACGGCCGACGAGAAGGAAGCCTGGAAACGCCTGGTCGGCGGCGCCCTGCGCAACGTGCCCTTCGAGATCGACATCCGGGTCGGAGAGAAGGCCCCCTGCATCGCCTGGGACCAGGGCGGCATGAGGCTCTCGCCCGAGGACGAGCTCTGGATCTGCTCCGGCCACGGCACCACCGACCTGCCCGAAGGCGTGATGATCTCCTACGACGTCTTCGAGCGGGACGGCAACTACGACCGGATCGTGAACGTGGTCTGCGACGCCGACGGCGATCGCGACGGCCTGTTCTTCGCCGGCGAGGGCCGCGTCGTGGTGATCGAGGGCTACGCCGACGCCGTGGCCGCAACCTTCGGCGGCCAGGCCGAGATCGACCAAGACGCCGAGGCCGATCCGATGGGTCTGATCTGTTACGAGATCGTCCGGTAGGACCCGGTGAAACGTTCGCGAGGAAGCGTTCGGACCAGGCGCCGCGGGTTGACGATGCCGCGGCGCTTCAGTCTTTCCGCAGCGAGAGCAGCAATTCCAGGTCTTCGCGCCGCAGGATGCGGAAGAGGATGAGCGATCCGGCGTAGAGCGCGCCGGTCAGGACGATCATTCCCAGCGCCGGCCACCATCCCGCCGCGGTCGGCAGAGAGATCCAGCCGGTGCCCCAGGCCGGATACAGCAACCTGGCCGCCCCCGAGACGACGAGCCACGACGCGGCCAGGGCGCCGCCCCCGCCGAGCATCCCGCGCCGCCAGGCGATCCGCACCCCGGCCCCGGCCACGTACCGCCGGTGCAGCAGCATGCTGACGGTCAGGCTGATGATCGTGGTCACCGCCGCCCCGTACCATCGGAAGTGCGGAATCAGCAGGAAGTTCAGCGTGACGTTGGTCAGCATCGCCGCCAGCGCGATGCGGATGAACCGGGCCTCCCGGCCGACGGTCAGCAGCAGCCGGTTGTAGATGGTGTTGGCTCCCTGCAGCAGCAATCCCCAGATCACGATCCGGAAGACGGTCACCGAGGGCGCGAACTCGGGCGCGTCGGAGAACCAGCGGATCACCGGCCCGGCGGAAACCACGCAGAGCAGGGCCACCGGCATCAGGGCAAGCTGCAGATAGCGCAGGGCGCGCTCGCCCATCCGCTCCACGTCGCGCTTGTCGCCGGAACCGGCCGCGGCCGCGGCGCCGTAGCGCATCAGGGCGGGGAACATGGCCGTCGCGAAGAGGTTCGGCGCGATCAGCAGGACGTCGAGCGCCTTGTGCCCCAGCGTGTAGATGCCGGCCGCCGATTTGCCCAGCATCTCCATCAGCATCACGGTGTCGACCTTGTAGGAGATGATGCCGAGGGTGGTCGAGAGGAACAGCGGCAGCCCCATGCGGGCCATGTCGCGCACGCCCGGGCCGCGGCCTTCCCCGGCCAGCCGCCAGGGACCGGTGCGCAGCAGCATCAGGGGCGCGACGACCAGCAGGCGGGCCACGCGGCTCAGCACGTTGGCCCAGATCACGCCCATCAGGCCGTGGCCCGATTCCAGGGCCCACCAGCCCAGGGCGAAGTAGACCACCGCCGAAACGATCTGGCTCGCGGTCTGGGCCTCGACCTTCTCGTGGGCCTGGAGCACCGAATCGCAGGCCATGCCGGTGGTCTCGAGAACCACGCCCAGCGCCATGACCAGCACCGCGGCGCGTGTCGGAGCGTCGAATCCGGTCAGGAAAACGTAGCCGATCAGCAGGGCGTAGCCGCCCAGTCCCAGGGTCAGCCGCAGGCGCATGGCCGACCAGAAGACCCCCAGGGTCATCTCGCGGGCCTTGACGATCTCGCGGGTGATCAGGTTGCCGAGTCCGAAATTCGCCGCGGTCAACAGGATCGACGTGATGTCGATGGCGGTGCCCCACATGCCGGTGCCCTCGACCGCCACGGTCAGCGCCAGCTTGCGGAAGACGAACAGCGCCAGGATCCGCCCCGCGAAGAGTCCCAGGGTCAGCAGCAGCGTGTTCTTGGCCACGAATCGGGATGCCTTCAAATCCGCTCCGTCAGAATAGGCCGGTGGTGGCGGCCGTCAGTGTCGGTCCCTCGTCCGAATCCAGGGGCCAGGTCAGATCGAGCCGGGCGACTTCAGCCAGGGCGGAACGGGTCGGTCCGAAGCGCAGCCCGATCCCCATCTCGTGCCGCGCGTCGCGCAGACCCCGGTCCTCGCCCCGCCACCAGGCCGAACCGCCGCCGTAGAAGGCGGCCAGCGCCACGGTGGTGAAGCCCAGCAACTCGCCCGGGAAAAGCTTGGCGTGCTCCAGATTCCAGCGCAGCAGCCGGTCCCCGGCCATGCCGTCATAGTCGATGGTGCGCAAGCCGCGTGTCAAGCCAAGCACGAAAGCCTCGTCGCCCGGCCGGTCGTCCGACACCCCCCCCTCGACCACGATCCGGGTCAGACGGCGCCCTCCGTGGCGAGCGAACCAGCCGCCGACCGCCCCGAGCTTCAGGAAATCCTCCGACCCGGTTCCGGCCTCGCCCCGGACATCGCCCAGCAGATAGCCGGTCCCGAACCGCGACCAGTCGGTCACCCGGCACGAGAACAGCAGACGATTCCTCTCGCTCCCCCAGGCGGTCGCGGCGTAGCCAACCTCCAGATCCACGGCCGGATCGAGCAGCAGATCCTCGACCGGGCCGTAACGCATCACGAACCGCGCGGCCGTCCAGCGCCGCCCCCGCAGCGACAGGGCCAGCAGGGGCTGGACGGTCGAGCCCTGCTCCCGGCCGACGGCCGATCCGGGATCGTCCAGCAGGAAGCCGCCGTCGATCCTGCGGCCGTCCGAAAGCGCCAGCACCTCAGGCGTATCATAATCGCGATCCTCGATCTTCAGACCCGCGCCCAGTCGCACGATGGCGCCCGATCTCGGCCGCGAAACCCGCCACATCGATTTCAGCAGCAGGCCCTTGCGAACCGCCGGCACCTGGCAGTAGAGCCTCTCGCCGGCGGGATCGATCCCGGCCGGGCCGGCCTGGCTCAGGTAATGGCGCCAATCGGCCTCCCGCCGCCAGAGCCGGATCTCCAAGCCGCGCGGATCGTCCTGGCGATAGAAGGGCCGCATCAGGTCCAGCTCGCGCACCGAGCCGTCGCTCTGTTCGATGTCGGTCATGCCGATCGTCCAGCGGGATCCCAGCAGACGGCGGTCGAAGTAGCGCACCAGGCCGTAGCTGCGGTCCTCGTCCCGGCCGCCGCCCGCCTCGAACCGGATCCCGGTGCCGAGAACGTTGTTGTCCGCCACCGAAAGATTCCAGCGCTGCTCGTCGTTGTCGGCGCGGCTGTAGGAGAAGCGCATCGTCAACGACCAGGTCTCCTGGGCGCGCACCTCCACCGGCACCGACCCGTCGGCCAGGGTGTCGACCGGGACCACCTGCACGTTGGTCAAGAATCCCAGCGCCCTCAGGTTGCGCTCGGTTTCAGCCAGGGCCGCCGGATCGAGGGCGTCGCCGGACCGGAACAGCAACTCGCGGCGGATCACCCCGTTTTTCGTACGGAAGTTGATCGCGTTCATCCCGCGGCGGACCATGCGCAGCGCGCGGCTGGAGGCCGCCAGCTCCGCTTCGGTGTAGATGTCCTCTCCCCGGATGGAAACGGCCCCGACCCTCAGCTCCGCGGGGACGGTCACGGGGGCCGCGCCGGAAACGACGGCGGGCTCGGCGCCGGGATCGGCGGCGTAAGCGGCTCCGGCCGGAAGGGCCGGCAGCAGCGGCAGGAGCATCAGCAAGGCGCGCGCGCTCCACGAGGCGGCGGCTGACCTGACATCCGGGACGAAGTTGTCGCCGTAACCGCCAAAATGACAGGTAGCGCCTGACAGGATCGCCCTCAACTTCGCCTCCTTCATGTCCTCTGCCGGGGGCCGGCAATCACCGCAACCATCAACATTGCAACATCTTACATCCGGAAAAATCCATCGCCGGCTCGGCGGGCACGCCCCTTGTAATAGAAACGGCGAATGCGCGAATCAAACCGGTCCGATTTACGAGACCACGGCATTGGATGATAGCCAAAACCCGAGACAATGGACAGACGGAGGTTGAAACAATGATCAGCACGATGGTTCCCTTCAGCGGCCTGAACAACGTCATGGACGCCCTCTTCTCCGCCAGCGGATACAGCGCCGAACCCGCCGACGAGGTCTTCCGCTCTCCCCGGACGGACATCTTCGAAGGCGACAAGAATTATCTGATCCGCATGGATCTCCCCGGCGTCGGCCGCGAGGATCTGAGCATCGACTTGGAGGACGGCACCCTCAAGGTCGAGGCCAAGCGCGAGATCGAGACCCCGGAGAATCACCGCACCCTGCGCGCCGAGATCCCGCACCGGACGGTCTACCGCCGGAGCTTCGCCCTCGGCCGGGCCGTGGACCGGGACAGCATCACCGCCCGCATCGAGGACGGAGTGCTGTCGATCGAACTGGCCAAGTCGGAGCAGTCGCTGCCCCGTCGGATCGAGATCAAGTAGCTCACCCCCAAGGCGCCGCCGCGGCTTCGGCCCCGGCGGCGCTCCCGCCATTCCGGGACCCCGCACCCGGAGCGGGGCCGGCCCGACCGCTGCAATTTGCAGCATCGACGGGCCGGCCCCGCTTTTTCTGCCACCGGGATCGCCGCCGCTTTCGAAGCCGCGAATCGCCCCGGATCGTCCTTCCGATGGTTCCTCGACGCGGTTCAGCGTTCTCGATCTCCCTGGAACGCTCCTTGCAGTTCCGCGGCCCGAGCAGCGGGAAGCAGGCGCGAAAGGAGTCGCGCCCTCCCCTGGATCCAGGACATGGCAACCACGGAAGGCACCCATGATTCAGGCCGCCACTCTCAGCCCGTCCCGCGTCGCCGGGCTTCTCGAATCGACCCCGATGTACCGCTTCTACTGGGAATCCCCGACCGCCCAGGAAGGTGAACGGGACTATCGCGCGAAGATCGGCACCCTGCTGAAGGAATGCGCCGAACGTCTGCTGCGGGTGACCGAGGGCCACGGCCCGATGCTCGCCCGCGAGCAGATGGACGCGACCGACGCCCTGGTCGACAGGATCAACGAGGTCTTCAAGCTGCTGAACCGCCAGGGCACGATCCGGCTGATCGGTGATGTCTCGCGGACCCTGCCCGCGCTCGAGAGCCAGGACATGCAGCTCTACATGATCCTCGAGGGCATCTGGCTCGAGGTCGAGGATCTCGCCCGCCGGATCGCGGATTCGCGGGGTTTCCTGGCGACGGCGTCGCGCTTGATGGCGGACCTGGGCTCCTTCGCCGAGGCGGCCGAGGAACGCAATCGCCTGCTCGGCCTGGGCTGGGAGTCGGAATTCCGGATCCGTGAGGATCTCGCCGTCGCCGAGACGGTCTGAGGCCGGGGCGGTCCGAAGCCCGGACGGTCCCGCCGGTCCTTGCCGTTCCGCCCGCTCGGATGTTACCTTGCACCCCTGAACAACGAGCCGCCCGGGTGCAGGGCGCCAACCCGCAGCGATCGGGGAGCCGGACCTTGCCGAATCATTCCAGAATTTTTCGTCTTCCGTTCCGCGCCGGGCCCGGGCTGATCGCGGTCCTGGGCGCCGTCCTGTTCCTGGGGCCCGCGGCGGCCGCCGCCGAAGACAATCCCTTCTCTTTCGGCGCGCACCTCTTCGGTCCGATCGCCGTAGAGGGCAACACCACGACCCGCACCGACCTGATCCTGCACGAGTTGTCCTTCGCTCCGGGCGATTCCTTCGACATCGACCTGATCGACGAATCCTGGGAACACCTCGAGGATCTGGGCTGGTTCGCCTTCGTCGACATCGCGTGGGACGATTCTCAGGACCCGGCGCCGGTGACGGTCACCGTAGAGGAGGAGCGGACCACCCGCGGCTATCCGCTGATCGACTACGACCGCCGCCACGACATCCGCCTGGGCGTGAAGGCCTACGACACCAACCTGCGCGGGCGCGGGGAGCGGCTGACCTTCGAGGCCACCTGGTACCGCCCGCATTCCTACCGCCTCGAATGGCGTCATCCCTGGCTCTTCGGCGTGCGCGGACTCGAGATGGATGTTGCGGGCGGCTGGGAGAGCGCCGATTTCGTCTATCGCGACTGGGACTACGAGCAGTGGGACGCCGGCCTGACCCTGCGCTGGAAGCTGCTGCCGCCCTTGTTCGTCGAGGCCGGAGCGGCCTACGGTTCGTTCGAGCAGGAGGGTTTCTTCGACGCCGGAACCGGCCGGCCCGACTGGGACGCCGCGACGCGCGCGCGCTGGACGCTGCACGCGACCGCCGGCATGGACACCCGCGACATCCGCAGCTATCCGACCCGCGGCGGCTACCATCGGATCACCGCCACGCGCTTCGAGAGCGACGACTTCGAATCGTACACGCGGGTGACCGGCGACCTGCGCCAGTTCCTGCCGCTGCCCTGGAAGCACATCCTGGCGCTGCGGGCGTGGGGGCGGCGCGCCGACGGCAACGCCCCCCCGGAGGACCTGCTCTACTGGGGAGGCCCGGACAACATCCGCGGCTACCGCTACGCCTCGCTCGAGGGCGAGGAAGGGTATCTGCTGTCCTGCGAGTACCGGTGGCCCCTGTTCCTGATGCCGATCTCCAGCGACGGCCGGGTGATCGGACTCGGGGTGCACGCCTTCGCCGACCAGGGCGACAACTGGTACAACGGCGAGTCCGGGGGCGGAGGCCATTTCAGCTGGGGCGGCGGCGCGCACATCAACATCTCGGCCCAGCAGTTCCGGTTCGAGATGGCCAGGACCGAAGAGGGCGAGACCGTCTTCCAGTTCCAGGACCAGTTCAACTTCTAGCCGAGCGGAAAGGAGGGGGAAGAATGATGCCGAACGAGCGGTTCCGACTGACCCGCTTCGCCAAGAGCGCGGGCTGAGCGGCCAAGCTGGGTCCGGGGTCCCTGGACCGAATTCTCGAGTCGCTGCCCGACACCAGAACCCCCGATCTGCTTGTCGGCTACCAACGGGCGGATGACGCCGGGGTCTATCGTCTGGACGACGAGAAGGCGATCGTGGTGACCGCCGATCTGATCACGCCGGTCATCGACGATCCGCGCGCCTTCGGCGCCGTGGCGGCGGCCAATTCCCTGAGCGACGTCTACGCCATGGGCGGACGTCCCCTGACCGCGCTGAACATCTGCGGATTTCCGGAAGCGGAGATTCCGGGCGAAGTCATGAGCGAGCTCTTCGCCGGGGCGGCCGAAAAATGCCGCGAGGCGGGCGTCGCGGTGGCCGGCGGGCACACCGTGCGCGACGACGAGGTGAAATTCGGGCTCTCGGTCACCGGGATCGTGCATCCCGGGCGTTTCCTGCGCAATTCGGGCATCCGTCCGGGCGACGTGCTGGTGCTGACCAAGCCGCTGGGCACCGGCGCCCTGGCCGCGGCGCTCAAGAAGGATGTCCTGGCCCCGGATTCCGAACACGAACGCGCCCTGATCGCGAGCATGACGGCCTTGAATTCCTGCGGGATGATCCTGCACGACGCCGGCGCCCGCGCCGTGACCGACATCACCGGATTCGGCCTGAGCGGCCACGCCTACGAGATGGCCCGCGCCGACGGCGTCCGCCTGGAGATCGACTGCGCCGGGCTGCCCCAGCTGCCGGACGCGGCGAAGCTCTGCGGCGAGGGTTTCACCTGCGGCGGCACGAAATCCAACGCCGACTTCACGGCCGTCGGCACCGCCTACGGCGAAGGGGTGGACGCGGCCATGTACGGCCTGCTGAACGATCCCCAGACATCGGGCGGACTGCTGATCGCGGTGCCCGAGGACCGGGCCGAGAAGCTGCGCCGCGCCGTCCTCGACGCCGGCGCCCTCTGCGCCGCGGTGATCGGCCGCGCCCTGGCCCGCGACCACGACGACGAACCGCTGATCCTCTTCCGCTAGCTCCCTCACCATCGCGAATAATCGGTCGCCTTTGGCCCTCAAGCGCCCGGTCCCCGGGACGATAGAGAGGAAGGGCCGGAATAGTGGAGGGGCCGGTCCGGGTTTTCTTTCTTCAAATGGGGGCAAGAGGTGAGTCGCACAACTGCGATGTCGCTGAAGACGATCCACCCGCGCGACCTCAAGGCGGTCGTCAAGGAGATCCCGACCCTGCCGGTGGTCTACCAGGAACTCTTCAGCAAGATGAACAATCCGGACGTCTCGGTGCCGCAGCTCGCCGAGATCGTCTCGCGGGACCAGGCCCTGTCGGCCAAGATCCTCAAGCTCGTCAATTCCGCCTTCTACGGCTACAAGAGCGAGATCAACACCGTGAACCGGGCGATGGTCATCCTCGGTTTCCGCACGATCCGAAACGCGGCCCTGGCGATCGGGGTCTTCGACTACGTGGCCGGCGGCGAGGCCGGCGCGATGTTCAACCTCGAGTCGTTCTGGCGGCACAGCCTCGCGACCGCGAGCATCTGCAAGGTGCTGGGCCGCGAAACCGGCATCAAGCAGCAGGAGGAGACGTTCATCGCCGGCCTGCTGCACGACGTCGGCAAGCTGATCATGCTGAAGCATTTCCAGGACGACTTCCTGGAGGTCTGCCGCCGCCAGCGGGAAACGGGTTCGACCTGGCACGAGGTGGAGCAGGATCTGCTGCGCGTCGACCATTCGCGCCTGGCGAGAGCCGTCCTGCGCAGTTGGAACTTCCCGCCGAATCTGGTGGAGGGGGTCTGCTACCATCACGTCATGGACGCCGGGGCCTCGTATCCGAAGCTGGTGGCCCTGGTGCATCTCTCGGACTATCTGGCCTACGAGCTGGGGATGGGTGCCCCGGCCAGCCGCAAGCCCGCGGAATGCGATCCGAAGGTGCTGGCCGAGGCGGGGATGGACATCGAATCGGCTCTCGGCCTCAAGGACAGGATCCTCGAGGAGACCGAGTCGGCCCTGCAGATCCTGAAGATCATCGGCTAGGCGGATTCTCCGGATTCCGCGGCCGGATCGCCGGCGGCCGCTTCGTCGCCGTCCGGCTCGTCGCCCGCGTCCTGATCGTCGCCGACCAGATCGGGGGCCTGAAGGACGCGGGCCGTTTTTTCGACCGGCTGGGGCGCCGGGATCTCGTTCGCGCCGCCCGACCCAAGCTCGGCGAAGCGGCGGGCCTGCACCAGCACCCGGCTTTCGAGCGCTCCGACCGATTTGTTGTAGCTCTCGACCGCCTTGTCGAGATTCTTCCCGATCCCCGCGAAATGCCCCCCGAGAACGCGGATGCGCTCGTAGAGGACCTTGCCCAGCTCGCTGATCTCGCGCGCGCTGCGGGCGACGGTCTCCTGTTGCCAGCCGTAGGAGACCGCGCGCAGCAGGGCGATCAGGGTGGTCGGGGTCGCCATGATGACGCGCTGGTCCACGCCCTGTTCGATCAGGGTGGGATCCTGGCGCAGGGCCTCGGAGAAGAAATCCTCGCCGGGCAGGAACATCACGACGAATTCGGGCGCGGGCTCGAACTGGGACCAGTAGCTCTTGGCGCTGAGCTTGACGATGTGATCGTGCACCTGGCGGGCGTGGTCCCGCATCTTCAGTTGCCGCGCTTCGTCGTCGGGGGCCTCGACAGCCTCGAGGTAGGCGGCCAGGGGGGTCTTGGCGTCGACCACGACCTGCTTGCCGCCCGGCAGCTTGACGATGACGTCGGGGCGCAGCCGGCCGGTCTCGGTGGTCACCGATTCCTGTTCGGTGAAATCGACGTGGTCGATCAGGCCGGCCATCTCGACCACGCGCCGCAGCTGGATCTCGCCCCAGCGGCCGCGGATGATCGGCGCGCGCAGAGCCTTGACCAGCTTGCCGGTCTCGTCGCGCAGCTCGCGCTGGACCGAATCGACCAGCTTCATCTGCTCGCGCAGGGCTCCATAGGCCTGTTCGCGGGCCTTTTCCAGATCGACGATCTTCTGATCGACCTTCGCCAGCGATTCGGACAGGGGACGGACCAGGCTCTCGACGGCCTGCTCCTTCTTCTCCAGTTCGCCCTTGGCGGCGGCCTGCTCGCGGGCGAATGTCTCGCGAGCCAGTTGCAGGAAGCTCTGGTTGTTGCTCTTGAGGGCGTCGGCGGCCAGAGCCTTGAAGGCGTTCTGGAACTCTTCCCCGGCGCGGTCGAGCATCTTCTTCTGCTGCTCGATGTTTTCGCGGGCCTGGGTCAGTTCGGCCTCCAGCCGGCCGGTTTTCTCCGCGAATTCAGCGAACCGGGCGCGCGAACGCGTCTGGGCGATCAGCCAACCCAGCAGCACGCCGAACACCAGACCCGCCGCCAGGGCGACGACATCCATGGCTCCACCTCTTGGAAACGTTCGGGATCGATCCGTTGGCGCCACCCTAACCCGCGGGGCCTCCGGGCGCAACCCCGGCGCCGGGCATGAAAAAACGGCGGCGCCCGCCGGCGCCGCCGTATCTATGGAATCCGGAAGGGCTAGTCGCCGTTCTTGATCAGATTCGTCAGCCCCGCCTGGTCCTCGAGCCGCTCGAGGAGGATGTCGCGCGTCAGGCAGCACGCCTCGGTGATCTTGTCGGAGCGGAGACTGTAATAGACGTTGATCCCGTCCTTGCGCGTGTTGACGACGCCGGCCTGGCGCAGGACGGCCAGGTGCTGGGACGTGTTCGCCTTGGGAATCTCGAGCCGCTCGGCCAGCTTGTTCACGCAGATCTCGCCCTCGTCCTTGAGAATGTCGAGAATCTCCAGCCGCTTGGGATTCGAGAGCGTCTTGCAGAGTTCCGCCTGCATCTCGTAAAGCTTCTTTTCCACCTCGGAACCTCGAATCAGGATGTTTTCCATTTCCCCCGACAACGTTGATATCGCTGGGGCCAAGGTAACGAGCGGTTCTTCCCTTGTCAAAGTCAATGTTCTGCTTAGATGCAAAACAAAGAGATTTAGTTGTCTTTCTCGCCGAGGCCGGGCGGAAGACCGAACCGCACGTTTTCGACCTTGGAGACGACGTTTTCGACGGTCCAGCCGTGATCGCCGAGGGTCGCGACGATGCCGTCGACCAGGTGTCCGGGCGCCGACGCTCCGGCCGTCAGGCCCAGCACGTCGATCTGCGGGGGAACCGATTGCGGCAGATCCCCGGGGCCGGAGATCAGGATGCCCTCGACGCCGCTGCTGCGGGCCACCTCGCAGAGACGCCGGGAATTGCTGCTGTTGGGCGACCCGACGACCAGCACGCGCTGGGCGCCGGCGACGACGAGCTCCTTCACGGCGTCCTGACGGTTCTGGGTCGCGTAGCAGATGTCGCTGCCGGCCGGGCCGGTCAATTCGGGGAATCTGTCCTTCAGGGCCGCCACGATCCCGCGCGTCTCGTCGACGCTCAGGGTGGTCTGGGTCACGTAATGGAGCCCGCGGCCGGCCGGGGGATCGAGACGCGCCGCGTCGTCGATTCCGGTGACCAGGGTGACGTTTCCCGGCGCCACGCCCAGAGTGCCGACAACCTCGTCGTGCCCGGCGTGCCCGATCAGCAGGACGTGGCGTCCGCGGGCGGCCTGGGCCGCGACCTGCCGGTGGACCTTCTCGACCAGCGGGCAGGTGGCGTCGACGACTTCCAGACCCCGGCGTTCGGCATCCTCACGGACCGCGGGCGACACGCCGTGGGCGGAGAAGACGACCGTGGCTCCGGCGGGGACCTCGTCCAGCTCCTCGACGAACTTCACGCCGCGAGCGGCGAAATCATCGACCACGGCGCGGTTGTGGACGATCTCCTTGCGCACGTAGAGCTCCCCCCCGCCGCGGGCGAGGAGGGTTTCGATGATCGCGACCGCCCGCTCCACCCCCGCACAGAAACCCCGGGGAGCGGCGAGCAGCAAACGTCCCGTTTTCCGGTTTAAATCCAACCCGTGATCCTCCTATAATCAGCTTGAATGGCCACGATAATCAGGATCGCCCATCGAAGCAACGATTCGCTAAGTCCCGCCTTGACAGCAGGCTCGGAACATATTAGAATATTCGAAGTCGATTGATGAACCAAGGACGAACTGGACCGCTCTCGAGAATTGCACCGAAATCCAAGGATTCCAACCCCGGAGTCGAATCATGACCCTTCACAGGATCCTGCGCATGGTGGCCGGCCTGATGGTGCTGATCAGCCTGGCCCTCTACGTCCTGGTCAGCCCGAAGTGGCTGTGGCTCACGGCCTTCGTCGGCCTGAACCTGCTGCAATCCGCGTTCACCGACTGGTGCCCCCTGATCACGATCCTCAAGAAGAAGGGCGTGCCCGAGAACGCGCCCGCGTCGAAATGAGGCCGGCCGGAAGCCGGAACGCGAACCGCATCGGCAAAAGAGGTACGAATATGCATTTGCATAAATTTCCCCCGGTCGCCCCTCTGCTGGCGCTGGCCCTGGCGCTGATCCTCGCGCCGGCCGTTTCCTCGCTCGCCGCCGACCGGCCGCCGGCGACCATCGAGGAAATCGGCGTGGTGCAGGGGGACAGCCTGATGGTCGACCGTGATCGCGTGATCGCTTCGGCCCTGCGTCACAACGAGATGCTGGCGGCTTCCGGAGCCATGCGCGACGCCGCCGCCGCGGATGCGCTCGGGGCCTGGAGCGGTTTCCTGCCGCGGGTCCAGCTCGGGGCCTATCGCATCCGCAGCGACGATCCGCTCTACAGCTTCGGATTCAAGCTGAACCAGAGGTCCGCCACGGCGGCCGACTTCAATCCGGCGCTGCTGAACGATCCCGGCGCGAGCGAGAACAACATCATGCAGGTGAAGCTGCAGATGCCGCTGTTCAACGCCGGCATGGCGATTTCGGGCAAGCGGGCCGCCAACGCCGCCTCGCGCGCCGCAGCCGCCGATCACGCCCGGGCGGCCGAGACCGTCGCCTACCAGGCGATCCAGGCCTACGAGGGGCTGGTCCTGGCCCACGCCTACCTGCGGGTGATGACCGATGCGCTGGCCGCCGCCGACGCCCACGTCCGCCAGGCCCGGACCATGCACGAGGCCGAGATGGTCACCGAGGCCGACCTGCTGCAGGCCGAGGTCTACCGCAGCTCCGTCGCCCAGCGGCTGATCGAGGTGCGGAACATGGCCGCGGTCGCCGGCGAGAACATCAAGCTGCTGGCAGCGGTGCGGACCGATCTGCCGCTGGCGCCGGCGCGGACCGACGATCCGTTGCCCGAGCTCGCGACCCCGGCCGCCGATCGCGATGCGGTCGCGCGCCGCTCCGACCTGGTCGCCCACCGCGAACGCGCCGCCGCCGCCGGCGGGATGGCGGGCGTGGCCCGCGGCCGGATGCTGCCCCATCTGAACCTGAGCGCCGAGAAGAACTTCTTCAGCCGCGACGAATTCCTCGGCGACGAGGACCGCAGCTGGACGGTCGGACTCTACGCCACCTGGGACATCTTCTCGGGCCTGGGGAACGTCGGCGGGCTGCGGAAGGCCCGCGCCGAGCAACGCGCCGCCGACCACATGTTGGATTTCGAGCGCCGGCGGGCCCGGGTCGAGATCGTCCAGGCCGAGCTGGGCGTCCGCGCGGCCGCCGAGAAGGTCGCCGTGGCCCGCGACGCCGTCGCCGCCGCCCGCGAGGGCCTGCGGATCGTGAAGAACCAGTATCGCGAAGGCCTGGCATCGATGGTCGACCTGCTCGACGTCCAGGCCGCGGCCACGGGCGCCGAGGGGAACCTCGTGCAGGCCCGATTCGACTACCGGACGAGCCTGGCCGGCCTGCGCTACGCGGGCGGCCCGGGCGCCGGACCGGAAAAATGATCATCAAGAGCAAGGCTTCCGATTCCAGAAGGAGCAATTCCATGAAGATGCGACGATACACGATCCTCGGGACTCCGGTCCTGGTCGGCGCGGCCCTGGTCGGCGCGCTCCTGGTCGGCGGCTGCGGTCGCGAACGGCCCGAGGTGCGGCCCGCCGGCCGGGAGGTCGCGGCCGAAACCGCCGTCGTCCAGCGCGTCGACCTGCCGGTGATCACGGCCGCCACCGGCGGCGTCGAGCCCGAGCACCAGGTCAACGTCAGCACCAGGATGATGGGCTGGGTGCGCGAGCTGCACGCCCGCGAGGGCGACGCCGTGGTCGCGGGCCAGCCGCTGATCACCATCGACGACGCCGACATCCGGGCCAAGAAGGCGCGGGTGGAGGCCGGCATCGCCGAGGCGCAGGCCGTGCTGACCAACGCCGAGAAGACGGCGGCCCGGTTCGAGAAGCTCTTCGCCGAGAAGTCGGTTTCGCGGCAGCAGCTGGACGACGTGCTGACCGGGCGGGACCGGGCGCGGGCCGGACTCGCGTCGGCGCGGGCGGCCCGGGCCGAGGTCGAGGCCCATCTGGACTATCTCGACATCGCCGCCCCGATCACCGGGATCGTCGGCAGCCGCCGGATCGAAGTCGGCGACATGGCCAGCCCCGGCATGCCCCTGCTGACGGTCGAGAAGACCGGCCGGATGAAGATCGTCGCCCGCGTCGGCGAAAAGGACGTCTCGAGCGTGGCCGTTGGCGATCCGGTCACCGTCGAGGTGACCTCGCTGCCCGGCGCCGTCTGGGAGACGACCGTCGACAGGGTCGTGCCCGCCGCCTCCCCCGGCAGCCGCACCTACGACATCGAGGCCTTCGTCGACAACGCCGACCGGAGGCTGCGCTCGGGAATGTTCGCCCGCGTGCTGGTGACCGTCGGACGGCGCGAGGGGATCGTGGTTCCCGCCGGCAGCGTCTTCGAGCGGGGCCAGCTGCGGGGCGTGCACATCGTCGACGAGGACGGCGTCGCCCGCCTGCGCTGGATCCGCACCGGCTTCGAGACGGCCGCGGGCGTCGAGGTCGTCGCCGGGCTCGCCGGCGGAGAGACCGTCGTCGTCGATTCCGCCGAGCCCCTGGTCGAGGGCGACAGGGTGGTGAACTGACATGGAGAAGAAGGGATTCGCCACGAAGCTCGCCGAGATCTTCATCGATTCGAAGATCACGCCCCTGCTGATCCTGGCCACCGTGCTGCTGGGCCTGTTCTCGCTTTCGCTGACCCCCCGCGAGGAGGAGCCGCAGATCGTGGTGCCGATGATCGACATCATGATCACCCATCCCGGGGCGACTCCCGAGCAGATGGAGAGCCTGACCGCCCGGCCGCTGGAGCAGATCCTCTGGGAGATCGAGGACCTGGAGTACGTCTACACCAGCAGCTACCACAGCTTCGCGCTGGTGACCGCACGCTACAAGGTGGGCACCGACGTCGAGGACGCCTCGGTGAGGCTCTGCAACAAGATCAACACCAACATGGACCGGATGCCGCCCGGCACGCTGCCCCCGCTGATCAAGGTCCGCGGCATCGACGACGTGCCGATGATGGCGCTGACCCTCTGGAGCGACTCCTACGACGCCTTCGCGCTGAGGCAGATGGCGGCCGAGCTGAAGAACGAGGTCCAGAGCATCGCCGACGTCTCGACCATCGAGCTGATCGGCGGCCGTCCCCGCGAGCTGCGGGTCGAGGTCGATCCGCAGCGGATGGCGGCCTTCAACATCACGACGCTCTCGATCCTGCCGGCGCTCGAGGCCGCCAACATGACGCTGCCGGCCGGCATGTTCGCCGCCGGCGACGAGCAGTTCGCGGTCGAGGCGGGCACCTTCCTGCAGACCCGGGCCGACGTCGAGAACCTGGTGGTCGGCACGTTCATGGAGCGGCCGGTGCGGCTGGGCGACGTGGCCACGGTCCTCGACGGACCGGCCGAGATCGACACCTACGTCATGCTGGGCGTGGGGCCGGCGGGCGCGGCCGCGGGCATCGACGTCGAACGCTTCCCGGTCGGCGGCGAGCACCCGGCCGCCACCGTCTCGATCGCCAAGCGCAAGGGCAGCGACGCCACCCGCGTGGCCGGGGCCGTCCTGGAGAAGGTCGAGGCCCTGCGCGGCCGGCTGATCCCCGAGGACGTCAACCTGACCGTGACGCGCGACTACGGCGCCACCGCGGCGGACAAGGCCTCGAACCTGATCAGCAACCTGGGCCTGGCCATCCTGCTGGCGGTGATCGTGGTGTTCTTGGCCATGGGCTGGCGCGGGGCGACGATCATCTTCCTGTCGATCCCCACGACCT
>CAYLMM010000026.1:0-2335 GCA_964384825.1 uncultured Fibrobacteraceae bacterium
AACGCGACAGGCGAATCGTTTCCGAAATTTCTTCAACTGCCGTAAAAGTAAGGCACCCGATTTCCAGGGGGCCTTACTTTGAGTAAATGGGCCAACTTCTGGATGCACAAACGGCACGGATTACATCACACCGATAACCTTAAGGCAGGCGGTAACGTCGGCGTAATTGGCAGGGCGTTTCCAGTTGAATACCTTGGCTGCTTCCAGCGCAGGATGTTTGCTATTCAGAACGTACAGCAGTCTTGCAACGGTTTTCCTCATCTTTGGAGACGCATTGGCACATGCAGCCAGCGGCCATTCCGGATATAATACGGTGCTGTGAACGAACGGGAACCCGTCATTGACCGGGTTTATGATAGTAAACGCATTCATGTCGATTTTACCTTCATCAGCCATTCGTTCAAGGGTATCTGATCGAACGGTGCCCACATCGACGACACCGTCTTTGACTGCCATTACGACATTGTCATGCGTTTTCCCTTCCAAAAATGCTTTGCAATCTTTTTTAGGATCAATGCCATGTTCTAAAAGCAACCGCCAGACCATATGGGCGCCGCCAAACGAACTATATTCAACGCACATGAATTTCCTTCCCTTAACATCTTTCAGGCTATTGATATTGCTCCCTTTGCGTGTAAAAAGGACGCCTCCGAACTGGTCCAAGGCATTCTGGCCCTTGCGGTTGCCTAATGTTAATATTGCATCCAGCCCATATTTGTCTTCAAATCTGGCATAGTAAGCGGAATTGGCCAGTAGAAAATCAATTTTTCTGTTTTCGAGTGCCGGTTCTATCTCCGTAAACTTCAATGGCATGACACGGACATCCATTTCTAAACGTCCTGACAAATATTCTGCTGTGGGCCCCCATTGTTGAATGGCCTTTTCAACCCCCCGCTTGGCCAGTACGCCTATGTAAACCGGAGGTTCGGCCAAGGCAGGTTGAGTCGGACACAAGAATGCAATAACCAGCATGAACACGACAGCTAATCCATTAGTTTGTTTCATAACGAACCCTTCCTATGATTTTCGATAGTAACCCTCTGTTCACAATAGAAACGCCGGGCTGCCCCACATTGGCAAATCGGCTTTCTGTTTTAGTAACAGGCAACCCGGCTGTCTCTGTAAGACCCGTGGCTTTCCGTCCCCTGGTCACCCAAGGTTTGGCGTTTCCAGCCCACTTAGCCCAAGTTTTTAGCGGTGTCAACCGCCACATGGAATTTAGGGGACATTTTCAACCGTTGAATTTTTCATCCCCCACCTTTCTGATGCGGGTAGTCCATGCCACGCCAGTCCAGAATAGATGGACAGGTCTCTTTCCCATCGGGCAACTCATCCGGTTTCCAGCGTTACAGGCCAATTCCCCACTTTCACCATCGCAGCCGTCGGCCAACGTGTTCGAATGTTTAGCGGAGTGCCTGTATTCTGCCGGAAGCGGTTCCGGCCGACACCGCAAATGTCATTTTTTTTCTTGTGAGCCTCTCAGATATTCGATATGTGTAAAAATACATCAGACTGCAATGACAGACCGCCTTTCAACCAGAGCAGTGAGCGAGAGTGGCTTATTCACCGGACGATGGACATAACGGATCGTCCTCGGGGAATAACTGAAACCGTGCTGGTTTAAATCACGCATTCATTTTCTTTTTGTATTTCATTCCGACGCGCAGATACAGTAATCGTTCAACAACGCCAGCCAGCCTGATTATCAATCGATTCTCAACTCAGCGATTTACCTGAATTGCGCGTTTTAGAGGCAACGGAAGCGCGTTACCCGCACACCCTTTGTCAGGATCATCGTAAATGTGAAGGGAACCTCAAAATGGCCTATCTTGATGACCGAACCCACGATGTCTTTATAAGCTATGCCCATGGCGACGACGACGTATCGGATTGGGTCAGGGATTTTGCCAAACACTTGGAAAAGGAATTGAAGAACCAGCTTCGCATCAAGGAAGACCGCACCACCGAGGTCGACGTGGTCGTCTGGAAAGATAATCGATTGCCGCAGCAGGGCAATTTAAGCGAGCGTCTCAAGCATGAAATCAATGCGTCTTCCTTTTTTCTGGTGATCATGTCGGAGTTATATTTACGATCCGAGTGGTGTGAAAAAGAAGGCATTATGTTTGTCAACGCGTTGAAGGACAAAAGCGACATCCGAATTTTCATCGCCGAAAAAGAAAAAACCGACAAGAACAAGTGGCCGGACTATTTAAAAACAGACAAAGGAGAGCCACTTCTATATCAACCCTTTCACGAAGAATTTGACGTGGGCGATATTGAAACCATTCCGATGAAGACGCCGCAAGGGTCTGCCGATCCAAGGGCGGTGCGCATC
>CAYLMM010000026.1:2345-36869 GCA_964384825.1 uncultured Fibrobacteraceae bacterium
AACTGAATCCCGAACAAGTTCGCCGGTTTTAAAAATATTCCTTAAATGTCGGCTCCAGTTGTTTGATCTCAAGCATCTCTCTCCCGTGGATATTCGGGCGCCATCCAAGAAAATCTTTCTGGCGATCAGTCCGGAAGGAAACGCGCGCGGCCATCGTTCCGCGCTATCGACGTTGCTTGCTGCTCAAGAAGACATTTTCATTCTGCCTCATCCCGAGCCGAACACAAAGGAAGCTTTCGAAGCGGCGCTCAAGACCCAATTGCCTCAATGTTCCCTTTTTGTTCAGGTCCTGGATCGTTCAAAAGGCCTCTATTTATCCGAAAGGACGACCGGCTTTGTCGGCCATCAATACGAGGTCGCAAAAGCGAATGGAAAGAAAGTCCTGCAATGGATGGATCCCGAACTCGATGCGAAGAGACTAGAAGACGGCGACTACCAAGATTTTTTGCTTCAACTGGAGCCGCTGAAAAATAATGGAACGCTTTTTACAGGTTCCCTGGAGGACTTGGCTCAGAATATTTGCGATCAGCTCGAGAATGTAAACCGTTCAACGACGCAGCTTGCCAAATCAGCGTGTTTTATCGCAATCAAATCGGACATCCAAGACAAGGATTATGCTGTAAATATTGTCGGGAAAGCACTCAAAGGTGTGCAATCTGACTTGCTGATGAACTTGATCATTCCAGGGCAAGAAACCAAAGCCAAGGAACTCGACGAATTAATTGATGTGTCGGACGGTGTGGTTTTTGTGTGGGGTGAAGTCGAACCGCGTTGGGTTATAAATGAAATCAGGCGGTTTCATGAGGTTCCGGCGCAAAAAGCCAAGGTCGGTGCTCTGGCCATCTGCGATCCTTACCCCAAGTCGGTAACCCTTGATTTGGAAATCATGGCCATGAACCTTTCTGCGGGCGTCAATAGTGAGATAAAGCAGTCGGATGTCAGCAATTACGTTCACGAGCTTCGAAGGTCCCTTCTGGAAAAGGAGGATTCGCTTTCAGGTTCACGATAGAACGGTGACCCGAATGAAACAATACATCAGGAATTGGCCCGCTATGCCCTACCCGGGCATGCGATCCTTCGAGATAACAGACAAATACGATGAATCGCTGATTTTCTTCGGTCGCCAAAACCAGGTCTATGAACTGATCGATCGGCTCGCCGATTCCCATCTGGTTGCCGTGCTCGGTCCGTCGGGTTGTGGAAAGTCTTCATTGGTGCGAGTCGGTCTCATTCCGCATCTCGATTCGGGTTATCTCTACAAGGCCGGCGCACGTTGGGTGACGACAATTATGGAGCCCGGCGGGCACCCCGTTAGGGGCCTCAGCCAAGCATTGGCGAAAGCCGTCACGAAATCATCCGTTTCCGGCGACCGTGCTCAGGTTACCGATATCGAATTGGATTTGGAAAAACGTCTCAATCAACGGCCGGACGCTCTCGTACAGTTCAGTGAACAGATTTCCCCGAAATTGGGTGAAAGAACCAATCTGCTCATTTTAATCGATCAATTCGAAGAGATATTCAGAACGGACCTGACATCGTCCGATGAAGCAACCCATCTGATCAACCTGATTCTCAATGTATTTCACGCCCGACCGGACCGCTTTTACATCGTCATAACCATGCGTACGGATTACTTGGGTCAGTGCGCCCATTACCTGGGGTTGCCGGAAGCCCTGAATCAAACGCAGTATTTGACGCCAAGACTCAATATAGAGGAATTGCGTGAAGCAATCGTACAGCCGGTCCAACTCGAGGCCTACGGCGGGAGGATCGAAACGCCTCTGGTGCGGCGGATTCTCAATGAGATGAGCGAAGAGGCCACCTACGACCCGGACCGTCTGCCGTTGATGCAGCACGCACTGATGTGGATGTGGCAGGACGCCGTCCGGAGGTCCGAAGAAAACCATGCGCACCCTGTGCTAAAACTGGCGGATTATGAGAGGTTCGAAGGGCTGGCCGATTGCCTGTCAAAACACGCGAACGCTGTAATATCGAAGCTTTCGGCGTCTCAGCAAAAAATTGCCGATGTCATGTTCAGCTTGTTGAGCGACTTCGAATCCGGCGAGCGGGTTGTCCGCAGGGTAACGACGCCCTCGGAGATCGCTGCTGTCGGTGGCTTTGACGTTAAGGCGGTGGTCGCCGTAACATAAAAAATTGCGAGTGAAAAGAATTGTTTTGTAAGGTGGAAAAGTAAACCGGAAAAGGTCGATGTAACTCACGAGAGCCTCATCAGGCAATGGGATGCGCTGGAAAAGAAGACCCGGGAAAAGGCAAAGGCTGCGGCCACCTATCAAGAACTGAAAAGACCCGCCCACAGCTGGCAGGCATGCGAAGGCGGGTTGTGGAAGGCCATCGGCGGCCTGAGGCGGGGCCTCGACCTGCGGCGCGCCGTCGAGTGGCAAAAACAATGGGGTGCGCTATGGTCGACGGCGCATGCAAAAGATATCGCCGCGGTGGAGAAGTTCGTCCACGCCAGCCGCATATTCGAAAGAATAAGATGGGGAACGTACATCGTTCTGGTCGTTCTGGCTCTTTTGGGGTTCAAATTAATACTGGACCACATCTCCACCCGGGAGAAACTGCAAATCGAAAAAACGTTGAGGGAGAAGGCTGAGAGATACAGAGACGACGCCGAGTTTTTAAGAGACGAGGCCATGAAGAACGAATCGCAACTGGGGGCAAACCTGTCGCTGACGCAAACCGCACAGGGGTACTCAACAGCCGGCATGATTCTGGCTTTGGATGTACTGCCCAGAGGAGAGGTAAAACGGCCATACGTGCACAAGGCTGAGCGTGCCCTTTACGCCGCTTTACACGTTCCCCACGAGGTTTCGATACTGGAAGGGCACGAAAACGTGGTCGAGTTCGGCGCCTTCAGCCCGAATGGTAAATGGGTGGCGACCGGGTCCTGGGACAAGACCGCCCGTATTTGGAATGCCGAGACGGGGGATCTGATGCACATACTGGAAGGACACGACGGCGCCGTATCCTATGTCGCCTTCAGTCCTAGCGGCGATGCCATCGTCACCGCCTCCCTGGATCCCGTCGCCCGCGTCTGGGATGTCGAAACCGGCCGCAAGATTCACGATCTGAACGGCCATACGGGAATGATCCAGCAGGCCGTTTTCAATCTGCAGGGCGATCGGCTCGTCACGGCGTCTTCGGATTTCACGGCGCGTATTTGGGATGTCGAAACCGGTGAAGTGATCCATGTTTTAAACGGCCATGACGATGTGGTCGAACAGGCCGTTTTCAACCCCCAGGGGACATTGGTCCTGACCGCTTCATGGGATAAGACGGCCCGCATCTGGGATGCCAAAACCGGACGACTGATCCATCAATTAAACGCCATCCCCGCCGAAGACGGAAGGTAAACAGCCCCGAGCAGGGCGCGCCCGCGGGCTCCGGTAACCGCGGGCAATCCCGTCGGCTCGCCCCTCAGCCTCCGGTATCCCAACGCCACCAGATCGACGGCCTCGCGGTTGTCAACGGTGATCACCCCGGCGTGCTCGCCGGGCAGTTCGTCCAGCAAACGGACCGGGATGTCGCAGACCGGCGCGACCTGCATGCGGAGCATCGTCAACAGCCGGTTGCGGAAATCGATATTGCGCGCGCCGCCGCCCGCGAGATACAGCCCTTCGAAACCGCGGCCGTCGGCAGGCAGTTCCGGCAGCCATGCCGCCACCGCCGCGTTGATACGCTCGGCGATCAGGGAAGCGGTGGCCGTCGCGGCGGTGGCCAGCAGATCGGAGGTCGCGGCCGCCAGCCGGGGATGTTCCGCCAGCCAGCCCTCGAGCAGACCGCCGGTGAAGTCGTCGCGATGGAGGCTGCCGGCCCGGGCGACGGCCCCGCGCAGACGTTCGGCCAGATCGCTGAAGGCCTCGGAATCCACCGCGCCCGAGGCCGCGGCCTGTCCGTCGCGATCGAAGAGCGCGCCGTCCGGCAGCTTCGATGCTGCCAGGGTGTCGATCAGGGCGTTGGCCGGACCGATGTCGAAGGCCCGCACCAGGGACGTCGGATCCCCGGCAGCGGCCGGCGGCAGCAACGTGGCGTTGGCGATGCCGCCCAGGTTCAGGATGATGCGGCAGAGATCCGGATGACGGCGCAGCAGGATGTCGGCAGCCGGCAGGATGGGCGCCCCCTCCCCGCCCAGAGCCAGATCGGCCGCGCGCAGATCGGCGACCGTCGGCAGCCCCGTGGCCTCGGCCACCTCGGCGCCGCAACCCAGTTGCAGCGTACCGGCCGGACCGAGATGGGCGACGGTCTGGCCGTGGGATACCGCGAAGGTCGGTGCGGGGCCGTCCCATTCGGCCATGGCCATCAAGGCCGCGCGGCCGAAGACGCGGCCCACCTCGCGGTGCAGCCGGGCCATGTCCGCGGCCGATCGCGGCTCGCCGGCGGCCAGCGAAAGCAGTTCCCGCCGCGTGCCCGGCGACCAATCCGCGGTCAGGAAGGCGGCCCCGGTCGCGACGCAATAATCCCCGTCGCGCCGGAACGAAGCGACCGCGGCGTCGATCCCGTCGATCGACGTGCCGCTCATCAATCCGACGCCGACGAATTCCTCGACGGCGGCGCCCGGTCGCCGCGATTTTCGCCACCGGATCAAGACGGATCCTCCAGCGCGGCGCGCAACCGGCCGCCGACAGCGTCGAGACGGACCGCGGCCGCGGCGGGATCCAACCCGCGCAGCGAGGCCAGCACGGCCGTCTTCACGTCCCAGTCGGAAGCCGTGAGCAGGTCGTGCGCCGACTCGTAATCCACCTCCGCGAGCAGCATCACCAGCCCCACGGCCCGTTCGGTCAGCTTGGCGCTGGTCGGACGCACGTCCACCATCAGATTGCGGTACACCTTGCCGACCAGCACCATCACGGTGGTCGACAGCAGGGTCAGCATCATCTTCTGGGCCAGGGCCGCCTTCATGCGCGTGGAGCCGGCCACGGCCTCGGGCCCGGTCTCGGCCACGACCAGATGATCCACGAAGGGCAGCGGCTCCTGGGGTCGGTTGCAGACGAGGTATCCGGTCAGGGCCGACCGATCGCGGGCCTCGCGCAGGGCGGCCTGGGCGAACGGCGTGCGATAGCTGGCGCTCAGGGCGACGACGCCGTCTTCGGGTCCGACATCGAGATCGACGATCGCGGCCACCGCGTGCTCGGGATGGTCCTCGGCGCCCTCGCGCGAGAGGATCAGCGAAGGCGGACCGCCGGCGATCACCCCGACCGCGCGCGACGGATCGACCGAGAAGGTGGGCGGCAGCTCGGCAGCGTCCAGGACGCCGAGCCGGCCGCTGGTGCCGGCGCCGACGTAGATCAGCCGCCCGCCGCGGCTCCAACGCTCCGCGACGGCGGCGGCCAGGGCCGACAGATCGTCCAGCACGCCCTCGACCGCGGCGAAGGCCGTCCGGTCCTCGGCGTGGATCATGTCCATGATTCCGCGGGGCGACTCCAGATCGATCGCCGCGGTCTTCTCGTTGCGTCCTTCGGTCGCCAGGCGACCGAGCAGTTCGAAGAGCGACCGGTTCAACGCATCACCACCAGGCGTTGCAGGTCGCTGGATGCGGCGCCGACGGCCGTATCCAGTTCGACCCGGTACAGATAGACGCCGTTGGCCAGGTGGTCGCCGGCGCCGTCGCGCCCGTCCCAGGGCACCAGCGCCTCGCCGGCCGCTCCGCCGGCGACGGGAATCTCGGCCACCCTGCGGCCCGCCACCGAGAACACCACGATCCGCCCGGAAGACCAGTCGGCCTCGGCCCGGAACAGGAAGCGGGTGGCGTCGACCATCGGATTGGGAAAGGCCTGGGGGATGCTCACCAGTTCTCCGCTCGGCGGCTCCGCTTCGGCGGCCATGGTGAACACGGTCCGGTAGCCGTCCACCTCCAGCACGACCGCCAGATCGGATTCGGCCTTGCCGGGATCCGGGACGGCGGTGAACTCCAGGTCCAGCTCATGGGGCCCGGCGCGCTCGACGGAGATGTCGCTCAGCGCCAGGTTCCGGCCGGTCAGCCCGAGCACCGCGTCGGCGGCGATCCAGGCCGTCGTGCCGACCTGCCCGGAGAAGGTCAGCGGTTCGCCCTCGATGAACGCCACCGCCCCTTCGACCACGGCCTCGCCGTCCAGATAGAGATCGAATGGCTGGGGCAGCCGCAGGGTGAGACCCGCGGGAGCGCCGGTCGGCAGACCGCCGGTGTCGTAGACCTCGATCGTGACCTCGTGATCGAAGGGCCGCACCGGCAGCGCCAGGTCCCAGACCGCGTGCTGATCGCTCGGAGCGCCGTCCGGGGTGCCGCCCGTCGCGGCGGACGAAAGATCGTCGCCCTCGGAATCGGTCACCGCCAGCCTGTCGAGGCCGGCTTCGTCCCAGGCCTCGACCGTCAACGACAGCAGGTTCGATTCGCCGACCGCGGCGATCTGCTGACCGTCGGCCAGGAGTTCGCCGCCGAGGGCGACCTCGATCGCCGGCGGCCCGCAGTCGACGACCATCAACGGGTCGCCGAGCAGCGCGAACTGGGCCACCAAACGCCGCGCCGTCAACTGGTACAGGTGGGACGAGAGATAGGCGGCCTCCGGCGCGAACAGCATCTCGCCCAGGATCCAGCGCGACCGCTCGGGATCCCCCGATCGCGGCGGGCTCTGCATCCAGATCCGGAACTGCTCTGCGGCCAGGCCGGCGTTGGTGCTGAGGAATTCGTAGCCGGGGCTGCCGTAGACCGCGACGGCGCCGGCGCCGTCGCGCAGCAGCATCTTCTCGCCCAGCGACGGGGTCTGGGCGCTGGTCCGTTCGGCCGCGTCCTTGGCCCAGGTCGCGATGTGGCAGCCGAGACCGACGAAGATCCACGGCTTGCCCGCGTTGGCCAGGCTCGCGATGTCGCGACGCGAACTCGTGATGCCCACGATATCCTCGACGGCGTGCTCGTGCGCCAGCAGGTAATCGTTGGCGTGGCCCTGGTAGAGCAGGAACGCCGCCCCCTGCCCCGCCTGCGGCAGCAGGGCGCCGTCGGTGACGTCGGTGAAGCAGTAGCCCTGGAACAGGTCGTCGTTGCGTTCAGTCTGTCCGGGCTCCAGGTACTGGTCGAGGTAGGTCTTCAGATAGATGCGCACCGTCTCGAGCGTGCCGGCGGCCAGGGTGTCCCAGCCCGCGGCGCCGCTTTCGAGGCTCTGCTGGAAAGCGGCTTCCAGGGCGTCGTACTCGGTGTTCTGCGATGTCACGTCGTAGCCCGACGACCATTCGTCGTCGGCCAGGAACAGGGCCCGACGCTTCCAGGCGGCGTCGCCCGCGTTCTCGAAGGCGATCACCTTGCCGATCATCGCCTGCAGCTCGTCGGGGCTGTTGCAGGGGAAGCGCCCGACGAGCATCTCGGGCATGTTCACCCCGTCGTCGGGATAATCGCCGATGATCTCGCTCATGGCGTACCACTTGTCCGAAGCCAGCATCTCGGTCGGATAGCTTCCCCAGCTCCATGAGTGATGATGCGACGGCAGCCAGTCCTTCTGCCCGGCCGGGGCCTTCAGGTTGCGCGCGTTCTCGCTGGCGTCGCCGACCAGCACCAGGGCCCACGGCGCCCAGCCCGGCTTTCCGAGGGCCGCCAGCACGAAGCGCCGGATCGCGTCGGGACTCTTCAGCCCGCCGCCGAACCGGTCGTAGACCGCGTGCGAATCGACGGTCAGGATGTCGAGATCGCCGCCGGCCCGCGCGATCCGATGATCGATCCAGGGCTGCAGCGCGGTACGGAAATCGGGATGGGTCACAACCAGCACGTCCGGAGCCGTCGCGCGGTCCAGCGGATCCCCGGCGTCGACGACCTCGCTCGCCCGGTAGGTCGGGAACGCCGCGATCGTCTCGTCCAGGGCGCCGGCCCGGGCCCAGAATCTCCGCGCCGTCCCGTCCTGGGGAACGGTCAGCGTCAATTTCCAGCCGGCCCCGTCCTGGACTACGTTCGCGCCGTCCAGGGCGATCTCCAGCGGGCGGTGGGGATCGGTCACGTCGAACAGATGGACGTCCTCGCGGGTGAAGCCGGTCACCTCGATCGGGACCGCGCCGACAGTCTCGCCGCAATGGAACAGGAGCTGATCGCCCAGCGCCTCGTAACGGGCCCGGTACGAGATCTCGAACCAGTCGAGGTAGCCCAGCATCATGCTGCTGCCGTCGCGCACGACCTTCAGCGAGACGCCGCTTTCGCCCAGAGTCGTTCCGGCCAGCCCGCCGGCGATCAGGGTGTTGCCGCCGTTGGTCGTGACCACGGTGCCCAGATCGGTGGAGCCGGCGTCCGATTCCAGCGAGGCCCGCATCGTCTGCTGAAACAAGCTGAAGGCCATCACGCCGACCCTGACCTCTCCGTCCAGAGCGCTCTCGACAGGATTCCACAGCGTCAGCGGCACCGTCACGCCGGCGTCGAAGGCGCTGTTCCAGCGGTACCGGTCGGCATCCGAATTGATGGGCTGCAGGGCGTAGGCCTCGTCCTCCTCGTAGGCGTCGACGCGGCGGTAGGAATCCAGCGGCGAACCGGCGGCCGGAGTCATCTGCTCGCTGCCCATCCGCGCCCAGGGCCGCCCCGGGTCGGGATCCCGGAAGGCCAGATAGTAGATGTTGCCCGCGTTGACCGGGTCGTTCTCGGCGGGGTTCCAGGTTTCGTTCGGATCCCCGCAACCGTCCTGCTCCACGCCGTCGCCGTCGATGTACGGGCCGTCGTCGCGCGGCCGCAGCCCCCAGAAGACGAACGATTCGCCGTCCGAGAACGTTCCCCCGTCGCCGAGCAGCAGCACCGGCACCTCGATCTCCCGGTAGCCGCCGTCGGCCAGCGGATCGTAGCGGCGCTGGTAGAGCCGGATCTGATCCTCGGCGACATCGGCCGCGGTCAGCAATCCTCCGGCCCGCAGGGAAGCCCCGCTGACCCGGTGCATCCGCGAGCGGGTGACCGGCAGCCTGATTTCGGCCTGCAGCAAGGGGCCTGCGGCCGAGATCCGCTTCTCATCCAGGGCCGATCGCCGCGGCGGTTCGGCCGTCGTCTCGCGAGGCCAATCGGACAGGACCTCGCCGTTCAGGAACACCGCTCCGAAGCGGGCGTCCTCGCGGGCCATGACCCCGCCGCCGACCTCGCCGGCCTCGGGATCGGCCTCGAAACGGACCTCCCAGACGCCGGAGCGCAGCACCCGACGGGCCTCGCCCGCCGTCCCCGCTTCGACCGGCAGCACCTGCAGCGGCACGATGCGCCGCCCGCGCCAGCGCACGACCTCCCCCAGCGAAACCACGTCGCGCCGCGGCCGAAGAACCTTCAGCGCCTCGACGTCCAGGGCCGGATCGATCCGCGACCGCTCGCCGGGCAGCAGGATCTCGTCGACCGGTTCGGCCGCCAACCCGTCGCGGGCGGGGCGCAGCACCGGCGTCGGCGCGACCATCAGCCGCCGTCCGTCGAGCATGTCCCAGCGGGTGGAGACGGTATGCAGGACCGGCCTGGTTCCGGGCGGAACGACCAGCCAGCCGCCGGCCACCGGCACCATGGGCGCGGCCGGTTCGCCAGTGGCGGCGAAACCCTCGATCCGGGGCTCGGCGAGAGCCAGGGCCCCGCCGCGCAGTTCATGGGTCCGCCATTCGATGTCGCCGGTCTCGAGCGAAAGGCGCACGGCCGACCGATCCGAACTCTCGACGCGCAACGGCCCCGCCGCCCGGGCCGGCGAAAGGCCCGACAGCAGCGTCGCCAGACCGACCAGCGCAGCCAGGGCCGCCGGTATGGCCCGGCCACGGATTTCCGGACAGAGATTCGTGACTCGGATCATGCCGAACTCTCCTTCGTTCCGGACAGAAGAGTGGGAAGTCGTTCAGGGGCAGGACTTTCCACAGTATACGCCCACCCCCCGGAACGGTCAATCCCTCGCCGCCCGATATCCCCGGATATGCAGAAGGGGCGGGAATGATCCCGCCCCTCGTCGACCGTCGACCGGTGAAGATCCGCTTAGAACAGGGCCTTCACGGCGCCCCAGGACTTGGCCTCGGGCGCGGGGTTGGTCATCTCGCCGTTGATCACGAAGCAGGGTACGTCGAAGCCGCCGGTGGGCGGATACAACGGAGCGATGTCGCCCGCGGTGGCGCCGGCATAGCTGGGCCAGCCGGGAACGGCTTCGATGATGTCCAGGTGATAGTCGCGAGCGTAGAAGTTGATCGGCTCGGTATCGGCGGTGGAATAGCCGCTGATGCTGGCCATGGGAACCACGCCGTAGGCGTTGGGAGCGACCGCCAGGGGCAGTTCGCCGATGCCGATGCGGAAGCCGACGTCGATCGTGCCGTCGCCGTTGTCGGTGGTCTCACCGAAATCGACGTTGCCGTTGATCATGGCGTCGGTGATCGCGGCTGTGGGGCCGGCCACGCGGATCGTGCCCTCGAAACCGCCGACATAGCCCTCGGAAGGATTGCAGATGCAGACCGTGACCGTCCAGGTCACGAACACGCCGGGCACGTCCATCGAGTAGACGGGCTCGGCGGCGTCGCCGGTCGGGAAGACGCAGAGCGCGTCCGGACCCGGGTACTGCGCCAACGCGGCGCCGGCGGACAGCGCGACCACCGCCATGAGGGAGAGAGCAAATAGCATTCTCTTCATTGTTTTCTGACCCCTTTCCATTCTGACCAGAATTGCAAGTGGTAATCCGCGCCCAAGGCCGTCAACCCCAAGCAGGTCGCCAACGATTCGCCCGGAGCTCCTCTCCGGGCAGTGACTCTCGTGTTCCATGGTTCGCCGGACAAGCAAGTACCAGACCGGGACCCTGTGTCAATATCCATGGAAGCCCGGAACCTGTCAAGGGCGTAGTCTGCCCGCAGCTTACCGATGTGTCCAGTCAAAAACGCTCGGGCGGAGCATAAAAAAACCGGTTCCCGGAAGAGTTTCCGGGAACCGGTCCATCGAATCAACCTGAGCCGCGGCCGAAGCCGCGATCAAATGAAAACTCTTAGAACAGAGCCTTCACGCTGCCCCAGGACTGGTCGCCGTTATCGACAACGGCATCGCCGTTGACGCGGGCCACGGGCAGATCATAGCCGCCCGAAACAGCCTGCAGGGGAATCAGGTTGCCGGCATCCAGGGCGTCGGCATACATGGCGTAGTCCACACCGGGAATGCTGGGGTTGTTGCCGGGAGCGGCGAAGATCTCGATCGGATTCGTGTCCATGGGATAGAACTGGAACTGACCGACGAGAACGACACCGTTGACATCGGCGTAGGAAGCCAGAGCGCCCACGCCGGCGCCCGCGCGCCAGTCGACATTGGTCGGACCACTGCTCGCGCCGAAGTCGACGTTACCGAAAACGCCGTCGACCTTCTGCAGAGCGATGTAGTTACCGATGACGTTGACGCCACCCTCGAAGCCCGAAACACCGTTGTTTCCGGACGGGTTGGTCACACACAGGTTGCAGACAAGCAGACCCATGGGAGAGGCCGCGGTAGAGGTCATCTCGGCAGCATCGTCGAAATAGACGCCGATGCCATCAGGATCGGGATCGGCCGCCGCGAAGGCCGCGCTGGCCATCATGGCGCTCAGAGCGAGTAGCACCAAGAGCTTCTTCATGTTGCGTCTCCTTCTAGTGGTGTGAGTTCCATCTTTTCCGGTTCTTGTGCGGCGGCCCGCCCCTTTAGCGGAGGGGCCGCCGCCTCGAAAACGAAAAAGCTGTCCAACGTCACTGACGAATGATTACGGGCACACGGTATCGAGGCCACCGGAGAACAGCACGATATCCGACAGGTTGACGGTCCCGTCGAAGTAGAAGTCACCGGCGTAATCATAAGCAGCGCCCGGAGCCAGCATTCCGCCGAACAGCGTAATGTCGCTCAGGTTGACCTGAAGGTCACCGCTGATGTCAGGGCTGTTGAACAGGATGTCCAGGTTGCTGCCGACCAGCGGAGCACCGCTGACAACGACAACAGCCTGCTCGCCAGGAGCCGAGAAGCCACCGGCAGCGAGCTCGGAGATGAACACGGTCTGTCCGTTGACGTTGGTGCTACCATCGGCGGTAGTACCACCGGGGCAAGCAACCATACCACCGGCAGACGTCTCCATCCAGATATCCTCGAAAGGATACAGGAAGACAGGGGCACCATTGCCGTCCTTCAGCGTCACGGTAACGGTCGCGTCGGTGGTGGCTCCACCCGACAGCATGGCGTCGTCGATACGAGCGCCGGTTCCCGGAAGCTGGTTGAAGACGGAAACCTGGGCGCCGGCCGCAGTCGCAGCCGAGGACAGGTCGAGATCAGGAATGCCCGCGTACCCAAAGGCCGCAAGGCCCAAGGTCGCAACGCAAACCAACAATCCCATAACGTTCCTACGAAGCATTAGGACACCTCCTAATAGGCATTTCCATGCGAGGGCGGCAAACCCAAGCGAGAACGATGGCAGTTACGTCGACCCTCCTTCCACTCTTCGCAGTCCAAAACTTGACGCGAATGAGTGTACCACCCTGTCGACGCGCTGCGCAACCCTATTTTTTCGTATCCATCATTAATTCACAAATGATCAGATTCCAAGCCCGACATCGACTTGCGGCTTCATGAGCAATTCGAGAAGGCTTTTTCGGAGGGCGGGAAAAGGGAGTGGTGGGCGAAACAGGGCTCGAACCTGTGACCTCCTGCTTGTAAGGCAGGCGCTCTGACCAGCTGAGCTATTCGCCCTTGTGCGATAGAAACGAACGAATGAGAAAAACGGGAATCAAGACGCAATAACCCAGCACCAGCAGGATCGGCGCGGCGGAGATATCGCCGCCGGCGAGCAGCACGTAGCCCAGGACGATGGCCAGGGCGCCGCCGATCAGCAGCAGGTTGTTCTTCACGAAGGACATCTCGTCTCTCCTCTGGCCGGTGCGGAATGCTCGAAGCCGGTGTCGGCCGACGCCTACGGTAAGGCGTCCGGCGCGGCCGCGTCAAGTCAACGTCCGCCGTCGCGCCGGCGGCGGAACTCGCGCACCGCCCGTTCGTGCTCGGCGTAGGTGCGCGAGAAGACGTGCCCTCCCTCGCCGTCGGCGACGAAGTAGAGGGCGTCACAGCCGGGATCCGGAGCGATCGCCGCGGCCAGCGAGGCCCTGCCCGGATTGCCGATCGGACCTGGCGGCAGCCCCGCGGCGCGGTACGTGTTGTAGGGCGACTCGGTCTGCAGATCCTTGTAGTACAGACGCCGGCCCCGCTTGTCCAGCAGGTAGGCGACCGTGGGATCGGCCTCCAGCCGCCGGCCCGAACGCAGGCGGTTCCAGTAGACCGCGGCCACCAGGGGGCGCTCGCGGTCGAGACGCGATTCCGCCTCGACCAGCGACGCCAGGGTGACCGTTTGATGGACGGTGAGCCGGTCCAGGGGACCATCCCCCCCGCCGCCTTCACGCAGCTCGATCAGCAGGGAGATCTGCTTTCCGACGATGGCCGCTGCGGCCGCCTCGGCGCCGGTCCCCTCGGCGAAGTGGTACGTCTCGGGCATCAGGTAGCCCTCGCACCAGTGGAAGCCGCGGGGGTAATCGGCCGCGGCGGCCTCCAGTTCGGCGTCGTAGGCCGCGGCCGCAGTCTCGGTCATCAGGCCCGCGGCGATCAGTCCGGCCCGGGCGCAGGAATCGGCCGCGGCCAGGAAACGTCCGGCAGGGACGTCGAGTTCCCGCGCCACGATCGCGGCCAGGCCCGGGGCGTCCTCACCTTCGGGCAGGGTGATCCGGACCGGGACCATGGGTCCCGCGGTCAGAAGCTGCAGCAGTTCCCGGGGAGAAAGTCCGGGCGGCACCGCGAAGAGCCCCGCCCGCAGGCGGCGATCGGCGCGGGTCAGCCGGGCGCCCAGGACGAAGGTCGCACGATTGCGCAGCAGGCCGTGGAAGCGCAGGGTGTCGGCCACCGCTCCGGCGCCGGCCCCGGCGGGGATGCGCACCTCGGCCGTCGTCGCGCCCGGGTGCGGAGTCCAACCCGCGGTCCAGGCCCGCCAGGCGGCAGCGGCGCCGATCCCGGCGGCCAGCACGGCCGCCGCGGCCAGCAGCAGCAGTCTCCGGCGCGTCATGATCCATCCTTCGGGCCAGGGCGGGCGTCGAGATAGCGCTGCAGGATGATCTCGGCGGCCACGGCGTCGATCGATCCCTTCGGCCGCCGGCGGCGGCCGCCCATGTTCAGCCAGGCGGAAGCCTCGCGGCTGCTGTAGCGTTCGTCGAGCAGGTGCACCGGCAGTCCGGTGGCCTCGCGGATCCGGTCGGCGAAGGCCCGGGCCAGTTCGGCCAACTCTCCCGCCTCGCCCTTCTCGGTCAAGGGCAGGCCGACCACCACCGCCGCGGCGTCCCGCTCGACCGCCAGGCGCGCGATCGCATCGACCGCCGAGCCGTCCTCGGGCGTACGATGGGTTCCCACCGCGGACGCCAGCGTCCCGGTGGGGTCGGAAACGGCCAGCCCCACGCGGCGCCGGCCGTAGTCGATGCCGATGATGACGGTCATGGTGTGGTTCAGGAACCGCTGTTGAAGGTCTTGCGCAACCGGACCCGGAAGCGGCCGTCGGAGGCGAAATCGAAGCTCAGCTCGTCGGTGAACTCGCGCATGATGCCGATCCCGCGGCCGCGTTCGCGCAGCAGATCCTCGGCCGGCTCCCAGTGGGCGTAGTCGAAGCCGGGGCCGTCGTCCAGGACGGTCACCTCGACATCGGATTCGCCGAAGTCGAAGTGGATCTCGACCGCGCGCCCCTCGCTCATCCGGTTGCCGTGCTCCATGGCGTTGGTGCAGGCCTCGATGACCGAGGTGCTGAGCTCGTCCATATCCTTCTGTTCGCAGGGCAGATCGCCGGCGAGTTCCATCAGGATGGCGTCGGGGACGCCGAGATAGAGCAACTGGCTGGGGATCTTCAGTTCGATGCGCGGCCGATTCGGATCCATCGAATCATCCGTTCGTTCGTGCTAGGCGAAGCTCTGGACGGCCTCGTCCTCGTCCTGGTACGAGGTGAACACCGTATGCAGCTTGGAAACCATGAAGATGCTCTGGATACGGTCCGACGGGTTGAGGAGTTTCAGCTCGCCGCCGCTCTTCTTGACCGTGGAATAGCCCGAGATCAGGATGCCGAGGCCGGTGCTGTTGATCCAGTTCACGCGGCCCAGGTCGACCAGGATGTTCTTCGAACCCTCGTGGATGAGGGTCTTGAGCGTATCGTTGAACAAGCCGGAATCGGGGCCGCCCATGATCTTGCCGCTCAACTCCAGGACGATCACCCCGTCCCGCTTGCGTTCCTTGATCTTCACGAAATCCTCCTTGGATGTCGACGGCGGTCCGGTGGCGGATCCGCCATATCGGGAGCAGGATAGGGGACGCCCCGTTCCCTGTCCACCCCCCAATCGGGTTCAAAGGCCGCAATCGCGCCTCAGCCCCGCGAGCACCGCCGCGAAATCGGCGGGCGGGTCGGCGCGGAAGGTCATCGTCTCGCCTGTGGCCGGATGCCGCAGGCGCAGCTCGGCGGCGTGGAGCATCTGGCGGCCGGCGCCCTTGACCATCCGCAACGCGGCCGTGCGGTCGACCGGAGCGGTGTTGCGGGCCCGACGGTCGTCGCCGTAGAGGGGGTCGCCCACGATCGGATGCCCGGCGTGGGTGAAATGGACCCGGATCTGATGGGTGCGGCCCGTTTCGAGGACCGCCTCGCAGAGTTGGACGAATCCGAATTCCTCGCGGATGGAATAGTGCGTGACGGCCTCGCGGCCGCCGCGCTCGAGCACGGCCATCTTCACCCGCTGCGAAGGATGCCGGCCGATCGGCGCGTCGAGCACGCCCGGCGCGGTGTTCCACGTTCCCCAGCTCAGGGCCAGATAGGTGCGCCCGAGGGTGTGGTCGCGCAGCTGGTCGCCCAGATCGTGATGCGCCTGGGGCGTGAGCGCCGCGACCATCAGCCCGCTGGTGTCGCGGTCGAGGCGGTGGACGATGCCGGGACGCAGACCGTTGCCGGCGTCGGCCATCGGACCCACCGCGTGCAGCAGGGCGTTGACCAGGGTGCCGTCGGGATGCCCAGGCGCGGGATGCACGACCATCCCCGGCGCCTTGTCCACCACCACCAGGTGCTCGTCGCGGTGGACGATCTTCAGGGGCAGATCCTGGGGCAGGGCGTCGGTCTGCGGCGGCGGCGGAGTCAGGAACTCGATCTCGCTGCCGTCGCGCAGGCGGAATCCGCGCGGGCGCCGGCGGCCATCGACCCGGACCCGGTCGTCGTCGACGGCGCGGGCGATGCGGCTGCGGGAGATGTCGGGGCAGCGATCGGCCAGGAACTGGTCCAGGCGCGCGCCCGCATCCTCGGCGCCGACGCGGAAAACCCGGGTTTCGGGAGTGCGGTCAGTCATGATTCCGGGGCGGCGTTCCAGCCGCGGCGCTGGTGGAGCCGGTCGCGGCCGGCGGGTTGTCGGCGGCGGCGGGCGCGGCGGCGGCGGGCGCGGCGGCGGCGGAAGCGGCGGCCGTCCCGGGCCCCGCGTCGGCTTCCGACCGGGACCCGCTCGACATCCAGAGCGAGAGGAAGAGGATCACGCCCCCGACGGTCACCGCGACGTCGGCGATGTTGAAGGTGTAGAAGCGGTGGGAGCCGATCCCGAAGTCCAGGAAATCGACCACCCGGCCGTCGTAGAAGGCCCGGTCGACCAGGTTGCCGAGCGCGCCGCCGAGAACCGCAGCGGACGCGGCCCGGCGCAGGCGCAGCTCGGGCGAAGTGCGGCGGTAGAGCAGGATCAGGACCAGGGAAGCCAGGACCGAGATGCCGATCAGGAAGGGCCGGCCGCCGTGGAAGATCCCCATGGCGGCGCCGGCGTTGCGCACGTAGCTGAGGCGGAAGACGTTGCCCAGGACCTCGACGCGGTCGGCCGCGAGGACGTCGGCGTTAGCCAGGACCAGACGCTTGGTGACGAAATCCGCCGCCAGGACGGCCGGCGCCCATAGCCACGGTCGGCGGATCGTCTGGAAGGTCAAAGCGCCTCCCTCTCCTCTTTCTCCTTGCACTCGATGCAGAGCGTGGCGTGGGGCAGCACCTTCAGCCTTTCGATGCCGATCTTCCCGCCGCAACCCAGGCACACCCCGAAGGTGTTGTCCTCGATGCGCTGCAGGGCCTGATCGATCTCGTACAGGGAATATCCCTCGCTCGAGGCGAACTGGATCGTCGTCTCGTACTGGAATTCGTCGCTTCCCTGGTCGGCCATGTGGTTGGAATGCGCCTTGGCGGCTTCGCCTCCCGACTCGTCAAGCTCGTGCTGAATGATCTTGGAATGCTTGGCCAGAGAACGACCCAGGCGTTCCTTCTCGTCCAGGAGCAGGCGTCGGAAGCGCTCCAGTTCTGTCTTCCTCATGCGTCTCCCCCATGTTCTTCGTCGATCGGGGCCAAGGCGACCGAGACTTCGAGATCGTCGATCTTGAAGTCGTCGGCGAAAGGCAGCGCATCGCCATCGCCGGCCCCGGTCGCCAATGTCTCGGCGTGGATGCGGTCGCCGTGGACCCCCATCACGCGTTCGACGTCCTGACCGCCGGATACCTTCAGCAGGATCCGGTCGGATACCTCCAAACCGCTTTTCTTGCGCAGGCCCTGGACCCTGTTGATGATCTCCCGGCTCAGACCCTCGTCCGCCAGCTCGGGTGTGAGGGTCGTTTCGAGGGCCAGGGTAAGCCCGTTCTCCGATGCCGCAACATAAGGATCGATCCCGCTCTCGACCACCTGGATCTCGTCGTGGCCGAAGGTCGC
Organism: uncultured Fibrobacteraceae bacterium; assembly: GCA_964384825.1. Taxonomy (GTDB): domain Bacteria; phylum Krumholzibacteriota; class Krumholzibacteriia; order LZORAL124-64-63; family LZORAL124-64-63; genus CAYLMM01. The sequence continues at coordinate 20,021 of CAYLMM010000026.1, forward strand.
GCTGCGGCCTCCGAACTCCAGTTCGACCTCGCCGGCGGCGCGCAGGACGCCGATCTCCTCGGCGGTCATCGCGACGATGCGCTTGGCGGCCTCGGGCGCTCCCTTGCCGAAACGGGGCCCCAGGGCGCGGAAGTTGGCCTTGGCCGCGACTTCCACCACCGACGCGGGATCGTCCAGCACCGCGACTTCCTTGACGTTGAGCTCCTCGCGCAGGATCTCGGCCACCTTCCGGTCGGCGCAGAGATCGGCGGCGCGGGAATCGGTCGAGTGGATCAGCAGCCTGGCCAGGGGCTGGCGGGTGCGGATCCGGGCCTCCTGGCGCAGGGACCGGCCGCCGCCGACCGCCTGCTGCGCCGAGGCCATGGCCGTTTCCAGCCCGGCGTCGATGAGCGCGGAATCGGATTCGGGGTAGTCGGCCAGATGTACGGATATCCCGTCTTCACGCTGGTGCAGATCCCGATAGATCTCCTCGGTCGTGAACGGGATGAACGGGGCCAGCAGACGCAGCGATCCGTCGAGCACGGCGTACAGGGTGGCGAAGGCGGCCTTGTCGCCCTGCCAGAAACGGCGGCGGTTCAGACGCACGTACCAGTTGCTCAGATCCTCCTGGACGAAGGCGCCGAGCACGCGGCCGGCGCGGGTGAAGTCCAGGGCGTCGAGCGCCTCGCGGGCCGCAGCGGTCACGCTGTGCAGGCGGCTGAGGATCCAGCGGTCCATCAGCGTCTTCTGCGCGCCGTCGTCCTCGCCCGGCCGCCAGATCTCGAGATTCGCGTAGAGGGCGAAGAAGGAATAGGTGTTCTCGAGCGTGGCCAGCAGCTTGCGCCGGGCCTCGCCGACGCCCTCGCGGTCGAAGCGTGTCGGCATCCAGACCGGCGAGACGGTCAGCATGTACCAGCGCAGCGGGTCGGCCCCCTCCTCGCGTAGGATCTCGCGGGGGTCGACGGCGTTGCCCAGGCTCTTGGACATCTTCTTGCCGTTCTTGTCGAGGATCAGCTCGATGGTCAGGCAGCTCTTGTAGCTGCTGCGGCCGAAGAGGAAGGCGCCGATCACGAGCATGGTGTAGAACCAGCCGCGGGTCTGGTCGATGCCCTCGCTGATGAAGTCGGCCGGGAACTGGCTCTCGAAGAGCTCCTTGTTCTCGAACGGGTAGTGGTACTGGGCGTAGGGCATCGAGCCCGAGTCGAACCAGCAGTCGATGACCTCGGGCACCCGGCGCATCGTGCCGCCGCAGCCCTCGGCGGTGCAGCCGAACTCGATATCGTCGACGTGCGGGCGGTGCAGGTCCAGATCCGCGCAGTCCTCGCCGGTCAGCCGCGAGAGCTCGGCCCGTCCGCCGGGCACCTCCAGGGCGCCGCAGCGGTCGCAGACCCAGACGTTCAAAGGCGTGCCCCAGAACCGGTTGCGGCTCAGCGACCAGTCGATGTTCCCGGCCAGCCAGTTGCCGAAGCGGTTGCTGCCCACTTCCTCGGGCACCCAGCGGATGTCGGCGTTGGCCTCGATCAGCTTCTCGCGCAGGGCGGTGGTGCGGATGAACCACGAGGGCGTGGCGTAGTAGATCAGGGCGCTGTTGCAGCGGTCGTGGAAGGGATACTCGTGGGAGTAGTCCTCGGTCTTGAGCAGGGCCCCGGCCTCGCGCAGGTCGTCGATGATCTTCGGGTCGGCCTTCTTCACGTGGATCCCGGCGTAGGGCGGCACCTCTTCGGTGAACTGCCCGTCGGCGGCGACCGGCCGGAAGAAGGGCAGGTCCTCGCGCACGCCCACCTGGTAGTCGTCCTCGCCGAAGGGCGGCGCCATGTGGACGATGCCCGAGCCGCTGTCGAGGGTCACGAAATCGGCCGGCACGATGCGGTGGCCGGGCTTGCCTCCGGCGGGCAGGAAGGGGAACAGGGGCTCGTAGCGCCTGCCGATCAGGTCGCGGCCCTTGTACCTTTCGAGGATCTCGAATCCGTCCTCGGGCTCGAGGATCCCGATGCGGGCCTCGGCCAGGATCAGGTTCTCGCCCCGGTGGCGGACCTTGACGTAGTCGAAGTCCTCGCCCACGGCCAGCGCCACGTTCGAGGGCAGCGTCCACGGCGTGGTCGTCCAGGTCACGAAGCTGGCGTCGTCGTCCAGGACCTTCAGCTTCACGTAGATGCTGGTCTCGGTGACCGTGCGGTAGCCCGAGGAGACCTCGTGGGTCGAGAGCGGCGTGCCGCAGGTCGGGCAGTAGGGAACCACCTTGTGGCCCTTGTAGAGCAGATCGGCCTCGGCGAAACGGCTGAGGATCCACCAGACCGTCTCGATGTAGTTGCTGTCGTAGGTGATGTAGGGATCGTCGAGATCGACCCAGTAGCCGAGCCGCTCGGTGAAGTCGTCCCACTCCTCCTTGCAGGACCAGACGCTCTTGCGGCAGGCTTCGTTGAAGGGGCCGATGCCGAATTCCTCGATCGCCCGGCGCCCCTGGATGTCCAGCTCCTTCTCGACCGCCCGCTCGACCGGCAGGCCGTGGGTGTCCCAGCCGGCCTTGCGGACCACCCGGTGGCCGGTCATGGTCTTGTAGCGGCAGGCGATGTCCTTGCAGAGCCGCGCCATGACGTGGTGCACGCCCGGCATCCCGTTGGCCGTCGGCGGTCCCTCGTAGAAGACGAAGTCGGGCTTTCCCTCGCGCTCGGAGATGCTGCGGCGGAACACGTTCTCGCGACGCCAGAACTCGCTGATCAGGCGCTCGGATTCCGCGTCGTGGAACTTGCGTTCCAGCTGGGGATACTGGGGTTTATCGCTGTTCATGGGTCCCGTCTCGTCGGTCCGTTGGCTTCGTTTGCGGAGAGCGCCGACAGGCTCATCCCTCCGAGGGCAATCGCTCGAGGATCCCGGTCACCAACCCGCAGAGACGCGGTTCGGTCTCGCGGGCGACCCGGATGATCTCTTCGACGTTCGCCGGCTTCAGGGTATCGGGGAAACAGGCGTCGGTGATGACCGAGAGGCCCAGAACCTTCATCCCGCCGTGGACCGCGGCCAGGCATTCGGGCACGATCGACATGCCGACAGTGTCGGCGCCGACGGTGCGCAGATACCGGTACTCCGCGGCGGTCTCGAGGTTCGGTCCGGCCACGGCCACGTAGACGGCCCGCTTCAAGGGCAACTTGTTGTCCAGGGCGGTCTGCTCGGCCAGTGCGATCAGGTCGCGGCCGTAGGGCTCGCTCATGTCGGGAAAGCGCACGCCGAGGCTCTCGTCGTTCGGCCCGATCAGGGGATTGTCCCCCATCAGGTTGATGTGATCGGTGATCACGGTGATGTCGCCGGGGCCGAACTGCGGGTTCATGCCGCCGACCGCGTTTGACATGATCAGCGTCTCGGCGCCGAGGGCCTTCATCACCCGCACCGGCAGGGTGATCTGCTGCATCGTGTAGCCCTCGTAGTAGTGCACCCGCCCCTGCATGGCCACCACGCGCTTGCCGCCCAGTTCGCCCAGGATCAGGTTGCCGTCGTGGCTCTCGACGGTCGAATGCACGAAATGCGGGATATCGCCGTAGGGAAGCGAGCAGACCGGCTCGATCTTCTCGGCCAGATTGCCCAGCCCGGTGCCGAGGATCAACCCGACCTCGGGCCGGAAATCGGTGCGTTCGCGCAGAAAGGATGTCGCATCCTGGATGTTCAGCTTGATGTCGCTCAACTCGGATCACCTCCGTGCGGGATTCGGGCGCCGGCGGACGGCCAGAACGCCGTCTGCGGCCGTTATCCGCCCGACAAGGGGACGAAAGGTAACACGCCCCCGCGGGCTGGAAAAGGGAAAAGCCGCCCGCGACGGCCTCAGGAGGCCCTGAAGGGCCTCAATCGCGTTTTCCGAAGATGGCCGTGCCGATCCGGACGGTCGTTGCCCCCTCGGCCACGGCGATCTCGAAATCGCCGGACATGCCCATGCTCAGCTCGGGCAGGGGCCGGCCCGAGACCCGGCGGGCCTCGGCGGCCAGCTCGCGGACCCGGGCGAAGGTGGCGTGCAGCTCGGCCTCGTCGGCTCCGAACCGCGCCATCGCCATCAATCCCCGCACCTCCAGGCCGGGGATCTCGGCCGCCGCGCAGACCGCCTCGACCGTCGCTTCCGGGGCCAGGCCGTGCTTCTGCGGCTCGGCCGCGGCGTTGATCTCCAGCAGCACCGGCTGGACGACGCCCATCTCGACCGCGATCCGGCCCAGACGCTCGGCCAGGACCGTCGAGTCGACCGCCTCGAGCAGCGAGAACGCCCCGACGACCTTGCGCGCCTTGTTGGACTGGATGTTGCCGATGAATCGCCAGCGGACCGGGGCGGGATCGATTCCGGCGGCGGTCAGCAGGGGCGGCAGCTCGTCGCGCCGGGCCAGGGCGTCGCGGACGCGGTTCTCGCCGAAGAGGAAGTGTCCCGCCCGGCAGGCCTCGACGACCCGCTCGATCGGGATCCTCTTGGAGACGGCGACCAGCCGGACCTCGCCGGCCGACCGGCCGGCCCGGGCGCAGGCGGATTCGATACGGTCGTGGATGCGCTTCAGATTTTCGCGGACGTCGATCATGGTCATGACGGGCTCCTCCCCGCGCGCCCGCCGCAATCGCGGCAAAGGCCTCGCGGGCGGGAACATAAGGCCCGGGCGGGTGACCGCGCAAGAAGACCGGCGTCCGGAACGGATCAGCGCCAGCGCAGCAACCGGGTCCGCGGATCCAGCTCCATCCGCACCTGGGCCACGTCGTCGGTCTGGTGCTCCTTGACGATCTCCAGGCGGATCCGCTCGCCCTCGGGGCGCAGATGGATGATCACGTCCAGGTCGTCGTCGTAGCGGGCGACGGTGGCCGGGACTCCCCGTTCGTCGAGCTCCTGGTCCTCGCGGTGCAGGACGTCGCTGGTCCAGATCTCGGCCTTCCACTCGGCGGCCAGCTTGCGCACGCCCTCGATCTCCCACCTCTCGGTGCTCTCGAAGCGCGGCGTGCCGTCCATGATCACCATGTCGGGGACGAATCCGGCCGCCTCTGTCAGGAAACCGACCGACTGCTCCAGCTTCTCGAGGCTGAAGACCTCGGGCTTGTAGACCAGGATGTGCCGGTTGCGCTCCATCAGCAGCTGGCGCTGGGGCATCTCCTTCATGTCCAGGTCCTCGGCCATGGCGTGGAAGACATGATCGAAATAGCGGTTGATGTGCTCGACCGATTCCTTGGTGGAGATGTAGAGCACCTTGCGGCCCTGCAGCAGGTGGTCGATGGCCAGGCCCACCAGCAGGCTGGTCTTGCCGACCCCGGTGCGGGCCAGGACCACGCCGAAATTGCCGGCGCCCAGACCGCCGCCGATGGCCCGCTCGAAGATACGGAAGGGGCTGCGCTCGATCAGGCTCTTCTCGGACATCGTCATCCTCGCTCTCAATGCCGTGAATTCCGGAGGCCGCGCGGCGGCCTCACATCGCTCTAGCGGCCCTCGGCCCTCTTCTCTTCGTAGAGGCGGACCAACTCCTCCGCAACGTCGGCCGGGGCCGGGGCGTAGCGGGCGAATTCCATCGTGAATTCGGCCTTGCCGGCGGTGGCCGAGCGCAGGACCGAAGCATAGCCGAACATCTCGGCCAAGGGAACATTGGCGTCGATGCGGATGAATCCCTCGTCCTCGGTGGTGCCGACGATCACGCCGCGGCGCTGCATCAGGGTCTTGATGATGTCGCCCTGGTGCTCGCCCGGGCCCTCGACCGAAACGAGCATCAGCGGCTCGAGCGCCACCGGGGAACCCTTGAGATAGAACTTGCGGAAGGTGGCCCGGCAGGCCGACTGGAACGCCATGTCCGAAGAGTCGACCGCGTGGGCGGCGCCGTCCTCGAGCGTGACCTTAAGGCCCTGGACCGGGGCGCCGATGTAGCGGCCCTCGTCGACCGACATCTTGAAGCCCTTCTCGCAGGCGCCGATGTACTCGGTCGGGATGTTGCCGCCGGTCACCTTGTTCTCGAAGTGGAACTGGCCGTCCTCGCTGGGCTCGAGCACCCCCTGGACCTTGGCGTACTGGCCCGATCCGCCGGTCTGCTTGCGGTGCGTGTAGTCGAAGGGCACCGGCCGGGTGATCGTCTCGCGGTACTTCACCTGCGGCGCGCCGGTGACGACCTCGGCGCCGAATTCGCGCTTGATGCGCTCGATGTAGACCTCGAGGTGCAGCTCGCCCATCCCGCTGATCAGGGTGTCGCCGGTCTCGTTGTCGACCGAGGTGTGGAAGGTCGGATCCTCGCGGGTGAAGCGGTGCAGGGCCTTGCTCATCTTGCCGGCGGCCGCGTTGTCGGCGGGCGTCACCGCGAGGCTGACCACGGGATCGGGCACGTGCATGCTCGAGAGCGAGACCATGTCGCCGTCGGTGAAGGTGTCGCCGCTGGCGCAGTCGATGCCGAACAGCGCCACGATGTCGCCGGCCGAACTGGTGGAGATCTCCTCCATCTGGTCGGCGTGCAGGCGCCCCAGACGGCCGACCTTCACCTTCTTGCCGGTGCGGCTGTTGTAGATGTCCTGGCCCTTGCGCAGCGAGCCCTGGTAGACGCGCATGTAGGTCAGCTGGCCGTAGGGCCCTTCCTCGAGCTTGAAGGCGTTGGCCACCAGGGGATCGTCGGCGCTGTTGGAGAGGATGAACTCCTGCTCCTCGCCGCCCTTGGCCACCCGGATCGCCTTGTTCTCGATGTCCGACGGCGCGGGCAGATAGCGCGTCACGGCGTCGAGCAGCAGCTGGACGCCCTTGTTCTTGTAGGCCGAGCCCATGTAGACCGGGGTCAGCTCGTTGGCCAGCACGCCGCGGCGGGCGGCCTCGTGGATCATCTCCGGCGTGGCGGAATCCTCCAGGACGGCCTCCATCAGTTCGTCGCTGAACATGCTGACCGCGTCGAGCATGGCCTCGCGCCGGGCCTGGGCCTCGACCATCAGGCCGGCCGGGATCTCCGATTCGACGATGTTCTCGCCGTTCTCGCCCTCGAAGCGCAGGGCCTTCATGGTGACCAGGTCGACCAGGCCCTCGAGCTTGTCCTCCAGACCGATCGGGATCTGCATCATCACCGCGTTGTGCTTCAGCTTCTCGCGGAGCTGCTCGGTCACCCGGGCCGGGTTGGCGCCCGACCGGTCGCACTTGTTGATGAAGGCGATCCGCGGAACGTCGTAGCGGCGCATCTGGCGGTCGACGGTGATCGACTGGCTCTGGACGCCGGCCACCGCGCACAGCACCAGCACCGCGCCGTCGAGCACCTTCAGGGCCCTCTCGACCTCGATGGTGAAGTCGACGTGCCCCGGGGTGTCGATGATGTTGACGTGGAAATCCTTCCACGTGGTGTAGGTCGCCGCGCTCTGGATCGTGATGCCGCGCTCGCGTTCGAGTTCCATGGAGTCCATGGTGGCGCCCACGCCGTCCTTGCCGCGCACCTCGTGGATCGCGCGGATCCGTCCCGTGTAGTACAGGATCCTCTCGGTCAGGGTCGTCTTGCCCGAATCGATGTGGGCGCTGATCCCGATATTCCTGATCCTGCTCAGATCGTCGATCATGTCATCCATTCCCCAGTAGCAGCGGTGATCCGCGGTCCGCCGGCGATTTCGCCGGATTACAAAAAGGCACGCCTGCGCCCAACTCCAGGATGCGGGTTCGCAGACGTGGCGCGCGCATTATAGGCAAGCGTATCGCCAAATGCAAACCGGTCGGCCCTGTTTTACCGAATTTACATGATTCGGGTTTGGGAGTCGGGGTGGGGGCCGGGAGCCCGGGGAATGCCGAGGCGTTCGTGTACAGGGAGATTTCGGGGCAGGCGCTGGAGATCCACGTCTTCCTGCCGGAGAGGACCGAGGGCGACCCGCCGGCGGCGGCGGTGCTGCTGTTCCATGGCGGCGGCTGGTTCGTCGGGAAGCCCGAATGGACGTATTCTGAAGCCGGGATGTTCGCATCGATGGGAATCGTGGGCCGGGCCGAGGCGTCCGACTGCTCGCCGGCCGATCTGGCGGGAGCCGGAACCCCGCCGACCTGCATCATCCATGGCGAGTTGGATACTCTGACGCCGCTGGCCGGGGTAGAGAAGTACAGGTGCGCGGTCGTCGGAGCCGGCGGAACGTGCCTGGTGCATGTCTACGAGGGAGTCGGCCATCTGCTGACGAGGAACCTGGAGAACCAGGAGAACGACTTCGACCCGGACCCGGAAAAACGGGCCGACGGACGCGAGAAGCTGAAGCTCTTCCTCGTGAGTCGGGGTTTCGCCGAGCAGCAACAAGTCGTGAACTGAGTGGGGGCCGCCCCGGTTTACACGAACGCCCCCCCGCCGTAATCCGCAGCGCCGCAAGGCGCGAGGACATCGGCGGGGGGGCGTTCGTGTAAACCGGGGCCACTGCTCCCAGTTCATTCCATGTTTCTTTCCATGCCGGCGAAAGGCTCAACTCAGGGACGCGCTCCTCCTCGCGGCGGGGGTCCCTCTCGCGGCGGGGGCGTGAATGGCCGGCCGTGGATCTCAGGCGCCACCTCGGCGAAGCGGCGACGCTGCTCCGGCGTCAGGACCGCGGCCTCCTCGACCAGGATCAGCGCCGCGATCGAATCCACGTCGGCCTTGGCCCGGTTCGCATCACGGGACAATTGCAGGAAGAGGTCGGAATCGAACTCCGGGGCGGCGAAACCGTCGGAGAGACGCCGGGTGGCGAGTTCCGCGCGTTCCCGCATCCGCATCAGTTCGGAGACCCGGCGCTCGAGGATCTCCCGGACGGCCCCGGACTGTTCCGCATCCAGGCCCAGATGGTTCGTGATCCCGGCAACGTGTTCCTCGACGAATTTTTCCGGACCGGCCCGATCGGCCGGTCCCGGCGACGGCGGAGCAGGACGGGAGGTCCGGTAGGCCACCGTCGTGCCGATCATCCCCAGGTTCAGGCCGATCGAAACCGCCAGCAGCGTATACAGCACTCTCTTGGACATGATGAGCACCCTCAGTCCTCTCCGGACGCGAAGACGTCCAGCAGCGACGAGGTCGTCCCGCCGCTCCAGATGTCGACCGACCCGGTCAACGTCGTTGTTTCCCGAACTTCGTCGGCACCGATGGGCAGCGGCCCCATCAGCACTCCGGCCACGACACCGGCCAGGCCGGCCGCGAGCGCGAAGACCGGCTTGAACCGGGATTCGCGGGCCGGGGCCGGCCGGACCCGGCTCCAGACCGAACGCGGCATCCCGGGCGCCGGACAGGCAGCCAGCAACCTTTCGGCGGCGGCCAGTTCCTCCAGCACGCCCCGGCACTCGGCGCAACGCTCGCAATGGGCCCGGACGGCGGCGGCCTCGTCCGCCGCGAGTTCGCCGTCGTGGTAGGCCTGCAGCACGTGGCCGGCCGGATGCTCCATCCTGGTCATCGTTCATCCTTCCGGTTGGCGAGATCCTTCCTCAGAGCGGTCATGGCCCGGTGCAGAAGCATCTGGACCGACGAGACCGAAACGCCCATGGCGTCGGCGATCTCCCGGTAGCTCAGATCGTGGTACTGCTTCAGGACCAGGGCCTGGCGCTGCCGACCGGGCAGCCGGGACAGGGCGTTGCGCACCAGTTCGGTCGATTCCCTGTCCGCAAGCGATTCGAATGGATCGGGCCGCTCGGAAGGAACGTCGCAGGAGGCGTCGGCCAGGGGCAGCCAGCGGAGGATCCTGCGGCGGCGCAGACGGCTGCGGGCCAGGTTGCCCGCGATGCGGAAGAGCCAGCTTCGGAACCGGCCCCCGGGCTCGTAACGGCCGGCCGCCTTGATCAGCTTCATGAAGGTGTCCTGGCACAGGTCCTCCGCCTCCTCGGGCGATCCCACCATGCGGACCAGGAAAACGAACACGATCCGCTCCCATCTCTCGACGAGGATCCGCAGGGCGTTCTCATCGCCCCGGACGTAATCGGCCATCAGCCTGTCGTCGCTTCGATGGGTCATGTCTCTTCCCGGCCCAACGCTGGAGCGGGGAATACCTTTCGCGGAAAATTCAACATCGCGCCGATGGATTCACACTAGGACGGAGGCTCCGGGCGGTAAAGCCGATTCCCCGAAAATATTCCGAAAGGATTCGGGTGCCCGGGGGTTTGGCGGGGCATCGACGATTCCGAGCCGGCTACGCGACCCCAGAAACGAAGGAAGACCGATGAAGACCGAAACATCCAGAATCCTCACGCTCGCAGCCATGATGGCGATCCTCGCCCTGGCCGCCAGCCTGGGCTGTTCCGACGACGGCGATTCGAATCCCGCCTCCCCCGGCGGCGGCGGCGACGATCCGATCGCCGCGGGCGTGTCCTATCCGCTTGTCGACACCGGCCAGAGCGGCTGCTACGACGACTCCGGGGCCGAGATCGAGGCGCCGCAGGATGGCGAGGCGTTCCACGGCCAGGACGCCCAGTTCGCAAGGACGGCGTTCGACTACACCGACAACGGGGACGGCACGGTCACCGACAACAACACCGGTCTGACCTGGCAGAAGACACCGGATGAGAGCAGCTTCACCTGGCAGGCAGCGATGGAATACTGCGAGTCGCTGGAACTGGCCGGCCACGACGACTGGCGGGCCCCCACGCTCAAGGAACTCTTTTCCATCAGCGACTTCTCGCATGGTTGGCCCTACGTCGACACCGGCTACTTCGATCTGGCCGGGCAGACGGTCTCCAAGGACGAGCAGTACTGGACGGACAACTTCTATCTGGCGGGCACGACCCACGGCGGCCAGGCCTCCGCTTTCGGAGTCAACCACGGCACCGGCCACATCAAGGCATACCCGGCGGATACGCCCGGACCGATGGGGAACTATGTGCGGGCGGTTCGCGGCGAATCCTACGGCGTCAACGAGTTCGCCGGCAACGGCGACGGGACGATCACCGACGAGGCCACCGGATTGATGTGGATGCAGGCCGACACCGGCACGGCAGTCGACTGGGAGACCGCCCTGGCATTCGCTGATTCCCTGACCCTGGCCGGTCACGACGACTGGCGGCTGCCCAACGTCAGGGAATTGCAGAGCATCGTGGACTACTCGGGCGTCCTGCCTGCGATCGACGCCGAGTTCAGTTGCACACCGATCGTCAACGAGGCCGGCGATCCCGATTACGGATACTACTGGACCGGGACCTCGGCCTACTTCGGTCCCAACGCACCGGAATACTACTACGCCTGGTACGTGGCATTCGGCTTCGCCGTCGACCCGTCCGGAGAAGACACCCACGGCGCCGGAGCGGTCCGCTTCGACTCGAAGGTCGAAGGAGGGCCGGCAGGCGAAGGCGGCGCGCGCTACTACAACCACGTTCGCTGCGTCCGCACCGCCGATTGACGCCGTCAGCCGGCAGGCCCGCAACGAGGAGAACCGCCATGAAACTACCGAAAAAATTCCTGTTGACCGCGCTGATGCTGGGCGCCGCCGGCGCCGCCGGTTGTTCCGACGAAGATTCGGCCGCGCCCGCCGCGCCCGAAATCGCCGGCCCCTATGTGATCGTCGACACCGGCCAGAGCCTCTGCTTCGACAACACGGGCATCCTCGCCGCCCCGGCCGAGGGTGAGACCTTCCTCGGCCAGGACGCCCAGTTTGTCAGCGCAGTCCCCAGCTACGTCGTCGGCGAGGACGGCCTGACCGTCTACGACCAGAACACCGGCCTGACCTGGATGCAGATGCCCGACGGCGATCTGGACGGGGTGCTCGAATCGCCGGACGACAAGATGACATGGGCGCAGGCGCAGGACTTCCCGGCCGTCCTGAACGCCGCGGAATACGGCGGTTACGACGACTGGCGCCTGCCGACGATCAAGGAGCTCTACTCGCTGATCCTGTTCAGCGGCCGGGACGTCTCGCCCGAGGCGCCCGGCGGCGACACTCCGTTCATCGACACCGAGGCCTTCGGATTCGTCTACGGCGACACCGAAGCGGGAGAACGGGTCATCGACTCGCAGTACGCGTCGAGCACGCTGTACGTGGACGACGCTCCGGAAGTCCAGTTGCTGTTCGGGGTCAACTTCGCCGACGGTCGGATCAAGGGCTACGGCATGACCATGCCGGGCATGGGCGACAAGACCTTCTTCGTGCAGTGCGTGCGCGGCAATGCGTACTACGGGATCAACGATTTCGTCGACAACGGCGACGGCACGGTGACCGACGCCGCCACCGGCCTGATGTGGGCGCGGGACGACAGCGGCGCGGGCATGGATTGGCAGGCGGCCCTGGCCTACGCCGAGACTTCCGGACTGGCCGGCCACGACGACTGGCGCCTCCCGAACTCGAAGGAACTGCAGAGCATCGTGGACTACTCCCGTTCGCCAGGGACCACCGCTTCGGCAGCGATCGACCCGGTGTTCAACTCGGCAGGGATCGTGAACGAGGCCGGCCAGGCCGACTGGGCCTTCTACTGGACCGGCACCACCCACGCCAACGCGATTGGCGGCGCCAACGCCTGCTACGTGGCCTTCGGCCGCGCGCTCGGATACATGAACGGGGCCTGGATGGACGTGCATGGGGCCGGCTGCCAGCGCAGCGATCCCAAGCAGGGAGATCCGGCCGACTTTCCCTACGGGAACGGCCCCCAGGGCGACGCGATCCGGATCGACAATATGGTCCGCCTGGTCCGGAACGCCGACTGACAAGACCGCGCACACCGTGTTCCAGGCTTCGAGGCCCCGGTTTACACGAACACCCCCCCGCCTTAATCCGCAGCGCCGCAAGGCGCGAGGACATCGGCGGGGGGGTGTTCGTGTAAACCGGGGCCCGAGACCTAGATCACGCCGTGCTTCCTGCCAACCTTGGCGAAAGCCGCGAGGCAGCGATCGATCATCTCGGTCGTGTGGGCCGCCGAAACCTGCAGCCGGATCCGCGCCTGCTTGCGCGGCACCACCGGGAAGCTGAAGCCGATCACGTAGATCCCCTCTTCGAGCAGGTCGGCGGACATCTTCTGGGCGATGATCGCGTCGTTCTCGAACTTGCGGAAGTGGACCGGGATGATCGGATGCTCGCCCGGATCGACATCGAAGCCGAGTTCGCGGAATCCGTCGCGCATCCGCTTCTCGTTCGCGGCCAGGCGCTGACGGGGCTCGGGATCCTCGCGCAGGATCCGCAGGACCTCAAGGGCGGCGCCGCAGACCATCGGAGGCAGGGAGTTGGAGAAGAGGTAGGGGCGGCTCTTCTGGCGCAGCCACTCCACGATCTCCTTGCGGCCGCTGGTGCAGCCGCCCATCGCGCCGCCGAGGGCCTTGCCCAGGGTCGTGGTCACGAAGTCCACGCGGTCGATGCAGCCGAAGCGCTCGTGGGTGCCGCGGCCGTTCTCGCCGACGAAGCCCGTCGCGTGGCTGTCGTCGACCATCACCAGGGCGCCGTACTTGTCGGCGAGGTCGCAGATGCCCTCGAGGTTCAGCAGGTCGCCGTCCATCGAGAACACGCCGTCCGAGACGATGACGCGGTGCTTGGCGTCGGCCGACTCGATCAGGGCCTTCTCCAGCTGCTCCATGTCGGAGTGGGCGTAGATGTGGCGCTTGGCCTTGGCCAGACGCACGCCGTCGATGATCGAGGCGTGGTTCAGGCGGTCGGCGATGATCGCGCAATCGTCGACCAGAAGGGGCTCGAAGACGCCGCCGTTGGCGTCGAAGCAGGCGGCGTAGAGGATGGTGTCCTCGGTGCCCAGGAAGGCCGAGAGCTCTTCCTCGAGCTGCTTGTGCAGCGAGGTGGTGCCGCAGATGAAGCGCACCGAGCTGAGGCCGTAGCCCCACTTCTGCAGGGCGTCGGTCGCGGCGGCGACGACGCGGGGGTCGCTGGCCAGGCCCAGGTAGTTGTTGGCGCAGAAGTTCAGGATCTTCTTGCCGCCGACCACGACCTCGGCACCCTGCGGGCTCTCGATGACCCGCTCGTCCTTGTAAAGGCCCTGCTCCCGCAGGGAGTCCAGCTCGCGCCGCAGTTCTTCACCGAGCGATCCGTACATCCGTCCACCTCCTGCCCGTCGAGCGGGCGATGCAGGCCCGGAAATCCGGGCTGTCTGGGGCCGGCCCCGGGGCCGGCCCGGTGTGTCCGCGGTCAGCCGCGGTAACGCTGCGCCATTTCGTCGAGGGTCGCGACGGGCACCTTGCCGGCCCATCCCGCCTGTCCGAAGGCGATCATCCTGGCCTTGACGACCTCGGCCATCGCCGCCCGCGCCGGCTTCAGGTAGTCGCGCGGATCGAACTTGCCGGGAGCCTGCGCGAAGACCTTGCGGATCGCGCCGGTGATCGCCAGACGGTTGTCGGTGTCGACGTTGATCTTCCGCACGCCGTGCTTGATGCCCCGCTGGATCTCCTCGACCGGAACGCCGTAGGTCTCGGGCATCTCGCCGCCGAATTCGTTGATGATGTCCACGAGCTCCTTCGGCACCGAGGAGCTGCCGTGCATCACCAGATGGGTGTTCGGCAGACGGCGGTGGATCTCCTCGATGACGTCCATGCGCAGGACGTCGCCGGTGGGCTTCTTGGAGAACTTGTAGGCCCCGTGGCTGGTGCCGATGGCCACCGCCAGGGCGTCGCAGCCGGTCTCGGCCACGAACTGCTCGGCCTGCTCGGGATCGGTCAGGTGCTCGAGCGCCTCGTCGCCGGTCAGGCCGGCGCCCTGCCCGTCCTCGATGCCGCCGAGGCAGCCCAGCTCGGCCTCGACGGTCACGCCCTTGGCGTGCGCGGCCTCGACCACCTCGCGGGTCACCCCCACGTTGTACTCGTAGCTCGAGGGCGTCTTGCCGTCGGCCTCCAGGCTGCCGTCCATCATCACCGAGGTGAAGCCCTGGTCGATGGCCGAGAGGCAGGTCTCGGGGCTGTTGCCGTGATCCTGGTGCATGGCGATGGGGATGCGCGGGTTCAGCTCGGCGGCGGCCAGCATCAGGTGACGCAGGTAGTTGTCGTCGGAATACGAGCGGGCGCCGCGGGAGGCCTGGACGATGACCGGCGAGTCGGTCTCGGTCGCCGCGGTCATGATGGCCTGGATCTGTTCCATGTTGTTGACGTTGAAGGCGCCGACTCCGTAATCGTTCTCGGCGGCGTGGTCCAGAAGGACGCGCATGGGAATCAGTGGCATGGTTCTCTCCCCCTCTTTCGGCTGTGGCCGACGCATGACAGTCGAGGCGGCCGGATGCGTCGCGGTTCCGGTCCGGTCGGAGACGCGCCCCGAACCGGACAACAGTAATCATCTCGAATGTCGGAATCAACAGGGTCGGTGGACTCGAGGACGGGGACTCCAGGCGAGCCCGGTTGGCCAGGATAGCGCGGGGAGGCGGCGGCGTCACCTCGAACCTGGAGCCGGCGCCATCCGCGAGGCGCGGAACGGCGCGAAAAACCCGTCCGGCGGGGAATCCCCGGCGGACGGGCAGATCGGTCGGTATCGGATGGTGGAGGCGGCGGGAATCGAACCCGCGTCCGAAATCGGTACCCCGACGACGTCTACATGCTTAGCCGAAGCTTGAATCTCACCGTGCGGCCGGCGTTCCGGCGGGCCTACCGCATGGCCAGTCCCAGAAAAATCTCACCCTTGCGCCCTGGAACACGGCTCGGGGCCAGACACCAGATGACGGCGCCCCTACGGCGAGACCGGTGTCCCTCCCGCCGCGGAACGCGCTGCCTCTATTTAGGCAGCGAGAGCGTAATGCTCGTTGTCATTTGTTTGGTTTCCACCGTTTTACGAGAGTGGCGGGATCTCGGCATGCAGTCAGCGGTCCCCCGACCCCGTCGAAGCCAAGTCGCCCCCAACGTTCGGTCGGAACTCTTGTCCCGCCGGCGAACCGGTCGGAACTCTCGCACTTCAATATAGCTCATTCCCGGGGACTGGACAATGGGGAAGCCCGTTGGGCCCGCGCCCGGCCTCGGAGGGGGATGACCCCGGCGGGGGGCGTATCGGCTGCACTTCCTGTGCAGCCTCTACTCGGCGCTACGGCGGCTTCGCGACGCCCCCGGCGGGGTCATCCCCCTCCGAGGCCGGGCGCGGGCGTCAGCGTGGGTCCTCATATGGGCGCCAGTTGCCCGGGAAGACGGTTTTGGTGGGCGGGAGGTGGCCGGTGTCGGCGAAGGAGAGCAGCTTCAGGGCGCCGTCGGGGTTCACGCGGACGACGGTGAGACTGCAGTTGGCGATGCTCATGCCGAGCCAGGCCATGGGTTCGACTTTCAGAGTCTTGCAGACGAACCAGCGGATCACGTTGCCGTGGCAGACGACCAGGTCGTGGGCCGGCTCCGTTTCGGCCGGGACGAAGATGCGGTCGAAGGCCTCCTGCAGCAGGGCGGCGCAGGGTTCGCCGTCGCCTTCCTCCAGATCGGCCATGATGTCCTCGCGCCAGGTGGGCGGGGTGCATTCGCGGATGTCGCGGTATCGTTCGGGGACCATCCCGAGACGTTCGCCGATGATGTCGGCGGTCTCACGCGCGCGCGTCATCGTGCTGCTCTGCAGGCCCGTGAATTCGATCGGCAGCGCGGCCAGGCGATCGGCCAGCAGGACGGCCTGTTCGCGTCCCAACGGCACCAGTCCGCGCCCGACATCCTCGTCGCGATGATCCTGGTGGTCGTATTCGCCGTGGCGGATCAGGTAGACGGTCCGAGGCTGCGGCTCCGCAGCCGAGGCGACCGAAACAGCGAGACAGACGGCGGCCGCCATCAAAAGCACGACCGTTCCGATTCCATGCGAGCGCGACATCGCGACCCCTTTCGTTCCGTTGAAGTTCCCCCCATCATCCGCGCCCCCCCGCCCCAAGGAAAGCCCGAATTCCCCGACCCGGAATGATTCGGCACCGAGGCCGTCTGTCGGCGGGGCGGGTGGGGGCACATCCTCCAGTCTTTCGAGGTCGGTACCCAGACGATGATGCTCTCCGGTGCCATCTACCCCGAGTACAAGCTTATGAATGATGAAGGATACAACATCGACTGGCAGGCGTATCTCCAGCCGGTCCTTT
>CAYLMM010000027.1:0-36297 GCA_964384825.1 uncultured Fibrobacteraceae bacterium
GCGACCTTCTTCTTGGCGACCTTCTTCTTGGCCACCTTCTTCGCCACCTTCTTGACGACCTTCTTGGCGACCTTCTTCTTGGCCACCTTCTTCTTGGCCACCTTCTTCTTAGCGACCTTCTTCTTGGCGGCCTTCTTCTTGGCCTTGGGGGCCGCCGCGACCAGCTTCAGACTCTCCTCCATACTATGACCTCACTCTGAAGACTCTGACTCAGATCGACCTCCACGCACCAGGAGGATCGACCACAATAATTCCGGTGCTGGCTCCTTCCACCCCTCCGACCGATGACGATCCAAGGAGGACGTTTGGCCTGGCGCCGAACGTGATCGTATGGCCGCTGGGACTCCTTTCTCCTGAAGGTTGAAATACGAAGATGGTTCAACGAATCGTTGTTGGTCATTATTCGGATGGTGAAAATTCATGTCAACATAAAAAGAGGGATTGCTTACGCAATCCCTCTTCTCGATCATGGTGCCCGGGGCGGGATTCGAACCCGCACGGCTTGTGGCCACTACCCCCTCAAGATAGCGTGTCTACCAATTCCACCACCCGGGCACGGACTCACTGCTGATCCTGTTCACCGCCGGCTGCGGCATCGGTCCGGTCACCGGCCGCGGGTTCGGCGAAGACGTCGTCGCTCGGCGGAGCGACGGGCTGCTCTGTCGTGAGCTCGCCGTCTTCTAGCGCCTTCTGCACGGCCGAGCCCTGGGGCGCGACAGTACCGGCGCTGAGAATGAAGAGGACCGCCGAGGTCACGAAGAATCCCACGGCCAGGTAGATGGTCATCTTGTTCAGGGCCGTTGTCACGGCGCGCGAACCGAACATCTGCTGGGGCAATCCGCCGCCGCCGCCGAAGGCGCCGGCCAGACCGCCGCCCTTGCCGGACTGCAGCAACACGACGCCGCAGAGGCCGAGACAGATCAGGACGTGCAAGACCAAAAACACGATATACATGCGGTTCTTCTCCCGGGAAATGTCCCGCGCAAACGAAACGCCACCGGCCCCTGCCGACGGCGGGCGCCTAAACTAACACCGACGCGAACGAAAGTCAAACCCGCCCTCAGGCATCGCTTAGAGCCGCCACGCCGGGCAGTTCGCGCCCGGCCATGAATTCCAGCGACGCGCCGCCGCCGGTGGAAACGTGGGTGATCGCCGCCGCGAGACCAAGCTGGTTCAAGGCGGCCACCGAGTCTCCCCCGCCGACGACCGAATGCGCCCCCTTGGCCGTCGCCGCGGCCACCGCCTCGCCCACGGCGCGCGTTCCGGCCGCGAAGACCGGAATCTCGAACACGCCCACCGGGCCGTTCCAGAACAGGCCGCGGGCGGCTCCGATCTCGCGCCGGAACCGCTCGATGCTCTGCGGGCCGATGTCCAGCCCCTGCCAGCCGTCGGGAATGTCGGTGACCAGGACGTCGCGCCGCGCGCTGTCGCCGCTGAAATCCTCGGCCACGACGCAATCCTCGGGCAGCACCAGAGAGGCGCGGCTCCGCTCGGCCTTGGCGATGATGCGGCGCACGACCTCGCTGCTCTGCTCGTCGACCAGGCTGTCGCCGACCGAGAGTCCGTGCTCCTTGAGGAAGGTGAAGATCATCCCGCCGCCGAGCAGCAGGACGTCGACGGTGTCGAGCAGGTTCTCGATCACATCGACCTTGCCCTTGACCTTCGCCCCGCCGAGCACCGCGACGAAGGGCCGCGGCGGATCATCGAGAAGACGTCCGAGATTGACCAGTTCCTTCTCCATCAGGAAACCGGCGCAGCGGTCGTCGAAACGGGCGCCGGCACCGACGGTCGACGCGTGCGCCCGATGGGCGGTGCCGAAGGCGTCGTTCACGTAGCAGTCGCCCAGCGCCGCCAGCTCCGCGGCGAAGGTCGGATCGTTCTTCGTCTCGCGGACATCGTAGCGCAGGTTCTCCAGCAGGAGGATCTCGCCGGGCTGCAGGAGCCTCGAAAGGCGCCGCGCCTCGGAGCCCACGGTATCGGTCGCGAACCGGACCGGGACATCCATCAGCTCTGCCAGACGGTCGGCCACCGGACGCAGGGAAAGCGAAGGCACGGCCTCTCCCTTGGGCCGTCCCAGGTGGCTCATCAGGACGACGGCGGCGCCCGCCTCGATCAGATACTCGAGCGAGGGCAGCGCGGCCCGGATCCGCGTGTCGTCGGTAATCGCTCCGCCGGCATCGAGCGGAACATTGAAATCGACGCGCATCAAAACCTTCCGGCCCGCCGCGGCCAGATCGCGAATGGTCTTCTTGGGCATGGAGTCGCTCCCGAGAAAAGTGAACCGAACCTGCTGCTGCCCGGATGATAGGGACGACTGTCCGGGGTGTCAACTTCCCGCCGCCGGATCGTCCCTGCCGGCCGCGAGTCCTGCGCCGGCGGCCCCCGCCACGCGCCAACCCGCGCTTCGCAAGGCGGCCGCGGCGGCCCGGACCGTGGCCCCGCTGGTGATCAGATCATCCACCAGCACCAGGGGGCCGGCCCCGGCCGGAGCCCGCGGCGCGACGAAGGCCCCTCCCACGTTGCGCTCCCGCAGCGGATCGTCGGCGGCGAGCTTCGCCTGCTGTCCGGTAGCGCGGCGCCGAGTCAGCACATCCCCGCAGGCGATGTCCCGTTCCGCGGCCGCCACGCGCGCCAGCAGGGCCGCCTGGTTGAATCCGCGGGCGCGGCGGCGCAGGGGATGCAGCGGCACCGGCACCAGCGTCGTCGTCCGGTCGAAACCGGCGGCGGCGACGGCCGCGGCGACCAAGGCGCCGAGATGAAGCGCCGCCCCGCGCACCCCGTGGTACTTCATCGCACCAACCAGGCGCACCAGCGACTCGCCCGACGCCCGGCCGCCCGCGAACAGCAGATCCTCATCCCCGGCTCCGGGTTCGCGCAGCACCGGATCGGGCCGCAGGTCCCGGCGGCATCCGTCGCAGAGCCCCATCACGTCCCACGGCCGCAGACCGGGCGGTCGGATCCGGCCCGTCGGCCCGGGCGACCCGCTCGCCGCCGCCGGCCGGCCGCAGATCACGCAGCGCTGCGGAAACAGCACCTCGAAACAGGCGTCGAGCCCGAGGGTCAAAGGGTTCACCGTCTCATCCGCAAGCCGGGAGGAAGGATCAGGAACTGGAGGAATCCACCGCGGCGGCCATCAGGGAAGCGGGATCGTCGCCGCCGAACCAGCGGACGAAGGAGAGACCGGCCTGGGCCGAGAGCACCCCGAGCCCGTCGACGCGGCGCCATCCCGCGGGGAGACGTCCGGGAGGCAGCGAGGAGCCGTAGCGCAGATCCAGGGCCAGGGCGACGCCGTCGACCGCGGGCAGCGGGGCCGTTCCGGGATCGCCGCCGGAGATGCAGATCACGGCGAGCGCCGGACCACCGACGGCGGTCGCGAAGGCCGTCGTCGCGCGAGCCGCATCCTCGACCGCGACGGTCGCGGCCAAGCCGCATCTTTCGAGCCACGCCGCGAAACGCCGCCGTCCTTCGACCCCGCGCCCGGCGACCACTTGGCGCGCCACGCCGGAGCCGGCCAGCGCGAGCACCGCAGCCCGCGCCGCCCCGCCGGTGCCGACCACAAGGGCCGACCGGGGCGTCGCGCCCGCGAGCGATTCCCGCAGGACGGCGCCGACCCCCCCGACGTCCGTGTTGTGCCCCTCCCACCCCGCCGGCGTCAGCGTCAGGGTGTTGACCGCTTCGGCCCGGCGGGCGACGGGGCTCAGAGCGGCGCAGCACGCCACGACCTCGCCCTTCAACGGCGCAGTCACGTTGCAGCCGCGCAGACCCAGTCCGGCGGCCCGATCGAGAAAACGCCCGGCCTCGCCGGCCCGCACCAGGAACGGCGCGTAGACTCCGGGCAGCCCCCGCGCCCGCAGGGCGGCGGCATGCATCGCCGGCGACAGCGAGTGATCGATCGGATCGCCGATCACGCCGTAGAGGGGACCGTCGGGAATCCAAGGACGGCCGCCGCGCAGCCATCCGGCTCCGGCGGCGTCCAGGACGACCGGCCCGTGAGCGCGTTCAGACGGCACGACGGGCCCGCCCGCGCAGGACGATCAGCAGGACCGCGCCGCCGAGGATCAGACCGAGGCTGATCCACTGGTTGGACGTCAGGCCGAGATCCATGATCATCTCCGGTTCGTACCACCGGGTGAAATCCACGACGAAGCGCGAGATCCCGTAGAACACCAGGAAGCGGCCGAAGGTCGATCCTTCCGGCGAGGGCCGACGTTCGCAGAGCAGCAGCAGCAGGAAGGCCAGCAGTCCGCCGGCCGAGCTGAACAGCTGCGAGGGCAGGATGGGACCGGAAGCGGCGCAGAGCGGGCCCGCGGGGCAGCCGGGCGGGAAGCTCACCCCGAGCCAGGAATCGGTCGGCCGCCCGAAGCAGCATCCGTTCAGGAAGCAGCCGATGCGGGTGATGCCGATGCCCAGGATCACCGCCGGCGCCATCACGTCGGCCATCCGCAGAAACGGGATGCCGCGGCGCCGCGTGAAGACCCAGACCGTGATCGTCGCCAGCAGGATGCCGCCGTAGAGGGTCAGGCCGCCCTCCCAGATGTAGAAGGCCCGGTACCAGGGATGGAAATCGCCGATGTGGGTCAGCACGTAGTAGAGACGCACACCCACGAGCGACGAGACCAGCACGGCGAAGCAGTGATCCAGCACGTCGTCCGGCGACAGTCCGCGGGCCTTCCCGCGGCGGATGCAGAGCAGAATGCCGACGGCGAAACTGACGGCCAAGGCCAGGCCGTAGCTCTTGATCACTCCGAAAATCTGGGGATGCACCGAAACGACCTCCTCATCCCTCGAAACTGTGCGAACCGACATTGACCAGCAGGCCGAGCATGAAGAACGACACCAGCAGGTTCGAACCGCCGTAGCTGAGGATCGGCAGCGGCAGGCCGGTCACCGGTAGAAGCCCGGTCGTGATCGAGACGTTGACGAAGACATGGAACAGGAAATACGAGACCACGCCGACCGCCAGGATCGACGAGAAGGGCCGGCGGGCGTTGACCGCGATCGACAGGCCCCGCAGCACGATCACCACGAAGAGGAACAGCAGCAGGCAGGCGCCCGCGAATCCGAGTTCCTCCCCCACGACCGAGAAGATGAAGTCGGTATGACGCTCGGGCAAAAACGCCAGACCCTTCTGGGTGCCCTGCAGATAATGGGTGCCCAGCAGCCCACCCGACCCGATGGCCACCTTCGACTGGATCGCCTGGTAGCCGGCGCCGAACATGTCGCGGCCGGGATCGAAGAACGTCAGCACGCGCTCCTGCTGATAACCCTTCAGCCGCTCCCAGAAGAACGAGGTCCCGATGCCGATCAGGATGTTGCCCGCCAGCAGCACCACGCTCTCGACGATGTTGAACCGTCCGGCGTAGAGCAGTCCGATCAGCAGCACGAGATAGACGCCCCAGGGCCAGGCCTGATGCGCGACGGTCTCGGAGTAGAAGCTCAGGACCGCGCTGATCAGCGGCGTGCCGACGGCCAGCAGGAAGACCCACGAGATGCCGAACCAGAAGACCGCGCCGAGCCAGATCGCCAGGAACACCAGGCTGGTGCCGAGATCGGGCTCCTGCATCACCAGCACGAAGGGGACGGCGGCCAGCACCAGCGAGCCGGCCACCGGGATCAGGCGCCGCCGCGACGGATCCGCCGAGCCGAGCCATCGCGCCAGCATCAGGATCAGGGCGATCTTCGCCGGCTCCGACGGCTGCAGCCTCAGCGGCCCGAACATGAACCAGCGGTGCGATCCGGAGACCTGCGGCGAGGCCACCAGCACCAGCAGCAGCAGGACGATCGCGCCCGCGTAGACGATAGGCGACAATTCCTCGAGGTAGCGCAGCGAGATCCGGCTCGCCACCGCGAAGGCGATCCAGGCCAGGACCATCCAGAAGCACTGCCGCCAGAAGATGGCCTTGTCCACGCCGGGATCGAAATCCTCGTAGGGACCGTGGATGCCCTCGGTCACGCTCCAGAGCGTGGCCAGGCTGAAGATGCAGAGGGCCGCCGCCGCCAGGATCAGCGGCCAGTTTCCGGTTCGCCACTTCGCGCCGGGAATCCTCACGACACCCCTCCCCGGGCGAAATAGGCGCCGAGCCATCTCGCGGCCACCGGAGCCGCCACCACGCCGCCGTGTCCGGCGTGCTCCAGAATGATCGCCAGCGCCACCTGCGGTTCATGCACCGGCGCGAAGCAGATGAACCAGGCATGATCCTCGCCGTGCGGATTCTGGGCGGTGCCGGTCTTGCCTGCCACCTCGATCCGATGCAGCCGCGCGGCGGTGCCGGTGCCGACATCCACGACCTGCTCCATGGAATGCCGGATCCAGTCCATGTGCTCTTCCGCGATGGGAAAGGCGCCCGGCGGGTAGGCGGCCGGCCGCGCCGGCCCGTCGATGACGAACCTGGGGTCGGGCACCCGGCCGGACGTGGCCACGCGGGCCGTCAACACGGCCATCTGCAGCGGCGTGACCAGCACCTCGCCCTGACCGATGGCGTTGTTCAGCATCACCCCGCGGGTCCAGCCGCGCTTCCCGTATCGGCGGTCGTACCATTCCTCGGAAGGGATGTTGCCGGCGACCTCGCCGGCGAACGGCGCGCCGATCTTGCCGCCCAGCCCCAGCGCCAACGCCGTGTCGCGGATCTGGGCGAGGGTCAGGCGCAGACCCAGCTGGTAGTAGAAGACGTCGCAGGACTGGGCCAGGGCCCCGATGTGGTCCAGGCTGCCGTGGCCGCTGCGCTTCCAGCAGCGGAAATCCCGGTTGCCGAACCGGTAGGATCCGGTGCAGGGCTCGAGCACGGTGTTGTGGCCGACCACCTCGGCCTGCAGCCCGGCCAGCGACGTGACGACCTTGTATGGCGAGCCGGGCGGATACGCCGCCTGCACCAGGCGGTTGAGGAAGGGATGCCCGGGATCGGCCAGCAGGGCTCGCCACTCCTGCGGAGAGATGCCCGTGGTCAGCATGTTCGGATCATAGGAAGGATTGCTGACCGACGCCAGCACGTCGCCGTCGGCCAGGTCGATCGCCACCGCGCAGCCCCGGCGGTCGGCCATCGCGACGGCCAGGGTATCCTGCAGCGCCAGCGAGAGCGTCAGCCGCAGGTCGCGGCCGGGCACCGTCGGCACCAGTTCGACGGTGTTGCGCCCCACCGTCCGGCCGGCAGCGTTGACCTCGTGCAGCACCGTGCCGGCCTGTCCGCGCAGACTCTCTTCGGCGAAGGCCTCGATGCCCTCGCGTCCGATCGTATCGCCCGGCCGGTAGACGGCTCCGCTGGGTCCCTCGCCGGCGGCCTCGATCTCGCGCGGGACCACCTCGCCGACGTATCCGATCAGATGGGCGAAGAGCGGGCCGTACAGATAGCGCCGCCGCGCCCTCGCCTCGACCCGCGCCCCGGGAAGCTCGCGCGCCCGCTCCTCCACCGCGGCGATCCGCGCCATGTCGGCGTTGGCGACGAGCGTCAGCCGGGGGTTCCCCCGCTCGAGCTGCCGGCCCAGCCGCTCCAGCGTCTCGGCGGCCGGCAGATCGAACCAGTCGATCAGCCGCGCGAGGGTGGAATCGGGACCTTCCGGGCCCAGGGCGGTGCGGGGCAGGGTGATGTCGGCGAGGAAGATGTTGTCGGCCAGGATGACGCCGTCGCGGTCCAGGATCCGTCCCCGCGGCGCCCGCACGCGGACCCGGACCTGCCGGTTGTCGAGCGAAAGGCCGCGATAGTGATCGTGCCGGATGATCTGCATGTAGAAGAGCTCGCCGACCAGCAGGCCGAAGAGCAACAGCACGGCGCCCCGGAGGATCCGGACCTGCAGCCGGCGGTTGTCGACCATGCTTCCTCCCAGTCGGAATCAGTCTTCGTCGCCCAGGACGCCGAGACGATCGGCGAGTCTGATCAGCGGCATCCCCACCAGGGCGGTGTAGACGGCGCCGGGAATCGCGCGCAGGAAGAATGCCCCGACCGGGTCTTCCCCCGCCATGAATCCGCGCCCGATCAGAACGAGCAGTTCGTGGGCCAGGACCGCGACGACGACCAGCCCGCCCTCGACCACGGGCATGCCGTAGACGAGGCGGGACCGGATGCGGCCGCAGCCGAATCCCAGCAGCGATTTGACCAGGGCGTGCAGCCCGAAGAGGGACGGCGTCGAAAGGCCCTGGACGACGCCCAGCACGAAGCCGCCCAGACAGGCGGCCAGGGATCCCTCGGCCAAGGCCAGGATCACGACCGCGAGAATCGTGAAGTCCGGCGCGATCCCGGCGATCGTGATCGCCGGCGCCACCAGCACCTGCCCGCAGAAGACGAGCGCCGCCAGGATGAACGTCGTGCGGATGAACCTGCTCAAGGCGCTCCCTCCCCCGCCGCGTCGGATCCAGGCGCGGCGGGCACGAACCAGTCGCCGTCGCCGAAGACCACGAACACGACGTCGTGGCGGTGGAACGAAGCCAGGGGTTCGACGCGGATCTCCTTGAACAGCTGCTCGGGCGGCGAAGAGACCACCGTCACCACGCCGATCGGAAGTCCGCGCGGCATGGGCGCTCCGGCCCGTTCGTCGTCGCCGAGTTCGGCCACGCCCGAGGAGATGACCCGGTCGCCGACCGCCACGTCCTCGTCGCGGCCGACCATCAGCAGATCGAAGTCCCCGGCGCGCGAACGCAGGATCCCCTGCAGTCCGGTGCGCTCCAGTTCGCAGCTGAGCGCGACATCCGGGGCGGTCAGCAGTTCGGCCCACGCCCGCCGCGGACCCAGCACGTGCCGGATGCGTCCGATGAGCCCGTCGACCGACATCACGGCCTGGTAGGGCCGCCAATCCAAGGGCGCGGAGCTGTGGATCTGGACCAGCCCGGCATAGGGCGCCGACTTCCTGCGCACGATCTCGCAGGGATGCAGCCTTCCTCCGGCACGCTCGACGAGACCGAGCGCCTCGCGCAGGCCGTCGCGTTCCCGGCGCAACCGCAGGGGAGCGTCGCGCTCGAGTTCCAGGGCGACGACCGCGGCGGCCAGATCGGCGTTCTCGCCGCGCACGGTCCCGACATCGGCGATGAAGTTGCGGGTGCGGTAGTAGGGACCGGTCAGGACCTCGCCGAGCTTGTCGGCCAAGGCCACCCGGTCGATTTCCGGCAGCGCGAGCAAGGTCGCCGAGACGGCGGCGCACAGCAGCAGGACCAGCCATTCCAAGCCGCGGGATTCGGACGCGATTCGGGACACGGCGCCCCCCCCCTGCCTAGTTGCGCGTGCTCTTCATCACCACGGGGCGGAAACGCTCGAATTCGTCGAGGATCTTGCCCGTGCCCAGGACCACGCAGAACAGGGGATCGTCCATCAGGTTGATCGGCAGATCGGTGTGTTCGCGCAGCAGCTCGGGCAGGCCGCGCAGCTGGGCCCCGCCTCCGGTCAGCACGATGCCCCGGTCCTTGATGTCGGCGGCCAGCTCCGGCGGCGTCTGCTCGAGAGCCTGCCGCAGCGCGTCGACGATGGCCTGGATGGGCTCCTGCAGGGCCTCGCGGATCTCGAGCGTGGAGATCTTCTGGATCTTGGGGATGCCCGTGACCTGGTCGAGCCCCTTGATCTCCATCTCCTCCTCCTGCTGCATCTTGAAGGCCGAACCGATGGTCTTCTTGATGTGCTCGGCGGTCTGGTCGCCGATCAGCAGGTTGTGGTTCTTCTTGATGTAGGTGACGATCGCCTCGTCCATCTCGTCGCCGCCGACGCGGATCGAGGTGTCACAGACGATGCCGTTGAGCGCGATCACGGCGATCTCGGTCGTGCCGCCGCCGATGTCGATGATCATGTTGCCGCTCGGCTGGTCGACCGGCAGGCCGACGCCGATCGCCGCGGCCACCGGTTCGGCGACCAGGAAGACGTCGCGCGCGCCGGCGTGCTTCGCCGAATCGCGCACCGCCCGCTTCTCGACCTCGGTGATGCCCGATGGAACGCAGACGATGATCCGCGGCGCGATGAAGTGCCGCTTCTTCTGCGCCAGGCGGATGAACTCGCGCAGCATGTACTCGGTGACCTCGAAGTCGGCGATCACGCCGTCCTTCATCGGACGGATCGCGCTGATCCGTTCGGGAGTCTTGCCCAGCATCGCCTTGGCCTCGCTGCCGACCGCGTAGACCTTGCCGGTGACCTTGTCCAGCGCCACGACCGACGGCTGGTTGAGCACGATCCCCTTGCCCTTGATATAGACCAGGGTATTGGCCGTCCCCAGATCGATCGCGATGTCGTTGGAGAAGAAACCTGAGAAGCGCTTGAACATCCTTGCCACCCTTCCAAGCCGGGACGAGGCTTCCGTCTCATCCCCATTCATCGCCGGGCCATCCGTATTCCCGCAGACTCGTGAATTCACCCTCGCCCACGATGATGTGGTCGAGCAATTCGATCCCCAACAACCGGCCGCAACCCGCGAGGCGGGCCGTCAATTCGATGTCGTCGCGACTGGGCTGCGCACAGCCGGACGGATGGTTGTGCGCCACCATCAGGGCCGCCGCCCCCTGCGTCACCGCGCCGCGGAAAACCTCGCGGGGATGAACGATCGAGGCGTTCAGACAGCCGATCGAAATCGTCTGCACCACGACCACCCGGTGCCGGCTGTCCAACTGCAGGGCCAGGAAATGCTCGCGGTCGCAACCGCGGAACTCCTCCCTGAGCAGCGGGACCACATCCTGCGGGCCGCGAATGCCCTGCCCGGCCGGGGACTTCACCGCCCGGGCGCGGGCGCCCAGTTCCAGGGCCGCCGCCAATCGCGCCGCCCGCGATGGTCCGCAGCCCCGCTCCCGGCAGAGAAGCCCGGGAGAAACCGAAGCCAGCGCAGACAATGAACCGTGCCGTTCGAGGATCTCGGCCGCCGCGACCGTCGCCGGAACGCCGCCGCCGGGCCCCAGGACCAAAGCAAGAATCTCGCCAGGGGACAGCATCTTGGGGCCGTAGCGCAGCAGACGCTGACGCATCCCGCCGTCCCGTGCGGCCCCCTGCTCGCCCCGCGGGCGCTTCCCCGGATGCGCCGCTGACCGTATCTCTTTTATTTTGAACAAACTACCAGCCAGCGGGAGGCTGCGAAAACGTAACAGACGACCCGGACCTGGGCAACCCTTTTTCTGGCCCGATCCGATCCGCCTTTTCCCTTGTCGGCGGGCCCGCCCCGCCCTATTCTTCGCACGACGCGCCGGAAGCCGTCATGCGGAAGGAGCCGACTTGTCCGACCAACGCGACCGCAGCGCAGAAAATCCCATTCTGGTCCGCAAGTACGGCGGCTCGTCCCTGGCCTCGGTCGACCGCATCCGCGCCGTGGCCGCCGATCTGGTGGCCAAGAACCGCGAAGGCTACCGTCTCGCGGTGGTGGTCAGCGCCATGGGCCGGACCACCGACGAACTCCAGCACCTCGCCGAACAGATCGCTCCCCGCCCTCCCCGTCGCGAACTGGACATGCTCCTGTCGGTGGGCGAACGCATCACGATGTCCCTGCTCTCGATGGCGCTGCAGTCCCAGGGCTGCTCGGCCATCTCGTTCACCGGCTCCCAGTGCGGCATCATCACCGACACCAGCCACACCGACGCCCGCGTGATCGAGGTCCGCGCCGACCGCGTGCGCGAATCCCTGGCCGATGGCCACGTGGTGATCGTGGCCGGATTCCAGGGCGTCAGCCGCGAGCGCGAGATCACGACCCTCGGCCGCGGCGGCAGCGACACTACGGCGGTCGCCCTGGCCGCCGCTCTCGGCGCCGAGCGCTGCGAAATCCTCAAGGACGTCGACGGGGTCTTCACGGCCGATCCGCATCTGGTCGCCGTCGCGAAACGCCATCCTCGACTCGGCTACCGGCAGATGGAGGAGATCGCCGAGGCGGGCTGCGGCGTCGTCCACCAGCGGGCCGTCGCCTTCGCCCGCAAGCACGACGTCGAGCTCTACGTCGGTTCCAGTTTCCACCGGTCGCCCGGCACCGTCGTGGGCCCGGCTCCCGACGCGTCCGCCGACGCGGCCGACACGGCTCCGCGCTGGCGTCCGCTCTCGCTTGTGGTCCACGAGAACATGGCCCTGCTCGAATTCTCGCGGTTCGATCCGGATGCCGATCCGGCGTTGCGGACCGGGTTGGCGGCCGGAAGCGCCGCCGCCGCGCCGCTGATCGAATGGTGCACCGAAGGACCCGACGGATTCCTCTGGGGCCTGGTCGCCGCACCCGAATCCGTCGCCGACCTGCACGATCTGGTTGCGCCCCGCGCCGAAGCCGGCGAAGGACGCTGCCGCTTCCGCAGCGGCCTGACCTGCCTGAGCATCGCCGGCGATCCGCCGCGCAGCTGGCTCGAGGCCGACGGCGAGATCGCCGCCATCTTCAGCGACCGTGAATTCGCCGGCTGGGAAATCCGGACCTCCGGCTCGGCCCTCCACCTGCTCGCCCCGCCGGACGTCGCTGCCCGGATGATCCCCCTGCTGCACGCACGCTTCTGGGAAGACTGAATCCCGAACGGCAATTCCCGGGCCCGCCCCGCCGCCGGACGCTCAACGGCGGCCGTGAGCACGAAATGCGGGCGCCGCATGCGGGCGCACGCGTCCGCGGCGGCCGCGCACCCCGCCGCGCAGGCGCCGCCGGTGTCGCCGCGGAACGACATCCGGGCCGCCCCGCGTCCCCGTCAGAAGCAGTAGCCCAGGGTGATCCGGGTGAAGTTGGCGTCCTCCTCGCGACCGCCCCCGGTCAGGAAGCTGCCCAGCGCGAAGGGCGCGTCGTCGTTGAAGACGAGATCGGCGTCGAAATCCCCCAGATGGAGTCCGAGACCGATCGTGAGGTCGAAAACGGTGTCGGCATCGTGCTGAAACGCCTCGAAATCGCTGTCGACGGTGTTGCGCAGGGCGTCGCGCACCTTCTGGTCGTAGGTGATCTGCCGGACTCCCGCCCGCACCGACAGCCAGGACCGGGGCCGCGTCTCCAGACCGATGCGCAGCTCATGCAGCGTGATGTCTTCGCTGCGGCTGCGCAGCGTGGTCGCGTCGCGGCGCGGCGATCCGACATCCAGTTCGCGATCGGTCCAGGCCGCCGAAACCACGAGCATCACGTCGGGGTCCGGGAAGATGTTCAGCCCCAGGCCGGCGGTGGTCGACTGCCGGTCCAGATCGTAGGCGTCGTCGTCGGTCTCTCCGAAGAGCCCGAACTCGGCGTGCGTCTCGCGGCCGTGGGAGATCGCCGGCACCAGCACGACGCGCTCGGAAAGGGCGCGGAAGCAGCGCAGGCGCAGGCCGAAGGTGTCGGCCGAGAAGTCCTCGTCCGCCAGGATCTCGTTGTTCCGCACGAAGCGGCGCTCGTTCCAGGTGAGGTCGCCGGCCAGATCCAGATAGAACTCGTCGTCCAGATCGACGCGCAGACCGGCTCCCAGGGTGATGTCCTCCCGTTCGCGGCTGTAGGGGAACCAGCCGTCGAGAGCCAGCTCCTCCAGATCGCTGCGGTAGCGGACGGCGGCTCCGGCCTGGATCCCGCCCCACGATCTGCCCCAGGCGAAACGCATCAGCGGCCGCGAGGGATCGTCCTGGTCGTCGCCGTGGAGATAGGCCGCCGCAACGCCCCAACGCCGGTCACTATCGAGGCCGAAATGCGCGCCCCCGCCCTGCTGGCGGGCATTGCGCGTATCGCCGGGGTCCTCGACGTAGTCGCCGAGCTCCAGCAGGACCAGGTCGGGATACGAGGCGAGCGATCCGTACCAGAGCAGCACGTTGTCGGCGTCCTCGAGGAAATCCCCCGCCCCGCCCATCGAAAGGACGCGGGAACTCGAAGCCGCGGCGTCGGACGCCAGGGCGACGACCGCCACGAACACGATCAACAGGATCCAGGGACTGCGGACGGCGGTGTTCCGGGCACGCGATGGCATGTCATCCTCCAGGTAAGACCGAATCGGCATCCGTCCATGAAACGACGCGCGGCCCGCCGCGTCAATACGATTGACGGGAATGCAGCCGGAATTCGCCGAGTCCGTTGGCGTCGTAGAACAGGAAGGCCAAGCCCCGGCCCTGGTAGTACCAGACCTCCCAGGCCGCCGAGAAGGAATACTCGTCTCCCCTCGATTCGATCCGGTCGGGGGGGCCGTAGAGGATGTAGACCCTTCCGCGATCGGTCTCGGCTCCCCGTCCGAAACGACCGAAACGACGATCCGCGGCCACGACGCGCAGCAGATGCTCCCGCCGGCCGGGACCCTCGAATCCGGGCGCCGTCTCGATCCCGGTCCACACGCTGTCCCACGCAGCGATCCTCAGGAGCGCCGGAACGCTCGCGAGACGATCGCGGCCCTCGCCGTCGACCAGAAGCTCCAGCCAGCCGACGTGCTGATCCCAGGCGTCGTCGTCGCGCCAAGGCAACGCGAGATTCAGGAATTCCCGCTGCGGCGTCAGAGCCAGGGAATGCTCCGGTCCGCCCTCGCCTCCGATCAGCAGCAGATCCAGGCGGGACCGCCCGAAGGGGAGATCGGCGGCGGCCAGCGCCACCGTCCGGGAATACCGTCCGTCGCCGTCGGGCTCGTCGGGCAGATCGATGCCCGAGACCAGCCGCTGCGCTTCGCCGCGATCGTCGCCGATCCTGACCTCGAGCCGGGTCGGCATGGATTCCGCGTCCGGACGGCGCCCCAGGGTGACCAGGGCGATCAACGAATCCAACCCCGCCCCCAGCTGGAGTTCGGCAGCATGGTCGGCGGGCAGGTTCCAGTTCAGATCGGCGAAGAACCAGGGCAGGGCGGCGCCCTGGCGGGGGTCGAGGTCGAGACGGCCGCGCCAGGTGCGTTCGGTGCCCTTGACGCTGGCCGCCAGTTCCAGAACGACCGGGCGGTCGCCCCGCACCAGCACCGGCACCTCGCAGCGCGCCGTGGTCTCGGACCGGGTGACGTCGTAGGTCGAAGCCGTGACGAACGTCTCGGCCACGCCCCCGCCGACGCGGTCGGAACCGCGCTTGGCCACGACCACGACCCGCAGCCCGGAGCGCCAACCGTCGTCCCGGCGTTCGAAGACCAGGGCGCGGTAGGGAGCCTCGACACGCACCACGGGCGTGGCGGCGCCGGTCGAATCGATCTGCGTGGCGATCGTGAACCGGACGGTGCTCGAATAGGGAACGCGGGCTCCGAGGGCGGAACCCGCGATCAGCAGCAGGACCCAGGCCAGGGCCAGCGCGGGCAACCGCGCGCCGCGCCGGAAGGCAAGGCGCGGGTCAGACGGAAACGCCTTCCCAGACCGGGCGGTTGGGCTCATCGCTGGCCACCTTTCCATCGATCAGCCGCACGATGCGGCGCGTATGAGCCGCGATGTCCTCCTCGTGCGTCACCACCACGATGGTGTTTCCGGCACGATGCAGATCATCGAGCAGAGCCATGATCTCCGCGCTGGTCGTGGTATCGAGATTCCCGGTCGGCTCGTCGGCGAGCAGCAGCGACGGACGCCCCACCAGGGCCCGGGCTATGGCGACGCGCTGGCGCTGGCCGCCGCTCATCTCGCCGGGCTTGTGCGCGGCCCGGTCGCTCAATCCCACGGCCTCCAGGGACTCGTCCACCCGTCGGCGCCGCTCGCCGGCGCCGACGCCGCCGTAGATCAGCGGCAATTCGACGTTCTGGAAGGCCGAGGAACGGGGCAGCAGGTTGAAGGTCTGGAAGACGAAGCCGATCTCGCGGTTGCGGATCGAAGCCAGTTCGTCGTCGCCCAGGCCGGCGACCGCGACCTCGTTGAGCAGGTACTCCCCGCCGGTCGGAGTGTCGAGGCAGCCGATCAGGTTCATCAGCGTGGACTTCCCAGAACCGCTCGGCCCCATGATCGCGACGTACTCCCCGCGCGAGATCCGCAGATCGACGCCGCGGACGGCGTGGACCTCGACCGATCCCACGCGGTAGGTGCGTTCGAGTCCCCGGATATCGATCAGGATGCGGTCCGGAGTCATCAGGGCACCGCCAGGTAGTCCAGGCTGCGGCCCACAGCGCGATCGAGCTGGACGGAGTAGTTCAGGTAATCGCAGATCCCATCGACCTCGTCGGCCTGGGCGGAGGCGAGATTCACCTCGGCATTGATGCGGTCGAGGGTGGTGCCGGCGCCGACCTTGAGCCTCTCCTGGGCCAGCCGCAATTCCTCGCGCGCCTGCTCGATGGTCTCGCGGCTCAGCAGGATGCGGGCCCGCGCCTCGGACAGGCTGTTGTAGAGCGTGCGGACCTCGAGCTGCACGTCCAGCTTCTTCTGCTGCAGCTGGTACTCGGCGATGCGGGCCTGGGCCTTGGCCTGGGACCGGTTGCCGAAGCTCTGGAAGCGATCGAAGATGTTCCAGTTGACCTGGTAGCCGTACTGGAAGTTGTCGGATTCGGCCGAACCGAAGCGATAGGTCGATTCGTTCTCGTAGCGGGTGTAGTTCGCGAACAGGGCGAACGAAGGCCACAGGCCCGAACCGGCGGCGGTCACGTCGCCGTTGCGGGCGTCGACCGTATAGCCGCCGCTCCGGAGATCCAGGCGGTTGGCCTGCGCCTCGGAATAGAGCGCGTCGAAGGGCAGCAGTTCGAAACCGGTTTCGAGCAGCGAGGTGTCGACGTCGAAACGCTTGGCCAGGGGCTGGTTCATGGCGTGGGCCAGATCGGCGAAGGCCTGCTCCACCGCGTTGCCCGCCCTCAGGACGTCGAGCCTGGTCTGCTGCAGACGCACCTTGGCCTGCAGGACGTCGCTCTTGGCCACGCTGCCGAGACGGTAGTACGTCTCGGACTTCTCGAGTTCCTTCTGGGCCACGTCGCGGGAATCCTCGCTCACGTCCAGAAGCTTCTCGCGGCGCAGCAGGTTGTAATAGGCGGTCGCCACGTTCTGGATCACCATCTGACGGCTGTACTGCTCGTCGGCCTTGGCCGCCGCCAGCGTGTTGTTCGCGGATTTCAGGCCGCCGAACATGCCGAACCCGTCGAAGACCGTCAGGTTCGTCCGCACCGCGTAGTCCGAGTAGGACGAGGTCTCCTCGACGTCGGCCTTCTCGCCGGTAGGCACGGCGAAGAAGATGTCGTAGGTCCCGGCCGGATTGACCGTGGGCACGGTCACGGTTTCGTAGCCGGTCAAGTCGATGTCGAAGTCGGTCCGTTCGCTCTTGCTCCAGGTGCGCGAGACCGAGACCGAGGGCAGGAACTGGCCGAGCGCCTTGAGCTTGCCCTTGCCGGCGCTGGCGGTCTGCTGCTCGGCGATGGACACGGTGGGGCTTCCGGTCAGGGCGATGGCGACACACTGCCGCAGATCGTAGACGGGACGTGGAGAATCCTCGGCCGCGGCCGGAACCGGCACCGAGAAAACCGTCACGAGAACGAGTGCGAGAATCGTGAAGCAGCGGATCATGCGTCCAGCGAGGCGGATCATACGGACACTCCTTTTGCCGTCCGGGCGAAGAGAATTTCGTTCTTCATATTAGGCGAGCCGTCCCGCCTTGCCAAAGCATTTCGCCGCCGGAGAGAGCGGCGCCGAACCATAGACGCAAAAAAAGGGGGCGGGGTTTCACCCCGCCCCCGATTAGATTCCTCGGAATCGGATCTAGCTGTGCAGCCGGAAGGCGAAAGGAATGGCCATCCACGCCTTAACCGGGATTCCGCGCTGCTTTCCGGGCTTGAACTTGCATCGCCGCGCAGCGTCCAGGGCGGCACGGTCGAGCAGCGGATGCACCGAGCTGATGACCTGCGCCTGCATGACCTGCCCCGTGGGACCGACCAGCACCTTCACCACGACCGTACCCTCGAGCTGCGACGCGCGCGCCATCTCGGGATAGTTCGGCTGCGCGAAACTGGTCAGGACCGGCTTCTCCTGCGAAACGACGAAGTCGGAATCGCCGGTGCCGATGTCTCCCATGTCGAAGCTGCCCAGGTCGCCTGCATCGATCAGCGTATCGGCGATCTCGACGTCGTCCTCGACCTCGTCGTCCGGGGCGGCCTCGACCGCGACCTGCGGCTTCGGCGTATCCTGCGGAACCGGAGGCAGCTCCACGCTCTCCTCGACGTCGACCGCCACAAGCTCATCCTGGTAGATCTTGTAGGGGTTCGGCACATACTTCGGAGAGAACAGGAAGACCAACAGCGTGATCACCATCGCCACCACGGTCGACCAGCGCATGACTTTGCCGTACTGCGCCTTGAACAGGTCGTTGGCCGTGATCGCCTTGTATGTCTGGGCCGTGGCTGTCAACAGTTCACCTGCCTAGTACTTGACGCCTGGAATGTCCATGTTGGTGTTGAAGAACACCTTCATGGCATTGGCTTCCTTGAGGCCTTCCATCACTTCGCTCACGACGCCGTAGGGCGTGTGCTTATCGG
The DNA here is from genome assembly GCA_964384825.1 of uncultured Fibrobacteraceae bacterium. GTDB lineage: Bacteria > Krumholzibacteriota > Krumholzibacteriia > LZORAL124-64-63 > LZORAL124-64-63 > CAYLMM01. The sequence continues at coordinate 18,245 of CAYLMM010000027.1, forward strand.
TCTTGAAAGCGACGATCAGGAAGGGATTCGAGATCACTTTCTCCGACATCATCCGGGCGACCGCGTCGGTCGGGACGATCAGATCGTCGATCGACACCATCCCCGCCTCGTTGATGTAGATGTTCGAAAGCATGTCGGGAATGCCCTCCTCGCCTTCCTCGGCGCGGGGCAATTCGACGACCAGACCCGATTCATCGGTAAAGACGACCGTCACCATGAAGAACACGATCAGCAGGAAGGTGATGTCGCCCATCGAGGAGGTCGGGATGTAGGGTTCGGACTTCTGACTGCGTCGGAATTGCATCACTCCACCTCCCCGGTTACATGCCCGTGGTCTTCAGCGAGACCTTGCCCGCCTCGGACTTCCTTATTTCGTCAAGACAGGCGATCATCATTCCGTAATCCGCGTCCGGGTGTGTCTCGACGATCACCACCGTCTTGGGCTCGGCGACGAGCCGTTCGCGGATCAGTCCCTCGATCATGGACAGGGTCACCGGATTGTCGGCGATGGTTACGGAGTTGTTGGCCCGCACTTTCACCGTCAAGACGTGACTCTGCTTGACGCGGACGGTCGTCTGCTCGGTCTTCTTGCCGGGCAGAAGCATCGACAGACCGATCTCGTCCTTCTTCATCGGCATCACGATGAAGAACACGATCAACAGGAAGGAGATGTCGCTGGTCGCGGATGTGGGGATCTCCGATCCCCCTCGCTTTTTCCTCTTCAGGACAGCCACGTCATCTCTCCTCGCCGCCGGATCGGCGGCAGATGGGTCCCCACCTAATCGCTACCTGTTCAGCTCGTCGATCAGCTCGGCCGACGTCTCTTCCATCTCGATCACGAAGCGATCGATGGCGGCCATGAAGTAGTTGTAGCCGATGGACATCGGGATGGCGATCACCAGACCCGTGGCGGTCGTGATCAGGGCCTCGGAGATACCGGAGGCGACCAGCTGGGCGTTGACCGAATCGCTGGTGGCGATGGCCTCGAAGGCGTTGATCATACCGGACACGGTTCCGAGGAAGCCGACCAGCGGAGCAGTGGTGGCCACGGAGTTGACCCAGACCAGACCCTTCTCGAGGAAGGACATCTCGATCGTACCGGCGGTGCTGATGGCCTTCTCGACGGCCTCGGGGCCCTTGTCGGCCTTCTGCAGACCGGAGTACAGGATCGCGGCGATCGGGCCGCGGACCTTCTGGCACTCCTCGGCCGCGGCCTGGACGCCGTCGTTGCGCAAGGTGGTGATGACCGCGCCGATCAGCTTGCGCGTATCGACGTGGGCCCGGTTAAGGGTCCACAGGCGCTCGATCAGGAAGACCATGCCGAGAATCGCCAAGGCCAGCAGCCAGAACATGAAGTTGCCGCCCTTGACGAACAGCTCGCCGGCGCCGGTCTTGCCGACACGGCTGCGGCTGATCGCGCCGCGAAGCCCGCCGAGCTGCTCCCGGACCACGGGAACCTCGTCGATGGAGTCGGAAGCCGTGCTGCCGAACGCCAGCGAGTCCGAAGTCGCCATGATGCCCTCGAAGTTGACGCTGTCCTGAGCCTCTTCCTGCGCCATGGCAACCGCGGGCGCCATGGCTCCGGCCGCGAACAGCCCGAGACAGAACAGCCCGAAAACGGCGTATTTGAACGTACCGAGACGTGCCATTGTGCCAGATCTCCCTTTCCTGAGTGGGACCCTTGGGACTTGGTTGCGGGAACCGCGCAGGCGACAGGTGGGGGTCGCCTCTTCCTTCCCGACCAGGGCCTCGCCGAGGTCAAGCGTGTCCCTTAAGTGATTGCTTATCCTTCCCGACCGCAGCCGGAGGAGTATAGCCACGCATTGAAATAAGTGTCAACACGCATCCCAAGTCAACTGATTTATGGGCGTTTCCGCCCTCCACCACGCTAGTTCTGCCAACTCGACGGACCGCTCAGCTCCCAGGCGTTCGTGGTCTCCAGGGAATAGTGCCCATAGCCCCGGCGATCGACGAAAAGGAACCGCAGCCCGAGGGTGCGATCGCTGTACATGTTGGGAAATATCTGGTCCCCCTTGTTGTTGTAGATCCAGAGCTCGAAAGCCCCCTGCAGGACCATGCCGGTCCGCCGAGCCGCCAGATCGCGACGCGATTCGTAGGAGGTCGGCATCGGGATCGCGTTGCCGGCCTTCGCCCAGGCCCCGTCCCGCAGAGGCGTGTAGGCGTCGCGGACCCGGGTCACCGCGTCCTCGAGATCCTGCTGATCGGTCGGGATGACCTGCTGCTGGATGCGGTCGGGCGGACCGAGCAGCAGGTACGTCCGGCCTCGGTCGTCCTTGGCGCCGCTGCGGCCGAAGCCCCCCAGATAGGTGCGGACGTAGGCCACCCTGCGCCTGAATTCCATGTGCACCTCGTTGCGGGGCGTTTCGGGGTCGGGGTCCAGGGCGGACCAGAAGCGTTCCAGGATCGCCTCGCGTTCGATCTGCCCGGCGGCCAGAAACGCGTCCAACTCATCCCCCTGCAGAAGCGTCATGCCCTCGCCGCGGACCTCGTCGTGATGACGGGTCAGCGATCCCAGGCTCCACACGACGTAGAACTCGGAAAGGAAAGGCACGCCGGGACCGTCCAGCGGCGCGCAGCTCAGCTGGTAGATCCCGGGCGGCAGCTGGTTGACGTCGCATTCGTAGTAGACGCCGACCCGGCCGTCCTGGGCCGCGAGCGACACCGGATCGATCTTGACCGGCACGGTGTCCCGCAGCGCGAAGTCCAGATCCGACGAAAGGATCTGCATGAACAGGCGTTCGGTGGCCGGGGCTCCGGGCGCCACGTCGCGCGGTTCGATCTCGAAGAAGATCTGCAGGGTCTCCTCGCCGATACCGTAGCGGCGGCTGGGATGGAGGTAATCGGTCAGCACCGAAGCTTCCGGCAGGAAGGCCGAGCCCGCCTCGGGCCGCCACAGGGCGCCCGGAGTGTTGGTCAGGAACAGGGGCTCGTGGACCAGCATCCCGGTGGTCTCGGGCGACGGGACGGAATACCAGTCGCCAGCGATGTCGCAGCTCGCCTTGCTCTTGCGGATGGCGCTCAGGATTCCCAGCTTCTCGCGGTTGACGTCCTCGATCCGGCATTCCAACCGGCCGTTGTCCACGGCCACCGCGGGCAGCACGACCGAGAAGACCTGAGACAGGGTCCGCGAGGTGGATTCGATGGCGTTGTAGGTCCGCAGCGGCACCTCGGCCCGGCGTTCGGCGACGATCTCGCCGCCGCTGTCGAGCCGGAGCATGACCTCCAGCATTCCGGCCAGGTCGCCGTTCTCGTCCTGGACGAAGGACACCTCGCTGTTGGCGACCGAGAAGAGGCACACGATATCGGTGCCGCCGCCGGCCGCCGGCCGGTTCACGTAGTCCATCGAGGCCACGAAGTTTCCGGATCCCTCCCACGGCCGCAAGAGGGTCGCCGCCGCCGGGCGGAAGACGAGCAGCGCCGTCAGCAGGACCAGAAGCGCGGCGCCGAACGCCGCGATGCGATACCGGGCCGGAGATGCGGGGGAACGACTTTGGATCATCTGCAACACCCTCCCTTTGCCGGGAACGTTCAGGGGTACGTTTCAAAATTACGGGATAAGAGGGCTGAGGGCAACGGATGTCCGGACAAGAAGACGCCCGCCTCCTGGAGGTGCGAGGCGGGCGTCGAGCGGAATTCGAAAATCTGCGTCGATCAGTAGCTGAACGAGATGCTCACCCGGTGGACCCAATCGAGATCCTGCATGTCGACCGCGCTGTAGTCGACCATGGCCCGGGAGTTCTTGCCCGTGCTGATCGCGGTGCCGAAGCCGAAGGCCAGACCGTCGGTATCGTACCCGGCGTTGTAGCCGGCCCGCGCGAAGAACATGTTCCTCATGCCCCACTCGAGGCCGAAGTTCGTGCGCTCCGCGTTGTCCGAGGGATGCTGGAACTCGGCCGAGCACAGCAGCACCTGGTTGTCGGACTTGAAGGCGTTGAACGAGCCGCCGACCTTGAAGTTGACGGGCATCTTGGCTTCGAGCTCGTCGAAGTTGATCTTGCCGCCGTAGTTCTGGATCACCATGCCCAGCTTCAGGTCGCGGATGCCGATCCGGTACAGGATGCCGAAATCGAAGCTCACCGTGTTGACGCTGTCCTCGGCCAGCCCCATGTGGATGTAGCTGGTCGTGATGCCGGCGGAGAACTTGTCGGTGAAGAATCGGCCATAGCTGAGGGCGAAGGCGGTCGATCCCGCGTCGAATTCCTGACCGTTGCCCTCGGGCTCGTAGGCCGTCCGGACCACCATCGGGTCCAGCCACAGCGAACGGATCGAGAACGCGAAGGTTCCCGGCAGCACGTGAGGGTTGAAGGCCATGATGGCCGACGTCAACTTGATGTCGGCTGGCCAGTCGACGTGGGAGACCTGTACCTCGCTGGACCTCACCTCGACCAGTCCGGCCGGGTTCCAGAACACGGAGCTGGCGTCGTCAGCCACGGCCGTGAACGCCGACCCCATCGCCGTGGCCCGGGCGGTCGTCCCGATCTCCAGGAACTGGGCTCCGAAGGTGCCGACCTTCTCGAAGAAGTCCGCATGCGCGGAAACCGGCACGATCAGCGCAACGAGGGTGAGGATGACTAAGCGCTTCATTGAAACCTCCAGGTCCGTACTCTGACGGACTGCAACATGGGGAGGGTCCTATCCCCTGGCTTCCATTGACTAGCGGATGACGACGAACTTGCCGATGAAATCGTCAAAAGCGCCGTCGTCCGATTTGACCACGTAGAGATAGATTCCGCTGACTATCTCCTGGCCGTTCCTGCTGATCAGGTTCCAGCAAGCCTCTCCGTAGCCGCCGGTTCCATCGTGCGAAATGGTCTGGATCAGGTCGCCGTTGAGCGAGAAGATCTTGATCGTGTTGCGCGCCAACGGGAGATTGGCGAAGCAGACCCGCACGCCGGTCGGATCGTCCGCGTTCGGATTGAGCTCCTGGAAATCCGCCAGCGCGTCCCGGGTGGCCGGGTTCGGGTAGACGTAGATGTTCGTCCCCTGGCTCGAGCGCTCCTCGGGAGTCTGGGCCTCGGCGCCCGGGGACGTATCGATGAAGGACGAGCCGGGGTCTCCGGACAGGCCCTCGCCGACGTTCCAGACATCGCCGTTGTTCTGCACCGCGAGCGCATGGTCGGTGGCGGTCACGGAATAGAAGTAGATGAAACCGTTGTGCACCGACGTATCGATGTGCTCGTAGTACTCGGTGGAGATCTTCTCCACGGTTCCCGGGCCGCCCATCGGACGCGGGACGACCGAGAAGAAGGTGTCCAGGACCGTGTAGGCGACGCTCTGCCAGGGAGCCAGCACGGAGAACTGAGGCAGCAGCATGCCGTTGCGGTCGTAGAGCGAGGGCATGCTCGAATAACGGCCGGTCGAATCAGCGAGAACCACCTCGGTCATGGCTTCCAGCAGGCCGTCGTACTGCGGATCATCCAGGCAGATCGGACGGTACATGACGGGTTCCAGACCGGTGTTGGCCCCCAGAGGCAGGGTGTCGCGCAAGGTCGCGCCGTTGACCAGCTCCCGCAGCTGGATGTAGTCGTTGACCACGTCGTATTCCGCGACCAGCTGCCAGAGGTTGCTCTCCGGGCCGTTTTCGACCGAGGAGCCGAAGGGCCGCGTCCAGTTGTCGGCCCGCCAGATCCGGTACGATTCGAAGTCGATCTCGTTGAGACGCACGTCGGGCGTGATCTCGCTCTTGTTGTTCCAATAGACATGGACAGAGTTGTCCGTCGGCCACACGCGCATGCCCGGCGGCGGCGGCGCCATGCCGACCAGCCAGTTGACCTGCGCCTCGAGGCCGCCGATGCCGGTGCAGCCGGTCTTCAGGGCGTCCGAGACTTCCGGATCCCAGCAGTTCCAGCCGGAGATCAGGTTGTTCTCGACCGTGCAGGTCTTGCCCTGCTGCCGGGCGCACTCGAAGCAGTTGTCCATGTTGACGTAGATGCAGTAGTCGTTGACCTCGGTGTCCATGTACAGGTCCGACTGCTTGATCGTCGGCTGCGACAGCACGAACTGCTGCGACACGCAGCTGGTATCCATGTAATCGGCCACGAACGAATAGATCGGATTCGGGCTGATGGTGCCGTAGTCGCCGAGACAGATCCTGGTCTCGCGCCCGTTCACGCCGGTCTCGGGCTTGCCGTCGAAGTTGAAGTAGTTGCCGTAGTAGGTCAGGGAAGCCTCGGCGCAGTTGCGCAGCAGGCCCGCCTTGCCCATGCCGACGACCATGGCGGCCTGGAACGTCAGGCTCTCTCCGGGCGGAAGCACCTTGAAGGGTCCGGCCGAAACCAGGAAGCGGTAGTCGTTCTCCTTGCCCTCGGCGACGTCGCGGTCGCGTTCTTCGACGCTGAGCAGTTCGTAGCGCTCGCCGTCGTTGGTGGGATCGCCGCCCTGGTCGAAGGACTGCTGGCCGGAGAAGGACTGGAAGGAACGCAGCTTGACCCGCGTCGGAGCGCGCATGCCCGAGGGGTCGGTGTCGTGGCCGAGGAAGGCGATGCCGAAGTACCCGGGGGCCTCGCCGCCGTCGCCGTCGTCGTCGTACATGTAGCCGACCGACACGGGAACCCAGCTGTTGTCCCGGGCCTGGACCAGGCCGTCGTAGCTGCCGGCCATGTCGTCCTCGGCGCGGCCCGGACGGGTCCGCGAACCGATGTCCGAATCGGCGAAGAATCCGATGTAGACGTCGTCGATGTCGGCGACGCCGATGTTGGTGATCTCGAACTCGAAGGCGACGAAATCGTCGGCGTCGTCGTTCTCCCAGGCGTAGGAGCGCTGGATCACCTTCAGGTTCAGAGGCGTGTGATCGGCGTAGATCTCCGAGGCCAGACGCGTGTTGTCGTACATCGTGCAGACCATCATCTGGTTGCCGATCTGCCCGAAGTCCTCGTCGATCAGGCCGTCCTCATCGTCATCGTAGCCGTTGAGGATCTCCTCGTCGATCAGGCCGTCCTCGTCGTCGTCGGCTCCCGATTCGGGGAAGCGCTTGCCCCCGGCCAACTCGTTGCCGGCCGGGCGGATGATGCGGCCGCCCGAACCTTCGTAGATGGTGTCCTCGATGCTGTCCAGCGGACGGAACTCGCGTTCGTACTGGCCGGTGGAGCAGAGCTTCTCGCCGAGCAGCACGCCGCCGACCCACAGACCGGCGGAATAGAGGTATTCGATGCCCGAACCCGCGGGCCACTGGGCGGAAGGCGCGTCGCACCAGGAACAGGTCGCGCCGGCGTTCGAACCGATCAACCCGTGGTTGGTGATGTTGATGTGGAGCTCCCCGACGTTCATCACGTAGGAGCCGTCCACGACCGCGATCCCGGCCGGATAATTATCGAAATCGTCCTCGTACGCCGCCATGTCCACCCAGGCGAAGGCGGCGGAAGGCGCCAGAACCGCTACGGCGACCAATGCGATCACCGCACGGACAGGCCATCGAAGCTGATGCTCGTCGACACGAGTGCGGTTGTGCCTCATCACTTCAGTTCCTTTCCCTGACCCGGCCTTCCGGCTCGCGCCGGCGGCCGTCCACGCACCTAGCCATCCTAGAAACGCCAACCGAGACCGATCCGGAACAGACGGTGATCCTCGAAGATCCGCGGATCGTTGATCTCGATGAACTCGTTGTAGTTGTCGCCGTTCGCATCCTGCAGATAGGCTCCGCCGTACTTGCCGGTCTCGGTGAGGAACGAGCCGTAGGCGGCCGCCGCGTTGTTCAGCCCCGGATAGATCAGGGCGCCGGTCGAACGGACCTGGTCCTGGTTCAACAGGTTGTAGCCCTGCATGTACAGGGTGACGGTCTGTCCGTAGAAGTTGATCTGCCGTTCCGCCTGCACGTCCAGCGAATAGGTGGCCGGCAGACGCTCGCTGTTCTCCAGAAGGGGATCCTGGCGCCGTGCGAAGCGGTCGATCGGCGTCCAGGGGAATCCGCTGCCGTAGGAGAACGAGATCGAGCCGGACCAGGAGCCGGGCTCGGCGAGCAGCAACGAGAAATGCAGCACGTGGCGCTGATCCCAGTCCAGGGGCAGCTCCTGGTTCGGCAGGAACTCCAGGCCTTCGGGATTGGCGCCGAACTCCTGATCCGAGGCGACGCCGTCGGCGAAGGAGTACGTGTAGGCGATATCGAATTCGAAGTTGTTGGAAAGACGCTTGTTCAGCGTGAACTCGATACCGCGGGACGACGCATACGCCTTGTTGATGTAGCGGGCCAGGGTGTTGCCCGTCTCGGCATCGGTGACCGTCGTCGAGGCGATCAGATCGTAGATGTCCTTGCTGTAGAAGGCGATCGTGCCGGCCAGATGGTCGTTGAACTGATGCTGGATGGCCGCCTGGTAGGCGATCGTCGACTCGGGCTTCAGGTTCGGGTTGCCCAGCACGCCGGCGTTGCCGATGGCGTCCTGGCTGCTGAACAGGTAGTTGCGGGCCGGGAACTGGATGAACCGGCCGTAGTGGAACGAGAAGCCGTCGCGCTCGGTGATCGGGAACGCGAAGCCCAGACGCGGCGAGAACTGGTGCTTGTACTTGAGCACGTTCTTGTTCACGTCGTCGTTCTCGAGATCGATCGAGGCCGCCGAACCGGGCGAGAACATGTCCCAGCGCAGACCGTAGTTCACGACCATGCCCTCGTACTCCCAGCGGTCCTGGAGATACCACCAGCCCTCGGGGTTGTACGTGTGGAACTTGTTCGAACTGGCGCCGAGCGAATACTCGTCGGTGTACCGGTTCTGCCGCTCGATGGCGGGATAGTCGAGATAGTACTGCTCGAGGTCGTTGTACGTGACCTGGAAGCCCGTCTTGACCAGGTGGCCCTTCCAGCGGCTCGACGTGATGTCGAAGCGCATCGTGTAGGCCCGCGAGTACTCCTCGTTGTACACCGGGTAGTCGCTCGTGGTGACGTACAGCGGGTTCAACGGGTCGGTGTAGTAGTCGGCGCTGTTCAGGTACAGCGAGGCCTGGCTCGAGAAGACGCCGGGCGACCAGACGCCGCCGTGGTTGAACTCGTACGGCATCTTGTCGTCGACCGTGGTCCGCTTGTCGTAGGCCACGCGGCTCAGCCGCAGCGTGTAGAAGGTCTCCTCGGTCAGGTTGTGCGTCAGCACGAAGGCCAAAGTCTGGCCAAGGTTCGTGTTCTCGCCGCTGTTGTCGGCGGAGTTGAACCAGACGTACGAGGAGTCCTCCTGCGCCGTGGAGTACGACGAGTAGGGATAACGGAAACCATCGAACCCGGGCTCGGCGATGATGGTGTAGGACCGGCCGTCGACGCCGCGGACCTGCATGATCGGGGCGGTCTGGCGGATGTAGCTCGAGTTGCGCGCGTCGAGAACGACCGCGGGCACCGAGCTGGCGCTCATGTTGTTGTACCAGTCGCCGTAGTAGACCGGGATGTACTGGCCGACGAAGAGCCAGGAGTCGTCGCCGGGCGTCCGCTGGACGGCGGGCATGTAGAGCACCCGCTGCGCATAGCCCGAAACGCTCCAGTTGGGCGAATAGGCCTGGGTCGACGAATAGTTCAGGGTGTACTCGCCGGTCAGGCGCAGATTCTCGTTGAAGGTATACTGCAGCTTCGTGGATCCCCGCAGGTTGTTGGCCTGGCGGCGGCGGAACTTGAACAGGGTCGTGCCCCCGACGTTGACCTTGTATTCGGGGCGGTTGGCCACCGAATAGTTCTCGCGGTCGGTGAAGTTCATGTCGCCGGAAACGAAGTAGGTCAGCTTCTGGATGGGCGTGGGCCCGCCGAAGCCGAACTCGAAACGGTCGTAGTTGGTATAGGTCTTGTCCTGCCGTCCGAAGTCGTCGGTCATGTAGCGCATGCCGCCTTCGAACTTGTCGCCGCCGGTCTTGGTGGTCACGTCGATGACGCCCGAGAGCGCGGAACCGTACTCGGCGTCCATGCCGCCGGTCACGGTGCTGACCGTCTCGACGGCCATGCTGGAAACGCCCATGGCGCTGCCGCCCAGCGGATCGTCGACCTCGACGCCGCCGATACGCATCGACACCTCGCCGGAACGGCCGCCGCGGACGTACAGCTGCCCGCCGCGCATGACGACGCCGGCCTGCTTGGCCACCGCGTCCTCGACCGAGTCGATGGCGTATTTCTGCAGACGGTCCTCGCCGATCTTCTGTTCCTGCTTGGCGCCCTTCACGTCCACCATGTAGCGGGCGCCCTCGACGGCGAAGGCCTCGAGGGTCTCGACGATCACGACCTTCATGTCGAAGAGGATCTCGGTCACTTCACCGGACGTGACGACCACGCGCCGTTCCTCGGGCGAATACCCGAGATAGAGCACCTGCACCGTGTACTCCCCCGGCGCCATGCCCTGGAAGTAGAAGGTCCCCTCGCCGAGGGACATGGTGCCGCGCGACGTGCCCTTCAACAGCACGTTCGCGTAGTCGAGCAGTTCGCCGGACTCCGAATCGCGGATAACTCCCTTGATCGTGCCGGGGGCCTCCTGGGCCATCAGGTCGGTTGCGACCGACAGCACCAGCACCACGGCCAGAACGGCGGGCAGAATCCACTCAAGTCGGGGACGACGGAGCATCGCGACGCTCCTTTCAGACACAACTGAAAATCTTGCACGAGAACGCATCGGGCTTTCTTGTGCTCGGGCCTCGCAGACCCGACGCGCTGTTGTCATGGGGAGCCAAGCGGCAAAGCTTGAAACCTCCGAACCCCTTCCCGGGGGTTCGAGGGAACCGAGGCCTGCAAGCCTTCAAACCGGTAGCTTCGGCTGAATATAGAGAGCGGCCCAAGGCGTGTCAACCTAATGTGTTTCCGGCTTTCCCGGGTCCGCCTCCCCCGGCGTAACGATCGTGGACGAATCTGCACCTCCACCCTCGGCCGCGCCTGGAATCTCGTGCGCCTTTTCGATCCTTCCGCGGCGCATCCGCACCACCCTGCGGCAGTGGCACCGCAGCAGACGGGAATCATGCGAGATGAGCAGCAGGCCGATCCTGCGTGCGGCCACCAGATCGCGCAGCGTTTCCAGAAGAGCGGCCTGGACCGTCACGTCCAGCGAACTGGTCGGCTCGTCGGCGACCAGCAGGACCGGGTCGGCGGCCAGGGCCCGGGCCACCGCCACGCGCTGCTGCTCCCCGCCGCTGAGCTCATGCGGGAAACGATCGGCGAGCGACGGGGCGAGTCCCACCTCCGCCAGCAGACCGCGCGCCGCGGTTGAGGGGTCTCCGGCGCCGGCCAGCCGGCAGGCCTCGGCCACCGTCTCGATCACCGACAGCCGCGGATTGAGGCTGCCGGACGGCTCCTGGAAGATCAGCTGGGCCGGGGCGGGCTCTCCCGCAGCGGGAGCCGGCCCGCGCCCGCCGACGAGGATCGAACCTCCGTCGCAGCGCAGATGCCCGGCCACCGCCCGGGCCAGAGTGGTCTTGCCGCAGCCCGACTCCCCGGCCAGGCCCACGATCTCTCCGCCCGCGACCTCCAGATCGACCCCATCCAGGGCGGTCACGGATTGCTGGCGAGCCTGGCGGTGGACCACCTTCAGGCCGCGGATCTCGAGCACCGGGCGCGGCGGACCGGGCGGTTCGGGAAACGGCCGGCGGACCATGGCGGCCGCGTCGAGCAGCAGCCGCGTCTGCTCGTGCTCCGGCGCCGCCAGGAGATCTTCCGCGAAACCCGATTCGACGATCCGTCCGCGGCTCATCACGGCCAGGCGGTCGGCGTTGCCCCGCACCAGGCCCAGGTCGTGGGTGATGAGGACCAGCCCCATCCGCCGTCGCCGCCGGACCTCCCCGAGCAGCTTCAGGATCCCGTCGCGGACCGGGGCGTCCAGCGCGGTGGTCGGCTCGTCGGCGATCAGCAGCGCCGGATCGACCGCCAGAGCCAGGGCGATGTTCACCCGCTGACGCTGGCCGCCGCTCAGCTGGTGCGGATACCGCCGCGCCAGGATGTCGGGATCGGGCAGCCCCGCCTCGGCCAGCAGCGCCCGGGCCGCCGTCCGGGCGTCGGCGCGTCCGAGGCCGCGCCGCAGACGCAGCGTCTCGACCACCTGATCGCCCACGCGGCGGACGGGATCGAGGCTGCCGGCGGAATCCTGGCAGATCATCGCCGCGCACCGTCCGGCGGGCAGGCGGCAGGGGCCGCCGGGCAGGTCTCCGTTTTCTCGGCCGAGAAAGACCACGCGCCCCGACATCCGGGCGCCGGCGGGCGGCAATCCCAGCAGGGCGCGGGCGAGCATCGTCTTGCCGCTGCCGCTGCGCCCGACCAGCGCCAGGGCCTCGCCCCGCTCCAGGGACAGGTCGACCCCGGAAACGACCTCGCCTTCCGGGAAAGCGACCCGCACGCCTTCGGCCCGCAGCAGGATGTCGGGGTTCATGATTGCCCCCCTCCGGAAGCCCGCGGATCCAGCGCGTTGCGCAGGCCGTCGCCCAGAAGGTTGTAGCCGACCACCGTGACGGCGATCGCCAGGCCCGGGAAGGCCGCGATCCACCATCCGTCCAGCAAGTGGCCCCGTCCCATGTCGATCATCGCGCCCCAGGTCACCGCCGGCTCCTGGGCGCCGAGGCCCAGAAAGCTCAGGAAGGATTCCAGCAGGATGGTGTTGCCCAGCCGCAGCGAGGCCGCGACGACCACCGTGGGCAGGACGTTGGGCAGGATGTGCCGCAGGGCCACCCGCAGCGGCGAGGCGCCGAGGCCGCGGGCGGCCGTCACGTAGTCGCGCTCCCGCAGCGAAAGCGTCTCGCCGCGGACCAGCCGCGCGATCCCCATCCAGCCGGTCACCCCGATCACCGCCATCACCAGGGTCAGCGACGGCGGAGCGACGGCGGCCAGCAGCAGCACCAGGAAGATGCGCGGGAACGCCAGGAAGACATCGGTCGTCCCCATCAGGATGCGGTCGAGCCAGCGCGGGCCCAGCCCGGCGGCCAGGCCGATCACTGCCCCGATTCCCACCGCCAGGGCGACCGCCACCCATCCGACCAGCAGCGACAGCCGCGCCCCGTGCAGCAGACGCGCCAGCATGTCGCGGCCGAGGGCGTCGGTGCCCAAGGGGTGTCCCGCTCCGGGCGGTGCCAGCTGCTCGGCCGCGGTCCCGAGCCGCAGGGGGTCGACGGGCGAGAGAAGATCCGCGGCCAGAGCCGCCAGCAGCAGCAGCAGGACGATCGTCAGGCCCGCGCGCGCGGAGACGTCGCGGCCGAGCACCGATCCGATCCGGCGGTAGAGCCGCGGCGGACGCCATCCCGGGGCCCTCATGCCGCCCGCCCCCCGCGGTGGCGGATGCGCGGATCGGCCAGCCCGTACAGGACATCCGCCAGCAGGTTCCCGAGCACCACCATGACCGCCGACAGGGCTGTCGCACCCATCACGACCGGATAGTCGCGCGCGAAGATCGCCTCGACCGCGACCCGGCCCATCCCCGGCCAGGCGAAGATGTACTCGGTCACCACGGCGCCCCCGAGCAGGTAGGGCAGGTTCAATCCGACCAGGGTGATGACCGGCAGCAGGGCGTTGCGCAGGGCGTGGCGGCGAATCAGGGTCCCTTCCGGCAGGCCGCGGGCGCGGGCGGCCAGGATGTAGGGCTCGCCCATGGCCTCGAGCAGGCTGCTGCGCAGGTAGCGGGCGGTGCCCATGGCCGAGGCGACGCCCAGCACGGTCACCGGCAGGACCAGATGGCGCAGCAGGTCGAGCTGGCGCCCCCACCAGGGCAGCGCGTCGGCGCCGGTCGACGCCATCCCGCCGGCGGGCAGCCAGCCCAGCCAGCGGGCGAAGACCAGGATCAGCATCAGCCCGAGCCAGAAGGCGGGCAGCGAGTAGACGAACAGGCCGGCCGCGGCCACCCCGCGTTCGCGGCGGGATCCGGCCCGCCGCGCCGCCCACATCGCCAGCGGCACGGCGATCAGCAGATGGATCAGGTACGAGGGGACGGTCAGCAGCAGGGTGTTCGGCACCGCTTCGCCGAGGATGGCCGAGACCGGTTGATGCCGGCGCAGGCTGCGGCCGAAATCCCCGTGCAGCAGGACGCCGCCCAGCCAGTCCCGGTACTGCTCGCCGAGGGAACGATCGAGTCCCATCCCGCTGCGCATGGCCTCGCGGGCGGCGCCGTCGAGATCGGGATCGGGCACCAGATCGATCGGATCGCCGGGCGCGAGGCGGACGATGAAGAAGACGGCCGACAGCAGCACGACCACCAGCAGGGCCGATGCGGCGAGCCGCCCGATGACAAACCGGGCCATGGTCCTCTCTTTCCGGACGGATAGCGGAAGCGACGTGCCTGATACTAGTGAGCATCCGCACCGACGGTCAAGCACCGCTGCACGTCTGTTGCAGCCTGCATGGAGCCGAAGGAAGACCGTGGAATCCCGCAACGGTCCCCACGGTTTCCGGATTTGCCTCGGACCGGCCGACTGTTCCCCGTCGTTCCTCGTGATTCCCCGTCGTTGCCCGTCGCGCCTTCGCGCCGACGCCCGAGAACGGCCGTCGGCGCGGCACGGGACTTTCACATGGAGATCCGGGATGACACCAGGGGGCCCCGGGTCCCGGCCGAACAACCTCGGAGAATTTCATGAATCCAATTCCTCGCGCCGACCGCCGCCCGGCCCGCCTCGCCGCCGCGGCGGCCCTGCTGGCCGCAGTTTCGCTGCTGATCGCCGGATGCACGATCGAGGAGCCGGAGATGCCGACCTTCACCACGGTCGTCACCCTGCCGATCGGCAACCACGACATCACGGTGACCGAGCTGATCGAGGACCAGGACTACCTGTCCGCCACGGCCGACTCGATGCTCTTCTTCTCGGTGATCGGAACCACGACATCGGTGGCCCTGGACACCGACCTGTCGGCCGAATTGACGGGCGTGGACTTCGACGCCTCGCTCGGCGACTTCGCCATCGCGTCGCCGGCGCCGGCATCCTTCTGCTTCCGTCTCGACGAGATCTATCCCGCCGCGGCGTCGCTGCCGCCGGTCCCGATCGCCGTGCCGGCCTTCGGCTTCGACCTCGGCGGCGACGGCGCCGACCTCGGCGGGATCGAGAGCGCGGTCGTGGCGTCCGGGCGGATCGAACTGACGATCACCAACGGTTTGCCCGTGCCCGTTTCCGGCGACGCTCCCCCGGAGCGGATGACCGCCGACGTGATCGACCCGCGCTACGGAACCGTCCTGGTGTCCCTGGACTGCTCCGGCGAACTGGGACCCGGCGAGACCCGCACCTGGAGCGCCGATCTCGCCGGCGTGCATCTGCCCGGTTCGGTCGGCGTGAGCCTGGCCGGCGGTTCGCCCGGCTCGACGGCCGCGGTCACGGTCGATCCGGCCAGCACGCTGGCGGTGAACGTCGCGGTCGTCGATCTGACCGTCGCCGAGGCCGAAGCCGCCATCGACGCCCAGAGCTTCGCCGGCGACGCGGTCGTCGCGCTGCCGGACTCCCTGGAGATCATCACCGCCGAGATCGCCGGCGGCGCCCTGGACATGACGCTGGAGAACGGGCTGCCGGTTCCGTGCAGCGTCTCGATAGCCTGCCCCGAGATGGACGACGCCTCCGGATCGCCGCTGAACATCGTGCTCGACCTCGCGGCCCACGAGCGGCGCGACACGCGGATCGAACTGGCCGGAGCCGGCATCCATGCCGAGGAAGCCCCGCTGACCGGGCTCACTTGGACGGTGGCGGTCGCCTCGGCCGGCAGCGACGGCGCTCCCGTGACCCTGCGGGCGACCGACCGGCTGCACATCCAGGCGGCGCCCACGGTGCTGGCCCTGGGCGAGGTCTCGGGCATCATCCCCGCCCAGAACTTCCCCATCGACGCCATGCACGAGCAGATCGACATCCCGGACGAGCTGGAAGGCCTGACCCTGGCCGCGGCGACGCTGACCGTCGAGATCCTGAACGACACCGGCGTGCGCGGCGCGGTCGATCTGAGGGTCGAGGGCCGCAACGCCGCCGGCGAGACCGCGGTGCTGGTCACCAGCGCCGAGATCGAGGCCCGCAAGGACGAGGCGCCGGCGCGGACGGTCGTCCATCTCGACGAGTTCAACAGCACGATCACCGAGTTCCTGCGGATCCTGCCCGAGAGCTACGACCTGACCGGCTCGGTGCGGGTCGGCGGGGCAGGCCTGATCGGAACCGTCCGTCCGGGCGACTCCGCAAGCGTCTCGTGGCGCATCGACGCGCCGCTGAAGGTCGTGATCGACAACTCCGAGATCCATCGCGATTCCGAGCCGCTGGATCTGGACGAGGATCTGCGCGAGGAGATCGAGGAGCGCATCGAGACAGGGCGCATCCTCACCGCGATCGAGAACCACTTCCCGTTCGACGCCGAGATCTACTTCCAGGCCGGGCCCGATTCGATGTCGGCGCTCGACGATCCCGACCTCGTGATCGGGCCGTTGGCCGTCGCCGCGGCCGCGGTCGATCCGGCGACGGGATTCGCCAAGGGGATCGTCGAGAGCAACCACGACATCCACCTGACCAAGTCCGACATCCTGGTGCTGACCTCTCCCACCGCCCAGACCGCGGTCGTGGCCCGCATTCCCGGCACCGGCGGCGCCGAGGTGGCGCTGCGCACCGGGGATTACCTGCGCGTAACCGGCGCGATCCGCGCCGAGATCCTGGTCGAGGAGGACGACTGATGCTTCGCAACCCCGGAAAGCGCTCCCTCGGCCTCCGCGCCGGTTTCCTGATCTGCGCGGCCGCGATCCTGACCATCGCGCCGGCCCGCGACGCGTCGGCCGGAGGCTCGGTCCGCGCCATGGGCATGGGCGGCGCCGGCACCGCCTCCGCGCGGGGCCTCGAGTCGGTCGACTGGAACCCCGCCAACCTCGCGCTGGTCCGGCCCGCCGGCCTGGAGATCGGGCTGTTCTCGGCAGCGGTGGACATGAGCAACAACGCCTTCACGCTCGACCGCTACAACACCTTCACCGGCGCCCGGCTGAGCCGGGCCGACAAAGACCTGCTGCTCTCGGACATCCCGGCCGGCGGGCTGGTCCTGGAGGCCGACGTCCGCGCCTCGGCGATGGGGATCTCGGCCGGCCCCTGGGCCCTGACCTTCCAGGGGATGGCCGGCGGCAGCGGCACCCTCGACAAGGACTTCTTCGACCTGGTCCTGCTCGGCAACGAGATCGACCAGGCCTTCGATTTCGGCGACACCGACGGCGAGGCCTTCGCGGCGGCCGGAGCGACCGTCTCCTACGCGCGGCCGCTGGTCACGTCCCGCGCGATGCGGCTTTCGGCCGGGGTGAACGTGAAGTACCTGCAGGGGATCTACGACTTCAGCGACGTGCGGGCCGGCGGCGGGATCACCACCGCGATGATCGGGATCGAGGGAGACGCCGAGGCCTCGTACCGGTCGGCCACCGGCGGCTCCGGCTACGCCGTCGACCTCGGGGTCGCGCTGCAGGCGCCCAGGGGTTGGACCTTCGGCCTGAGCCTGGAGAACGGCGCCAGCCGCATGACGTGGGACCGGGACACCGAACGCCATCTGTGGAGCGCGGCGGGCGATTCCCTGTCCGCGACCACCGACGACTTCGACGACGCCGTCGCCGACTCCGACACCTCGTACGCCATCGATTCCTACTCGACCGACCTGCCGCGCAAGCTGAGGATCGGGGCCAGCAACAACTTCGGCCGGATCGCCTACGCGGTCGACCTGGCGCAGTCGCTGGCCGAGAAGATCGGCGGCGCCTCGCGCACCGAGATCAACGCCGGTCTGGAGTGGAACCTGAAATCGTGGATGCAGCCCCGGCTCGGCCTCGGCTTCGGAGGCGCCGGCGGGGCGCGGTCTTCGGTGGGCCTGGGACTCGGCATCGGACCGTGGCGGCTGGACCTGGCGGTCGGCAACCGGGGCCGCATCTGGCCCGACGACACCCGGGGGCTGGCCTTCGCCCTGGGCTCATCGCTCAGGCTCTAGGACGGGATCGGAATCAGGCGGGATCGGCGAACGTCGCCGGCAGGGGATCATCCCGGCCGGCGACGTTCTCGATTTCGGGTTCGAGGCCGAAGATCCGGGCGCAGGCCTCGACCAGGATGCCGGCGCAGGCGTCGTAGTCGTCATCGCCCAGCGGACGGCCCATCACGGCGGCCAGATCGGTCGTCGCCCGGCGCAGGGCCTCGCGCTCGGC
>CAYLMM010000028.1:0-34011 GCA_964384825.1 uncultured Fibrobacteraceae bacterium
GGCGTAGTCGGGCCGGTGGGAGCGGAAGAGCTTCACGCCGCCGGTCTCGAGGATCTGGCCGTGGGCCTTGTGCACCACCGACCGCATGTCGCCCTTGTGATCCTCGTGGGGGCCGTAGACGTTGAAGAACTTCAAGCCGACGATGCGGTCGAAGAGCTTGTTCTTCAGCGCCCAGAGGTCGAACATCTGCTTGGAATAGCCATACATGTTCAGCGGCCGCAGCAGCGGTGTGTTTTCGTCGGAATCGTCGTAGCCGCGCGATCCGTCGCCGTAGGTCGCCGCGCTCGAGGCGTAGATGAACCGCACGTCGTGGCGCAGGCACCATTCGCAGAGGTCGCGCGTGTAGCGGTAGTTGTTGTCGGCCAGGTAGTCGGCGTCGGTCTCGGTGGTCGAGCTGCAGGCGCCCATGTGGATCACGGCGTCCACGTCCATCGGCAGGTCGTCCCAGATGTCGGCTCGGAAATCGTCCTTGTGGCGGTAGTCCTCGAAGCGCAGGACGCCGAGGTTGCGCCACTTCTCGTCGTCGCCCAGCTCGTCCACGACGATGATGTCGTCGATCCCGCGTTCGTTGAGGGCCTTGACGATGTTGCAGCCGATGAATCCGGCGGCGCCGGTGACGACGATTCTTCCGTGCATGACGATCTCCCGAGAACGGGTTGCGATGGGGCGGACGGGGCTCGGGACGAATCTAATCGGGGCGTCGGTGGGCGTCAATGGGGGGGCGCGATGTTTCGGGAAGACTGGCGGGGCGGGCTGGGTTATCCTTGTCGGTCGAGAATCCGGAACGCGGCCCTCGACGCCGCCGGCCGCGAGCAACGGGATAAAGACAAGGAGCCGTGATGGACTACCCGACCAACGAGAAGCAGCTGATCAACAACTGCAAGATCGGCGAAGGAACCAAGATCTGGAACTTCGTCAACATGTACGGCTGCGAGATCGGCCGCGACAGCATGGTGGGCTGCTTCGTGGAGATCCAGGAAGGCGTGAAGATCGGCGATCGTTCGCGGGTCCAGAGCCATTCCTTCATCTGCGACATGGTGACCATCGGCGACGACGTCTTCGTCGGCCACGGCGTGATGTTCATCAACGATCTCTACCCGCCCCAGCCGGAGAAGGAGAAGTGGAAGGCGACGGTCGTGGAGGATGGGGCGAGCCTCGGCTCCAACAGTTCGATCCTGCCGGTGCGGATCGGCAAGGACGCCATCGTCGGCGCCGGATCGACCGTGACCCGCGACGTTCCCGACGGCGCGGTGGTGGCCGGCAATCCGGCCCGGATCCTGCGCTATCGCGAGGGATACGGCCCGCGGGACTGATACTGCATTTCCGTCGTGCGGTTTGCAGCCCGCCGTCTCCGGCCCGGAGGCGGCGGGCTTTTCATCCCGTTGCCGAACAAGGAGATGCTGCGCCGGCGATTTTCCGGTCCCGCGGCGCGCCTCTTGCTCTTCGATGCGAGCCGGCATGACGGCCTCGGTCGTCAACCGCGTGGGATGGAGCCGGTAGCGGATTCGGAAGGGGCCCCGAAATGGATTTTCGGGGCCCCTTCCTCTTTGCCGTGCGGATCGTCAGAAACCGAGGGCGGCGAGAGTCTCGACGGCCAGGCCGGGGCGATCGCTGATCACCGCATCGACGCCCATCGCGGCGACCTCGCGGATGCGGCCGGGGTCGTTGACCGTCCAGACGGCGAGCCGTTTGCCCGCGGCGTGGAGAAGGGGCGCCAGATCCGCCGTCAGGCTGCTGCGGCGCAGGGAGAGCACGTCGGCATCGAGGGATTCCAGCAGGGCCCGGGGATCGGATCCGGGCTCGTCCGCGATCAGGCCCAGGGAATACCGGCCCGAGGCGGCGCCGGCGAACATCCGCAACAGGTCGTGGTCGAAGGACTGGATGTTCAGGCGCAGGCGGTCGCGCCAGGGTTCGAGGCGCGCGGCCAGGTTTCCCGCATCCCGCAGGCCCTTGATCTCGACGAAGACCTCGGCCAGGCCCGCATCGGCGAGAAGGTCCAGCGCATCGTCGAGCAGGGCCAGGCCCTCGGGGCCGCAGCCGCCGGCGCGCAGACGCAGTTCCTCCAGGGGGGACTCGGCGAGGGACAGGCCGCGGATCCGCGGGTCGTGGTGGACGGCGAAGAGGCCGTCGGAGGTCTCGTGGATGTCCAGCTCGACTCCGTCGGCTCCGGATTCGGCGGCCCCGGCGAACGCGGCCAGAGTGTTCTCGGTCACTCCGGCCGCGTCGCCGCGGTGAGCCAGGACCAGGATCCGGTGATCGTCGGTGGTCATCGCGTCATTTCTCTTCCAAGGCTCCCAGGAACTCGTCCTGCAGATGGACGTGCATCCGGTACTCGGCATCGGTCGTGTCCGCCGGCGCCAGGAACCGGAACGGCCGGTCGCTGTCGTAGGCGAGGATCGAGTGGCAGAGCGTGCATTCGGACGAGATCGCGGTTCCCTGCTCGTCGATCATGCCGGAGTCGTGGCAGCGGAAGCAGCCGCGGCCGCCCCGGTGGCCGAGATGGTCGGGATGGACGCCCCAGCCGACGTTCATCCCGGGATGGATGTTCCGCCGCCAGGCCGCCTGCAGGGAGGCCACCGCTGCGTCGATCTCGCGCGACATGCCGATCGAGACGTCGGGAAGCTCGCGCAGATAGAAACCGCGGATCCTGTTGGAGATGCCCGCGTCGGCGGCGGCGGGGTCGGCGTAGCCGGCCGTCAGGGCCGCCATGGCCTCGCGCTTGATCCAGGGCAGGCCGGGGTCGATGACGCCGCTCTGCAGCCTGTCGTCGATCGCGTTCTCGGGATCCTCGAAGATATGGGTCGCCCGGTTGTGGCAGTCGACGCAATCCATCGTGCGCACCGCGTCGCCCGGCTCGGGGCGGTTGGCGAAACGCTTGTTGGTGAACCGCCGCCAGGATCCGTCGGGCTGCAGGGCCTCGGTCCAGAGGATCTTTTCCCTCTTGTCCTCGATCGAGGCGTAGCGCACCGCGTTGTTCTCGGCGACGTGCCAGTGGATCTCGCCGCGCCGTTCGCCCTTGCCCGATCCCACCTTCATGCTCAGGGTCGTGAAGGCCGGCGTGGACTCGGCGTCGAAGGCGTAGCGGGTCCTGTTGACGATGCGGTCGCCGTAGAACTTGTCCGGCCAGTGGCACTGCTCGCAGGTCTCGCGGGCGGGGCGCAGCTGGTGGACCGGAGTGGGGATGGGGCGCTCGTAGAGATCGAAGGTCCGCGAGACCACCTGCCAGAGGCCGTTGATCTTGGAGTCGACCAGGGCCGCGAAGCCCTC
The DNA here is from genome assembly GCA_964384825.1 of uncultured Fibrobacteraceae bacterium. Lineage (GTDB taxonomy): Bacteria > Krumholzibacteriota > Krumholzibacteriia > LZORAL124-64-63 > LZORAL124-64-63 > CAYLMM01. Next base: position 3,268 of record CAYLMM010000028.1, read on the forward strand.
GCCCACGTGGCAATCGACGCAGTGGACGTTGGCGTGGGGCGAGGCCTGGTAGGTGGCCCATTCGGGCCCCATCACGTCGTGGCAGGCCGTTCCGCAGAACCGGGGCTCTTCCATGAAGTGCAGCATGCGGGCGGTGCCGCCGCCGAGAAACAGCAGGTTCACCACCGTCAGCAGCAGCACCATCTGGAAGACGCCGGCTCCGAACAGGCGGCCCTCGGTCATCTCGGGTCGGAAGCGTTCACGCAGCAGCTCGGTCGTCGGGCGTCCGGCCTTGATGCGATACCGGCGCCAGCCGATCGGGATCAGCAGCAGGCCCAGGATGAACAGGGCCGGCAGGGTCAGGTAGGTGACCAGGCCGCTGTAGGACCCGGTCACCACCCCCAGGATGCGCAGGAGCTCGACGAACACGAAGATCAGGAAGGCGGCGGTGGTCAGGGCCACGCCGAGCGATCCGATCCAGTTGGTCGCAAGCCCCCGGACGAAGTTCCGAAATCGGTCGAACACGGCGTCCCCCTATTCGGAAGCGAAAAGATCGGCGTAGATCTCCTGCAGCTTGCCCGACTCGATGTCGGCCTTGATATCGGCCGTCGGCCTGTTGAACCAGGCGTGCATCGGATCGGCGCGGACCTCGGCGACCAGCGCCTTCACCTCGGGGTCGTCGAACTCGTCGGCCGAGGGGAGGAACTTGAAGTAGAAGTTGAAGGCGACGTCGTAGATGCCGTGCCACCAGGTGTAGTCGGGACCCATCATGGCCGCGCCGTGACGGGCGCGCCGGCCCTCGTGGTGCCAGAGCTCCCAGTACTCCCAGTCGATATCGTTGCTGAAGGCGGCCGGGCTCTCGAGCAGGCCCTTCTCCTTGATCAGATTGACGATCTTCGTGGCGGGGATGCCGAACTTCTGGTTGTACAGCTGGACCAGGGCGTCGTACTGGTAGTAGTGCCCCTTCACGAAACCTTCGCCGTGGCAGTTGCGGCAGACTTCCTGCATGTTTTCACGCTTGCGCGGCCATTCGTCCTTCTTCTTGGAGACCGGGGGACGCAGCGTCCAGGAGATGCGCTCGCCGACGTCGTGGGTCACCTTCTGCGTCGAGGTGGCGGACTGGTGGCAGGTGGCGCAGGTGGGGGCCGCGAAGTAGTCGATGCCCACGGCCCAGCGGGTGGCCTTGATGTTCATCTCGTCGGTGTGGGTGAAGTAGGCGTTGCCGTGCTTGGACTCCTCGTAGATCTCCTTCTGCGGATGATCGGGGCCGAGGTGGCACTTGCCGCAGGATTCGGGCTTGCGGGCCTGGGCGATCGAGAACGAGTGCCGGGTGTGGCAGGCGGTGCAGGAGCCCTTGCTGCCGTCGGGATTCAGGCGGCCGATGCCGGAATTCGGCCAGCTCGTGACCGCCAGCTTGTTCGAAGCGTCGGGATCGATCTGCACGTTGCAGCCGTGGCAGTTCTCGCAGCCGGTGACCGCCACCGGATGGCCGCCTGCGGCGTGGGCAAGGTAGGCGTCCTGCGATTCGAGGATCTCGGCCGCGGTGGCGTGGTACGAGTTCTCGACCTGCTTGGCCTCGGCCTCGTGGCATTCCCCGCAATCCTTGGGCGTGACCAGAGTGGCGATCCAGGCGCCCTCGTGCTCGTAGGCGTCGACATCCCGGCGGTCGGCGCCGTGGCAGTCGATGCAGGTCACACGGTTCAGACCGTGGCTGGAGGCGAACCACTGGTTGTAGATGCCGGGGGATTTCTCCTTGTGGCAGGTCATGCACTTGCCGGCAACCGTATCCGCGGCGGGATAGTCGGCGAAAACCGCCGAGGCCGTCAGCAGAACGGCGAGAACAAGGAAAGTTGTCACGACGGTCCGGATCATGGGGAGCCTCCTTGAGACGGGCGGTTGAGGACGCCTAGAAGACAAATAGACACTCAAGTCCGCTTGCGGGAAACATCAAAAAAAGGGGGGCACGCTTTCACCCGCAGCGAATTTACTACTTCCAGTAGGATGATTCCAGCAGAAAAAAGCGGCCCCGGCCGGAAACCGGGGCCGCCGAACGGATTGAGCGCGATGCCGGATCAGCGGGACAGCCGGCAGCCGAAGGCGATCGAGAGGAACTTCGATTCCTCGCTGTCGGCCCGGCTGGTCAGGATGCAGGGCGCCGAAGTGCCGACCACCGCGGCCGCCAGGCGTCCTCCCGAGAGATAGGTGGCCGACTTGTAGAAGACGTTGCCCGACTCGATGTTCGGGAAGACGATGACGTCGGCCTGGCCGGCGACCTCGTTCTTGACCCCCTTGATGGCGCAGGCTTCCGGGGCGATGGCCAGATCCAGGGCCAGCGGGCCGAAAACGTGGGCGTCGGGAAACTCTTCGACGGCTTCGGCGGTGATCTCGGCGGCGTCGACGGTCGCCGGCATCCTCTTGCTCACCTTTTCGCTGGCCGCCAGCATGGCGCAGCGCGGCTTCTCGATGCCGAAGCTCAGGGCGGCGTCGACGCAGTAGCGCAGGATCTTCTTCTTGGTCGCCTTGTCCGGGGCCGGGATGATCGCCACGTCGCCGACGAACAGCAGCTTGCCCAGGCGTTCGGTGTGGGCGGGGAGCTCCAAAACCGTAAGGTGGGACAGGACCGATCCCTCCGGCAGCAGGCCTTCCTCCTTGTTCAGGATCAGCCGCATGTAGTCCGCCGTCCCGATCAGGCCCTTCATCAGCACGTCGGCCTCGCCGTCGCGGACCATGTCCCGGGCGCGGGCGCCCGCGGTCGCGACATCCGGTTCGTCGATCACGTGCAGGGTGCCGATGTCGAGGCCATGCTCGTCGCAGAGCGTCCGGATCCGGGCGGCGTCGCCGATCAGGGTGATCCTGGCGATGCCCTCGGCTGCGGCCCGGCCGGCGGCCTGGATGGTGTTCGGATCGTGCCCGGCGGCGATTGCCACGTGCCGGGGAGTCTCGTTCTTGAGCGTCGCGACGAGCTGGTCCAACGAAGTGATGGCGGTCATCATTCGGCCTCCGCGGGGTCGTAGGTGCGTGTTTCTTCCTTGCCGTCCAGGATGCGCAGCGCGCCCTGGGCCAATGCGTTCATCTCGTTCTCGCCGGGGTAGACGGTCACGCCGCAGCCGACGGCGGCGACGGCCTCGGTGATCGCCGCGACCAGCATCCTGCCGCGGGCCATGCCGCCGGTCAGCAGGATCCGGTCCACGGGCTCGCCGTCGAAGGCCGGCAGCAGGGCCGTGATGTGCTTGGAGATCTGGTAGGCCAGGGCATCGAAGACCAGCTTGGCCTCGGGCTCGCCCGCGGCCGCGCGGTTCTCGACCTCGCGCATGTCGGCGGTGCCGAGCAGGTCGATCAGCCCGCCGCGGCCCTTGTTCAGCTTCTTGAGCTCGTCATGCTTGAAGCGGCCCGAGAAGCAGAGTTCGATCAGCTGCCCGGTCGGGATGGTGCCCGAGCGCTGGGGCGTGAAGGGCCCTTCGCCGTCCAGGCCGTTGTTGACGTCGATGTAGTGGCCCTTGTGGTGGGCGCCGATGGTGATGCCGCCGCCCATGTGGCAGACGATCAGATTGAGATACCGGTAGAAGGTCTCGTTCTCGGCGGCGTAGCGCTGGGCGGTCGCGATCTGGTTCAGGGCGTGGCTGACGACCTTGCGGCGGATGCACTTGAAGCCGGTGATCTTGGCCTTCTCCGCGACCTCGTCGACCACCACCGGATCGACGATGAAGGCCGGCTTGCCCTGCTTGGCGCCGAGCTCGCGGGCGATCAGGGCGCCGAGGTTCGAGGCGTGCTCGCCGCCGACGGCCGCGATCAGATCCTCGCACATCCGGTCGTTGACCGGGTAGGTGCCGTGTTCGATCGGGCGCAGCAGGCCGCCCCGGGCCGAGACGGCGTCCAGGTCTTCGACCGACAGGCCGTTCTCGGACAGGGCCCGCAGGATCGTCTCCTTGCGGAAGGGATACTGGTCGGTGATCGGACGGCCCTCGAAGGGCTCCAGCTCGGCGGCGGAATGCTGCAGCTCCTTGGTGAAGATTTCGGCCTCGCCCTCGTAGACGGCGATCTTGGTCGAGGTGGAGCCGGGGTTGATCGCCAGGATGCGGTGCCGGGGGAAGAAGGTGTCCTTCGGCGTCAGCGACCAGTGGCCGAACTTGTGCATCCGCAGGATGCTGGCCTTGACCGCGAGCATCGCGTCCTCGGCCGTGGAGTCCATCGGCAGGTCGACGCCGCGGAAGCGGACCCCGAACATGGCCGGGAACTTCTTGGCCTCCGGGAAACGCGTGGCGTAGAGGTGGTAGAGCAGGTTCCCGAGGTCGAGGTTCGGCGCGATGATCACGTTGGTGCGTCCGGCGAGGCTCTTCTGGTCGCCGTGCTGGTAGTACATCGCCGACCGCTGCGAGAGGGCGTAGCTGATCTTCACTTCGCTCTCGATGTGGATCGAGGCGTAGCGCTCGCCTATCTTCACGCGCTCGGCGAGAATGTCGGGGATCAGGTCGGCCGCGCGGCGGACCAGCTCGGGCGAGGGGCCGACGTCCGAACCCTTGTGCGAGTACGAGACGATGGCGCCGTGGATCTCGGGCAGCACGTCCTCGGGGATGATGTCGCGGGCGATCGCGCAGGTTCCCACCGCGATGTGGGCCAGGATCTCGGGCGTGACGTCGGCGTTCACGCCCACGTCGCCGAAGACCACGATGTTCTCGGGGAAGATGCCCTCGGGATGGTCGGGCGGCAGCACGAAGACGCCCGTCTCGCACATGACCTCGTTCTTCTGCAGCAGCCGCAGCATGGGCCGGAAGTATTCCTTCGGCGCGTGGGTCATCCCGCCGACGACCATGTCGGCGTGGCCGCAGCGGACGGCCATGATCCCGAAGCGGGCCGGTTCGCGGAGCAGTTCGCGGGCTTCCTGCGGATTCCCGGCCCTGCGCAGGTGCGCCGGCAGCTTCATGCACTCGGCCACGAACTCGTCGAGCAGATCCTCGCTGGTGGCCGGATCGACGAACGCGGCGCTGGCGAAGGTGTACTCCAGCCGGGTGGGGTTCATGTCCGGCAGGCTCTCGGCGTAGACCCGGCGCACGTCCTCTTCCCTGGCCAGGAACACCAGCTTGGCGAAGCGGCCCAGATAGCAGGCGGCCTCGGCGATCCGGGGGTCCAGGGCTTCGGTCAACACCACGGTGGGCCGGTTCTTCATGATGCCGGCGATCTGATGATCGAGGGCGCCGTTGATGTCGAACATGGGACGTTCGTCCATTGGGTTTCCTCCAATGAAGGACGCGGTTCGGGGGGGGCGTTCACCACCAAGTTAAACTGGTCATCGGGCAAGTTGTTATCAAATTTTCAATCGCTTCGGGCAAAGGCGGATCCGGCTCCGCGCCGGGGAACGTCGTTGCCCCGCGCCCGGATCCGATGCTAGCTTGCGGGAGCGGCGGATTCCCGGACGGGCGGCCGGGCCGTCTCGAGGAACCCGCGAGGAGGTCCTGGAATGACCGCGAAGGAGAACGAAACGCTGCAGCTGGCCCGTGGGAGGCTGGAGAACGTGCTCGGGCCGGTGGCCGATACCTGGCTGCTGGTCAGCGTCGCGGATCAGACCCTGTCGCTGGTCGAGGACGGAGCGGTGGCCCGCCGGTACGGCGTTTCGACCGCGGCGGCGGGCGTGAACGGCCGGGAGGGCTCGTTCGGCACGCCGCCGGGAGTGCACCGGATCGACGCCAAGATCGGCGGCGGCATGGAGCCCGGCACCTGGTTCCGCAGCCGCGAACCGGTCGGGAAGGTTCCCGTTGGGGACGGAACCGAAGACGAGGATCTGATCCTCAGCCGGATCCTGACCCTCGACGGCTGCGAGGAGGGGATCAACCGCGGTCCGGGCTGCGACTCGCGCGAACGCTTCATCTACATCCACGGCACCAACCGCGAGGAGGCCATCGGCCGCCCGGTCTCGCGCGGCTGCGTGCGCATGAGCAACGCCGACATCGTCGATCTCTTCGACCGTGTCGCGGAAGGAGCCCCCGTTGTCATCGTCTGATCCCTTCGCCGCCGGTTCCGCCGCCGGAGCCCTGCGCGGCCGGACCTATTTCTTCGCCGGGCTCGGCGGCTCCGGGATGAGCGCCTTGGCCCAGTACGCGGCGATGGGAGGCGCGCGGGCCGCCGGCAGCGATCGCGATTTCGACGCCGGCCGCCGCGGCGAAATCCGCGCGCGGCTCGAGGAACTGGGCGTGGAGATCCATCCCCAGGACGGATCCGGCGTCACGGCTGATTGCGATGCGCTGGTGGTGTCGACCGCGGTGGAGGAGACGGTGCCCGACGTGGCAGCGGCCCGGCAGGCGGGCGTGCCGGTGATCCATCGCAGCGAACTGCTGGCGCGGATGGTGGCCGAGCGCCGCACCATCGCCGTCACCGGAACCAGCGGCAAGTCGACGGTCACGGCGATGATCTACACCATCCTCGAGGGGGCGGGCCTGTCGCCCTCGCTGATCACCGGCGGGGCGCTGGTCGAACTGACCGATCGCGGCCTGCTGGGCAACGCCGTCCACGGCGAAGGGGATCTGCTGGTGATCGAAGCCGACGAGAGCGACGGCAGCCTGGTGCGTTACGAGCCCTGGTGCGGCGTCGTGCTGAACCTGCAGCGAGACCACAAGGAGCCCGCGGAGGTCGCCCGGATGTTCGCCGTGTTCCGCGAACGGACCCGCGGCCCCTTCCTGGCCGGAGAGGATCCGGCCCTGGACGGCGTGGCCGGCGGCGCCGAGCGGTTCGGCCTGGCTCCGACGGACGGAGGGCGCTCCGATCTTGCCCGCGGATTGAGGGCCCGGGAGATCGAACTGCGGGCCGACGGATCGCGTTTCCGCATCGGGGATGTCGTCTTCGAACTGCCGCGGCCCGGCCTGCACGAGGTGCGCAACGCCGTGGCCGCTGTCGCCGCCTGCCGCGCGGTCGGCGTGGAAGTGGCCGGCATGGCCGCGTCCCTTGCCGGGTTCCGCGGCGTGGTCAGACGCTTCCAGGTCGTCGGCGAAGCCCGCGGAACGACCGTCATCGACGATTTCGCGCATAATCCCGAGAAGATCGCTGCGGCGCTGGCCGCCGCCCGCGAGCGCGGCGGCCGGGTGCTGGCCGTCTTCCAGCCGCACGGCTTCGGCCCGACCCGTTTCCTGCGGGACGATCTGATCGAGGTCTTCGCCGCCGGCCTGCGCCACCGGGACCGGCTCTGGCTGCCGGAGATCTACTATGTCGGCGGCACGGTCACCCGCGACATCTCGTCGGCCGATCTGGCGGCCGGCGTGCGCGAGCGGGGCGGGGCCGCGGAATTCGTCGCCGGACGGAAGGACCTGCCGGAGCGGATAGCGGCGGCGGCCCGGCCCGGGGACACGGTCCTGGTGATGGGGGCGCGCGATCCTTCGCTGACCGGATTCTGCCGCGACGTGCTGGCGGCGATCGAGGCCGCGGAACCGGCCGGCGGCTAGGGGATGTCGGCGCGGAGCTCGCGCAGGGCGAGGCTGACGCCGCTCAGTTCGCAGGCGTCGAGGATGGTGTTGTAGTAGGGACGGACCTGCGGCGTGGTGGCCAGCGGCGCCGAGACGTAGGTCAAGGTGTGCAGGTGCAGAATCCGCAGCTGCTCGACGACGATGTCGGTCAATCGGGGCACTTCGTCCTGCACCAGCAGGTGGTCGTACCACGGGATCGGATCGCTGGGATTGAGCAGTCCGAAGCGGCCCGAGAGGATCAGGAAGACGAACCCCTCGCGCCATGCTTCCCGGTGGAGGGAGCGGATCCTCGGGCCGAGGTAACGCTCGCAGGCGGGCAGCATTTCCGGATTGCGACGTTTGCGCGCCGAGCAGTATGTGCAGAGTGCCTTGCGCAAGATCCCTCCATGGTGGACATTGACGCCGGTGCGGCACGAAGCGGTTGCCGGGTCATCATAACAGAGGAATCCGACCTGAATCCAGTCCGTACGGCGGCAGGATCCAACCGGGGAAGTGGCTTGGATGAGGACGTTCAGAACGATGATCGCGGCCGGGGCGGTCCTGGCGCTGGCGCTGGGATCTCTTTGCTGCGGCGGGAGCGACGGCCGCGAAGCGGTCTCGGTCTTCTCGGCCAGCAGCACGATCGACGCCTTGGGCGAGGCGGCCGCGATGTTCGAGGCGGAGCGGGGCGTCGAGGTGCGCTGCAGCTTCGCGTCGTCGTCGGTCCTGGCCCGCCAGATCGACGAGGGGGCCGATCCGGACATCTTCCTCTCGGCCAATCCGAAGTGGATGGATTTCCTGCAGGAGAAGGGCCTGATCCTGGCCGGCAGCCGCCGCGATCTGCTGGCCAACCGCCTGGTCCTGGCGGCCCCTGCCGGCGAGGCCGGACGGATCGAGTTCACGCCGGAATTCCCCTTCGCCGACGCCCTCGCCGGCCGCCTCGCGCTTGGGGATCCGGATCATGTTCCGGCGGGGATCTACGCGCGCGAGGCTCTGGAGCATTACCGCTGGTACGAGGGCGTGGCCGATCGCCTGGCGCCGGCGATGAGCGTGCGGGCGGCCCTGCGGCTGATCGAGATCGGAGCCGCGGATCTGGGCATCGTCTACGCGACCGACGCGGCCGCTTCCGACCGGGTGGAGACGGTGGGGATCTTCCCGGAGGAAAGCCACTCGCCGATCCTCTATCCCGTGGCCTTCCACCGCGAGCCGGGGCCGGCCGCGCTGGCCTTCATGGAATTCCTGACCTCGCCGAAGGCGGTCGAGATCTTCGCGCGCCACGGCTTCGCCTCGCCGCCGGATCCTGAAAGCGGGAAACCTTGACCGTCGAGACGCATTTCGGACTGACGCCCGCGGAGTGGGAGGCCCTGGCCCTCTCGGTGCGCGTCGCCGTCTGGTGCGTGGTCACCGTCGCGGCGCCGGGCATCCTCTGCGGGTGGGTGCTGTCGCGGCGCGATTTCCCCGGCAAGACCCTGCTCGACGGCCTGGTGCACGTTCCGCTGGTGCTGCCCCCGATCGTGACCGGTTATCTGCTGCTGCTGCTGCTCGGTCCGCGGGGGCCGCTCGGTTCGTGGCTCGATTCGGTCTTCGGGCTGCGGGTGGCCTTCACCTGGCTCGGGGCGGTCGCGGCCTCGGCCGTGGTCTCGTTCCCCTTGATGGTGCGCTCGGTGCGGCTGGCGATGGATCTGGTCGATCCGCGGCTCGAGGAGGCGTCGACCATCCTGGGCGCCGGGCCGTGGCGTCGGTTCCGGACCGTGACCCTGCCGCTGACCTTGCCCGGCGTGCTGACCGGCCTGATCCTGACCTTCGCCCGCAGCCTGGGCGAGTTCGGCGCCACCATCACCCTGGCGGGCAACATCGCCGGCGAGACGCGGACCATGCCGCTGGCGGTCTTCAACCTGGTCGAGACGCCCGGGGCGGAGGGATCGGCCCTCAGGCTGGTCCTGATCTCGGTGGTCGTCTCGCTGCTGTCGCTGATCGCCTCGGAGATCCTGTCGCGGCGGTTGCGGCGGCGGCTGGGAGGCGGACGCGATGCTTGAGATGGAACTCAGACGCAGCGTCGGCGACTTCGACCTCGAGATCGCGTGGAAGGTTCCCCGCGGCGCGGTCGGGCTCTTCGGCCCCTCGGGCTCGGGGAAATCGACCGTGCTGCACATGCTGGCCGGTCTGCTGCGCCCCGATGCCGGCCGCATCGTGCTGGACGGCGACGTGCTCTGCGACACCGACGACGGAATCTGGATCCCGCCCCACCGGCGCGGGGTCGGCGTGGTCTTCCAGGACGGGCGCCTCTTCCCCCACTACACGGTCGAGGGCAACCTGCGCTACGGGATGGAGGGCGCCGGGAGCGGCACGCCCGGTTTCGACGATGTGATCGGGGTGCTGGAACTCGAACCGCTGCTCGGACGCCCGGTCGGCGGGCTTTCCGGCGGCGAACGCCAGCGGACGGCCCTGGGCCGCGCCCTGCTGGCCGGTCCCCGCCTGCTGCTGCTGGACGAGCCGCTGGCGTCGCTCGACCGCGGGCTGCGGGATCAGATCCTGCCCTTCCTGCGCCGGGTGCGCGACGTTTTCGACATCCCCCTGCTGCTGGTCAGCCACGATCTCGAGGAGATCCAGCTGCTGACCGACCGCATCGGGGTGATCTACGACGGCGGGATGGTGGCCAGCGGGGATCTGAAGGACGTGGTGCGGTCGCGGAAGGCCCTCGCCCTGATGCACGACCCCGGCCCGGTGAACGTCGTGCCGGTCGCGCTGGTTGGGCAGGACGCCGAGAGCGGGATCTCGGAGCTGCGGTCCCGCAGCGGCGGGTTCATCATCCGCGGACCGCTGCTGCAAGATCCCGATAAGACGGAGCGGCTGGTCCTGTTGCGGCCGGCCGACGTGGGGCTCGCGTCGCAGAACATCCCGGGAGCCTCGTTCCAGAACCAGCTGCCGGGCCGGATCGTCGACGTGATCCGGACCGAGCTGCGCAGCCTGGCCCTGGTCGACGTGGGCGTGACCCTGATGGTCGAGGTCACCGGCCGCGCGGTCAAGAACATGAACCTGGTCCCGGGACGCGAGGTCCAGTGCCTGTTCAAGGCGCACGCCCTGCGCGTTCCCGCAGTCTGAGAACCGGCGCCGAGGCGCCCCAGCGAGAATACCGGAGGATCAAATGGATACGGCGACCCACCAGGCCCGGCGGACACTCTTGCGGACATCCGTTTCCGACGGCTGGATCCTGCTGCCGGCCAACGATGCGGCTCCGCGCAACTACACCGACAACGTCTACGTCTTCCGGCAGGATTCGCATTTCCTGTACTTCGTCGGGGCCCGGCGCCCCGGCCTGGCCCTGCTGATCGACCCCGAGGGCGGCGAAACCCTTTACGGGCCCGCAGCCGATCCGGACGACGTTGTCTGGTCGGGCCCCCAGCCGACGCCGGCCGATCATGCGGCGGCCGCGGGCATCGCGAAGACCGGCACCGTCGAGGAGATGGCCGCCGTCGTTTCCGCCGCGGTCGCGAAGGGGGAGAAGATCCACTACCTGCCGCCGTACCGGGAGGAGCGGACGCGCCTGCTGGCCGACTTGCTCGGCATCGGATCCGATGCGGTCGCCGCGGGGGCGTCGACGGAGCTGGCCCTCGGCATCGTCGAACAGCGCAATCACAAGAGCGAGGAGGAGATCCGCCAGATCGAGAACGCCCTGGCGGTGTCGGCGCTGATGTACCAGTCGGCGATGACCATGGCCCGGCCGGGCCGCGGGGAGGCCGAGGTGGCGGCGATGATGCAGGGCGTGGCTTTGCTCTCGCAGCGCCAGCAGGCGTTCCTGCCGATCGTTTCGGTCCGGGGCGAGGTTCTGCACAACGAGAGCTACGGCAACACGCTGGCCGAGGGCGACCTGCTGCTGATCGACAGCGGCGCCGAATCGCCGCTGGGCTACGCGTCGGACATCACGCGCACCTTCCCGGTCGCCGGGGTCTATGCGCCGAAGCAGCGGGAGATCTACGACATCGTGCTCGCGGCCCAGGCGGCGGCGATCCAGAGCGCGTCGCCGCGGATGACCAACCGCGAGCTGCATCTGCTGGCGGCGCGGGTGATCGCGGGCGGCCTGACCGACGCGGGCCTGATGCGGGGCGATCCGGACGAGGCGGTGGCCGCCGGCGCCCACGCCCTGTTCTTCCCCCACGGCCTGGGCCACCTGATGGGCCTGGACGTGCACGACATGGAGGATCTGGGCGATACGGCGGGCTACGCCCCCGGCGAGACCCGCAGCGAACAGTTCGGCCTGAACTGCCTGCGCATGGCCCGCCGGCTGGAGCCCGGCTTCGTGCTGACCGTGGAGCCCGGCATCTACTTCATCCCCGCGCTGATCGACCGCTGGCGCGCCGACAGGAAACACGAGGCGTTCATCGACTACGAGGCGGTGGAGAAATACCGTGACTTCGGCGGGATCCGCATCGAGGACGACATCCTGATCACCGACCAGGGGTGCCGGGTGCTGGGAACGCCGATCCCCAAGGCGGCCGAGGACATCGAGCTGGCCATGAACGGCTGATCCGCCGGCCCGCCGCGTCAGTGCAGCATGGCGCGGCGGGCCGCCTCGCGTCCGGCCTCGGTCAGCCGCAGCAGATCGCCGTCGGCGGTCACCAGCTTCCGCCCGCCCGCCATCTCCACGATCTCGCCGACGAATCCGGCCTCCCAGTGCAGATGATGATGCAGCCGCCGGCGGTTGCATTCCTCGGCGGCCTCGGGCTGCGTCTCGTGCTGCCCGAGATGGATCATGAGCATGGCCAGGGCGAACTCCCGGCGCTGGTTGGCGCGACGCCGGGCGGCCGCGATCAGGCCGGTGCCCGGGGCGGTCAGCAGGACGGTCAGGAAGATCAGGCCGACGACCGTCGCCATCGAACCGGCGATCGAGGCGTCCAGCACGCGGGCCAGGCCGTAGCCGCCGGCCGCGGCCGCCATCCCGAAGACGGCGCTCAGCAGGACCATCGCCGGCAGACGGTCGGTCAGCAGGCGGGCGGCCGCCGGCGGGCCGATCATCAGCGCCACGACCAGAATCAGCCCCACCGCGTCGAAGGCCGTCACCGCGGTCACCGAGACCAGGGTCATCAGGCCGTAATGCACCAGCGCCGGCGCGAAGCCCAGGGCCGCGGCCAGGCCGGGATCGAATGTCGCCAGCTTCAGCTCCTTGAAGAACATCAGCAGCAGGACGGCGTTGAGGATCAGCACCGCGCCCATCGTCCAGAGCGAGCGCGGGCCCAGGTCGACGCCGTTCAGGACCAGGCGGTCGAAGGGGGCGAAGGCCAGCTCGCCCAGCAGCACGGCGTCGGTGTCGAGATGGACGTTGCCCGCGTGCCGGGCGATCAGCAGCACGCCGATGCTGAACAGGGCGGGGAAGACCAGTCCGATGGCGGCGTCCTCCTTCACCCGCCCGCTGCGGTGCAGCACCTCGACCAGGGCCACGGTCGCCACTCCGGTCAGGGCGGCCGCCACGATCAGCAGCGGCGAGTTCAGGTCGCGGGTCACGAACCAGGCCAGAACGATCCCCAGCAGGATGGAATGGCTGATCGCGTCCGAGAGCATGGCCATCCGCCGCAGCACCAGGAAGACGCCCGACAGCGCGCAGGCTGCCGCGGCGACCGCCGCGATCAGCAGGATTTCGACGGCGGGGTCCATCAGCGTTCCTCCTCGGCGGCCGCCGCGTCGGCGGCGTCGGCGGCGGCTACGCCCGCGGGGGTCAGGCGCCAGGCGCCGTCGCCGGTCGGCTCGGCCAGCCCGCGGTTCCGCAGCTCGGCCAGGGAGCGGCGCACGCCGCCCCGTTCCCCCATGATCTTCAGGACGGGCACCGGGTGGGCGACCGTCGGGTCGTCGTGCTGGCGGGCCAGGGCCCTCAGGTCGAGCAGCACCGCCGCGATCCGCAGCCGCCTGCGGTTGCGCCAGCGGACGCCGGCCTGCCACAGGACGCCGCGCCCAGGGGCCGCCAACAGCGAGATCGTCACCAGGATGACGGCGCAGAGCACGATCGCGGGGCCGGTCGGGACGCGCGGCGCGAGGCTGCTGACCACCGCGCCGGTCACCCCGGCCAGGGCGCCGAAGAGGCCCGAGATCACCACCATCGGTCCGAGGCGGTCGGTCCACTGCCGGGCCGCCGCGGCCGGGGCCACGATCAGCGCGCTCATCAGGACCACGCCGACCGCCTGCAGCCCGATGACGATCGCGATCACCAGCAGGGCCGTCAGGATCACGTCCAGCGCCCGGACGGGCAGGCCGCCCACCGCCGCGAAGCCGGGATCGAAGGCCAGCAGCTTGAATTCCTTCCAGAACAGGGCCAGAACCGCCAGCGCGGCCCCGCCGAGGATCGCCATGGTCGCCACGTCGCCGCGGAGCATCGAGGCCGCCTGGCCGAAGAGGTAGCGGTCGAGTCCGGCCTGGGCGGCGTCGGGGCGGCGCTGGATGAAGGTCAGCAGCACCATGCCGAAGCCGAAGAAGACCGACAGCACCAGGCCCAGCGCGGTGTCCGAAGGCAGCCGCGTGGCGCGCACGATCCCCATCACGCACAGGGCGCCGATCCAGCCGGCCGCGGCCGCGCCCAGGACCAGGATCAGCGGGGCCTTGCTGCCGGTCAGCATGAAGGCCAGCGCGATCCCGGGCAGGGCCGCGTGGCTGACCGCGTCGCCCAGAAGGCTCTGCCGACGCAGCATCGCGAAGGCGCCCAGGGCCCCGGCGACCGCTCCCAGCACGGCCGCGCCCAGCGCCACGGTGCGCAGGGTGTAGTCGGTGAAGATCCGGATCAGGGTTTCGTCCATGACGTCCTTCCCGCTCCTAGGGGCGGATGCGGCCGTGACCGGGGATCGTGCCGGAGGGCTCGCCGGGTTCGGGCCCCGGTCTCGCTCCTTCGGGCTTGCGCGACAGGAACGAGACGCGGCCGCCGTAGGCAGCCCGCAGGTTCCGGTCGGTGAAGACGTCGGCGACCGGTCCGCTGGCGATGCGGCGCACGTTCAGCAGGGTCACCCAGTCGAAATAGTCGGGAACCGTCTGCAGATCGTGGTGGACCACCAGGACCGTCTTGCCGGCGTCGCGCATCTCCTGCAGCAAAGCGACGATGGCCTTCTCGGTGCGGGCGTCGACGCCCTGGAACGGTTCGTCCATGAAGGTGATCGCCGCGTCCTGGACCAGGGCGCGGGCCAGGAACACTCGCTGCTGCTGGCCGCCCGAGAGCTGGCTGATCTGTCGCGACGCGAACTCCGCCATCCCGACCTTCTCCAGGGCCGCCAGGGCGCGTTCGCGTTCGACGCGGCCGGGGCGGCGGATCCAGCCCAGGGTGCGGTAGGTGCCCATGGTCACCACGTCCAGGGCGGTGGTGGGGAAATCCCAGTCGACGCTGCCGCGCTGGGGCACGTAGCCCACCAGGGAGCGTTGCTCGGCGTAAGGCCGGCCGAAGATGGTCGTCCGGCCGGCGGCGGCGGGCACCAGGCCCAGGATCGCCTTGATCAGGGTCGTCTTGCCGGCCCCGTTGGGCCCGACGATCGCCATCAGGATGCCGGGAGGGACCTGCAGGTCGATATCCCACAGCACGGGCTTTTCGCGGTAGGCGACCGTGAGGTCGGCCACCTCCACCGCCAGCCGGGCGTCGCCGTGGGGCGAGGTCGCGGGGCGTCCGGCGCCGTCTTGACCGATGTTCATCGTTCCTCCCGCGCCGCGCCTTCGGGAGCCAGGGCGGCGACGATGGTGTCGATGTTGTGCCGGACCATGCCGATGTAGTCGCCGGCCGGTCCGTCGGGATCGCCGAGGGCGTCGGAGTAGAGCTCGCCGCCGAGCGAGATCTCGAAGCCGCGGGCGCGGACGGCGGCCCGGACCGCCTCGATGGAGCGCCGCGGCACCGAGGATTCGATGAACACCGCGGGAATCCTGCGTTCGGCGATCTCCGCGGCCAGGTCGGCGACGTCGGCGGTCCCGGCCTCGGTCGCGGTGCTGATGCCCTGCAGGCCGCGCACCTCGAATCCGTAGGCGCGGCCGAAGTAGCCGAAGGCGTCGTGGGCGGTCACCAGCACGCGCCCGGCCGGCGGCACGGACCCGGCCCGCCGAAGGATGTAGGCGTGCAGTTCGGCCAATTCGACCCGGTAGCGTTCGGCATTGGCGGCGTAGATGCCGGCGCCTGCGGGATCGACCCCGGCCAGGGCGTCGCGCACGACGTCGATCGCGCGGGCCCACAGCGAGACGTCGAACCAGAGGTGGGGGTCGCGGGCCCCGCCGCCCCCGGCGGGCTCCATCAGCAGATCCTCGGGGATCCCGGCGCTGACCGCCCGGGAGGGCTTGCGCTCGCCCAGACGCGCCAGCACCTCGCCCATGCGGGCTTCCAGGTGCAGGCCGTTGAAGAGCACCAGATCGGCCCGCTGCAGCCGGCGGACGTCGCCTTCGCTGGCCTTGTAGAGATGGGGATCGACGCCCGGGCCCATCAGGCCGGTCACCGCGACGCGATCGCCGCCGACCCGGAGCGCGAGATCGGCGACCATGCCCGTGGTGGCGACCACCCGCACCGCCGTCTTTTCGCCGGTTCCGGCCCCGCCCGCGGAATCCGCGTCGGTTTTTCCGTCTCCGCAGCCGCAGATCGCCAGGCAGATGGCCGGCAGGGCGGCGGCCGACAGCGCGAACAGGATCCTTTTCGAGAGCATGCGCCGTTCGGGGATCATCATGCGGTTTCCTCCCCGCCCTTCGCAGCCGGGCGGCGTTCGGGGATCGGTTCGCCGTGGGGATCGACCTGGGGATCGCCGAGCAGTTCGGCCATGCGGTCCTCCATCGCGGCCGAGACCGCGTGTTCCCAGCGATCGGCCTCGTCGTGGACCTGCTCGACCGGCAGGCCCATGATCCGCAACAGGAAGGTCTCGATCAGGCGATGGCGGCGGATCACGCGCAGGGCCTCGTTCCTTCCCGCAGCGGTCAGGTTCACCCCCTGGTAGGGACGGTGCCGGATCAGGCCCCGGGCCGTCAACTTCTTGATCATCCCGCTGACCGAGGCCGGGGCGATGCCGAGCCGGTCGGCCAGACGCCCGGTGGCGGCGCTGCCCGCGTCCTGTTCCAGGGCGTGGATCGCCTTGAGATAGTCCTCGATCGATGCGCTGAAGGCCATGAACCGCTCCGCGGGATGATTTTTAGCCGCGACTAAATTATCTGGATACAATACGCGGATCCGCCGCCGTCGCAAGTCCTCGTGATGGAAGGCGTGGCGGCCGGCGGCCCGATGAGCGATCATTGGCAACGCCGGCGGGCGCCGGCGCGAGGAGGAGTCGTGACCGGAAAACGACGTTGTCCCTGGCCGGGTTCGGATCCGCTGTACGTCGACTACCACGACCGGGAGTGGGGAACCCCCCTGCGCGACGACCGGGGGCTGTTCGAGTTCCTGGTGCTCGAGGGGGCCCAGGCGGGCCTGAGCTGGGCGACCATCCTGCACAAGCGCGAGAACTACCGCCGCGCCTTCGCCGGTTTCGATCCCGAGGCCGTGGCCCGTTTCGACGAGCGCCGCCTGGCCGAGCTGCTGGCCGATCCGGGCATCGTGCGCAACCGCCTGAAGGTGGCCGCGGCGGTGGGCAACGCCCGCGCCTTCCTGGATGTCTGCGCTCAGAGGGGCGGGTTCTCCGACTACATCTGGAGCTTCACCGACGGCCGCCCGGTCCGCAACCGCTGGCGGACGATGGCCGAGGTGCCGGCGACCACGCCGGCGGCCGAGGCCATGAGCCGCGACCTGAAGCGCCGCGGCTTCAAGTTCGTGGGCCCGACCATCTGCTACGCCTTCATGCAGGCGGTCGGGATGGTGAACGACCATCTGGTCGGATGCTTTCGCCACGCCGAGCTCGACCGGGAGGATGCCTGATGTGGGATGAGCTGATCCTGTGGCTGATCGTGGCCGGAGTCGCGGTCCTGGCCGGGCGTCCCTTCATGCGCGGGCTGCGCAACAGGACGGCCCCCTGCGGCGCGGTCGGCGAGAACGGCGAGTCTCCCTGCGCGAACTGCGGCCTGGCCCTGCACGCCGATCCGCGGAAGCTGAAATGCCGCCCGGGCGATCATCGTCCGGTCCCGCCGGAGTCCGGGGCCGCGTCCGGGCCGGACGGAGCCCTGCCGCCCGAAGCGCCGCGATCCCGATCCTGAACCTCTCTCAGCTTTCGATCGGCCCGGGGCGGCCCTGTTCGTCGATGTTCACGTAGACCACGTCGGCGCGGGTCACGCGGATGGGATCCGGCACGTCCCGGCGCGTCGCCTCGACCTCCACGCGCACCGTGATCGAGGTGCGGCCCTTCCCGACGATTTCGGCGTAGTAGCTCACCAGATCGCCCACGTGGACCGGCTGGTGGAATTCGACCTCGTCCATCGCCACGGTCACGACCTTGCCGCAGCCGCCGGCGTAGGCGGCGATCGCGCCGGCCTGGTCGATGTGGCTGAGGATCACGCCGCCGAAGATGGTGCCGTGGGCGTTGGTGTCGCGGGGCATCATCACCACGCGGATGGCGGGATCGCGGGGCCGGTCAGTCATGGGGGTCTCCTTCGGGGGGCGTCGGGCGTTCCGGGGAAGCGCCGGCCGCGGCCGCCCGCGCCATCGCCGCGGCGATGCGGGCGCGGATCCGTTCGGTATGGCTTCCCTCCCAGTAGATCCTGTCGCAGGTCGGACAGATCCGGTATTCGTGCCGCCAGGCGCGGGTCCGTTCGGGGACCCGCGGCGCAGCCTCCTTCTCGGCGATGGGTTCGAGGGGGCCGTTGCAGAGGCTGCAGCGTCCGAACAGGCGCACCGCCCCCGCGATCCGGAAGCGGCGGATCACCTCGGTCAACTGGTCGTCCGCGTTGCGCGAGCGCAGCAGCAATCCGCACGCGACCTCCCTGCGCTTCAGCAGCCCGTGGCCGCAGGTCAGCACGGCGCGGTCGGTTTCCGCGGCGATCGCGGCGATCCTTTCCGCGGTGTAGGCGCGGTCGTAGAGCACGTCGCATCCCATCATGCGCAGCAGGCGGGCCAGCTTGCCCAGATGCTGGTCGCAGACGAAGCGGTCCCGTTCCAGGGGCCTGGGCTGGAGCCGGTGCGCGTCCCAGGTGTCGGAGAACTCCCCCTGCGGGGGATGGGGCGGCGCCACCGGATGGACCTCGACGTGGTCCCCGTTCTCGACCAGCATCGTCCAGGTCGTCGGCCGGTTGCCGATCAGCAGCAGATCGATCTCGGTATGCGGCACCCCCAGCGACTCGACGGCGTCCTTCACCGAGGCCGGTTCGGGCAGCGTCAGGATGCGGTGGGGGGCGCGGGGAGGGGGCGTCAGGGAGGCCAGATCCCCCTTCAGGCTGATCGAGATGGTGATCACGGCCGCCTCCTGTTTCGGGCCGGCGGCCGGAATGCCCGCGATCGCCGGCCGGCGGGCCCCAGTATACCCGTTGCCGGCAACGGGGGGAAGGGCCGAGGACGGCGGAAAATCCCGGTTAAATAGGATGTGCTTATCGTTTGACTGGGATGAAGGTCGGGGGTTAGTTTTGACGGCCACGACCATCCCGAACCTGGAAACGGTCCGACAAGGGGCAGACCGTTCCTTTTCGTATACCCGGAGGAATCACTTGCAGCGACCGGGAAATCCATACTCGCCCACCCGCTGGGGAGTCGCCGCTCTCGCCGTCCTGCTGGTCCTGGTTTCCGCGGCCACGACGACGGCCCTGCCTCGCAAGGACATGGTCGCCAACGCCGGCATCATCGGCCTGGCCGTGACCAACCTCGGCTACGTGGGCAACGGCCTGGCGAATCCGAACCAGCCGTCGGGCGAATACCCGCTGAACTCGAACGTCGAGCACCTGTTCCTCGGGGGGATCTGGGTCGGCGCCAAGATGGCCGACGGCACGATCCGGGTCTCGACCGGCGCCCAGGATGCCTCGAACCTCGTGGCCGGCGACGAGGTCCGCGAGTTCGTCGACACCGACGATCCGGTGCTGGAGATGTCGAACAGCCAGAACAGCGACAACTACAGCCCGGCCGCCCTGGCCACCCAGCACATCGAATGCGTGTCGGACGACTACGCCACCATCGAATCGGGCAACCACGTTCCGCTGGGCCTGAAGGTCGTCCTGCGCGTCCTGGCCTGGGGCAATCCCTACGCCGACGACTTCGTGATCCTCGACTACGCGGTGATCAACATCTCGGGCAGCGAGCTGCGCGACGTCTACGTCGGATTCTGGAACGACACCACCGTCGGCAACACGACCGTCACCAACCCCTACGACTCCCAGGCGGAGCAGGGCTGGAACTACTACGACGACGTCAACGGCGGCTGGCGGCCCGGCGACCTGGAGAACGATCCCGACATCTGGATGATGTGGGAGCGCGACGACGACGGCGACGACGGCATGGCGACCTCGTGGATCGGCACGCGCCTGCTCGGTTCGATTCCCCAGCCCCGGCCGGCCGACGGCGTGCCGCCGGTTTCCTACAACTCCTGGCGATTCCGCAACCTGCCCGACGAGGACGACGTCTACGAGGACGACGAGGGGGAGCACCAGGGCAAGTACCAGCTGATGGGCAACGGCGACTTCGACGTCGGCGAGACCCAGGAGGAGAACTTCACCACGGCTTCGGACTGGGTGGGGCTGCTCTCGACAGGCCCGTTCCCCTTCCTGGCGCCGGACGACACGCTGCACGTGACCTACGCCATCGCCTGCGGCGCCGACTCGCTGGGCCTGCTGGCCAACTCCAAGGTGGCGCAGGTGGCCTACGACGACGGCTTCACGATCGCCAGCGGCCCGCCCTCGCCGCGGCTCTCGACGCGGACCGAAGACGACACGGTGGTCCTGAGCTGGTTCCCCGGCGATCCCGACGCGGCGGCCGACGATCCTTCGCGTTCGCCCGAGCACCATATCAGCAGCACCACCGGCAAGGCGGACTTCCAGGGCTACCGGATCTACCGCTTCCAGGGCGATACCTTCACCGACGATCCCTACGAGTTGGCGACCCTGATCGCCGAGTACGACGTGATCGACGGCAACGGCTTCGATACGGGCCTGCCGCCCCTGGACGCCCAGGGCAACCGGACCTTCGTGGACACAGGCCTGCTGGACGGTTTTCCCTACTGGTATTCGGTCGTCTCGTTCTCGGCGCCGGATCTGGAGGAAGGCCTGCCATCGTTCCAGAGCGGATTCAACGAGAACGCCCTGCTCGTCTTCCCGGGATCGGCCCCGTCGGTCCCCGGGGACGACCGCGGGATCGGGGTCTATCCCAACCCCTACCGGGGGGGATCCCTGTACGACGAGAGCCGGGGCGAGGAGGAGCTGGGCCGCAAGATCTGGTTCACCGGACTGCCCGCCCGCAGCTCGATCCGCGTGTTCAATCTGGGCGGCGATCTGGTCCAGACGCTGCATCACGACGATCCCGACTCGGGCACCGAATCCTGGGACATGCTCAGCGATCCGGGCCGGGCGATCGCATCGGGCCTGTACATCTACGTGGTCGAGGATCTGGAGACCGGCGACGTCGAACGCGGAAAGCTGGTGATCATCAAATGAGAGACGGTCGTAAATCCACGGCGCGACGCCGGACGCCGCCGCCGTTGCCGGTCGCGCTGGCCGCCGCCCTGCTGGCCGCGGTCCTGGCCGCCGGCTGCGGCAACGATCCCTTCGATCCCTCGACGGTCGAGAACCAGCGGCCGGTCGCGCGGATCTTCATCTCGGCCGTCGATCCCGACGGGGAGCTGAATCCCACCAGCTATTATCGCCGGACATTCTCCTGGAGCGGCACCGACACGGACGGATTCGTCGAGGAATTCTTCGTCTCGATCGCGATGACCGCCGACGGGACCGCCCCCTGGGATACGACCGCGGCCACCGACACCACGATGACCTTCTCGACCGACGACCAGGGCGAGGCGATCGCCCTGGTGAAGGTGGCCTGCCGCGACGACCGCGGCGCGGTGAGCGACACCGTCAGCCAGCTGATCCCGCTGCGGAACTTCCCGCCGGTGATCAACTTCCAGGCCGATTTCGACACCTTCACCTGGAGCTACGGGGCCGCCAGCATGCGCCTGTTCGCCATCGACCTGGACGGCAACGAGACGATGTCCGATTCGGTGACCTACTATCTCGACACCGCGGACACCCTGCTCGCCCCGATGCCCGAGGGCGAGCCCGGCGCCGATCCCAACCTGCGGCCGGTGCGCATGGCGATCCAGGAGCCCGGCGAGGGCCTCTTCGAGATCGGACTGCCGGAGATCGCGACTCCCGGCGAGCGCACGCTGACGGTCAGGGTTGCCGACGAGGCCGACGCCGACGCCCGGTTCCTCTGGACCTGGGACGTGCTGCCCGCCAACGGCCCGGTGCTGGTGGTCGACGACATGCCGGGCGACTACGACTTGGCGATCCACCATGCCGCCATGGACGATATCTTCGGCCGGGACAACTGGTCCTGCTACGACATGGAGGACGGGCTGCCGGACCGCCTGTGGGTCTTCGGCAAGACCCTCGAGCAGTTCGAAGCCGTCTTCTGGTACACCGGCTCGACGCCCTCGTACAACCTGCGCGACGCGACCCTGCATCTGGCCGCATACCTGAATCCCGAACCCGGATCGGGCCGGCCGGCCGGAAAGCTGCTGCTGGTCTCGAAGTCGGTGATCGGGTCGACGACCCTGCGCCTGCCTTCCGCCTTCGTCCAGGGGGAGCTCGGCGTGAACCAGATCGCTTCGCCGGTTTCGATGTTCGTGATCCCCCAGGACAAGCTGGCCCTTTCCCTACGTCCGACCCTGCCGGATCTGGTGCCGGACTCCCGTTTCGGAACCGCGATCGGGATGTCGCCCATGAACGGCGCGGAGGCGATCTATCAGATGGAATACAGCAGATACACCACCCGTCCTCCCTTCGAGCCCTTCGTCGGGGTGAGGATCCCGACCGCGGCCGAGGGGCCCGCCCGGGCCGTGACCCTTTCGGTGCAGCTCGAGTTCATGACCTACGAGAGCACCGTCGGCGCGATCGCGGCCATCCTGGGCGATGAACTGGAGGTGGCGCTGCCGTGACGAGGTTCCATTCCATCCTGCTGATCGTCTGCGTCGTCGCCGCGGTCCTCGCAGCCGCCGGACCGGCCGCGGCCGCGGCCACGGTCCAGGCCTCCGCGTCGCAGACCCGGGCGCCCGGAGGGGGCGAGGCTCCGGCCATGATCCGCGGCTTCGTCTACGACGCGGAATCCGGCGAGCCCCTGCCGTACACCAACGTGTACGTCGCGGGCACCAACATCGGCACCATCGCCCTGTCCAAGGGCGAGTTCTATCTCACGGGCCTGCGCCCCGGCACCTACACCCTGAAGGCCTCGTACATCTCGTACGGCGTCGGCACGGAGATCGTCACGGTGGCCGCGGGCGAGCTGCGGGAGATCGCGTTCCATCTCGACGTCCAGGCGATCTACACCGATCCGATCGCCGTGTCGGCCCAGCGCCGGCTGATCGAGATCGAGCGCACCGGCAGCGCGCACCTGCTGACCGCCGACCAGATGGACGCCATGCCCCTGGACAACCTGGTCCAGATGATCTCGCACCAGCCGGGCGTGACGCTGCAGGACAACGAGATCCACATCCGCGGCGGCCGGGCCGACGACACGCAGTTCATCATCGACGGCATCTCGGTGAACGACCCGCTGGCCGGCGGCGGCTACGGCTACCAGATCGATCCCTCGATCATCAACGAGATCGAGGTGCTGACCGGCGGATTCAACGCCGAGTACGGCCAGGCGGTGTCCGGGGTGGTGAACGTCTCGACCAAGGAGGGCTCGGACCGCTGGTCGGGCAAGACGAGCTGGAAGCGGGACTACCTGCACAAGGTCGACAAGAACGACGACCTCGGCTGGAACGAGCTGGACGACTACGGCGAGCCGCAGAACATCGACGTGGTGAAGGCGTCGCTCTCGGGCCCCGATCCGCTCGGCGGCCTGCTGGACGCCCTGGGACTGGGGCTGCCCGGCAAGCAGTACCTTCTGCTGAGCGGGTCGATGGACATCCGCGACGGGTATCTGCCGACGTACTCGCGGACCGAGGATCTCCAGACGCCTGTCTACGACGCCGACTGGCTGTCTCCGCGCCAGCAGAACGACTGGAACGGCCTGGCGAAGTGGACCTGGAACATCGATCCGACCCACAAGCTGAACTTCACGGCCAGCCGCCAACTCGCGGTCAGCCAGGGCTTCACGCTGCCCGGCGAGGGCTTCCCGCGGCCGTTCATCGACAACCTGGACAACTATCTGGTCTTCACCAACGAGAGCATCCTCAACCAGCTGTACTACCGGCAGGTCCTGGGCGAGAACGATTTCTTCGAGTTCAGCATCGGCCGCAACTATTCGCGGATGCACGCCAACGTCAACGGCAACGACGACTACTCCACGTACGCGCTGATCGATTCGCCCTCGGCGCCCGACCACCTGGCCTACGGATCGGCCGACCGCTGGCACGACCACTATTCCGAGTCGTACAACGTCAAGTCGTCCTACGCCTTCGTGGCCAACGAGACCAACCAGTTCAAGACGGGCTTCGAGCTCTCGTTCACCGAGATGCAGATGGTGGACCTGCAGTCCTCGCTCGGCACGCCGCCCCCGGGCAAGCTGGGCATCAAGGAGGACATCTTCAAGGTGCACCCGATCGTCGGCGCGGGCTACATCCAGGACACCATCAGCTACGGCGGGCTGGTCGTGAACGCGGGCGTGCGGCTCGACACCTGGGCGCCCGGCCGCGAGGTCGAGGAAGTGATGGCCAACGAAGAGGATTACCTCTTCATCTACCCCGACATGGTCGAGGAGTTCGAGCAGGACACGATGGGCTTCGCCGGGCGGCGCTGGAAGGCGCGGGTCTCGCCGCGGCTCGGGGTCAGCTTCCCGGTCACCGAGCGCGACAAGTTCTTCTTCAATTACGGGCATTTCAGCCAGTGGCCGCGCTTCGCCTACGTCTATCCGCAGCTGCAGGCCCAGGCGGCGACCAAGGTCCAGCTGCTCGGCAACCCGAACCTCGACGCCAAGGTGACCATCGAGTACGAGGCGGGGCTGCAGCACGAGTTCGACGGGCTGTGGAGCCTGGGCGTGACGGTCTTCAACCGCGACATCTACGGCTACGCCAAGTCCGTCTCGCTCGACGCGGTGGACGTCGGCGCCGACGAGACGCCCGATCCCAACGACACCGGCACGGTGACCATCGAGCCGGTGCGCTACTTCAACGGCGACTCGGCGCGCAGCCTGGGCGTCGAGCTGAGCATCATCAAGCGCACCACGCGCTTCCTCTCGGGGTCGGCCAACTTCGAATTCTCGCGCAGCACCGGCACCAACAGCTCGGCCGACGAGGCCTATCTGCTGGCGGTCTACGACGAGGCCTACACGCCGACCGCGAGCATCGGCGGCCTGACCCGCACGCCGCTGGTCTGGGACAAGCCGTGGAAGGTGTCGGTCAACCTCGACTTCTCGGTCTTCGACAAGGAACGGCCGGAGCTGCCGGTGGTCTATCCGAGGCTGCGGGGCGCCTTCCCGTTCCTGTCGTTCGGCGCGACCCGCTGGGAGATGCCGCCGAACTGGAGCCTGAACCTGCTGTACCGGGCCGAGGCCGGACGCCGCTACACGCCGATCCACTACGCGGATCCCGACGATCCGGTGGCCGGCGACTACGAGTACGACGACTACAACAGCGGCCTGGGGCCCTACAAGAGCTCGCTCAACCTGCGTTTCAACAAGTACTGGAACGTGGGCGACCGGAAGAAGGTGACCTTCTTCATCGAGGGCAGGAACATCCTGAACCACAAGAACTACCGGCGCATCAATTCCTGGACCGGAGAAGGGTACTCGGTGGGCGACTACAACCCGAGCTGGACCGACAAGTGGTCCACAGAGGACGAGCCGCTGACCACCAACTCCCCGGAATACGCCAAGGGCGTCGTCGATCCCAGCTACACCGAGGATCCGCGCACGATCCTGACGGGGGTGAGCTTCTCATGGTAGGACGCAGAGACTCCCGCGGGATCTTCGCCGCGATCGCCGCCTCGCTGATCCTGCTCGCCGCGGCGCCGTGGGCGTCGGCGGGCGATCCGCTCGGGTCGGAGAACGTCGGCACGTCCGGCGCCCAGTTCCTCACCGTGCCGGTCGGCGCGAGGGCGGTCGGCATGGGCCAGGCCTACATGTCGTGCGCGGTCGACGGCGCGGCGGCCTTCTGGAATCCGGCCGGCATCATGCGCACGCCGGGACGCAGGAACCTGTTCTTCTCCCATACCGACTACACGGCCGACATCGACATGGACTTCGCCTCGTATTCCTGGCGGCGGCAGAACTTCGGCTTCGCCCTCTCGGCCGGCATGCTGCGTTCGGGCGACATCGAACGCACCACCGAGATGCACCAGGAGGGGACCGGCCAGACCTTCAACGCCAACCAGTACTACGTCTCGGTCTCGATGGCCCGCGCGATGACCGACCGGTTCTCGGTCGGCGGCACGGCCAAGTTCTTCCAGGAGAACCTCGACGAATTCGAGAGCCGCGGCCTGCTGATGGATCTGGGCGTGCTCTACTATGCCGGCGTGGGCGATCTGCGGATCGGATTCGCCGTGCGGAATTTCGGGGCCGATCTCAGGCCCGGCGGAACGCCGCCGGTGATCGAGGGTTCCGAGAACGCGTCCGGCCAGTTCCAGAGCTACTCGCCGCCGACGTCGGGATCCTTCGGCGCGGCCTACACCTGGGGCCTGGCCGAGAGGGTGGGGCTGCTGACCACCGTCGACTTCCATCATCCGTCCGATTTCTCGGAGAGCTTCCGCTTCGGGGGCGAACTGGCGATCGGCGACCGGCTGAAGCTGCGCGGCGGCTACGAGACCGACCAGGACGAGGGCGGGATGTCCGCCGGGTTCGGCGTCGATCTCTCGCGCCAGCGCCTCGGCGTGAGGCTGGACTACGGTTACACCGATATGGGCGTCTTCGGCGACATCCACCACCTCTCGGTGGATCTGACGCCGCTGCGCGACGAAAGGAGGGAGCGATGACCACGATGCGTCACGGGATGTCCAGGCGCTCCCTGCGGGTTCTCGGCGCGGCCGGGATCCTGGTGCTGGCGGGAATCCTCGGCGGTTGCGGCGAGAAGATCGACATGCCCGAGGCCGAGGGCCTGTTCTCGGTGAACGCCTATCTGGCCGAGAACAACATGGTCTTCGCCGACGCCGAGCTGACCGGCCTCGCGGTGATCAACAACAACCTGTTTCTGACCACGGCCGACGGGGCCCTGGTGAAGCAGACGATCGAATTCGAGGAGCTGGCCCGGGTCGACGGCCTGGCCGCTCCGACCGCCCTGTGCCGCGACGAGACCTCGAGCCTGGTCTTCGTCTGGGAGCAGGACGCCCGTCGGATGGGCGTTTACACCACCGACGACCTGACCCCGGTCGTGGTCGACGAGCTGCCCGACGTGCAGCGCGGGACCGCGCTGACGGCATCGAGCCGCGGGATCGAGCTGGAGGACGGCGCCCGGACCTATCTGTACGTGGCCGACCCCGATTCCGGCGTCGTGCACCGCTACGTCTACTACGACGGCGACGGGTTCTACCAGGCCGGCATCCTCTGCCGCGACGACGGCGACGGCGCCCGGTTCGTCCACGTTCCGGCCGGCATGGCCACCGACCATGAGGACAACCTGCTGGTCTGCGACGCCGACACCCTGCGCAACTGGGTGATCCGTTTCGATCCCACGCCGCAGCTCGACGACGTGACTCCCGCCCCCGACGACATCGATCCCTGGCGCGGGGTGGCCGTGCTCTTCGGGACGGCGACCTGCGAGCCCCCGGCCGCGGTCGACTACGTGCTCGGCGACGCTCCGGAATGCGGCGAGACCTCGTGGGCCGGGGCCCCGAGCGCCGCGGAGGGCGAATTCCATTCCCCGGTCGCGGCGACCATCGACGGATCCGGCCGCATCTACGTGGCCGACCGGGACAACGACCGCATGCAGATCTTTTCGCCGTACGGCATCTACGAGATGGTCTACGGCACCGGCGACTCGACGCCGAGGCCCGCCGGAATCGCCGTCGTGGATTGGCGCACCGGCTCGGCCGCGACCGATTTCAACTACGGCGCCTATCTGTTCATGATCCTGGGGGAGAACCGGGAATTGCGCCGTTTCATTTCGTACGACCAGTACCAGTACATCAACGAGGAGCCGCCGCCGCCGCCGAACTAGGCCGCGGGCACGGGCCGATCTCCCGGAGGGAGCCGCAGATTGAGCATCCTACATCCCCGGACAGCCAGACGGGAATCCTTCAGCACGCCCTTCTACGTGTCCATCTCCGGCAACATCGGGGTGGGCAAGTCGACCGTATGCACCAACATCGGGGAGGAGTTCGGCTGGCTCACCTACTTCGAGCCCGTCGACGACAATCCCTATCTGGCCGATTACTACAAGGACATGCCCCGCTGGGCGTTCCATCTGCAGATCTTCTTCCTGAGCAAGCGTTTCGAGGTGCAGAAGGAAATCATCGAGCACGACGCGTCGGCGGTGCAGGACCGCACCATCTACGAGGACGTCGAGATCTTCGCGAGGGTGCTGCACGAGCTGGGCTGCATGGATTCGCGGGATTACGAGAATTACCGCGAGGTATTCCGCAACATGGTATCCTTCCTGCGGCCGCCCGACCTGATCCTCTACCTGCGGGCGCGGCCGGATGTGGCCCTGTCGCGGATCGCGCAGCGGGCGCGGGAATGCGAGTCGACGATCCAGCGCGACTTCATCGTTTCGCTGCACGAGGCCTACGAGGAGTGGATCGAGCGAGCGCCGGAGATCTGCCCGGTGAAGATCATCGACACCGAGAAGGTGAATCTGCGCGACGACGCCGATGCCCAGGAGGAGCTCTACGCCTTGATCTCGAAGCTGCACGCCGAGAAACACGCCCGGGTGGGCGCGGCCCGCGGAGCGACGTCGTGAGCGGGGCGGGATTCGGCCGCGAACGCCGCGAATACCGCCGCAGCGACCTGCTGCGCGGGAGGGACATCCCCGACGAGGTGCTGGTCGCGCTGCCCAAGACGGATCTGCTCTGTCACCTCGACGGTTCGCTGGGCCTCGAGACGTTCTGCGAACTGGCCCGGGCCGAGGGCATGGACGTTCCCGACGATCCCGAGGCCGCGCGCGATCTCTATTTCCCCGAATCTCCGGAGCATTGCGGCCCTCATTTCGTGGATTTCTTCCGGCACACCGTGGCCGTGCTGCAGACGCCGGAGAACCTGCGCCGGGCCGCCCGCGAGCTGGCCGAATGCGAGGCGGCCGAGGGCTGCTGGTATCTCGAGGTGAGGTTCTGCCCGCTGCGGCATCGCGAGCAGGGGATGTCCCTGGACGACGCGGTGGCCGCGGTGCGCGCCGGCCTCGAGGAGGCCGAGGAATCCACCGGCATCCGCACCGGGATCATCATCACCGGCATCCGCACCATCAGCCCCGGGCATTCCCTGGAGCTGGCCGAACTGGCCGTCCGCTGGAAGGGACGCGGCGTGGTGGCCTTCGATCTGGCGGGCACCGAGAAGGACTATCCGGCGAAGCACCATCGCGAGGCCTTCTACCTGATCATGAACCAGAACATGCACGCCACCCTGCACGCCGGGGAGGGCTTCGGGCCGGTGTCGATCCACCAGGCCCTGCATTACTGCGGCGCGAACCGGATCGGCCACGGCACCCGGCTGCACGAGGATCCCGATCTGCTGGCCTACGTGAACGACCTGCGCATCCCGCTGGAGATGTGCCTGAGCAGCAACCTGCTGACCGGGGTCGTGCCTTCGCTCGGCGCCCATCCCCTGCGGAGCTATCTGGAGATGGGCCTGCGCGTCACCCTGAACACCGACAACATGCTGTTCGCCCGCACGTCGCCGATGCACGAGGTGCGCCTGGCGGTCGACGTCTTCGATCTGAGCATGCTGGAGCTGGAGAACCTGCTGCTCAACGGTTTCAAGAGCGCATTTCTGCCCCAGGGCACGCGTTCGGCGCTGATCCGCGAGGCGGTCGACACCTACGGTTCCCTGCGCGACAAGTTCGGCCTGGACGACATGGAGGCATCGTGAGCGGTCGGCTGGACATGCTTGCCGAATCCTGGCGCTCCCGGGTGGCCGAGGCGGTCTCCTGGCTGGGCGAACGCGGTTTCGCCGGCAGGGCGGGTTTGATCCTGGGCAGCGGCCTGGGCAATTTCGCCGACGCACTGGATGATGCCGAGGCGGTCGACTACTCCTCGATTCCCGGTTTCACCGCCACGACCGTGGCCGAGCACAAGGGCCGGATGGTCCGCGGCCTGGCCGCCGGGGTGCCGGTCATCGTGATGCAGGGCCGCCTGCATCCCTACGAATCCCTGCCCGCGGCCGAGATGCTGCTGCCCACCGCCGTTCTGGCCTGCCTCGGGCCCGAGTCCGTCGTCCTGACCAACGCCGCCGGCGGGCTGAATCGCTTCTACCGCCCGGGCGATCTGATGATCATCCGCGACCAGATGGATTTCCACATGCGGGATTTCCTGAGCGGACTGGTGGTCGATCCGCATGGGCATCCCCGCGCGGCGGGACGGCGCCGGCTCTACGACAGCGATCTCTGCGGCGCGATGGCCGCGGCGGGCGCGGCGTCGGGCGTGATCCTCCACGAGGGCGTCTACGCCTCGATGTGGGGGCCGGCCTACGAGACCCGCGCCGAGATCGGCATGCTGCGGCGCGCCGGCTGCGACGCGGTCGGCATGTCCACCGCGCCGGAGGCGTCGCTGCTGGCCCATCTCGGGGTGAAGGTCGCCGGCCTGAGCTGCATCACCAACCCCTCGCGCGAGGTCGGGCAGCCCGAGCTGTCGCACGGCGAGGTTGTGGAGGTCGGCCTGATGGTGCGCGACCGCGTGGCCCGGCTGCTGCTGGATTTCCTGCCCCGACTGGAAACGACCCAAGAACAGGGAGGATGTTGATGCGTCGGACCCTGATCGCCGGCAACTGGAAGCTGAACAAGGGGCCCGCCGCCGCCGCCGCCCTGGCGTCCGGCATCGCGGCCGGGCTGAAGAACATTCCCGACCGCGCGGACGTGCTGATCTGCCCGCCCTTCGTCTCGCTGGCCGCGGCCCGCGACGCCGCCGCCGGATCGCGTCTGCTGGTGGGAGCCCAGAACTGCGCCGCCGAGGTCGAGGGAGCCTTCACCGGCGAGGTCTCGGCGCCGATGCTCGCCGAGACGGGCGCCCGCTGCGTGATCATCGGCCACAGCGAGCGCCGCACGATCTTCGGCGAGACCGACGAGGATTTCGTCCGCAAGATCGACCAGGTCCACGCCGCGGGGATGATCGCGATCTTCTGTTACGGGGAACAGCTAGCCGAGCGCCGCGCCGGGGCCGAGCAGGCCGTTGTGGTGAAACAGCTCGAGAACGTGCTGCCGAAGCTGGC
>CAYLMM010000029.1:0-33106 GCA_964384825.1 uncultured Fibrobacteraceae bacterium
GCCGGTCGGCGCCGGAGGGAATCAGGTCCTCCTTGCCGAGGATCTTCAGCATGTCGGCCACCGGCTGGGCCACGCCGTGCCAGCCGCCGACGCGCATCGGGCCGTAGCGGTTCTGCATGAAACCGGCCACCTTGCGCTCGGCCCAGGTGAAGACGATGGCGCAGGCGGCCATCACCAGGGCCATGATCAGGGCCATGGCCAGGGCGCCGAACACCAGCATCAGCCAGGGCGAAAGGGCCCCGGGGCCGAATATCTTGTCCATCAGGTCGGTGATGATCGTCATGGCTACCTGTCAATCTCCCCGAGTACGATGTCCAGCGAACCCACCGTGGCCACGAGATCGGAAAGCATCTGGCCCCGGCCCACCTTCTCGATCACCTGCAGGTTGCAGAAGGAGGGCGAGCGCACCTTGTTGCGGAAGGGCCGCGACCCGCCGTCGGCGACGATGTGGAAGCCGATCTCGCCCTTGCTGCTCTCGGTCCGGGTGTAGGCCGAGCCCGAGGGCACGCGCACCAGGCGCTTCAGCTTCGGATCCCGCACCGGCCCCTCGGCCGGCAGCCCGGCCACGGCCTGGCGCAGGATCCGGCAGGACTGTTCGATCTCCCGCATCCGCACCATGTAGCGGTCCCAGCAGTCGCCGACCGTGCCCTGCTCGCCCGTCCCGACCGGGATGTCGAAATCGAAGCGGTCGTAGATGGAGTAGGGGTCGTCGCGGCGGCAGTCCCATTCCACGCCCGCACCGCGCAGCACCGGGCCCGTGCAGCCGTAGGCGTGGCAGTCGGCGGCGTCGATCACTCCCACGTCGGCGGTGCGCTCGATGAAGATCTTGTTGTAGCTCAGCAGCGTGTTGTATTCGGGCACCTTCTGCTCGACGATGTTCACGAAATCCAGCACGTCGGTCCCGAACCCCTCGTAGGGCTCGAAGCGCACCCCGCCGATGTCGAAGTAGTTGTAGAGCATCCGGCCGCCGCAGAGGCGCTCGAAGATGTTCAGCACCTCTTCGCGTTCGCGGAAGCAGTAGAGCAGCGGGGTCCAGGCTCCGATGTCCAGCCCGAAGGTGCCGATGGCGATCAGGTGGCTGGCGATCCGCTGCAGCTCGGCGCAGATCACGCGCACGTATTCGGCCCGCTCGGGAACCTCGACGTCCATCAGCCTCTCGACCGCCAGCGCGTAGCCGAAATTCATGTTCATCGGCGCGAGGTAGTCGAAGCGGTCGGTGTAGACCATGAACTGCCGGTAGTCGCAACCCTCGGCGATCTTCTCGGCGCAGCGGTGCAGGTAGCCGATGTGGGCCTGCACCGAGTGGACGATCTCGCCGTCGGTCTTCACCAGCAGGCGCAGCACCCCGTGGGTCGCCGGATGCTGGGGACCCATGTTGATCTCCAGCAGCTCGGACTTGATGGGGGGCACCTCGTCGGCGTCGCGGCGCCGGTCGAACCCGATGTCGTTGAGCTCAGGAGCCATCGCCGTCATCCTTCTTCGGGGCGCCCTGCGGTCCGCCGTCTTCCGTAGGCTGCGGCAGCACGACGTCGTCCTCGGTGAACTTGTCCGCGGCGTAGGGACGGCCGGCCAGGGGCACCTCTTCCCAGGCGCCGGGCATGACGTAGTCCTTGCGCAGGGGATGGCCGACCCAGTTCTCGTCCAGCAGGATCCGGCGCGGATCGGGATGGCCCGCGAAGCGGATCCCGAGCAGGTCCCAGGCCTCGCGCTCGTGCCATTCGGCCGTCGGCCACACCGCGGCGGTCGAAGGCACCTCGCCCGGATCGCGCGGCACGCGCACCGCCAGCGCGAAGGTGTGGCGGTGGCGGTAGGAATAGAGGTCGTAGGCCACGCCGAAATCGCCCTCGGCGACCCGGTCGGAGGTCTCCGGAACGCCGTTCTCGTCGTAGCCGAGGATCTTGACGCTCTTGCCCTTGCCCGACTCGTCGTAGCCGTCCCAGTCGATGCCGCTCAGGCACATCAGGTACTCGAAAGCGAGATCGGGGTCGTCGCGCAGCGCGAGCGCGATCTCGCCGATCCGGTCGGCCGCCACCACGGTGCGCGGCTGCTCGCCTTCGACCAGATCGAGGACGGCGTCGCCGAACCTCTCGACCAGCAGGGCGTGGATCTGTGCGTGTTCCATGGTCTCCCGTCCCGCTCAGCGTTTCACGTAGGGGATCAGCCTGGCGTATTCCCGCACCCACTTCGGGGCCCGGAATTTCCCCTTGCGACCGCGGATCTTGTCCTGCAGCCGCATCAACCCGTCCAGCAGCACCTCGGGCCGGGGCGGACAGCCTGGGATGTAGACGTCCACCGGCACCATGAAGTCGACGCCCTTGACCACGTGATAGCCGTACTTGAAGTAGGGACCGCCGCCGATCGCGCACGAGCCCATCGCCACGACCCACTTGGGCTCGGGCATCTGGTCGTAGATGCGGCGCAGGCGGGTGGCCATCTTCGCGGTCACCGTCCCCGAGACGATCATCAGGTCGGCCTGCCGCGGCGAGGGCCGGAAGGCTCCGGCGCCGAAACGGTCGATATCGTAGCGCGTCGCCGAACCGGCCATCATCTCGATGGCGCAGCAGGCCAGTCCGAAGGTCACCGGCCAGAGGCTCGACAGGCGGGCCCAGTTGAAGACCTCGTCCACGGTGGTCAGGATGAAGTTCTTCCGGTCGGTCTCGGTGACCCGCTCGAGATCCTCGTCGATCTTGAAGTCGAGCATCCGCTCCTTGGCGGGGTCGTAACCTGCGGGGGGAGTGAAATCATTCTGCTTGCCGCTCATTCCCCGCTCACCTCCTCGGCGCCGGTTCCGGCGGTCAGCTTCTTCACCCAGTCCAGATCGCCCTTGGCCCAGACGTAGGCCAGACCCAGCGCCAGGATGCCGATGAACAGGGCCATCTCCCAGAAGACCAGGGTTCCGGCCACCGGGAACAGCTGCTTGAAGACCGTCGCCCAGGGGTAGAGGAACAGCACCTCGACATCGAAGATGATGAAGAACAGGGCGATCAGGTAGAAACGCACGTTGAAGCGCACCCAGGGCGTGCCGCGGGGCAGCTCGCCGCATTCGTAGGGCACGGCCTTGGCTTCGCTGGGATTGGAGGGGCGCACCAGCCGGGCGATCATCAGGGCGAGCCAGGCGAAGAACAGGCCGAACAGCAGGAAGACCAGGACGGTGACGAAATCCGCCTGCACCCCGCGGACGACCGAGGCCATCATCGGCAAAGAGGTCATCTGGAAACCGGTCCTGTTCCAGAGGATGAAAATCGTGAGCGAAGAAGCCCCGCCCCAGAGCGAACGTTGACTTTTCCGCCGGCGGTCCCGCCCATCTCCACGAGACAGCCCCCAATAAGAGAGCGGCATCGATAAACTGTCAAGGGTTCTTCTAGCTTCGAAACTGGCATTTCTGTTTCTTTTCCCGACGCTCAGGCCGCGGAACCCCGCGGCGGCCGATTAATCCTATTGGAACCATGTGCTTTCCGCGTTCATCGTCCATCGGCGATTCGCAGCCGTCCGCCGACCACCGTCGCCGTCGCCGAGACCTCCAGCCAGGCTCCTCCCCCCCCGCGGGGGTCGCCGTCGAGCAGCGTGGCGTCGAAGATCCGCCCCGGCGCGAGGACGCCCAGATCGTCCTCGGCCATCGCCGCGCGGGCGCCGCCGAGGGTGAAGGCCGCGATCGCCTCGGCCTCGGTCAGACGCTGTTCGGGCCGCCAGCCGCCGGCCGGTTCGCCGACCGCGTCCTGCCTGGTGACCGCGGCGTGGATGCCGGCCAGCGGATCGGGCGATTCGATCGGGGCGTCGGATCCGAAGGCCAGCGGGATCCCGCGGTCGAGCATCGTCCGCCAGGCGTAGGCTCCGGCCACCCGGCCGGGACCGAGCCTGTCGCCGCACCATCCCATGTCGCTGGTGCAGTGGACCGGCTGCATCGAGGCGGTCGCTCCGACGTCGACGAAGCGGTCGAAATCGTCGGGATGGACGTTCTGGGCGTGCTCCACCCGGTTCCGGCGGCCGATCGCATCGGGCCCCAAGGCGGCGAAGGCCTCCAGCACGACGCGCACGCCCCGGTCGCCGATCGCGTGGACGGCCAGCCGGCCGCCGCGATCGTGGACCTCGCGCGCCAGCCGCGTCAGTTCGGCCGGCGAATGGATCAGCAGGCCGCGGTTGCCCGGCTCGTCGGCGTAGTCCGCGAGCAGGGCGGCGCCGCGGCTGCCCAGGGCGCCGTCGGCGTAGAGCTTCACTCCCGCGATCCGGAAACGGTCCCCGGCCCGGGGATGATCCAGCAGATCGAGGATGCCCTCTTCGGTCCCTTCGAGGTAGCCGAAGACGCGGATCGGCAGCTTGCCCGCCGCGTCGAGGCGGTCCAGGGCCGCCACGTCGGCGGCGGTCAGGCCCATGTCGGTCGCCGCGGTCAGGCCGATGTCGGCGCAGGCGGCGCAGCCCGCCGCCAGCCAGCGTTCGCGATCGGCGTCGGTGGGTTCGGGCAGGATCGATTCGACCAGATCCATCGCGTTGTCCACCAGCACGCCGGTGGGCTCGCCGGCGGCGTCGCGCAGGATCCGTCCGCCCGCGGGGTCCGGCGTGGCGGCGTCGATCCCCAGCTCGTCGAGCAGCACGCGGTTGGCCCATCCCGCATGGCCGTCGATGCGTCGCAGCCAGACCGGGCGGTCGGCCGCGCCCTGCAGATCGTTCCAGGTCGGATAGGTGCGCCCCGGGAAGAGGTTCTGGTCCCAGCCGCGCCCGGTCACGACCCGGGCCTGCGGATGGGCGGCCGCGAATTCGGCCACCATCCGGGCCGCGGCGGCGGGAGATCCGATCCCGCCGAGATCCACCTGTTCGAGCAGGCGGCCGATCCCCGAGAGATGCAGATGGGCGTCGTGCAGGCCGGGCAGGGCCAGCGTCCCGGGCAGGATCACGCGGCGGACGCCGGGCATCTCCGGGATCCGTTCGTGGACGCTCAGGATGCGGCCGGCGGCGTCGACGACGACCGCCCGGGCTTCGGGAACGGCCTCGTCCCCGGTCACGAACACCGGTCCGGTGACCATCATCAGTTCCTCGTCCGCGCTCCCGTTCCCGCCGCCGCAACCGCCGGCGGCCGCGGCCAGCAGCAGGACTCCCGAAAGCAGATATCTCAAGACCGTCCTCCCCTGCGAAGGGCCGTTCGTCAGTACGGCAGATCCACCTTGATCGAATCGCCCCCGGCGGGCAGTTCGAAGCGGCCGGGGCGCAGCTTCTCGACGCTGTCGAGCCAGGACCGCGGATAGCCGGCCTCCTCGGCCCGTCCCGGCCGGTTCTGCACGTAGCCGTCATTGTACTTGCGGATCAGGGTCTCGCCCAGTGCGCGCCAGCGGCGCGTCACCACCTCCCCCTGGTTGACCGTGTAGTCGGTCAGGTATCCGGACAGCTGCCCGGGGGCGTCGGCCGCCAGCGCGACCGCCGCGCTCTCGACCGCCGCCTGGCGCGCCAGCATCCCGCCTTCGAGCTCGCGCTGCACCTGCCGGATGTCCTCGATCATGTAGCTGTACTTCAGGTTGGCGAAGTTGGCCGTGAAGTTGAAGATCCACCAGGCCGAATCCCAGCTGAATTCGTCGAGGGTGCCGACCGCGAAGGACGGCGGCACGGCATCGGCGCCGCAGTAGACCGGAACGTAGCAGGTGGTGTAGGTGTCGTCGACGCCGTACCACATCAGCCCGCCGATCGGATCGGGCAGGCTCCGGCGGCACTGGGCGACGAAGGAGAATCCGGTCTGCTGGGTCGAGACGGGACGCTCCCACGAGCAGACGCCGCCGCCGGCGCTGTCCCATGTCATCGGCCGCCAGCGGTTCGGCGTGCCGAAGGGGCCCGCGTCGACCCCGGCGGTCATGTCGAATTCGGTGCCCTCGTAGTGGTCGCGCATCAGATCGAAGACGTCGGCGAGCGAAAGCTTCGCGTCGGGTTCGATCCACAGCGGGTAGGGCTCGGCCCCGGGCACGGCACGATGGAAATCGGGCGACAGCCCGAGCGACGGCGCCGCCCGGCGGAACAGGCTCCAGACCCGGGTCGCGGTGTAGCGCAGCGTCTGCGGCGTGACCGGCCCGTAGGCCCGGCGGAAGCTGAACTCCTCGCCCGAATCGGGATCGTAGTACCCGCGCTCGACCGCCAAGGATACGACGTTGTCGCTGTAGAGGCAGTTCTCGGGATCGTCCATCGGGAAGGTTCCGATGCGGGCCATGTTGGCGTGGGCGCTGATCATCCCGTCGGGCAGGCGCCGCGCGACCCAGGCCGCCCCCTCGCCGCCCGGCCCGGTGCCGACCATCTCGAGGATCCAGGCCTCGCCCGGGTCGCCGATCGAGAACGACTCGCCGGTGCTGCGGTAGCCGTGCTCGGCGACCAGCGCGGTCATCGTCTCGACCGCCTCGCGCGCGGTCCGGGACCGCTCGACCGCCAGGCGCATCAAGGTCCAGTAGGGCAGCATCCCGTCGGGATTGCGCAGCTCCAGCCGCCCGTCGAAGGTGGTCTCGGCGATCACGACCTGATGCTCGTTCATCAGGCGCGTGGTGGCGTAGGTATGGGGAACCTGCGGGATCTCGCCGAGCAGGACGCCGTCCCAGTGGCGCAGTTCGAGCATCTCGCCCGGCTCGTGGTCGGCCGCCGGAACGTGCGTCAGGATGGGGTGGAACTCCCCGTCGCAGGTGTAGGTGATGATGGTCGAGCCGTCGGCCGAGGCGCCCGGGGTGACCAGGAGGTTCGTGCAGGCCGCGGCGATCGCCGGCGCCAGCAGCAGCGCGGCGGTCAGGATCGGTAGAAATCTTTTCAAGGGCGTTCCTTTCCGGTGCCGGTGAAGGGTCCGGACCCATAGTGCCACCGGAGCGCGGGCTGGACAAGTCCGCGCAGCGGTCCGATCTTCCCCGATGGGACGCGCGGCCGCCCGGGCCGGGCGAAAAGAGCGGCGTGGGCCGCAGATCCGGGGAGCGCCTATGATCCGCATCCTGGCCGTGGGCAAGATGAAGGAACGCCGCCTCGCCGAGCTGGTCGACGATTTCATCCGCCGCATCCGGCCCTGGTCCCCGGTGGAGATCGTCGAACTGAAGGATTCGACGATCGAGAAGGAGGGCGCGGCCCTGGTCCGCTGGCTCGACGGGCACGCCCCGGGCCGGATCGTGGCCTGCGACGAGCGCGGCCGCGAACCGACGTCCCGCGATCTGGCCGGCGTCCTGCGGCGCCACCGCGCCATCACCTTCGTGATCGGCGGCCCCGATGGCCTGGCGCCGGCGGTCCGCGACCGGGCCGACGAGACGGTGGCCCTTTCACGGCTGACGATGACCCACGAGATGTGCCGCCTGCTGCTGGCCGAACAGATCTACCGGGGGCTGGCGATCAACCGCGGGCACCGCTACCACCGGGATTGACAATACGCTTTGCCCGCGTCGCCCCTTTCCCTATACTGGTTTCCCGCCGCCCCGAAACCGCGGCCGACGGTTCGATTCCATCCCGATCTGGAGAGGTTCGGATGACCCGCGACACCACGATCCGCCCGCGCAGGACACTTCGATGCGCCCTGCTTTCGTTCGCCCTGCTCCTGGCCGCGACCGCTTCGGCCGCTTCGGAACCATCCGCGGCGACCCTGATGATCGAGGGCGTCCCCGGCGTCTCGGTCTTCATCGACGACGCGCCGCGCGGCGAACTGCCCCTGTCTGGCCCCCTGACCCTGGAACCCGGCCTCCACCTTGTCCGTGCCGAGCAGCGGGGCATGATGACGCTGGACAGGGAGATCCTGCTCTCGGCCGGCGACCTGGTGCGGCTGCAGCTTCGCCTGACCCCCCTGAGCCGCAAGGACGCCGTCCTGTACAGCGCGCTGCTGGCCGGCACCGGCCAGCGTTACCTCGGGCGCGAGAAGCTGGGCTGGGCCCTGACCGCGGCCGAGGTCGGCGGCGCCCTGACCGCCCTGGTCGCGGAGATGAACTACCGGAACCACCGGGACGACTACCTGCTGGCCGCGGACAACTACGACAGCGCCGTCGGCAGCGACGACATCGAGTTCTGGCGGAACAAGACCGACGAGACCTGGGACGACATGGAGAGCGCCGAATCCCTGCGCAACGCCGCGCTGGCGGTGGCGGCCGGCGCGGTGGTGCTCGGCGTGCTGGACGCCTGGCTGCGGTTCCCCGGCATCGAGGCCGGCCCCGGCCCGGCCCTGCCGCCGTCCGCCATCGCGGGCTGCGGATCCCGCGGCCCCGGCGAACCGGGAGCCCGCCTGGCCTGGCGTTTTTCCTTCTAGACAGCCCGCGGGGCAAGGAGCCGATACGATCATGAAGACCCGCCGTACCATTCTGGCAGCCTGGCTGATGCTCGCGTTCACGGGGATGCTGATCGGCTGCGAGGAGAAACCCGTCGCGCCCGCCTTCGACAACCCCCTGGATCCGGCGGGCCCCGGCGGCGGCGACCCCTTCGCGCTCGAAGCCGCCTACGTCGGCGGCGCGGTGGTGCTGAGCTGGGAAAGCGTCGATCTGGAGAGCGTGAGCGGCTACGAGGTCTTCCACTCCCTCAGCCCGAACGCGGATTTCCTGCAGATCGCCACGACCGAATCGCCGCTGACGACCTGTTTCCACTCCGATTACGCGCCGAACACCGACAACTACTACAAGGTGCGCGCCGTGGACCCGTTCGGGAACAGTTCGGCCATCTCCCACATCGTGGCCGCCCGGATCCTGCCGCCGCCTCTGCTGGCGATCGGCGACACCAGCTTCGCCGTTTCCCGCAACGTGACGCTGACCGTGCGCACGGCGATCGGCGACCAGGCCCGGATCGACACCACCGACGCCTTCACCGGCGGGCTGTCGTTCCCCGTCGAACCTGATTCGACCTACCTGGTGGACTGGGATCTGGGCCCGGCCGACTCCGCCGGGGTCGTCAAGCGCCTGTACCTGCAGGTTGCGACCGCCGGCGTCTGGTCCGAGACCTCCGTCGATTCGGTCGATGTCGCCTTCGAACCCAGCCTGCTGCTCGACGGGAACCCGGCCACCATCGCCTTGCGCAACCCCGTGATGAGGGTCCTGGGCGACGGCATCGAGCAGATGCGTTTCGCCGCCTCGGCCGAGGATCTGGCGGCCGCGGCCTGGATCGATCCCGCCGATCCCTACGACGGCTACGAGCTGTCGGCCGTCGCCGAACCGCAGTGGATCTTCGGCGAGTTCTCGTCCGATTTCGGCTTCACGGCGATCGACAGCGTCGAGGCCGTGCCCGACAGCCTCTCGGCGCCGACGTTCATGATCTCCGGCGGCGACGAGGCCACCAGCTCCTACACCCTGGAGATCGTCTCGGACGCCACGGCCTCGCGGATGCGCTTCGCCGAGACCGTCGAGCAGCTGGCCGTCTCGTCCTGGGAAGACTACGCGGCCGCGACCTCCCTGGACCACGGCGCCTGCGCCGGCGACCGCACCAAGATCGTCTACGGCCAGTTCGCCAACGACTGGTTCACCTCCGCGGTGGTCAGCGACACCATCCTGTGGATCCCGCCGCAGCCCCTGCAGGTGGACATCGAGCCCCCCGCCGATGTCGTCGGCGGCGCCGACGTGACGGTCGCCGGGACGGCGATCGCTGGCACCTGCGACGCGGGCCTCGATCTGGTCGAGGTCGATTTCGGGGACGGATGGACCGCGGCTTCCGGACTGGAATCCTGGTCGGCGGTCTGGGCCGTGCCCGCGGTGACCGAGACCCAGGATATCGTGATCCGGGCCCGGGTCACAGCCGGCGCCGTCACCGCCGAGGACAGCCTGACGGTCTCGGTTTCGCCCTGAACCGCCGTCTCCGGCTGTTGATCGACAGAAATCGCCCGAGGAGCGCTTCCCGACGGAGGCGCTCCTTTTTTCGCCCTTAACCGAATTTTCACGATTCGCTGACCTTCCTCTCGCAGTGCCCTCCTACCATGTGCCCGATGAAAACTCCCCGTGCATCCACTTCGAGAAAGGGATCGAGCATGAACTTCCTCACGCGGACCGCGTCCGTCCTGGCCGTCCTGGCCGTCGCCGCCATGGTGATTCTGGCCTCGGTTCCGGCGTCGGCCGGTGTCCAGGTCGACCCCGACCTGCCGGACTACACTCCCGTCAAGGGCGTCTCCGGCAGCATCAAGAGCATCGGTTCGGACACGATGAACAACGAGATGACCCTGTGGGCCGAGGGCTTCCAGGCCTTCTATCCCAGCGTCCGGGTCGAGATCGAGGGCAAGGGCTCGTCGACCGCTCCTCCGGCCCTGATCAACGGCACGGCCCACTTCGGCCCGATGAGCCGCAAGATGAAGGACAAGGAGATCGACGCCTTCAAGACCCGCTTCGGCTACGAACCGGTCCAGCTCGGCACCAGCATCGACATGCTGGCGATCTACGTGAACAAGGACAACCCGATCGCCGGCATGAGCCTGCCCGAGGTCGACGCGGTCTACTCGAAAACCCGCAAGGGCGGCCACCCCGACGACATCCGCGTCTGGGGCGACCTGAACCTCGAGGGCGAGTGGGCGAAGTCCCCCATCAGCCTCTACGGCCGTAACGCCGCCAGCGGCACCTACGGCTACCTGAAGAAGCACGCCCTGTACAAGGGCGACTACAAGGACGCGGTGAAGGAGCAGCCGGGCAGCTCCTCGGTCGTCCAGGGCGTCGCCGCCGACCGCTACGCCATCGGCTACAGCGGCATCGGCTACCGCACCGCCGACGTCCGCGCCGTGCCCCTGGCCCGCAAGGCCGGCGGGGAGTTCGTGCCCGCCGAGGCCGAGTACGCCTACACCGGCGAGTACCCCCTGGCCCGGTTCCTGTACCTCTCGGTGAACTACAAGCCCGGCTCGGATCTGGATCCCCTGCGCCGGGAGTTCATCCGGTTCATCTTCAGCAAGCAGGGGCAGGAGGCCGTCGTGAAGGACGGATACCTGCCCGTCACCGCTGCGGTGGCGCGCGACGCCCTGCGGTCCGTCGGCATCCAGCCCGACTTCTAGAGGACGGTCGCAGGCCGCGGCGATTCGCGGCAACGGTGCGGGGGGCGGTCGATCCGCCGCCCGCACCATGTTTTCGCAGAAAGTCCGAGCCATGGAATCCAGAAATCAAGAGCAGCGCGCCTTCACCGGCCGCACCCGCATCCGATCGCCCAAACGCTCCGTCCTGGCCGCCGACAAGACCGCCCGCTGGGTCATCTCGATCGGAGGACTCGGCGGGATCGTGGCGGTTTCGGTCGTCGGACTCTTCCTGCTCTACGTGGTGATCCCCCTGTTCCGCCCCTCGCAACTGTCGGACGCCGCGACGACGGACGCCGCGGACGGCGGTCCGGCGATCCTGTCCGCGGGAATCGACGAATTCGGCCGGCAGGCCTGGACGTTGCGGGCCGACGGGACCTTCGCCGTCGAACGCCTCGACTCGGGCGAGACCCTCGCGGTCCTGGATCCCATGGCGGACAGGATTCCGGTCGCCTGGTCGCACCCCGGCGACGACGGAAGCTGCGCCTTCGGTTTCGCCGACGGATCGGCGGCCCTGGGCAATCTCGAATTCTCGACATCCTTCCCGCCGGAGAAATCCCTGCCGGCACCCTTGCGGAACCTGCCCGCCGACGGCGCGGCCTCCTACGCCGGAGGCGTCCTGGACCGCACTCCCGACGGACAGTTCCGGCTCCAGACCCTGGCCGTCTCGATCGACGAGCCCGCCGATTTCGGTTCGGCGCCGGTCCGCCTGGTCGATCTTTCCTCGCCGCCCCAGGGGCCGGTCCTGGCCGTGCTGACCGCCGACCGGATGCTGCACGTGGCCCAGGTCACCCGGCAGCGGAACCTCCTGACCGGCAAGACGACCTCGCGGCTGGTCCGCGGCGCCGCTCCCCTGCCCGACGACATCGAGGGCATGCCCGGCTATCTGATCGTCAACGGCCTGGGCGACAACGCGCTGGTCGCCTGGAAGGACGGCCGCGCCCTGAGGTTCGACATCTCGCGGCCCGAGTCGCCGAATCTGGCGGAGCGGGTCGATCTGACGCCGGTCGAAGGAGTATCGCTGACCTCGCTCTCCAGCCTGACCGGCAAGACCTCGCTGGTCGTCGGAGACGACGCCGGCGGCCTTGAAGTCTGGTTCCGCATCCGGCCGGTCGCCGCCCAGACCGGCGACGGCACCGTGTTGACCCGGGCCTTCGCCCTGCCCGCCGGCGATTCGGCCGTCGTCGCGACCGCGGCCTCGGCCCGCAGCAGGATGCTGGCCACCGCCCACATCGACGGCACCGTCAGGCTGCTGCACGCCACGAGCCGGCGGGAGCTGGCCGAGATCCGCACCCCCGGGGGGACGGCCGCTTCGGCGCTGGCCATCGGCCCCCGCGACGATGTGCTGCTGGCCGTCGAGAGCGGCGCGAAGAGCCTCTGGCGGATCGACGCCCCCCATCCCGAGATCAGCCTGACGACCCTGGCCGAGCCCGTCTGGTACGAGGGGTACGAGGAGCCCTCGCTGGTCTGGCAGTCGTCCAGCGCTTCGGACGATTTCGAGCCCAAGTACAGCCTGATGCCGCTGATCTTCGGCACGCTCAAGGCCACGCTCTACTGCATGCTCTTCGGACTGCCGCTGGCCCTGCTGGCCGCGGTCTACACCAACGAGTTCCTGCACCCGCGGCTGAAGGCCCGCATCAAGCCCACCGTGTAGCTGATGGCCAGCCTGCCGAGCGTGGTGCTGGGCTTTCTGGCCGCCCTGGTCTTCGCCCCGATCGTCGAACGGTCGCTGCCCCAGGTGCTGGCCTCGTTCTTCACCGTCCCGACCGCGTTCCTGCTCGGCGCCCATCTCTGGCAGCTGATTCCCGGGCCGACGGCGGCCCTCCTGCGCCACTGGAAGCCCCTGGCGATCCTGCTGATGCTGCCCCTGGGAATCGCCGGCGCGGAGATTCTGGGGCCGGTGCTCGAAAACGGTCTCTACGCCGGCGACATCATGGCCTGGCTCGACGGCCAGACGGGCGACGGAACCGGCGGCTGGATGCTGATCCTGCTGCCCCTTTCGGCCCTGACCGCGGCCGTGATCCAGGACCGCCTGGTCAATCCGTGGCTGCGGAGCGTTTCGCAGCGGTGGTCGCGCCTGCGCTTCGCCCTGGTCGACCTGCTGCGTTTCGCGACCGGGGTGCTGCTGACCGCGGCCGTCTCGCTGACGGCGTCGTGGCTTCTGGCCGGTCCGATCGGCTGGGATCCGCGCGGATCGATCGTCGACACCTACGTGCAGCGCAACGCCCTGGTGGTGGGATTCGTGATGGGATTCGCCGTGATCCCGATCATCTACACGATGGCCGAGGACGCTCTGGCCTCGGTGCCCGACCATCTGCGGGCCGCCTCGCTCGGCGCCGGCGCCACGCCCTGGCAGACCGCCGTGCGGGTAATCATCCCGCCGGCGATGAGCGGCTTGTTCTCCGCCGCGATGATCGGCCTGGGCCGGGCGGTAGGCGAGACGATGATCGTGCTGATGGCCGCCGGCAACACGCCGGTGATGGACTGGAACATCTTCAACGGCTTCCGGACGCTGTCGGCCAACATCGCGGTCGAACTTCCCGAGGCCGTCCAGAACAGCACGCATTTCCGCACCCTGTTCCTGGCGGCGCTGACCCTGTTCGTGCTGACCTTCATCCTGAACACCGTGGCCGAG
Organism: uncultured Fibrobacteraceae bacterium; assembly: GCA_964384825.1. Classification (GTDB taxonomy): domain Bacteria; phylum Krumholzibacteriota; class Krumholzibacteriia; order LZORAL124-64-63; family LZORAL124-64-63; genus CAYLMM01. The sequence goes on from CAYLMM010000029.1 coordinate 13,584, forward strand.
GCCGTGCGCCTCAGGTTCCGCAGGAAGGCGTATCAGCTTTGAGCCGAACCGATTCCCTGCCGTCCGTCCGGCGTACGCGCCGCGGTTCACGCGCCGCCGGCGCCATGCTGGCCCGCGGCGAACCGATGCTGTGGCTGACCGGCGGCGGCCTGGCCGTCTGCCTGGCGATGATCGTCGGGCTGCTGGCGCTGGTTCTCTACCAGGGCGGCGCCACATTCTGGCCGCAGCCGGTGCAGCGCTTCGCCCTGTCCGATGGAGATGCGATCCTGGGCGAGCAGACCCGCAGCGAAACGTACGCGCCCGGCCCCGAAGCCTTCGCCGATCTGGCGCCCGAAGCGGCCGCGGCCGCTCGCCGGCACGTGGACGAGGCCGGCGGCGAGACCCGCCGCCGCCTGGTGCGGACCGGCAATTTCGAACTGACCAACGAGCATTTCCGGTGGGTTTCCGATCCCGTCCTGCAGCCGGACGGCGTCTCGCGGCCGCCCTGGGCCCTGGTCTGCGAACGCCTGACCTGGGGACGCTTCTACGGCATGCTCGAGGCCTTCCTGATCGACGGCGAGATCGTCACCGGCAACCCCGCCGAGGCCTGGGACCGTTACAGGGAAATCCATCCCGAGGTCCGTGGCCGGTGGGAACGCCGCCGCCATCTCGAGGATCACGACATCGGACGGATCAATCGCCGGCTCGAGGCAGCCCGCCTGGCGGTCCGCGGCGCCGAGCTGGAATCGGGACCGCAGTCCCCGGCCGCGGGCGAACGCCGCCGCGAACTGCAGGCGATGCGGCAGGAGGCGGAGGCCGCTATCGACCGGATCCGCGCCGAAATCGACGGCCTCGACGCGGTCAACGAACGGTACGCCCTGCGCCTGAGGACGGTCGACGGGACGGCCAGGGACATCCCCCTGGCGCAGATCGTGCGCGCCTACCCGGCCAACCGGCTCGGCTTCTTCGACAAGCTGGGCATCTATCTTTCGCGATGGTGGGAGTTCCTGTCGGCCGATCCGCGCGAGGCCAACAGCGAGGGCGGCGTCTTCCCCGCCATCTTCGGCACCGTCGTGATGACCCTGGTGATGGCGATCCTGGTGGTGCCCTTCGGCGTGCTGACCGCCCTGTACCTGCGCGAATACGCCAAGGCCGGGCCGGTGGTCAGCGCCGTGCGGATCTCGATCAACAACCTGGCGGGCGTGCCGAGCATCGTCTTCGGCGTCTTCGGGCTGGGATTCTTCTGCTACATCGTGGGCGGGGCGATGGACCAGACCTGGTTCGCGGCCAACCTGCCCAATCCGACCTTCGGCACCGGCGGCGTTTTATGGGCGTCGCTGACGCTGGCCCTGCTGACCCTGCCGGTGGTGATCGTCTCGACCGAGGAGGCGCTGTCCGCGGTGCCCAACTCGATGCGCGAGGGCAGCTACGCCTGCGGCGCGAGCAAGTGGCAGACGATCCGGCGGATCGTCCTGCCGCGGGCGATGCCCGGCATCATGACCGGCGCCATCCTGGCCATGGCCCGCGGCGCCGGCGAAGTGGCTCCGTTGATGCTGGTGGGCGCGGTGAAACTGGCCCCGGAGCTGCCGGTCGACGGCATCTTCCCGTTCGTCCACGCCGAGCGCAGCTTCATGCATCTCGGGTTCCACATCTACGACCTGGGCTTCCAGAGCCAGAACTCGGAAGCCGCCAAGCCGATGGTCTTCACGACCACCCTGCTGCTGATCACGATCATCACGCTGCTGAACGTCGTCGCGATCCGGCTGCGCACACATCTGCGCCGCAAGTTCGCCTCGGCCCAGTTCTGACGGAGGCACCATGAACGCGCCGAACGACATCCTGAAGAATCCCGGAACGACGGCCGCCGCGCCGCAGGGCGACGCCGACCGCGGCGCTCGAGGCGACTGCGACCTGCTCGGGGCCATCGCCCGCGGGGAGCCCGTGGCCTCGGAGATCCACGACGAGATCGCCCGCGAGGACATCGTGCTGGAGGTGAAGGACTTCAACCTTTGGTACGGCGACGCGCAGGCCCTGCACGACGTTTCGCTGCAGGTGCCGCGGGGGAAGGTGACCGCCCTGATCGGCCCGTCGGGTTGCGGCAAGAGCACCCTGCTGCGCTCGGTGAACCGCCTGAACGATTTGATCGACACCGTGCGGATCGAGGGCGACATGATCCTCAACGGCGACAGCATCTACTCGTCCGGCGTCGACGTCATCGAACTGCGCCGCCGCATGGGGATGGTCTTCCAGAAATCCAATCCCTTCCCGATGAGCATCGCCGACAACGTCACCTACGCGCTGCAGATCGACGGCGAGCGGAACCGCGGCGTGCTGCGCGACGTCTGCGAACGGTCGCTGCGCGGCGCGGCGCTCTGGGACGAGGTCTCCGACCGCCTGGACGAGAACGCCCTGGGCATGAGCGGCGGACAGCAACAGCGCCTGTGCATCGCCCGGGCCATCGCCGCCGAGCCCGAGATGCTGCTTATGGACGAGCCCTGCTCGGCGCTCGACCCCATCGCGACGTCGCGCATCGAGGATCTGATCGGCAGGCTGCGGGGCGACTACTCCATCCTGATCGTCACGCACAACATGCAGCAGGCCGCGCGCATCAGCGACTATACGGCCTTCATGTACCTCGGACGGCTGGTGGAATACGGCCCCACGAAGGAGATGTTCACCAATCCCCATCTCTCACAGACCGAGGACTACATCACCGGGCGTTTCGGCTAGGCGGGGGCCTGGAAAGGACGGCGACGACGCCCGGCGTGAAGAAGGCCGCTTCCTTCCAGGGAAGCGGCCTTCGCGTTTTCCGGTTCCGGCCCGGGGCTGGGACCGCGGCTCAGAGCCTCATCACGACCGGCGCCGCGGCCTGCCGGCCGAGGATCTCGACCATGTTCGAGGACCGGCCCATCCTCAACTCGTCGACCAGCCCGTAGTAGTCCAGGCAGGTGCCGCAGCAGAGGATCTCGACGCCGGCCGCGGCCAGGGCCTCGATATCGCGCAGGGCCTTCGAGCCCGTGCAGCACAGCTTCACTCCTGCGTTCATGAACAGCAGGCACGCCGGACGCGGCTCGATCTTCAGCATGTTCTTCAGGGCCGAGAGCATCAGGGCCTCTCCCAGCTCCCGGTCGCCGCCGCCGAGGGTGTCCGAGGCGATGAAAATCACCGGTCTTTCCGTCATTGCGACCTCCCGCACGCCGGCCTAGCCGTAGGCATGCTGCCCGCCGAGGAAGATGTTGCCGAAGAAGCTCAGCAGGATCATCACGAACCCGATCACCGACATCCAGGCCGCCTTCTGGCCGCGCCAGCCTCGCTGGTAGCGCCCGTGGAAGAACAGGGTGTAGAACAGCCAGATGATCAGCGAGCCGACTTCTTTCGGATCCCAGCTCCAGAACGCCCCCCAGGCCTCGTAGGCCCAGATCGCGCCGGCGAAGAGGGCGCCGATGGTGAACAGCGGGTAGCCGATGCTCAGGGCCTTGTAATTGATCTCCTCGAGGGTCTCGGGCGAGATGCCGCCGGACGAGGGATCCTTGCGGCGGCTGACGATCAGGTACATCACGCTGACCGCGGTGGCCACCAGGAACGCCCCCTCGCCGATCGCGGCGAGCGCCACGTGGATGTGCAGCCAGTAGCTCTGCAAAGCCGGCACCAGCTGCGAGCGGACGTCGTTGGGCAGCATCGAGGCCGAGACGATCAGGATCACGATCAGCGGCGACACGTAGAGCCCGAGCACCGGGCGGTAGTACTTCCGCAGGATCATGAGGAACGACGCGACCGCCATCCACGCCATGATGTTGGCGTATTCGTACATGTTGGTGAAGGGGATGTGGCCGGCCGCCTTCCAGCGCACGGCGATCGCCACGGTGTGGACGATCACGCCGCCGGTCATCAGGGCGATCGCGGTCTTGGCGACGGCGTCGCGGCGGGCGGCGCCGTAGATCACGAAGGCCAGGAACCCGAGCAGGTAGAAGGCGAAGGTGATCGTGAACCACGTACTGTCGGGGGCGCCGGTGAAGGCGGCGCCGAGAATCCAGGCCGGGGCCGAGGAGTGCGGCATGAAGCAGCTCCTTTTTTATCGGCGGAGCGGGTCAGCTCCGGTACAGGTGGACTTTCATCTGGGATACGTCCGGATTCTCTTTCCACGCGTCCGCCCAGCGGCGGAAGTCGGCGGCGTAGAGAGTCGGGGCCTTGTTCGTCACGGCGGCGACGTGCACCCGCCAGACGCCTTCCTCCACGGGCTCGGCCAGCGCCCAGGCCTGGCGGTGGTCGACCATGAACGACAGCATCAGGCCGATCGAGCTGACCAGCAGTCCGATCCAGATCAGGGTGGTCAGCGGCGAGCGCGAGACTTCGAATCCGGTGTAGAACAGTTCGCCGTAGTCGCGGACCGCCAGCGTGCGCTCGCGCCAGCTGCCGAACAGCGACCCGCGATGGGCCAGGAAGACCAGCTGGTCGCCGATCCGTTCCTCGCCCCGGTAGATCCCGAAGCGGAACGCGGGATTGCTGTGGGAACGCGAGCCGTGACGGATGTCGCCGTCGGCGATCACCGCGTGGCCCCAGAATCGTTCGGCCACGGCCTCGAGGTCGGTGCCGGGGATCGGGAAGCGCTCGCCCATCGCCGTCCGCACCGGATCGGCGGGCCCGTCGGGGCCCTCGACGACGACATCCATCCACTTCACTTCGTCGAAGGCCGTCTGGTAGCTGGCCTGGTAGAAGCTGTAGCCCGATTGGCGCAGCGGGTGGTTCACCATGACGTCGGTTTCGTAGGGCTCGCCCCCGTCGGGGGTCACCTGGATCGATGCGACGTACTGGCTGACCTGGCCCCGCTCGTTCAGGTCGAGCCGGAAATCATCGAGCCGGACCTCGAAGGGCATCTGGTGGTCGACCCACTCGCCCCTCTTCTGGACCTCGATGACCCGGGCGGTGTCGCCGGGCGCCATCCAGAGCATCGTCTTCAGGCCGAAGAGCACGCCCCCGAGCCCGCCGATCACCAGGAACAGCAGGCCGATGTGGCTCATGAACGGCCCCAGGCGCGAGATGCCGAAGCGGTTGCCCGACAGCATCAGGCCGCCGTCGGGGGCGGGCTTGGTGCGGACGCTGAACAGCGACCGCTTCAGTGTCCGTCGCACGGCGGCGAGGGGATCGTCGGAGCGCACCATGAAGTTCAGCCGGTCGTCGTAGCGGTCGTAGTACCGGGACCGCCCGAACCAGGTGAAGAACAGCGCCCGGCGGTACGAGCCCTTGAAGCGCTTGATCGCGCATGCGGTCAGCGACAGCGACAGCAGCCCGACGATGGAGCGGTACCACCACGACCGGAAGGGATCGAACATCTGGAAGAAATCCAGGACCGAATAGAGCGCCGGACCGGCCTTCTCGGCGGCCTTCAGTTCCCAGTTCGCCACGTTGGTGGGGAATTCCTCGCCGACATAGATCCCCAGAATGCTTCCCAGCGCCAGGGCCAGAAGGATCCACAGCGCGAAGCGCATATTGGAGAGCCGATCCCAGGCGAACGCCACGGCGCCGAAAGGGCCGCGAGCGGAACTGGCTTGGACGGACACGAGGGTACCTGCCTCTTTGAATTAATTCCCACTACGGCAATAGGCGTTGCTTAAAACAAGAATGCCAGACGCCGATTGTCCAGAATAATCGAAAAACTCATTCCGCACAGGGCGGTTCGCGAAAAAAGGCCGGCCCCGGGACGGGACCGGCCTAGATGGAAACATCTCGATGCTACTTGAGCAAGGCGAGTTTCCGCACAAGCACATCGGAACCGGCGATCAGGCGGCAATAATAGATTCCGCTGGGAAGCGCCCGACCGGCGTCGTCGCGGCCGTTCCAGGTCGTTTCGCCCCATCCGGCGGGCATGTCGGCGGCCAGGTTCCGCACCACCCGCCCCCGTTGGTCGTAGATCCGCAGCGAGGCCCGCGCGACCCCTTCGGGAACGTAGTACTTCACCGCGCTGACCGGGTTGAAGGGATTCGGCCAGGGCGGCAGCAGGCTGGCCGAAGCCATCGGGCGCGGCGTATCGCCCACGTCGGTCAGGACCCCGTCGAGGGTCACTTCGCCCACCCACCAGCCGAAACCGCAGAAGGACCCGTCCTCGGCGGAGTAGCCGCCGTCGGTCAGCAGGCGCAGGCGCAGATCCAGCATGATGTCGGGGTCGCCGTCGGCGCATTCGGTCAGCGCGGCCGTCGGCAGCGGCCAGGTGTCGGTGACGCAGCCGCTCGATCCGGTGACCGCCGCCACCTGGTGCCAATCGGCCAGCGGATCGTTGGCGCAACGCACCTCGACCACTCCGTAGTCGTAATTCGGTTCCAGATCGTAATGATGGGTCAGGGTCACCGTCGGCGAACCCGAGACCTGGACCTGGTGCCAGGTGATGTCGAACCAGTTGTTGCCGTAGCCGGGGCCGCATTCGTAGGCCGGATCGTCGACGCCGAACCACAGCCCGGTGCCGCCGCAGCTGCCGGCCTGGGTCTGGTCGAGATGGACGTAGCTGTTGCAGAACTCCCATCCCTCGAGCCCCGATTCGAAGTCCCAGCTGAGCGCGGTCGCGGCCGGGGGCGGCGGATCGTCGCCGCCCTTGGCCCCCTCGATCAGCACGTCCAGCACCACGTCGTCGCCGGAGATGGCGATGTTCTGCAGCGTGATCCCGGTGGGCTCGCAGTAGTAGTCGTGGGCCGGCGGGATGGTGTCGTCGGCGAAGCGGTCGCGGTCGCGGGGACCGACCCAGGACGTCGTATCGCCGTCGACGGCCGAATAGCCGGGCCAGACATCCCCGTCGTCGCCCCGGTTGTAGGCGTCCAGACGCGCGCCGGTGGCGTAGTCGCGCGGGCCGTCCAGCTGCTCGAACCAGTCGCCGGGCCCGTCGAACCAGGGGCTGGCCTCGACCACGTCGACCAGGCGGTGCCGCTCGTTGGCGTTGCCGTTCAGGGCGTTGTCGACGTGGTAGATGATCAGGCCCTCGGGCTGGGGCAGGCCGTAATCGATCTGACGCCGCAGCAGGGCCTCGTCGAAGCCCACCGGGCGGCGGTTCTCGATCAGGAAGTACTCGTCGCCCGAGGCGTCGCCGGCGCGCCACACGCGGTAGGCGACCGGATTGTCCTCGGCGCGGGGAACGGTCAGGCCCAGGGTCGACGCGGTGATCGCCACCGGATCGACCCAGCCCAACTGCTCCTTGCACCAGGCGGTCATGTGCACCGGGCAGCTTCCCGGCGGATCCCCCGGACGCCGGCCCCAGGAGCCGCCGCTCATCAGGCACCACTCGCCCACGCCCGCGGTGGAATAGTCGGTGTCGTAGAGGTCGGGCAGGCCGAGCACGTGCCCGTATTCGTGGCAAAAGACGCCGACGGCGACCATCGAGCCGTCGGGGGATTCCTCGGGCTCGACCGAATAGCTGTAGCACTGGACCCCGTCGACGTTCAGGGCGGCGTCGGAGAAGGACCAGGCGTGCGACCAGATGTCGTTGTCGTCGCCGGTGGCCTCGCGGCCGGGGCCGGCGTGGACGAAGAACAGGGCGTCGACCCGCCCGTCGTCGTCGCCGGAGTTCGGCACGCCGTCGGGCCCGTCGTTGTCGAACTGGCTGTAGTCGATGACCGGGTCGAGCTGCAGGACGGCCTCCCGCATCAGATCGCGCACCTGGTAGTAGTCGGTGGGCGTGATCGAACTGTAGGGATCGTCGTCCTGCGCCCAGCCGTGGACCGTGCCCTGCACCCCGTAGAGGCCGTGGCTGATCTCGCGGTAGTAGTCGTTCATGCTGCCGGTGGGATACGCGCCGGTCGAGAACATCATGTCGACGTACTCGGAATTGGGATGGCTGACCTTGTCGGCCGGATGGTCGGTCCACTCCAGCAGGATGACCAGGCAAGTGCCGGTGCCGGTCACCTGGGCCGATTTGGCGAGCCCGCGCTCCTGCCGGGCGGCGACGTAGAGCTCTTTCTCGGGGCGGAAATCGCCCGCGAGCTCCGCGACGCGCTCCTTGCCGAGGCGGGTCAGCAGATCGGGGCTCGGCGGCATCGGGCAGGGTCCGCCGGAATCGGCCGCCCCGGCCGCCGGGACGGCGGGAGCGAAGCCGGACATCACGAAAAACAGGGCGAGAACCAGCAACCGCGAGCGCATGGCATCCTCCCGAAAAGGGCGTGTTCCGGAGCGGCGGGGAGCCTCCGGCGGACAGACGGAACGGATGGGGGCAAGCCCTCCGCCCCCCGGCGAGCGGGACCGACTGCATGATTATACTGCAAATCCCGGATCGGAGAAAGCGGCGGGGCTCAGAGGTATTCGATGGCGTGGGAGATCTCGGCCGTTTCGGCCAGCATCGCCCCGATCGAGCAGTATTTCGTCGTCGAGAGCTTCACCGCCCTCTCGACCTTCCGGGGATCCATCTCGCCCGACACCGCGAAGACCATGCGGATGGCGGTGTAGACGCGGGGATGCTCGTCGGCCCGCTCGGCCTCGACCGAAACCGACAGGCCGGTCAGCGGCTGCCGCATCCGCTGCAGGATGTTCACCAGGTCCACGCCGCTGCAGGCGGCCAGCGACAGCAGCACCGATTCCATGGGCGTCGGAGCCGAGGCGGGCGCGCCGTCGGGGGAAGGGGCGTCGAAGACGGTCGTCTGGCCTCCGGAGGCGACGGCGTCGAACTTCAGGCCGCCGCTCCAGGTCACACGGTGAGCGGGCATGGATTCACTCTTCCTTTTTTTCTTTTTCGCCCGCGTGGGTCATGAATCTGATGCGGCCCCTCTGACGGGGCAGATCGACGTAGTGGTCCGACCGGCGCATCAGGGCGTTGATCTCGGCTCCGAGCAGGAATACGAATCCCGAGATCCAGAACCAGACCATCAGCACGATCACCGTGGCGATCGAGCCGTAGGTGGCGTTGTAGGAGCCGAAGTTACGCACGAAAACACGGAACAGCGAGCAACCCAGGAACCAGAGAACCGTAGCGGTGACGGTGCCGGGCAGGATCGAGACGAATTTCTGCCGCGCCTCGGGAGCGACGTAATACAGGGTGGCCATGGCGCCGGAGGTCAGCAGGACCACGATCAGCAGCCGCAGATTCGTCCACAGCGCCGCGCTGTTGCTGGCCAGGCCCAGGGTCTCGATGGCCGCCTGGGTGATCCGCGGACCGGCGAGCACGATGATCGACGAGGCCAGCAGGAACACGCTGATCACCAGCGTGAGCACGATCGACAGCATCTTCTGATAGACGATGTTCCGGCGCGGGCGGATGTTGTAGGCCCGGTTGATGGTCGTGATCAGGGCGCCGACCCCCATCGACCCCGACCAGAGGGCCGCCACCAGACCGAAGCCGAGGATGCTCTGCTGGCGCTCCCCGAGAACCGACTGGACGGTGTCCTTGATCATGTCGAAGACCTCCAGCGGCAGCGCCTCGCTCAGATTGGCGAGGACCTGCTCCGGCTGGAGGATCGGCAGGTAGCTCAGCAGGCTGATCAGGAACAGCAGGAAGGGGAACAGGCCGAGCATGTTGAAGTAGGCGACCTGGGCCGCCATCCCCATGCAGTCGTCGTAGCCGATCTCCCGCTGCAGCCGTCTCAGGAAGAGGCCCCATCGTTTCATGCGTCGAATAATCCTCATGGCCGAGAAAGAATGACTGCTCGCCCGGGAAAAATCAACGTCGTCGCTGCGGGATTCCGATTGGGGTCGCCGCGGCCGAACTGTTATCTTCGATCTCCACGGGGCCGACGCCTCGTCGAATACGTTCCCACCCCACCTTTGCGGAGGTACCCATGAAGCGCTTCGTCGCGGCCCTTTCCGCGGTTCTTCTCCTCACGACCCTGCTGTCGGTCGCCGTCGCGGCCGCCGACGAAACACCCGCCGCGGCTCCCGAGACGGCGGCCCCGGCCTTCTGGCTGCGTCTGGGGCCGGTTCCGGCGCCCTTGCCCGCCTTCGGCGACGAGGTATCCGGCGGCTTCGCCCTGGCCGATCTGCTGGAGCGTCCCGTCCTGGATCCGACCAGCCTGCGGCCCCGCGAGGGCGCGAAGGCGGCCCTGCCCGGCGCGGGCGATCGTTTCTGGCGCGCGGCGGCCACCGACGGCGGACGGATCTCCCTGGCGACCCCGGCCGGCAAGACTCCGGGCGAAGCGTGGCTGGCGACCTGGGTGGCGACCGATCGCTGGACCGAGGCGACCCTGAACCTCCGCGGCGAGCATCCGGTGCGGGCCTGGATCGACGGCGAGGCCCTCGCCCTGGAAAAGAAGGATGACGACACCCGCGCCGGCGCCGCGAAGCTGACCATCGGCAAGCATCTGCTGCTGGTGCGCGCGGTCTTCGACGCCGAGGCCGAGAGCGACTGGGCGGTCGACGCCTCGCTGGAATACGCTTCGGGACCCGAGCTGGCGCTGACCATCGATCCCTCGCGGCCGGTGACCATCCGGGACGTCCTGGACGCGCCCAAGGCCGCCGGAACCGTCATCTCGCCCGACGGACGGCTGGTGGTCTGCGAGATCGGGGCGATCGACGCCGCCGGCGAGCACGAGACGTGGTTCGAGATCCGCGACGCGCGCACCGGCAAGCTCGAACGCACCTGGCGCGGCGACGTCGGGGCGCGGAACCCGAAGTGGGCTCCGCGCGGCCATCGGCTGAGCTACGTGACCGGCGAGGAGAAGGCCGACATCTGGCTGATGGATCTGGCCGACGGCTCGGTCGAGCCGATCGTCCGCGGCGTCGAGGACCTGCAGGACTACCGCTGGGCGCCCGACGGATCCTGGCTGATCTATTCGATCGTCGAGAAGACCGAGCCCGACCCGCGGAAGGTGCTGCGGCTGCGCGATCCCGACGACCGGATGCCCTGGTTCCGGCACCGCGTGCGGCTGGTGCAGGCGGCCGTGCCCGGAGGCGCTGCGCGGCGGCTGACCGCCGGCGAGGTCGGCGTCGACGGCTGGCGGATCTCGCCCGACGGCGAGAGCGTGCTGTTCTTCCGCGAGCACGTCGACTACCAGGCCCGGCCCTACGCTCGGCGCACGCTGTGGCGGCTGGATCTCGAATCGCTGAAGGCCGGCAGGATCATCGAAGACCGCTGGATCAACGCCGCGGAATGGTCGCCCGACGGCGGCCGCCTGGCGATCCTCGGCTCCCCGTCGTCCTTCGGCGGCGCGGGCAACGTCCTGCCCGAGGACGTGCTGCCGAACGAGTACGGCGGCCAGCTGTTCATCTACGACCTGGCCGACGGTTCGGTGGAACCGGCCAGCCGCGACTTCGACCCGCAGATCTCCTCGATCCGCTGGCATCGCGACGGCCGGATCTACGCTTTGGCCCTCGACCGCCAGCGCCAGAAGGTCTTCGCCTGGGACGGCTCGTGGAAGGAGCTGGACGCGGGCGTCGAACACGTCGACGCGGTGGACTACGCCCGCGACGAACGGACGGCCGTGGTCCGGGGCTCCGGCGCCGCAGAACCGCAGAAGGTGATGATCCTCGACCTGAAGAAGGGCAAATCGAAGCTGCTGCTCGAGCCCGCGGCCGACCGCTACGCCGACATCCGGCTGGGGAAGGTCGAACCCTTCGCCGTCACGCTGCCCGACGGGCGCGAGATGGACGGGCGGGTCCACTATCCGGTGGGCTACGACCCCGACGAGACCTATCCCACGATCGTGTACTACTACGGCGGCACGTCGCCGATCACCCGCGATTTCGGCGGCCGCTACCCGAAGAACGTCTGGACCGCCCAAGGCTACTTCGTCTACGTGCCCGAGCCCAGCGGCGCCACCGGATACGGCCAGGAATTCGCCGCGAAACACGTGAACGACTGGGGCCGGCTGACGGCCGACGAGGTGATCGAGGGCACCAAGGCGTTCTTGGCGGCCCATCCCGCGGCCGATCCCGACCGGCTGGGCTGCATGGGCGCCTCGTACGGCGGATTTTTGACCGAGTACCTGGTCACCCGGACCGACATGTTCGCCTGCGCGATCAGCCACGCCGGCATCTCGTCGATCAGCAGCTACTGGGGCGAGGGAAACTGGGGCTACGTCTACGGGGCCCGCGCCCTGGCCGAGGCCTTCCCCTGGTCGGACCGCGAGCTCTACATCGAGCAGAGCCCGCTGTTCCACGCCGACAAGATCCACACGCCGCTGCTGCTTCTGCACGGCTCGGCCGACACCAACGTGCCGCGCGGCGAGAGCGACCAGCTCTTCGTGGCGTTGAAGCTGCTCGGACGCGAGGTGGAATACGTGCGGGTGCTGGGCCAGGACCACTGGATCCTCGACCACGACCAGCGCATCGTCTGGAACGATTCGATCATGGCCTGGTTCGCCAAGCACCTGAAGGGCCGCGAGGCCTGGTGGAACGCGCTGTACCCCGAGCGCTAGCTCCGGGGTTCGCCGTTCGAAGCACCGAGCCGGAAATCGGGCCGCTCCCTCGGGGGCGGCCCTTCGCACGCCGCGACCAGCCGCCCGGCGATCGCGGCCAGGGTCTCGCCGGTCTCCGGGTGGACCAGATGCGGGGCGACGGCCGCCAGCGGCACCGCGACGTGGGCCCGGCGCAGGATGTCCGGGTCGGGCGCCGGTCCCCGCGCGAGCCCGTCCCTCGACCGGCTCCACAGCGCGACGTCGATGTCGATCGTGCGCGGGGCGTTGGGCTCGCCGGGCACGCGCACCCTGCCGAGTTCGCGCTCGATGCCGGCGATCGCCGACTCCTTCAATTCCCGGGCCGTCAGCCCGGTCCGCAGCAGCAGGGCCGCGTTCAGGAAAAGGGGCGTTCCGGGCGCTCCCACCGGCTCGGTGACGTAGACCGGCGAGACGACGCGGATTTCGCCGAAGTCCGCCAGCATCGCGACGGCCAGCCGCAGATTGGTTTCCGGATCGATGTTCGAGCCCAGGGAGAGGTACGCGTCGTTCATGGGGCCGCAGGCGACGAGTCGGATGGTTTCGGGGAAGGATCGTCGGCCGCGAAATCGGCGACCGTGCGGGTGAGGGTCACCCCCACCGACCGCGCGAAACGCAGGGCGCCCGGCTTCTCCACCGAGACCACGGCCTCGACCACCGGATGCCGCGTGATGATCAGCCGCGCGATCTCGGTGGCCAGTTTTTCGACCGTGTGGAAGCTGGAACGCTCGACCAGGGCGATCACGTCCTTGGTGATCGACCGGTAGTTGACCGCGTCGGTGATCTCGTCGGTCGCCCCGGCCGGCGCCACGTCCACGCCCAGATCCAGGTTGATCAGCACATCCTGGCGCTTGGTCCGCTCGTCGGGCTTGATGCCGACGATGGTCCGCAGCAGCAGGTCGCGGACATGGATCCGGTCGCGACCGGCGGGATGGACGTTCGCAGTAGACATGTCCCGACTCTACACCAGGTGCCGCCCGCCGTCCACGCAGATGGTCTGGCCGGTGATCGAGGAGGTGGCCAGCAGGAAGACCAGGGCCGCGCAGACATCCCCCAGCGGCGGGAAGCGGCGCAGCGGGATCTCGGCGCGCAGTGTGTGCATGTAATCCTCGGAGGCCTTCTCGGGCGGCAGCACGGCGCCCAGCGCGATCTCGTTGACCCGCAGCCGGGGCGCCAGCGCGACGGCCAGCCCGCGGGTCAGGCCGTGCAGGGCCGACTTGCTGATCGTGTAGGGGAAGTGGTCGGCCCCGGGGCGCAGCGCCCGCCAGTCGTTCAGGTTCACGATGTCGCCGGCGGCGTCGCCGGGCAGGGCGTCGGCCACCGCGCGGGCCAGCAGCAGCGGCGCCCGGGCGTGCAGCGCGTGGTTCAGATCCCAGGCCGCGGCGTCGGCGTCATCGATTCCGCCCTGCTCGAAGACCGAGGCGTTGTTGACCAGGATGTCGATCGGTCCGAGGGCGGCGGCCGCCTCGGCGACCGTTCGCACGGAAGCCTCGGGATCGGCGAGATCGCTCCGCACCAGGGCGGCGCGGCGGCCCAGCGCCTCGATCGCGGCGGCGGTCTCCCGCGCGTCCCGTTCCGAGTTCCGGTAATGCACCGCCACGTCGGCGCCGTTCTCGGCCAGCGTCAGCGCCAACGCGCGCCCCACCCGCCGCGCCGCGCCGGTGACCAGGGCCGTACGGCCCGCCAGGCAATTCCTCGAGATGGTCATGAGATCCTCCCTCTAACGCAGTCGCAGCACCGAGGCTCCGGCGCCGCCCCAGTCGCGGGGCGCCTCGCGGACGTCGGCCACCTGGGCGGGATGCTCGGCGCACCACGACAGGACCATCGGGCCGATGACCGGCTTGCCGCCCGGCGATCCGCGCCCGCGTCCATGGACGATCAGCAGTTCGGACGTGCCGCGCGCCCGGTGGCGGGCGACCGCGGCCTCGAGCACCGCCAGGGCTTCCTCGGCCCGCATGTGGCGCAGGTTCACCGTCGGCGGCAGGGGTCCCGAGGGACGCCGGGCGCCGGGAACATCGTCGTCCCAGGCGTCGAAGCGGATCGAGCGGCGCTTGCGCTTGCGGGCCGCCATCACGCCTCCCCCGCCGGCCGCAGGCGGACCACCGTCGCGCCCCAGGAGCCGGCGTCGGCGGCCAGCGAAAAGCTCTCGACGTCTTCGCGGCGCCGCAGCACGGCGTGCACGGTCTCGCGCAGCGCCCCGATCCCCTTGCCGTGGATGATCCTCACGTCCAGCACGCCTTCCCGCCGACAGGCGTCCAGATAGTCGCCCACCAGATCCTTCGCGTCGCGCGGCCGGAACATGTGCAGGTCGAGCACGCCGTCGATCGGCATGTCGGCCGCCTCGCCGGGCTCCCCGGCCCGTCCGCCGCCCCCCCCGCGCTTCGCTTCGTCCGCGTTCACGTCGTCTCCCGCATCCCGCCGCGCGACGGCGTCTTCCGGTCCGCGCGGCGTCAATTCCCGGCGGCGATCGATGCCGCCCACTGCGGCGTCTCGTTCATCGGCACGCCGAAGGCCGCCTCGCCGAGGAAGTATATACATAGGGTGATCAGGACGGCTCCGACAAGATTCAGCACGATGCCGACGCGCACCATGTCCGCGATCCGCACGCGGCCGGTGCCGAAGATGATGGCGTTGGGCGGCGTGGCGACCGGCAGCATGAAGGCGCAGGAGGCCGACAGGGTCGCCGGAACCATCAGCAGCAGGGGGTTGGCGTCGATCCCGACCGCCGCGGCCGCCAGCACCGGCAGCGCCATCTGGGTCGTGGCGGTGTTGCTGGTCAGTTCGGTCAGGAACGTCATCCCCAGGCAGATCGAGATCACCAGGACCGGCGGCGGCAGGGCGTCGAGGCCCGCCAGCCGCTCGCCCAGCCACAGGGTCAGGCCCGAGGCGGTGAAGCCGTGGGCCAGGGCGAATCCGCCGCCGAAGAGCAGCACCACGCCCCAGGGCAGGTTGCGGGCGGTCGGCCAATCCATGATGCGGCCCGGCCGGGCCCGCGACGGCGCCACGAACAGCAGCAGCGCCACGGCGATCGCCACCGTCCCGTCGTCCAGCAGATGCCCGTGCGGCAGCAGGTCGGACCATCCCGGCAGACGCGTCGCGCCCAAGTCCAGGCCGGCGCGGGTCAGCCAGAGGGCGGCCAGCAGCACGAAATCGGCCAGCACGATCTTCTCTTCCCACGACATCGGGCCCAGCCGCCGCCTTTCCTGCTCGAAGACCGAGCGGTCGATCAGCCCGCGCAGACGGCCCAGGCGGAATCCCGCGGTCAGCACCAGCCAGGCCGCCGCCAGCATCAGCAGCGAAAGGGGCAGGCCCAGGATCATCCACGAGGCGAAGCTCACCTCGGGCGCCGCGGGAAACAGCAGCGCCAGGTTGCTGACGAACAGGGGGTTGGGCGGCGTGCCGATCAGGGTGGCCAGGCCGCCGACCGACGCGCCGTAGGCCGTGCCCAGCAGCAGGGCCACGCCGAAGCGCCGCGATCCGGGCCCCGGATGATGCTTCGCGACGCGCCGGATCACCGCGCCGGCGATCGGCACCATCATCATCGTGGTGGCGGTGTTGCTGATCCACATCGAAAGGAACGCGGCCGCGGCCATGAATCCCATCAGCACCCCGCGCGCGTGGCCGCCGACGGCCAGGATCACCGCCAGGGCGATCCGCCGGTGCAGCTTCCAGCGCTCCATCGCCAGCGCGACCACGAATCCGCCCAGGAACAGGAAGATGATGCTGTTGAAGTAGACCGGGGCGACGGCGCGGCCCGACATGATCCCCAGCAAGGGGTAGAGGGCCACCGGCAGCAGGGCGGTCGCCGCCAGCGGAACGGCTTCGGTGATCCACCAGACCGCCATCCAGACGGCGACGGCCGCCATAGGGGTGGCGGCCGGGCGGGAAGGATCGAGATCGGCGAAGACCAGCAGGGCGATCGCGGCGGCCGGGCCGAGCCAGAGACCGATCCGGGCCGAACGCCCCGGCCCGCAATCCTCGGCCGCCTGGAGCCTGGCCCCCGGACGCGTCATCCGCCTCCCCCCTCGTCGATATCGGCGTGGACCGACACCCGGTAGCCGGCGAACTTGCGCACGTTGATCACGCCGGTGTCGAAGATCAGGTACTGGCCCTTGATCCCGTCGAGCACCCCCCCGACCACCGGCGTGCGGTCGAGGTTCAGGCTCTTGACCTTCAGCGGCCGTCGCAGCACCGGATAGCGGAACTCGCGCATCGCGCGTTCGGCCGTCGGCAGCGGCTCGACCCCGCGCGCGGCCAGGGCCTCGAGGATCTCGGCGGCGAAGGCCTCGAGATCGGCCTCGGCCTTCTCCTCCTTCAGCATCCTCATCCAGTGCGTGCGGTCGGCGTAATGTTGCGCCAGATCGTGCTCGATCAGACCGACCTCGCGGCGGCTGGGCAGTTCGGCCAGCGGGATCGCCGCGGTCGCGCCCTGGTCGATCCACCGGCTCGGCACGTTGACCCGCCGGGTGATGCCCACCTTGCAGCCCGAGGTCAGCGAAACGTACAGGATGTGGGGCTGGAAGCACTGCGCCTGCGCGAAATCCTCCTCGCGGCAGGGATGCTCCGGATCGCCGTGGTGGCAGAGCTCGGGCTTGACCATGCAGATGTCGGCCGCGGCCAGGCTCCGCGAACAGGGAAAGCAGTAGCCCTGGTTGAAGGTCTTCTTGGTGGGACGGCCGCAGGCCACGCAGTTGATCTCGCCGGTGAAGCGCAGTTCCATCCGGCGGCCCAGCAGGGGAGCCAGCGGCAGGTCGGCGACGCGGGCGGACTCGTCGTGCCAACCGTCGGCCAGGTAGTAGGACACCGGGTCGGCGGCTTCGACGCGCATCTTGCGCAGGGTGGCGGTCCAGAGTTCGGGCATGGGGGCCTTTCGGTTGGCACGGGGGCGAAGAGAAGAGACGCCGCGGTCGCCGTTGACGATAGCATGGATCGGGAGGATCGTCGCCCCCGCCCGGGGGCGGGGCTCCCCATTTCCCCCATGACAACCGCCCCCGCGCGCCCTATCCTCCGGCGGCAAGGAGGTTTCTTCGCACCATGCTCAACCGGATCTGGGCGGCATTCTTCTTCGCGGCCTTCCTGGCGGCCGTCATCCAGGCGACGCTGCTGGGCAATCCCGGCGTCTTCGCCGGGATGGTCGGCGCGCTCTTCGACAGCGCGAAGACCGGCTTCGAGATCGCGCTGGGCCTGACCGGCGTGATGTGCCTGTGGCTGGGGATCATGCGCGTCGGCGAGAAGGGCGGCGCGGTCGATCTGCTGGCCCGCGCCTTCGGGCCCCTGCTGCGGCGGCTGTTTCCGGGCGTGCCGGCCGGCCATCCCGCCTCCGGCTCGATCGTGATGAACATGGCCGCGAACATGCTGGGCCTGGACAACGCGGCCACGCCGCTGGGGCTCAAGGCGATGCGCGAGCTGCAGGAGTTGAATCCGACCAAGGACCGGGCCAGCAACGATCAGATCCTGTTCCTGGTGGTCAACACGTCGTCGGTCACGCTGATCCCGATCACGATCTTCACCTTCCGCGCCCAGCTCGGCGCGGTCGATCCCACCGACGTTTTCCTGCCGATTTTGATCGCCACCTACTGCAGCACCCTGGTCGGACTGCTGGTCACCGGAACGGTGCAGCGGCTGCGCCTGGCCGACCCGGTGGTGCTGGGCTACCTGGGCGCGATGACCCTGGCGATCGCCGGGCTCGTGGCCTGGTTCGCGGGCCTCGAACGCGAGGTGATGGAGCGGCAGTCGACCATCCTGGCAAACGGGCTGATCCTGGCTGTGATCGCGGCCTTCCTGCTGCTGGCCGTCCGCCGCCGGGTACCGGTCTTCGAGACCTTCGTCGACGGGGCCAAGGACGGCTTCAAGACCGCGGTCGGGATCATCCCCTATCTGGTGGCGATGCTGGCCGCCATCTCCATGCTGCGGGCCAGCGGCGCCCTGGACCTGCTGCTGGACGGGGTGCGCGCGGCGGTCGGAGCCGCGGGCCTGGACGTCCGCTGGGTCGACGGCCTGCCGACCGCCCTGATGAAGCCCCTGTCGGGCAGCGGCGCGCGCGGGATGATGGTCGAGACGATGCAGAACTTCGGGCCCGACTCCTTCGCCGGACGGCTGGCCTCGGTCGTCCAGGGCAGCACCGAGACCACCTTCTACGTGCTGGCGGTCTACTTCGGGGCCGTCGGCCTGCGCCGCACCCGCCACGCCCTGGCCTGCGGACTGGCCGCCGACGCGGCCGGGATTGTGGCGGCCGTGCTCGTCAGCTACCTTTTCTTCGGATGAGCCCCCATCGACCCGCGCCCGGGAGATCCGCGTGAACTGCAACCTCTGCCACGGCCAGCGTTTCGTCCGCCTGCCCTTCCACTACATGTGGGACGGCGTGCGCTTCCAGGGCGTGCGCTGCCGGACCTGCGGCCTGGTGACCCTCGATCCCTTGCCGACCGACGAGCAGCTGGTGCGCCTCTACGACGCCGACTACTTCGCCGACGGCCTGCACGGCCTCGACCGCATGGGAACCGACTACGAAACCCACGCCGACGCCGCGCTTGCCGGCGCCCGGCGCTACCTGCGCGAGACGATCCTGCCGCGGCGGCCCGGCGCCCGGTCGGTCTTCGAGTTGGGCGGGGCGATGGGTCATTTCCTGCGCGCTGCCGCGGCCGAGGGGCTGCGCACCGGCGGGGTGGAGATCTCGGCCGCCGCGGTCGAACGGGCCCGCGAGAAGTTCGGCATCGAGCTGGAATGCGGAAACATCGAGAAGATCGACGTCGAGCCGTGGGCCGGCGATTGGGACGTGGTCTACGCCGGCGACCTCTTCGAACATCTGCGGGATCCGTCGGGAGTGCTGGCCAAGGTCGCGCGGCTGCTGACACCGGGCGGGATCTGCGTGATGCGGGTGCCGGGAACCTACAACCTGCTGTCGACGAAGCTGGGCGAGGCCGTGTTGCGCCTGGCCGGCCGCGACCGCCCGTTGCCCGACGCGCCCTACCATCTCTATGAATACACCGACACGACCCTGCGCCGGATGTTCGCGCCGCATTTCGCCGAGGTCGAGATCCTTTGCGAGGCCACCGCGCCGGGCGGACTGAACCTCAAGGACCGCTCGGCGGCCTATCTGGCGAAGTACGCGCTGCAGTTCATCAACGCGCCGTTGACCCGGCTGACCGGTCGTTTCGGCGATCGGATGACGGTCTTCGCGCGAAAATCGGATTGAGGCCGGCGACGGGACCG